>NZ_JBQFQV010000012.1:0-139770 GCF_056537065.1 Ruegeria sp. CH2
CCGCGAAGGCGGCCGCACCGTCGGCGCCGGCGTCGTGTCGAAGATCGTAGAATAATCCGTAGGCCAGGCTTCAGCCCGGCACATCGGTGAAACAAAGAAGGCCGCTCCATAAAGGGGCGGCCTTTTTTGTAAGTTATTGTATCGAAGGCCTTCGACCGACTCGTAGGCCGGGCTTCAGCCCGGCGCGTCTGTGACCCTAATGAAGGCCGCAACAAGAACATCAAGGCGGGGTGTGTCCCGCCCGATGAGTTCAACGAAATTCAGTTTTGCGGATAAAGCCAACTATGCAGTCGCGAGTTGGCAGATCAGCCCAACCCGCCTTCAGCTGCGGCCCGTACGGCCCGAATATTCTCACCGTAAACCTCGGGCCGATCAACTGATCCGCCTTTGAACACGGCAGACCCGGCCACCAGCACATCAGCCCCCGCTGCGGCAACAAGGGGCGCTGTCTGGGGATCAACACCGCCGTCGATCTCGATATGCACGGGGCGGTCACCAATCATCTGGCGCAATTTGCGGATCTTGCCAGTCATGTCGATGAACTTCTGGCCGCCAAAGCCGGGGTTCACGGTCATGACGCAGACCAGATCGGTGAGGTCCAGCAGATGTTCGACCGCCTCAGCCGGGGTGCCCGGGTTCAGGGCCACGCCTGCCTTCATGCCCGCGGCGCGGATCGCCTGCAGCGTGCGGTGGGTGTGGGCCCCTGCCTCGACATGCGCGGTCAGAATGTCGGCGCCTGCATCAGCGTAGGCCTGGATGTATGGATCGACCGGCGTGATCATCAGGTGCACGTCCATGACCGTCTTTACATGCGGGCGGAACGCTTTGACGGCTGGCGGGCCAAAGGTCAGGTTCGGGACGAAATGGCCATCCATTACGTCAACATGGACCCAATCCGCGCCCTGCGCTTCGATGGCCTGAATTTCTTGCCCGAAATTGGCAAAGTCGGCGGACAGAATGGACGGCGCGATCTTGATGGTGCGGTCAAAGCTCATATTGGCCTCGTATCAGCTGAAGAGTCGCGGATGCGTATACCCGTGAGGCGGGGCGATGGATACCCCCCGCACGTGTCGTGCCGTTACAAAACTTTCACTACGCTGACACATATCCGTTGAACGGCATCTGTAGCAGTCCGCCAACATGAATTGGGGGTGGCACGTGCTGCGTATCAAGAAACTGACCAAACGCTTTGGTGACAATGTTGCCGTTAATGCCGCGGCGCTGGATGTGGACAAGCCATGCATGATCGGGATCATCGGACGGTCGGGCGCGGGCAAGTCCACCCTGCTGCGGATGATTAACCGCCTGACGGATGCCAGCGAAGGCGAAATCCTGTTTGAAGGCCGGGACATCACCCAACTGAAAGGCCGTGACAAACGCGCCTGGCAGGCCGATTGTGCGATGATTTTCCAACAGTTCAACCTGGTGCCGCGCATGGATGTGGTTTCGAACGTGCTGCATGGCACGCTCAACCGTCATTCCACGCTGGCCGCTATGTTCAACCTGTTCCCGATGGATGAAATTCACCGTGCCATCGACATCCTGGACCGGTTGGGGATTGCGGAACACGCTCCGAAACGGGCCGAGGCCTTGTCGGGCGGCCAGCAACAGCGCGTGGCGATTGCGCGGGCTCTGATGCAGGACCCGAGGATTATTCTGGCGGATGAACCAATTGCCTCGCTGGACCCGATGAACGCACAGGTTGTGATGCAGGCGCTGCGCCGCATCCATGAAGAAGATGGCCGTACCGTCATCGCCAACCTGCACACGCTGGACACTGCACGTCGCTATTGCGACCGCGTGGTTGGGATGCGCGACGGGCGCATCGTGTTCGACGGGCTGCCCGAGCAACTGACCACGGGCGTCGCCCGCGAAATCTATGGTGCCGGTGCCAGCTTCTCGGAAGAAGCGACATCAACGGAAATCGAAACGCTCGACGCCACGCAAAAGGCGCTGATGGAAGCAGAGGCAACCATCTGAGCGGTCCCAACACCTTTCATCGCCCGGCCCGATGAGAGGCCGGGGTTATCAAACTGGAGAGAGACAGATGAAAAAACTGATTGCTGCCTTGGTCGCAACCACAACACTGGCCGCACCGGTCATGGCCGAAGAAATCAGCGAATTCCGCATCGGCATTCTAGGTGGCGAGAACGCTCAGGACCGGATGAGCAAAAACGAGTGTCTGCGCGAATACACCGAAGAACTGTTGGGCGTTCCGACCAAATTGTTTGCCCCTGCCGACTATAACGGAGTGATTCAGGGGCTGCTGGGCGGCACGATTGATGTCGCCTGGCTGGGTGCGTCGGGCTATGCCAAAACCTATCTGAGCGACCCCGAAGCGGTTGAGCCGGTACTGGTTAAGGTGAACACCGATGGCGGTTACGGCTATTACTCGGTTGGTTTTGCACGCAAGGACAGCGGCATCACCTCGCTTGAGGACATGAAGGGCAAGGTTTTTGGCTTTGGTGACCCGAATTCGACCTCGGGTTATCTGATCCCGTCGATCGAGATTCCCCAGGCCACCGGAGCAACCATGGAATCGGGTGACTATTTTGCTGAGGTGAAATTCACCGGCGGTCACGAGCAGACAATTGTCGCGGTGAACAACGGTGACGTTGATGGCGGTGTGACCTGGGCTGATGGTCTTGGCGAGTGGGAAGACGGCTATCAGTCGGGCGCGCTGCGCCGTGCTGTGGATGCTGGTCTGGTCGACATGAACGATCTGGTCGAGATCTGGAAATCGGCACCGATCCCGGAAGGTCCGGTTGTACTGCGCAAGGCTCTGCCCGAGGATGTCAAAGCTCAGGTCACCGAATTGTGGAACACGCTGGATGAAAAAGACCGCGAATGCTTCTATGGTGTGGCCGCGGGTGAGGCCAAGAGCTTTGATCCAATTACGCATGAGGCCTACGAGGTCATCATCGAAGCGCGCAAGCTGAAGTCCAACTAAAACTGCATATCCAATGATCGGGGTCTGGTGATGTACCAGACCCCGTTTTCCCTTCAGGAGCATTCCATGACAGACCTTACCGCAGGGTCCTTATCCGTCGATCAGATCCGCAACGACTATACAGCGATGACACGACGCAAGCGGGTCTATGGCGGCATTCTCCTGATCCTGTTCCTGTCGTTGATGGCAGCAGGGTTTCGCACAGCCGACAACCGGAATGCCGGCAGCTTTGTCGATGGCTGGCACCGTATTCTTGACTACCCCACAGAGGTTCTGTCCGAGGCGTGGGAAAAGATTGCTGAAATGCCAGCCAATTTGGTCTCGTTCTTCCCGGCTCTGATCGAGACAATCAACATCGCGGCGGCGGCGACGCTTGTTGGCACAATTGTCGGGACGTTTTTCG
The DNA here is from genome assembly GCF_056537065.1 of Ruegeria sp. CH2. Classification (NCBI taxonomy): domain Bacteria; kingdom Pseudomonadati; phylum Pseudomonadota; class Alphaproteobacteria; order Rhodobacterales; family Roseobacteraceae; genus Ruegeria; species Ruegeria sp. CH2. Next base: position 3,354 of record NZ_JBQFQV010000012.1, read on the forward strand.
CCCTGATGTCGACACGCGGCATGGCGCTGTGGCCGTCATTTATCCCGCTGTTTCGCCGAATATCAGACATCTGCCGCGCCATTCCCGAGATTGTAATTGCTTTGGTTCTGATCTTCATTCTGGGCGGTGGCCCGGTTCCCGCGATGATCGCCATCGCGATTCACACTGCTGGCGCATTGGGCAAACTGTTTTCGGAGGTGAACGAGAACGCCTCGCTGAAACCGGTGGACGGGCTGCATTCCGTCGGTGCCAACTGGTCACAGCGGATGTATCTGGGGGTGATCCCGCAGGTCGGGCCAAACTATGTCAGCTACGCGCTGCTGCGGTTCGAAATCAACATCCGTGCCTCGGCCATTCTTGGATTTGTTGGGGCGGGCGGTTTGGGTTACGAGCTGCGCAATGCCATGTCCTGGGGGCAGGGGCGTTATGACGAAGCCGCAGCCATCTTCATTCTTCTGTTCGTTACAATCGTGGTCGTCGACCAGCTGTCAGGCTACCTGCGCGACCGCCTGACCCACGGCTCGGAAAAAGGAGCTTTGGCATGAGCACCTTCGCAACCAATCTGACTGTTGATGACCTCAAAGCCGAAGCAGATCGCTTGTTCAACCGCAAGAGGTTGGTGAACTTCGGGTTGCCTGCTCTGGTTTTCGTCTATCTGGTCTATGTCTTCTTTGCTTTTGACGTGTCGGGCCTTGTGGGGCGCGCAAACTGGGCAAATGGCAAGACGCTGGTGGCTGACAGCTATAGCTACAAAACGCATATCGCCCGGGATAATCGCACCGGTGAAGTCTCTGCCGCCATCGAGGGTGAGCGCAAGGGGGCATATCCTGAAGGGCAGGCCCCCGAGTGGGTGGCACTGGGCGAGACAACTGTGATCGACCTTGAAAAGGGCCATGTCGTGCGTTTCGGTGCGCAGACGGTGGAATATGACATTCCCGGCTATGGCACCATTCGCGCAACACCCACGCGTTCGGCCGGTGTACAGGCGGAGTTGCCGGAGGGTGAGGTTCCGGAGTGGATCAACGTTTCTAAAAACCGGCTGTCTGTGACCACGGACGCAGGTCGTTTGACTGTCACCCGCAACCGGTCCGAGGTGTTTCGCTATTTCACAGGTTGGGAATTGTTCTGGTTCACGCTGGACAGCCCTTATTTCGGCAAGTCCTTCCCGGAACTGGCCGGACTGGCGGCGTCGGGCGAGGCGGGTGCGATCTTTAATGATTTCTGGACCAACAAGATGTGGCGCCATCAGGATGTGGCGTGGGCCATCTTCGAGACGATGCTGATGGCATTTCTGGGCACGTTTGGCGCGGCGATTGTGGCCCTGCCATTGGCCTTCCTTGCGACGCGCAATTTCAACCGGATGACATCCATCCGCTTTGCGATACGGCGTGTATTCGATTTTGTGCGCGGCGTAGACGCGTTGATCTGGACTGTGGTTCTGGCCCGCGCCTTTGGCCCCGGCCCGTTGACCGGTGGGCTTGCCATTCTGGTGACGGACACCGGGACATTCGGCAAGATATTCTCGGAAGCGTTGGAAAACGTGGATCAGAAGCAGATCGAAGGTGTGCAGTCCACGGGTGCGAACGCCCCGCAACGGTATCGGTTCGGCGTTATCCCTCAGGTCACGCCTGTTTTGCTGAGCCAGCTTTTGTACTTTCTCGAATCCAACACCCGCAGTGCGACGGTGATCGGTGCAATCACGGGGGGCGGTATTGGCTTGCTGCTGACGCAAGCAATCATCACGCAGAAAGACTGGGAAGAGGTCGCCTACTACATCATCCTGATCATTCTGATGGTGATGCTGATGGATTGGTTTTCGGGCTGGCTGCGCCGCCGTCTGATCCAGGGCGAGTCGGGTAAAAAGCGCAGGCCGCGCACACCCGATCCCAAACCGTTCCTGTTGCCCTGAACCGGGATTGGAAGGACAAGAAAACAGCGCGGTTCAGTGCGGCGCAACCGTTTGAAAAAGTGTCACAGAGCTTTTGCACGACCGTTCATCCGATTGCCGGATAACGTCGGCCCAAAGGCAGTTTATCCGGATTTCGCGCCACGCCCAACGGGATGAGACCTCCGGCAGGAGGTCGAGATCGAGCGGCAGGGATAGTGGTTTACTCTTCGTTCAGCGTCAGCGTGACACGCTCACCAGCAAAGACGGTTCGGCCATATTCGACGGGTGCGCCGTCCGGGTCCGCGTTGACACCGACCGAAAACAGCACCGGAGCACCTTCGGTCAGTTGCAGATGAAGGGCTTGCGTTGCTGTCGCGCCGCGCGCGGTCAATCGGGTCGAGATGCGGGTGTAATCCGCGATGCCGCAACGTTGCAGGGCTTTTGTTACTGACTGGGTCTCGGTCAGCGCCTGTAACAGGTTTGGAAAGCGTTCTGCCGGGAAGACACTTTGAAAAACGGCTATGGGCTGCCCATCCGCCAGCGATAACCCGTCATAGACATGCACCGGGTTCCCTTTGCTCAGACCCAGTGCTTCGGCCTCGGCTTCATCTGCCGCCCGTGTGGTCAGGGCCAGGATTTTCTTTCCCGGTATCTTGCCGCTGGCCGAGACGTTCTTGTGATATCGAACCCTTTTGCCAATCGGATAGTCGGTTGGCCGCGCCGCCACAAAAACGCCCGCACCGCGCCGGGCATGAACCAGACCTTGTTCCGACATGTCAGCCAACGCGCGCCGCACCGTGTGGCGGTTGACACCGTATTTGGCGGCCAGCTGAGCTTCGGTCGGCAGGCGGTCACTGGTTTGATACCGCCCTTCGGCAATGTCCGAGGTCAGGCGCAGGGCGATGCTTTTCCAGATCGGCGTTTTGCTCATGTCACCAAATCTTCACACAGTTGGAGATTGCGTGTTGCGCACACGCGGGTTAATATTTGTCTAGTTGTATAGTTTAGATAGACAACCCGGCCAAGAGGCTTTGATGACAGATCAGACAGAATTCGCGATCGGGGCGCGCAGGGATTGGATGGGTTTGCTGGCCCGTGCACCTGACGACACCCTGATGACCTTGTGGGACGGGATTGAGACCCGCCCGAGCTTTGACTGGCTGCGCCGCCCCGAGGTCGGGAGCGTGATGGTGCGTGGTCGCACCGGCGGCACCGGAGCACCGTTCAATCTGGGCGAAATGACGGTCACGCGCTGTTCTGTGGTGTTGCAGGATGGAACGGTTGGTCACGGTTATGTTCAGGGTAGATCGAAACCCAAGGCCGAAGCCGCAGCATTGATTGATGCGATGATGCAGACCGGGGCAGCGGATGAGGTGCAGGCGCGGCTGCTCGACCCGCTTCAGCAGCAAATGCAGGCGGTCAAAAGCACTCGCGCGGCCAAGGCAGCGGCCACCAAGGTTGAGTTTTTCACGCTTGTTCGGGGGGAAGATTGATGGCCGCGCAAACACAGTTTTCCGGGGGCTTTGAAAACGCACCTGTCGATGCTGCACATGCGTTCCGCGCTGCGATGACCGTCATGGCATGCCCGGGCGACATACGTGTGCTATCGGGCGGCGAACCTCCAGCGCCCCTGTCCGTGGCGGCCGGTACACTGCTGCTGACGCTGTGCGACCCCGAGACCAGGGTTCACCTGGCCGGAGGCACCGATACCGCCGCAATCCGCAATTGGCTGACATTCCACACGGGCGCCCCGCTCGTATCCGCAGCAAAGGCTGATTTTGCCGTTGGCACGTGGGAGGCATTGGGACCGCTTAACGCCTATCGCATCGGAACGCCGGAATACCCGGATCGTTCTGCGACCCTGATTGTGGAATGCGACCGGCTAGAGCAGAGCGGTGCCGTTCTGAGCGGCCCCGGCATCAAAAAGACCGCGCGCCTGTCTCTGCCGGATATTCCGGCGCTTCAGGGGAACGCGATGCTCTACCCTCTGGGGTGCGATTTCTTCTTTACCTGCGGCAACAGGGTTGCGGCCCTGCCACGCAGCACGCAGATCACGTCGGAGGCGTAAGCGATGTATGTTGCTGTCAAAGGGGGTGAAAAAGCTATCGAGAACGCCCATGCCTGGTTGGCCGAAGAACGCCGGGGCGCGACCGATGTGGCAGAACTGAGCCTTGCACAGATCCGCGAACAGTTAAGCCTTGCAGTGAACCGGGTCATGGCGGAAGGCTCGCTTTATGACCCCGACCTGGCTGCGCTGGCGATAAAGCAGGCGCGGGGCGACCTGATCGAGGCGATCTTTCTGATCCGCGCCTATCGCACCACGCTGCCGCGTTTTGGCCATTCAAATCCGGTCGAAACAGGTGAGATGGCCTGCGACCGCCGGATATCGGCCACGTTCAAGGATGCGCCCGGTGGGCAGGTTCTGGGGCCAACGTTCGACTATACGCATCGTTTGCTGGATTTCAAACTGGCCGCGGATGGTGATGTCCCGAAAGTTCCGGAAGGTTCAGCGCGGCAGGAACCGACGCCGCATATCACTGAATTCCTGAAAGACGAGGGCCTCATTCAGGACGAGCCGGCAAGTGATGACACCCCCGGCGACCTGACGCGCGAACCGATGGAATTCCCCGCCAATCGCCCGTTGCGCCTGCAATCGCTGACACGCGGGGATGAGGGTTTCGTGCTGGGCATGGCATATTCCACCCAGCGCGGTTACGCACGCAACCACGCGTTTGTGGGTGAATTGCGGATCGGCAAGGTTGCTGTTGAAATGGACATCCCCGAGTTGGGGTTTGCCATAGATATCGGCGAGGTCGAACTGACCGAGTGTGAGACGGTGAACCAGTTCAAGGGTTCAAAAACCGAGCCGCCTCAGTTCACGCGCGGTTATGGTCTGGTCTTTGGTCAATCCGAACGAAAAGCCATCGCGATGGCCTTGGTTGATCGCGCGCTGCGGTGGAAGGAACTGGGCGAAGACAATCTGGGCGCGCCTGCGCAGGATGAAGAATTTGTTCTGAGCCACGCGGACAACATTCAGGCGACCGGTTTTCTCGAACACATCAAGCTGCCGCATTACGTGGATTTCCAGTCCGAGCTTGAACTGGTCCGCAAACTGCGCCGCGAGGCTGACGCGCGGATCACGTCAAAGGAGGCTGCGGAATGAAGGCTGTCGTTTTTGATATCGGCAACGTTTTGATCCAGTGGGATCCGCATTTGGCATGGCTGGATGAGATGGGTAGCCGCGAGGCGGTGGCAGAGTTTCTCACTCGTATCGATTTCCCCGAACGTAATCTGCGGGCCGATGGCGGTGAGGATTTCGCTGATCTGGCTGCTGAACTGGAAGATGCTGACGACCAGCGACGTCTGAGTTCTTATGTTGAGCGCTATGCCATGACCGTCCCACACAAGATCGAGGGAACTTGGCGATTGCTCCATCGTTTGAAAGAACAGGGCACCCCGGTTCATGCGATCACCAACTGGTCAGCGGAAACATGGCCCGTTGGTGTTGGTGTGCATCCTGAGCTGGGCGAGGTCTTTGGCGTGACCGTAGTGTCAGGTCAGGAAAAGCTTTTGAAACCGCAGCCCGAGATTTTCCGTCGGATGTGCGACCGGGCCGATCTTTCCCCTCAGAACTGTATCTTTGTCGATGATAGCCCAAGAAACGTGGATGGAGCCCGCGCCGTTGGCATGGACGCCATACATTTTACCAGCCCTCAGGCCTTTGAAGTAGCCTTAACTGCGCGGGGACTGCTATGAGCGCGTACAACTTTGCATATTTGGACGAACAAACCAAACGGATGATCCGCAGGGCCATCCTGAAGGGCCTGGCTATTCCAGGGTATCAGGTGCCCTTTGCCAGCCGTGAAATGCCGATGCCTTATGGCTGGGGCACCGGAGGGGTGCAGGTCTCGTCCGCGACGCTGACGCCTGAGGATACGCTCAAGGTCATCGATCAGGGTGCGGATGACACGACCAACGCAGTGTCGATCCGCAAGTTCTTTGAAAAGACCGCAGGTGTGGAGACGACCGAGGAAACCGAGAAGGCGACGGTGATCCAGACCCGCCACCGCATCCCCGAGGCGAAGCTGCGCGAAGATCAGATTATCGTTTATCAGGTGCCGATTCCGGAACCTCTGCGCTTCCTCGAGCCGCGTGAGACCGAGACACGCAAGATGCACAGCCTTGAAGAATATGGGCTGATGCATGTGAAGCTATATGAGGATATCAGCCAGCACGGGGCGATCTCGACCGCTTACGCCTATCCGGTGAAAGTGTCTGGCCGCTATGTGATGGACCCGTCCCCGATCCCGAAATTCGACAACCCGAAGCTTGAAATGGATGCAATCCAGCTGTTCGGTGCCGGGCGCGAGCAGCGCATCTACGCAGTGCCGCCACATACCAGGGTCGTGAGCCTTGATTTCGAGGATTACCCGTTCGAAGCCACCAAGGCCGATCATCCCTGTGACCTGTGCGGAGCCGAGGATAGCTATCTGGATGAAGTCATCATGGATGATGCGGGCAACCGAATGTTTGTCTGTTCGGATACCGATTATTGCCGGTCGCGCCGCGAAGCGGGCCATATGGGCCGACTGGCCGAGGAGAACGCGGCATGACCCCCCTGTTGCAAGTCAAGGGCATCGAAAAGCTCTATGGTGCGCGGATCGGATGCGCGGATGTTACTTTTGATCTCTACCCCGGTGAGGTGATGGGGATCGTGGGCGAAAGCGGGTCGGGCAAGTCGACCCTGCTGAATTGTCTGGCCGGTCATCTGGTGCCCGATGCAGGGCAGGTGATCTTTGACACGCGCGCGAACGGGCCGGTGGACACGGTAACCATGTCTGAGCCCGAACGCCGGATGTTGAGCCGTACCGACTGGGCCTTTGTGCATCAGCATGCACGTGACGGGCTGCGGATGTCAGTTAGTGCCGGAGGCAATATTGGTGAACGGCTTATGGCCGTGGGCGAGCGCCACTATGGTGACATCCGAGACAAGGCCATTGACTGGCTGGGCCGGGTCGAGATCGAGGCGGCCCGCGTTGATGACCGGCCCACCGCGTTTTCGGGCGGGATGCAGCAACGTTTGCAGATCGCCCGTAATCTGGTGACTGGCCCGCGACTGGTGTTCATGGACGAACCGACCGGGGGGCTGGATGTCTCGGTTCAGGCGCGATTACTGGACCTCTTGCGCGGCTTGGTGCGTGAAATGGGGCTGAGCGCGATCATCGTGACCCATGATCTTGCTGTGGTGCGTCTGTTGGCCGACCGGTTGATGGTGATGAAGGATGGTCATGTGGTTGAGGCCGGGCTGACCGATCAGGTGCTGGATGATCCCCAACACGCCTATACGCAACTGCTAGTGTCCAGCGTTCTGCAGGTTTGAGTATTTGGGAAAAGGTGAAGCAATGATTGAACTGATCAATGTGAGCAAAAGCTTTACCCTGCACAATCAGGGCGGTGCTGTTATCCCGGTGATGGAAGGCGCGTCGTTGAGGGTTGAACCGGGTGAGTGCGTTGCTTTGACCGGGGCGTCTGGCGCGGGCAAGTCCACGCTGATGCGCGTAATTTATGGCAACTACCTGGCGGCCTCTGGTCAGGTGCTGGTTGGAGGTCTGGACGTGGCAAAAGCCGAGCCGCGCCAGATCTTGACCCTCCGCCGGGAAACGCTGGGCTATGTCAGTCAATTCTTGCGGGTCGTGCCGCGGGTGCCGACACTGGACGTTGTGGCAGAGCCTTTGCTGGCCGTGGGTTGCGACAGGACAGAGGCGCTGGAGAAATCCGCCGAGTTACTGAAGCGGCTGAACATTCCTGAGCGCTTGTGGACCCTGAGCCCTACAACCTTTTCGGGCGGCGAACAGCAGCGGGTGAACATTGCGCGTGGCTTTGCGCATGACTACCCGGCGATGTTGCTGGACGAACCGACGGCAAGTCTGGATGCGCAGAACCGCGAAACCGTGTTGTCGCTGATTGAAGAGGCAAAAGGACGTGGCGCGGCGATTGTCGGGATATTCCACGACCTCGATGCCCGTGAGCGCGTCTGTGACCGCGAAGTCAATGTCGCTGACTTCACGCCGGGACTGGCGGCATGACACTTGCCCCTGTCATAGCGATTGTTGGCCCCTCGGGCGTTGGCAAAGACAGCGTCATGGAAGCGTTGGAGGCACAGGTGCCTGGCGTCCGGCGGGTGCGAAGGGTGATCACCCGCCCCGCAGGCGAAGAAGGCGAGGATTTTGACCGGGTTTCGGTTGCAGAATTCCAGCAGATGGAACAGGCAGGCGCTTTTGCCCTCAGCTGGCCTGCGCACGGACTGTTCTACGGTATCCCGGACGAGATTTTGCGACAGCGTCAGGGGGCGATTGCGGTTCTGGTCAATCTTTCCCGCGGGATTCTTTTGCAGGCGCAGAAGGTGTTTGGAGATCTGATTGTGATCTCTCTGACGGCAGATGTCGGAGTTTTGGCGCGGCGCCTGTCCGCTCGGGGACGGGAAAGCGCAGACGAGCAGGCGCGGCGGTTGTGTCGCGCCAAAGTGGCGTTGCCGGATGGTCTGAACCGGGTCATCCAAATTGACAATTCCGGCGCGCTGGAAGACACGGTTGCCGAAATCCTGCGCCGCCTTCAACCGGAAAGCGCGTAGCGATGGATCAGGTGAAACCGCCCTTCTTCCGCCTCGCCCATCAGGGCAAGATCAGTGATCTGGAAAGGTTGCGGCAGCAAGGGGCTCAGATGGGTGTGCAGTGCTTCTTGGGTTGCCCTGAGGGTTGGTTTGTCCAGTTTACCGCTGAGCGTGATGTGAAATCGAAACGCGTCCAGCACGTAGGGATAGCCCCATTGGGTCAGATTAGCGTCCTGCTCGGGGGTCAGTCCCGCGGCGCGGCGGCGCGTCAGTTCGGCCTGAGTGGCAGGTGCGCGAAACCGGTCGAGATCGCGAACACAGGCCGCTGCCAGCGCATTCAGCTCCTGCGTTTCACCCAGCGGGCGCAGCGCCAGAAACCGGCCAAGGCGGGCAATTTCCAGGCCGTCGAGAGTGACGGGCTGCTGGCGCGCAGCCAGCGCAATGCACGCCTGGTGCAATGCGTCAAAGGACAGGCCATCGCGCAACCGGAACGGCGGTTTCAGGGTCGCGTGCAGTCCGTATTTGCGCGGCACCTCAGTGACGGAGGCAATGTCGATGCCACCCATGATCGGATGCGCGACCTGCGTTCCTTTTGCCATGTCCCAGCCCAGCCAACTGGTCGCAAATTTCGTCCAGGCCGCCCCGGCGGGTGGCGCAAAATAGATCGCGTATCGCGTGAATGTCACATTGGCCTCCTATTAAGTGGCCTTCCAATACCTCAGATTGCGTGAAGTTCAGATGACAGAAGACTTGATCCTTGCCAATGCCACGCTTGTGCTGCCGAATGAAACCGTCACCGGCTGTGTTCGAATTGTGGGTGACACCATCATCGAAATTGATACCGGGCGTGCAGTTCCTGCAGGTGCTACAGATTGCGAAGGCGACTATGTCAGCCCCGGTCTTGTCGAGTTGCACACGGATAATCTTGAACGCCATATTCAGCCGCGCCCCAATGTGCATTGGCCCCATGCCGCCGCCATTCTGGCCCATGACGCGGAACTGGCCAGCGTGGGGATCACAAGTGTGTTCGATGCGATGCGGGTAGGTTCAATCCCCTCCGGTGCAGGACGGTACGGAAAATATGCCCGCGGCCTGTCGCGGGAGTTGTGGGATCTGCGCGAGCAGGATGCGCTCAAGATCAGCCATTTCCTGCATTTGCGGGCAGAGGTGTGTTCCGAGACACTGATCGAAGAACTGGACGAGTTTGGACCCGAGGACAGGGTTGGCCTTGTGTCCATCATGGATCACACCCCCGGCCAGCGTCAGTTTCGCGACATGGGCAAGCTGGAATCCTTTCTGAAGGGCAAATATGCCATGGACGATGATACGTTCTTTCAGCATGTGGCTCAGCTGAAAAGCCTACGGGACCGCAACGGTGATGTGCACGAGGTCGAAACCGTCAAGGCCGCGCGCCGATTTGGGGCCGTGCTTGCCAGTCATGACGATACGACCGAAGATCAGGTGAAGATCTCGGCAGGTCACGGCATTCGGCTGGCTGAGTTCCCCACAACGGTGGAAGCTGCGCGAGCGTGTCATGATCACGGTATCAAGGTCATGATGGGCGCGCCAAACGTTGTTCGCGGTGGCTCTCATTCCGGTAATGTTGCGGCCAGCGAATTGGCCGAGCTTGGGCACCTGGACGTGATATCCTCGGATTACGTGCCGTCGGCCTTGTTATTGTCTGCGGTCATGCTGGGTGAAATGTGGGGCGATATGGCGCGTGGAATGAAGACCGTCACATTGGCCCCGGCGCAGGCCGCCGGGCTTGAGGATCGTGGCGAGTTGCGCGTCAATGCCCGCGCCGATGTTATCCGTTTCCGGATGCGCGCAGGTGTGCCAGCCCTCAACTCGGTTTGGGCGCGAGGTCGCCGTGTGGCGTAATCAGGCCGTATAGAACAGGTAACGGTCCGGTGCGATCGTCTCGGGCCCTTTGATCTGGTTGAAGCCGACAAGGGGCTGGCCGGATATCAACAACCCTCCGGGCCGCATGACCTGCGCGATCAACGGGCTGAGGCGTGCGGCCTCGGCCACATCTTCGTGTTTGATGCCACGTCCGAAATCATAATGCGCCAACGCGATCTTGTGCCCCTCGGCCATCAGTTTCCGCAGCATGGGTTCAGCTTCGCCTTGCAGGAAATCTTCGGCTGGTGGGGTGCTGTCAGGGTGGCATTGCAGCACACGATCCATCACCCAGATCCGTCGGTTCGGCAGGATCTCTCGCAGGTGGTCATAGGTGCGGCCATTGCCTAGCCCCATATCCAGCACATCGCCAGTTTGGTCACTGATCTGTTCGGCTGCCCAGTTCAGCCCGTCACGTTGGGCCGTCAGTCGGCGCAGCATGGAATCCAGTCGGCTCATGACGATGTCCTTATTCGTTCTTCGGTGCGACCCAGAGTGTGGCAGGACCGTCCAGCAGATGTTTCAACAACGCCTCGGTAAAGGCCCAGATGTCCTGATCATGGACCAGGTGATGGGTCAATACTCCAAACGGCTCGGCGTTGTCTGCGCGGCCTTCGCGCCTGTCCCGCAGGAGGTTAACTGTCTGAGCGATCAGGTGGTCCGGAGAGATCAGACCGCGTGAACCCCGCCAGCCAATCGGGTCAAGATGTGTGTTGACCTGCTCAAGCCCCGCAGCCGCCATTTTCGTTCTGCGGGGCGTTGCCGTGGAAAGAATGCGGTATCCCAGTGACGGAAGATGTTCGATGACTTCTGGTGCAATGCGGTTCCACGGAGGGACAAACATCGGCCGCACGGTTTTGCCGAACAAGGCGTCAAGGCGTGACAGTCCTGCCGCGGCATCGGCAACAACCTCGTCCAACGGACGGTTGTGGCGAAACTCGGCTTTCTTCTCACTGGCGGGCGCATGGTTCTTGTGGGACCACCCGTGGACCACAGGGATGAGAGTTTCGCCGCGCGCAACATAGTTAGCCAGCGCAGGGGTTGCCGCGTGGGGAATGACGGCCAGATGTACCGGCAGGCCCAACTGTGCGGCCAGATCGGACAGGTGGTCTAACTGCGATGTCGGAGCGATCGCGTCATCGTCTCGCCACCACAGCGGCAACGACAGGCTCGCTGCATGCCAATGGGTCAGTTCGACCTCAAGTGGGTACCAGTCCGGGTTCATGTACGCCGCTCCAGCAGGTTCTTGGCGATCTCTACGGTTTGGGCCGCGCCATCAAATCCGAAATCCTGCTGTGCTCGGGGTCCATCTGAAATGACGCGCTCTACGGCCTGCGCCAACGCCTGCCCGCTCAGGGTTCGGCTGAGAAGCACCTCGATGGCTGGCAAACTCGACAGGCTTTGCCCACGCAGCCCCTGTTCAACCTCTTTGCCATCATCGAATGGGACAAAAACAGCGGGTGTTCCGCTTTGCAGAATATCCATGGCGGTGTTGTAGCCGCACATGCTGACCGATGCCGCCGCATGGGGCAGCATCTGGCGAAAATCCGGGCGCACGGGTTCCAGAATTGCTGAGGTTCCTTCGACCAGTTGGGACAGCGCGGCTATTCTCGCCTTGGCATCCGTCCCGCCGACCAGCAGGCGCCAACGCCTGTTGGGCATCTGGCGGGCGGCCTCGATGGCCGCGCGAAAGATCGGTTGCCCCACAGAACCGCCGCCGGCACTGACAAGGATTTCGCCCTGCCCAACGGCATCAGGATGCGGTTGAGGCAACTCAGGCGCAACAAAGCCGGTATAATACAACCGTTCCGCCAATCGGTCCGACACCGGCCAACTGACCGAAAGCGGTGTGACACTTTCGGTCGAGTGAACAAGAATGCCGTCATAAAAGCGGGTGACGATATCTTCTGTCCGCTGGGCCTTGGCAGGTTTGGAAGGAGGGGCCAGAATATCCCGGATCGATCCCAGGATGACCGGAGGCCGAGGCAGGGCCCGTGCCGCATTCAGGGCCGCGTCGAATTCCGCCGCCAGAGACCGGCGACCAAAGGGGTAAAGCTCGGTTATCAGAATTTGCGGCTGAAAGCTGTTTACCGCCTGCACGATGGCTGTCACACGTGCGCGCCGATAATCCGCGTCAGCCTCGACGCCGCTTTCAGTCAGAAGCCGGGTGAAATTGGTTCCATCTGATCTGAGCGGCGGCAAACCGAACAGGGTCAGCCCGCTGCTGTCCAGTTGAGGCGCAGGCATTCCGCCCGAAACGACCATGACCTCGTGACCGTCATCCCGAAACGCCCGGCCCAACGTCAGGGCCCGGCTCAGATGTCCTGTTCCCAAAAGGTGCGTGACAACGATCATTACCTTCATGGCAGCGGCCCATGTTTGATCAGGCGAACGGGGTCCGGGTCTGCGGTCATTGTGTCCATATCAACGATATACAGCCGATTGCGCTTGATCTTGAAGGGGGCGGGACCATCAAAATCCCAACCCCACGCCTGGGCGAGAATGACCCGCATGATGCCAATATGGCAGACCGCGACTGTATCCTTTCGCAGTCCGGACACCCAGGGGCGCAGCCTGGTCCAAACCTCGGCAGGGCTTTCACCGTGAGGCGGGCGAAAATCCCAGCTCCAGTCTTCGATATGGCGATACCCGCTGGTTTCATCGGCGATCAGGTCGACGCCTCGAAGCCCCTCCCAGTCGCCCCAATTCATTTCGGTCAGCGCGTCCGAGGTTTTCGGGGCGCGCCCAGACACGATCCGTGCCGTTTCACTGGCGCGCAGCAACGGGCTGGACCAGATATCAGCGGCGGCCCATGGGTCAGGCAAGCGATACCCGGCCAGTTCAGACCGCGCGTCGTCATCCAGTGGAATATCACTGCGCCCCTGAATGCGCCCTGCGCGGTTCCAATGGGTATGCCCGTGGCGAAGCAGTGCAAGACGGGTCATGATACATCCTTCAACAAGGGCCGTAGATGTGCCCACAATCGCTCGGTCGCCTGAGGCATAAGATGACGCCGGGCCACATAGCTGCGCGCATTCGCCCCAAGCGCATGGCGCTGCGCGGTATCCTCCAGCAGGTTTTGCATGTGATCGGCAAGCCCTCTGGCCCCAGCATCAACCGATGAGTAAACAGCAGGTGCCAGCACATCCCGAACGCCGGAGCGGTCCTGTGCGATCACGGGCAGGCCTGTCGCCTGCGCCTCGAGATAGACCATCCCATAGGCTTCGTTCACGCCGGGCCAGACAAGCAGGGATGCGTGTTGGTAGATTTTCTGCAAGGCCGCCCGGTCGAGCTGGCCCAGAAAACGCACCCGGCTTCCGAACGGCACCATCAACGCTTCAACATCCGGCCGCGCCGGACCGTCCCCCGCGATGTTCAGGTTCCAGTCACATGTCAGGTGCGAAAGGGCTTCGGCCAAAATCCGGTAGGACGCCAGCTTGTCCCCATGCCGCATCATTCCGACAGTCAGCATGGGGCCGTCCCCGGTCGTTGCCACAGGCAACACGGTTTCAGGCAGAAATGGCGGCAATTCAACCAGTGCCTGCTTGCCAAAACGGTCCCGTTCCAACGTAATCAGGTCATTGGCTGTGTGGTAGAAAATGATATCCGCTGCATCACACGCCTGATGCGCCGCTTGGGCGAAATCGGCCCACGGCCCGTTCAGCCTGCTTGATGCGCGCGTACTTTCCAATTGCACATACGGAATGCCGCGCGCCTGGCAGATCTTGGGGCCCAGCAGGTCGGGTGCTTTGTAGTAATTGTGATAAGTCACCCAAAGATCAGTATCAAAGGGCAACTCGGCGTTCAGCCGCTGTGCTTCAATCTCAGCCGCGCGAACAAGGGTTCGCTGTAGGTCCCGGTCCCCGTTCTTGTCATAGATGCGCAGGTCCGAGGCCAGTTCGACCTTATCCCCTTGCGCCGCCAAGGCGAGCATCAGGTTTCGCGCCATTTCGCGGTCGCCCGAGGGTTTCTGGCTGCCGGGGGATTTCATTGGCGCATAAAACGCAACCCGCGCCATTACGCGTCTTCCATGCTCAGGGTTTTCAGCCGTGCCGACAGCCGTGCAATACCAGGGTCCATTCGAAAATCTGCAATCAGACGGTCATAGGCTGCACGCGCCATAGTTGCTTCCGTTTCCGGATCAGCGGCCAGAGCTGAAATGGCCGAAGCCAATGCAGCCGGGTCGTCATCAGACAACACGCCATGCGTTCCGGATTGGATGAACTCCGGTATGGCCGAAACCGGTGTCGACAGGATCGGCAATAGCTGCGATGCGGCCTCCATCAACACGTTTGGCAATCCGTCACGATCACCATCCGCAGCAATCCGGCTGGGCAAGACAAACAGGTCGGCCCTGCGCATGGCATCGATCACCTCTGGCTGATCGCACGCTCCCCTCCAGGTGATGCGGTCCGTGATACCAGCAGCGCGCGCCTGCGCCCGTAGCGTGTCCCCAAGACCCCCGCCGCCAATGTGGGTCCAATGCCAGTTCAGGTTTTCCGGCAGCAGTGTGAAGGCCGCAATAAGACGGTCAAAGCCCTTCTTTTCAACCAGTCGTCCAACGGAAATCATGTGAAACGGATCGCCAGCGGCGCGTATCCTGCGTTTTGGCGGTTCGGGGAAGCGCGACAGGTCCAGACCGTGATAGATAAGCTCCACGCGGTTGGGGTCATCAGCTAGGCTGCGCAGGTGTTCCGCGCCGATTGCCGTGCAGGTGGCCCCGAAAGCGGCCCCATACGTTGCGGCCTGCAGCTTTTCACGCTTTTCCCAATCCGGTGAGGTCCAGATGTCCTTGGCATGGGCAGAAAAGCTCCATGGCAGACCGCGCATGATGGCCGCATACCGGGCGACCGACGAGGGGGTGTGCATGAAATGGGCATAGAGCCCCTGCGTCTGGGCGGGTAACTCAGCGGCCAGAACACATGCTTGCCCGAAGCGGCGGATGCGGTTCGGCGTGGGATCGCGGCGCAGGTCGTGCCGCCAGATCTTGTAGGCTTCGGCATAGCCGGGCAGGTCCTGGGCGGCAGCGCGGGCCGCCCACACTCTCTGTGGCTCTTCATGCAGGTATTCCGGCAGATAGCGAACCTGCCCTGCGAAACGGTCGTGCAAAGGGTGACGTTTGGTGTCGGTCGGATGGCGCAGAGACCAGATGTCAAATCGGTGCCCGGCTTCCTGCAAGGCAACAAGTTCCTGCGCGATAAATGTTTCGGACAGTCGCGGCCAGCCTTTGACCACAACCGCCAGATTGGGATAGGCCGAGTTCATCCAGTGGCTCGTTTCTGTTCCCATGTCAGCAGGCTGTCAATGCGGTCGGTGACATAGTCCAAACCGTCCAGTAAACCGCTTTGGATGGCCTGTGACGGCACAGATTGGTGCGGCAGGTTGCGGATGGCACGGATCATTGCGTCGGGTGTCAGGCTGTCGCGTTGTTCGTCCAGCATCTTGACCAGCCCCAGCTCTTCTGCGCGTGAGGCCCGTATCCACTGTTCCAGACGGGGTGTGGTGCGTGGAACGATGACGGCCCGTTTGTCAAAGGACAGGACCTCGCAAAACGTGTTGTAGCCGCCCATGCAGACCACGCCTTCGGCCCCGGCAAACAGCGTTTCGATCTGCGATTCAAATCCAACCGCGGTTACACGACCATTCAATGCGGCAACCCGTGCTTCGAATTCATTCCTCAATTCACCCGACAGGAATGGGCCATAGACCAGCACGGCACGCGGCGACAGGTCTGGGTCTTTCTCGTAGGCGGACAAGACGAGGTTGACCAACGCCTTGCCATCGCCCCCGCCGCCGGGTGTGATCAGGATATAGGGTTGCTGAGGCGGTTCCCCGATCGGGCCGAGGTCGCGGCGCAGATATCCCGTCCAGTGAATGCGGGATCGCGCTGACGCGCTTAGCGGCAAGCCTTGCGTCGGGTCATAGATCGACTGTGATCCATAAACCCAAATCTCATGATAGAACCGCTCGGTCGCTTCGATGGCTTCTTTGCGCGCCCACTCGGCGGCCAGTACTTCGGGTTCGTCCAGCACATCACGCAGACCCAGAACCAGTTTCGTTCCGCAATGGCGTTCAAGGTATTTCAGTGTCGGCACCAGCTCACCCCGGAACCCTGTCGGTTCCTTGTCGACGACCAACACGTCGGGGTCGAATTGCTGAACCGCAGTCTGGATCAATCCCGCGCGCAATTCGGTTACTTCGTCGATCCCCATTCCGATTGTGCGCGCGGCATACGATCCGTCCGCGCGCTTGGTCACACCGGGCAGGCGCACATGGTCAACGCGGCGGGGAAAGGTAAAACGGCCTGCCACGGGCGAACCCGTCAGGATCAGCGCCGAGGCGCTTGGATCCGCCTGCGTGATTGCCGCAGCCAAGGCGCGGGACCGGCGCAAATGCCCCAGACCGAACGTGTCGTGGCTGTAAAACAGGATACGCGGCGCGCGGTCCGGTTTAGAATTGGTTGTGCCAAGGCTCATAGTGTTGCCCGTCTTCTTGATCCCAGAGCGAAATCCGCGCGTTCGCAAGCGTTACTGTATATTTCAATCCCACGCTTGCCAAAGGCGGATTTGCGCACTTGCAAATGTTTCAAGCATTGCGATTTGGCAACAGCGTATTGACTGTTTCGCGACATATCGCACCACCGCCAGACAAGATCGCCTAATGAGAACGATGAAGACAATCGAGGCCGACCAGAAACCTTTGCTTGGTCATATTCAATTATTGAAAGATTGAAAACACCTGCGCTCATCAGAGTGCGCCAAGAACACGTCCAAACACGATATTGAGACGGTTCGATGCGAGTATTTGAACTGCTTGAAACGCTTCTGTAATCTGACCAATATCGGCAAAAACTGGATGCACGACCCAATGCGAAATAACTTTCTGGCCGCATTTTTTTTGGCGTTTTGGGCCATTTTCCTGAGCATTTCCACTGGTGCATTGGCGCAGTCATCCTTGATTCCCGGATATCCTTCAGGGTCGGGCAGTTCGTCCGAGGCCGACAAGGAAAGTGATCTGGCCGCTGCAATCCGCGCGGCCAGCGATGCGGGCGCAAGTGTCATTGTCATCGACAGTGCCGGTCAGGTTGTGACAACGGCAGGCGGAAAGGATGCAGGTTCGGAGGGCGCAGACAGCGATTCGAGCAACCCAATGGGTGACGGTTCGCAACTGATGAAGGCGCAAGAGCGGTTCTCGAAGTTCCGTGAGTCGATGCAATCGAGGCTCGAGGCGCTGCCCTATTCTATTTTTGAAGTACAATACATCCTGCGCCAGACCAGCCCGGATGGCCGAATTCAGACCTATGTCGAGGTGTTGGGTTGGAACATCCTGTTCCTGTTACTTGGGCGGTGGCTGTCGATCGAGATATACGGGAAGCGGTTCGCGCGCCGCTGGGTGGTGGCGCGGATCAAGGACGAACCACAGGGGTATCGGGAAAAGATGCCGTTCCTGCTGTTCCGGTTCCTGATGGGGATTGGAGCCACGGTCTTTGCCATGATCATGGCTTTGATCGTCGGGTATCTGATCTTTGGCGAGGCCGAGGATATCTCGGTCCAGTTCACGATCACGGCAATCTTTACGGCCTTTTTCCTGTCGCGCACGGTGTCGGACCTCTGGCGCATGGTCCTGTCACCTTATCTGAGCCAATATCGATTACCGCCCTTTTCGGACAAGAATGCGCGCAGGCTGTATATTTGGGCGTCCGTGCTGGCGACCTATGACATTTCGGTCGTTCTGTTTTCTACCTGGGTCGCGGATTTTGGACTGAACTACAACGTCTACGCCATGGTGTATGGCGGTCTGACAATGCTGGGCGCGCTGGGCAACATACTGATGATCCTGTTCAACGCCCGTGCAATCTCGAACGCGATCCGGGGTGGGCGGGCATCCGAACAGGTGTCATGGCTGTTGCGGTTCGTGTCTTTTGGCTGGGCACCGGCATTGATTATCTATGTCGTGTTCAGCTGGTTCCGTCTGGCCGTTGATCTGGCGCTGGAGCATCCGACGCCGCTGCCGCTGATTGCAAGCAGCTACATGATCTTCATGTCCGTGGTCGTGGCCTATGGTGCAATGAACTATCTGCTGGAGCGATATTTTGACCGCTCGCGCATGATTAGCGAAATAAACGGGGAAGCCGCCGCAGCGGATGAAGGGGTCGTGGCGACGGAAGTATCCGAGCCCGAACAACCGAAGCAGCATCTTCTGACTTATGAAGACCTGGCCCGCCGGGTAGCCGGGATACTGGCATTCGTGCTCGGGGCTTATGCGCTTGTCGTGATCTGGTACCCGAATGCGGACTGGAGCGAGGACCTGCCCGTTGAACGTGCGCTGGATGTGATGGTTGTCCTGTTCATCGGGTACATCCTGTTTCACTTCTTTCGGATTTGGATCGACAGCAAAATCGCTGAAGAATCCGACGATGGCACCGAGGTTGAACTAGGCGACGAAGGTGGCGAAGGCGGGCAAAGCCGTCTGGCAACGTTGTTGCCGCTTTTCCGGGGCGCAATTCTGGCCGTTGTCGTGGTTACAATCGTTCTGATAGTCCTGATGGAACTGGGTATTAACGTCAGCCCGCTGTTTGCGGGTGCCGGTGTGGTTGGTTTGGCCGTGGGGTTCGGGTCACAAACGCTGGTGCGCGACATTTTTTCCGGCGCATTCTTCTTGTTGGATGATGCGTTCCGGAAAGGAGAATATATCGACATTGGGGATGTGAAAGGCACGGTCGAGAAAATCTCGGTCAGGTCCATGCAACTGCGCCACCATCTGGGTGCGCTGAACACCATTCCCTTTGGTGAGATCAAAGTGCTGACCAACTACTCGCGCGATTGGGTGATTATGAAGCTGCCGCTGCGCGTGACCTATGACACCGATGTCGAGAAGGTCCGCAAACTGATCAAGAAACTGGGACAGGAGTTGTTGACCGATCCTGTAATCGGAGACAATTTCATCCAGCCGCTAAAGTCGCAGGGCGTGATCGAGATGCAGGATTCGGCGATGATTATCCGGGTCAAGTTCATGACGAAACCGGGTGATCAATGGCTGGTACGCAAGAAGGTCTATCAGGACATTCGCGAGCTGTTCGCGCGCGAAGGGATCAAGTTTGCACATCGCGAGGTCACTGTAAGATTGGCGGATGGCAAGGAAGCAGAAGACCTGACACCGAAACAGCGTGAAGCCGTGACGGGGGCTGTTCAGGCCGCGATCGACGAGGATTATCTGGACGATATCGGACCGGGCGGTGACGACCGATAGCAAGGCCTTCCGTCGCTTTGAATCGCGCCTCGGATGAGGGGCCACCGAAAGAGCTGGGTCACTAGGAAACGAAGGGCCAGACCGGTTCGGATGTGCCCAGTTTCGACGCCGGTAAATCCCATTGCAGCACAGCGTCACCGAGGCTAAGCGCTGGTTTGAGACGGTGCCCCGGTCCCCAGCCCGAGGCTTCTGTCACAGGCGAGTAATCCGTGGGTATTGGAATAATGGGCTCGGCCTCGACGTCGTCTTTGCCGAGAACCGCCAATAGCTCGGCGGTGCGGGCAAGGGACAGATGCGCATGCATGATGGAATTACCCGACGCAGCCTCGGCCAATGCGGAAAGGACGGCGGCGGCCATCAGGTAGCCGGTTGCGTGGTCCAAAGCCTGAACCGGCAACGGCGTCGGTTTGTCTGCGTCAGCCCATCCCATGCCCGCATGTGCAATTCCCGCGCTCATCTGGACAAGGCTGTCAAACCCGCGCCGGGTCGACCAGGGGCCTTGCCAGCCATAGGCATTCAGCGTCACCTCGACCCTGTTCGGTGCCAGTTCATCGCGCTTGGCGCGGGTCATGCCAAGCGCGTCCAAAGCGCCGGGCCGGTACCCGTGTACGAACACATCCGCTTGGGGCAGAAGTTCTTGCAGCCGTTCCATGCCATTGGTCGATTTCAGATCGAGATAGGCGCAGTGTTTTCCAAGTGAAATGTCGGGGATCACACCGGGTTCGTCCCAACCGGGCGGATCGATCCGCAGAACCTCGGCCCCGAAACCGGCCAATGTGCGGGTCGATACCGGACCTGCCAGAACGCGTGTAAGGTCAAGAACCCGCAGCCCGGCAAGAGGTCTTGCAGGGGTTGCCTGCGGTCTCTCCCGCAGCTTGACGTACCGGGGGCCTTGCCAGCCAATCAACGGGTCGCGCGATACAGCGCGGCCCTGCGGATGTTCAAGCCACTCGGTCCGGCTGCGCATGGCAGCGGCCACGCCGCCTTCGGCCACAATATCGGTTTCCAAATCGGATATGGCCCGGGTTCTGACGGCTTTTGTCACAGCTTCACGCTCTGGCGGGGTTCCGAGAACCTTCATCGCTGCTGCGCGATGGCGCGGAAGGTTGGTGTGCAGCCTGATCCAGCCATCTGAGGCCCCGTAGTCCCCCGCGACCGCATCCCAAAGGTTTGGCATTTCCCAGCCATCGGACTTGAAGGAATAGCCGAACCACAACGATGCCAGCCGGTGGTCGATGGCGATCTCGGGGGCGTTTTGGGTCAGGTTCAGCGCCTGCATAAAGCGGGCCATCTCTTGCCCAACGGCTGCAAAGCTGGCCGTCGCCAGTTCGGAGACGGCAAAAGCACTTGGCAGAGCGCCTGTGCCGACCTTGCGATATCGGTCGGCGGCGGGAAGGGTGGCAAGAAGGCTCATTGCTGATAAGGATCAAGGCTGTCGCGCAACCCGTCACCCAGGAAGTTGAAGGCCAGTACGATCACGATAATCGGCAGCATCGGGATTGCCGTCCAGGGGTAGATCTCGATCGATGCGAGGTTTTGCGCGTCATTCAGCATCACCCCCCAGCTGACCGCTGGTGCACGAAGGCCCAGGCCAAGAAAGCTAAGCGCCGTTTCCCCAAGGATCATTGCCGGGATCGACAGGGTGGCTGATGCAATCAAGTGAGACATGAAATTCGGCAACAAGTGCTTACGGATCACCCGGCCCGAGCTTGCACCCATCATTTCTGCCGCACGAACGTATTCTTCCTCGCGTAGTGACAGGAACTTTGCACGAACTGAACGCGCCAGTCCTGGCCAGTCGAGGATGCCGAGGATGATCGAAATGATGAAGAATACGGCAACCGGGCTCCAGTTCGATGGCACGGCGGCAGACAGTGCCAGCCACAGCGGCAGTTCCGGCAGTGAACGCAGGATTTCGATGACCCGGTTGATGACCCAGTCAATGCGCCCCCCGAAATAACCCGCCATCGAACCGAACAGGATACCCAGAAAGAATGACACCGAAATACCGATCAGCCCCACGGTCAGCGACAGCTGCGCCCCATAGAGGATGCGGCTGAAGATATCGCGACCCAGCCTGTCGGACCCCCAGAGGAACAAGGTGGCACCATCCGGCGCGCAGAAAAGATGCCTGTCTGTCTTGATAAGACCCGCAAGTCGATATTCGGACCCTTCACAGAAGAACCGGATCGGGCGCGGGTCGTCAGTGTCAGGGACGAACTTCCACTGGAAGGTTTCCAGATCCGCCTCGGCGACGATTGGAAAAACATGGGGGCCGATAAAAGCGCCTTCGTAAAACCAGTTCACCGATTGCGGTGGCGCATACAGATGCTCTCCGTTCCGGTCATTCGGGCCATACGGCGCGATGAAACCGGCAAATGGGAGCATCAGATAGCACATTAGCAGGAAGATGCCCGAGATCAGACCCAGCTTATGCGTGCGGAACTTGCGCCAGACCAATACCCAGTTGGGGGCATCCAGATCGGCGCGTTCCAGTTGCTGTATCGACGCCTGCGGATCAAACGGCGCGTCATCGACGTAGCGGTTGTCAGGAGTATCGGTCATGCTTCGCGCCCCTCATATCGTATGCGGGGATCCAGCATCACCAGCAGAATATCCGAGATCATCGTGCCGATAAGCGTCAGCAGCGCGACAAACATCAGGATAAACGCGGACAGGAATTGGTCCTGCGTTTTCAGTGCTGTCAGCAAAGTCGGCCCGATGGTTTGCAAGCCCAGAACGACTGACACCAGAACCGATCCCGACACCATAGATGGCAGAAGGTTACCGATATCCGCAACGAACGGGTTGAATGCCACGCGCAACGGATATTTCGTCAGCATCCGCGACGGCGCCATACCTTTGGCAATGGCCGTTTCCACATAGGGTTTCCCCAGTTCATCGAGCATATTTGCCCGCAGGCGCTGCATCATCGCCGATGCGCCCGAGGTTCCGATGACAAAAGTCGGAACGATCAGGTGGATGAGAATAGATTTCATCTTGTCCCAACTCAGCGGCTGACCTTCGAATTGCGGATCCATCAGGCCGCCGATAGGCAGGTTGAAATACCGATGCCCGTAGTAGAATAGGATCAGGGCCAACAAAAAGTTGGGTGTCGCTAGCCCCAGATAACCCACAAAGGCCGAGGTATAATCAATCCATGTCCGTGATCGCGCCGCAGCAATAACACCCAGGGGAAGAGCAACGGCATAAACAAACAGGATCGCGGCCAGGTTGACGACGACCGTCAGCCAAAGCGTGTCGCCCACGATTTCAGATACAGGCCGGTCGAACTCAAATGACCAGCCGTAATTACCTTGGATCAGACCCGAAAATCCGTGCGGTCCCGGCCAGAAGCCCACCCAGATCAGGTACTGTTCCCACATCGGGCGATCCAGAGCGTACTCGGCGCGCAGAAACTCGGCCTTGGCGACACCTGCTGACTGGCCCGAGGCCTGAAGCTCGGCAATCTGGTTGCTCAGGTAATCACCGGGCGGCAGGTTGATGATTATGAAAATCAGGACCGAGACCACCAACAATGTCAGCAGCATCGTGAAAAAGCGATACACCGCATAGCGCAGCATGACCATTTAGCTGCTCCTGCTTAGTCGGCGAAAAAGAACTCGTCCGGGCGGTGAACGCCGAAATGCGCACCGGGCTCCCATGCCCACATGGCCTGTTCCGGCACATTGCGCAGACGGTTCGACACGACAATCGGTTGGGGTGCTCCGTTCAGGATACCGATGGCAAAAAGCTGGTCGGCGTGGATTCTCAGCATCTCAGTCCAGACTTCTTTGCGTTCGTCATCGGTAGTTGCGACCTCCCAGTCATGGGCCAGTTGCATCAGGCGTTCTGCCTCGGGCATGTCGGGGGCTTCCCCGGCTTCACCACCTGTCTGATAAAACTGGCCCCATTTTGGCCAGGCCAGGAAGACCTGATCGGTTGGTGCCAGGTACGCCGGGGACGTGTGCGCCTGCGGGATACCGTCATCCCACCCATACCAGACCGATGCCATCGAGTTACCTGCAAACACCCGGTTGCGCAGGATATCGCGATCCAACGGGCGCATGACCAGCTTGACCCCGATCTCGCGCCAGGTGTCAGTAACGATCTGAAGGGCGTTTTCAACCTCTTGCCGCTCGCCAGCGGTTTCGATCACCAGCTCCATAGGGCGCCCGTCCGGTAGCAGGCGAATACCGTTCTTGTCGCGCTTGGTCAGGCCGACCTCATCCAACAACGCATTGGCCTGGCCGACATCGTAACCGGCCCATGCGGTGGCATTCTTCTCATCATAAAAGGGCGAGGCCGGCAGAACCGACATTGCGCCGGGATGCGCTAGCTTGAAATACAAAGCTTGGTTGATTGTCTCGCGGTCGATGGCAAGGGACAGGGCGCGCCGTACACGGACGTCACGCAGCACATCGCGCCAGACGTCATCCTCGAAATTGAGGTTCGGATAGATCGCGATTTGCGATGCAACGCCGGTTTTCCACAGCAATGTCTTGTAGCCGCCTTGCGCTTCGCCTTTTTTCAGGATCGAAGCGTCGCGGAAATCCAGACCCCGGCCTTGCAGGTCGCTTTCCCCTGCATTGGTTTTGGCAGCGACCAGACCGGGGGCAACGATCTCCATCTCGACCACATCGATATAGGGCAGTTGAACCCCTTTGCTGTCGATACGGTGGTAATAGGGGTTACGTACGAAATTGTGGCGGATTTTCTTGCCGGAACTTGCGTTCAGCCACGGTTGCAACGTGGGCAATTCGTGATTGTCGAACTTGTACAGGTTGTCGAGCTTGTTGTGCAGCGCGGCCCAGCTTTTGACGCGGGCATCGTCGACCAGAAAGGCAAGTTCCTCGGGGTCGGCATATTTCTCGTGATATCGTTTCAGGAAAGCTGCAGGACGATAGATAAACGGCGGTCTTGCCTGAGCCAGCGATTGTAGAAAACCCGGGTTAGGGTCTTCCCATTCGAAAATCACCGTGGTTTCATCCGGGAAGGTAACGGTGGGTGATTTGCCTTCGACAATCAGAAAATCCGGCGGGCCTGACGGGCTGAGCAATTTGTTGTTGGCAACGTCTTCCCACCAATAGCGGAAATCTTCCGACGTAAACGGAGAACCGTCTGACCATTTGTGCCCTTCGCGCAGTTTCAGGGTGAACTTGCGGCCGTCTTCGTTTTCAAACGATGCCAGCAAATCGGGGATAATCTCGTAGTTCTGGTCGAAACCGACCAGCCGCGCATAGCCATAGACAACCATCTGGCGGATATCTTTGGACCGCGTGATCATGGTGCGCAGGGTGCCGCCTTGTTTGCCGAACTCGCGACCCTTTGCTGCCAGATCTACAATCAGCGGGTCCGCTGGCAGGCGCTCCTGAACGGGTGGCAGATTGCCCGCTTCTACTTCCGCGTTCCAGAACGCGCTTTCCTGCGGCGTCGGAATTGTCTCTGCCGTGGCGGGCAGCATCCCGATGAGCGCCAGCGAAGCGGCCAGGATCAGGGGGCGAGTGGTCTTAAACATGGCAACGTACCTTATGGCCCGGTTCCAATTCCACCAATGAGGGTATCACGGTGTCCGAGAAACGAAAGGCTTCATCCCAACTGTCCGGCGCGCCGGCGCCCAAGGAAACCACTTGCAGGTCGATCGGGCGATTGATGTCGGGTTCGGGTTGAGCGGCAATCAGCGCTTTGGTGTAGGGGTGGCGCGGATTGTAGAAAAGAGTTTCGGGGGGTGCTTGCTCGACGATCAGGCCGCGACGCATCACGGCAACTTCGTCGGCGATCCGCGCGACCACAGCCAGATCGTGCGAGATGAACAGATAGGACAGGTTCAGGCGTTCCTGCAGATTTTCCAACAGGGTCAGAATCTGCTCTTGTACCGATACGTCCAGCGCCGAGGTGGGTTCGTCACACACGATGAGCTGCGGGTCGAGCATCATGGCGCGGGCTATCGACAGACGTTGCCGCTGCCCCCCCGAAAAGGCGTGTGGATAGCGTTTCAGCATGTCGGCTGTCAGGCCGACGCGCTGCAACATCTCGGCGGCCTTGTCGCGCTGCTCGGCCGTTGTTCCGATGCGGTGAATTTCCAGCGGCTCGGTCATCGCGTCCTGAATGCGCATCCGCGGGCTGAGCGAGCTGTAGGGATCCTGAAACACCATCTGCGCATTGCGCTGAAACGCCGTGCGCTGGGCGCGGGTCATGTTGTGCACTGTGATAGGATCGGCATTCGGCACGGTGCGAAACAGGACTTCTCCACCGGGATCGGGCAGTTCCGCACCCAACGCGATCCGCGCGGCTGTTGTTTTACCTGATCCGCTTTCACCGACAATGGCCAGCGTCTTGCCGCGTGCCAAATTCAGATCGACCCCTTTGCACGCATAGATTTCCTTGTCGGCCTGCCACCCTTTGCTGGACCGCATCGTGTAGGTTTTGGAGACACCCTTCATCTGAAGGATCAGATCGTCGTCCGGCATCGGTATACCCACAGCATCCTGATCTGGAATTTCCGGTGCAGCATCAAACAGTTGTTTGGTATATGGATGTGCGGGGGAGGTCAGGATTGGTGCGGCCGGGCCAGCCTCCATGATGCGGCCCTTGTGCATGACCACAACCTGTTCGGCCATGTTGGCGACCACGCCCAGATCATGGGTCACCAGAATAAGCGCCATGCCGGTCTCGCGCTGCAATTCCTTGATCAGCCCCAGAACCTGCGCCTGAGTGGTCACATCCAGCGCGGTGGTTGGCTCATCCGCGATCAGCAGTTCGGGTTTGGATACCATTGCCATCGCAATCATGGCGCGTTGGCGCATTCCGCCCGACAGTTCGAACGGGTAGGAGTCATAGGCGCGCTGCGGATCTGGAAAGCCCACGCGCTCGAACTGCGTCAGGACATTTTTGCGCGCCTCGGACTCGGAAAGCCCACGATGGAGCCACAGGACTTCACTGACCTGATTCCCAATCTTGTGCAGAGGTGACAGCGATCGCATGGGTTCCTGAAAGATCATCGAAACGCGATTGCCACGAATGCCGCGCATTTCCCGCTCGGAGACAGCTGTCAGGTTACATGTGCCCTTGGAATCATTCAGAGTTATCGTGCCGCTGCGTATCTGGGCCGTTCGCGGCAGAATCCGCAAGACGGCCCGGCACGTGATGGTTTTACCCGATCCCGATTCACCGACCAGCGCCAAGGTTTCTCCTGGTTTGACATCGAAATTCACATCCGTGACCACTGAACTTCCCGCACCAAAGCCGATGCTGAGGTCTCTGACAGACAACAACGCTCTCATGCAGGTTTTCCAACCGTTTGGCCGCTTGGTGACATCGGTCGTTTCAACTCCCCGTGATTTTTTCGTCAGTGTCGCGCGGTTCCGCCTGTCTAGTCAAACCCGTTCTTGGGCTGAAATGTCGCGAAAATGTGAAACTTTGGGCTTCGTCGCTACACAAAGTCTTGAGAATTTGTCATCTAAGGCGGCGTCGGGGGCACCTATGCTTTCGATTGGTATCAAGGAGATATTTGCCAGTGTCCGAGAATCAAAGTCGTCTGGACTTGTTTATCGATCGTATGGTGTCGCAGCGCGCCTGCCTGGATCACGCGATTGCGCAAACGGCAGGCATGGCTGGCCCGGTGTTTGAACTGGGGTTGGGCAATGGGCGCACCTATCATCATCTTGTGCAGCATATCGATGGACGTCCTGTCTTTGTTTTCGAACGCGCGGTGGCTTCGCACCCTGATTCAACCCCGCCCGAGGATCGGGTGATCTTGGGGGATGTGCGCGAGACGCTGCCAGCGGCGGTCGACAGGTTTGGACCGACAGCAAGCCTGATTCATGCAGACCTTGGGGGGCATAATCGCGAAAAGAACGACATCTTTGCGCGGCTTGTTTCCCCGTTGATCGAGCCCTTGCTGGCACCGGGTGGATTAATGGTTTCAAGTGACCGGATGTATTTCGAGGCGCTGGAGGAAATGCCGTTGCCCGAGGGTGCCGTCGAAGGGCGCTGTTTCATCTATCGGCGTTGACCAGAGAGAAGGGGCCTGCATGATATTCTACGATTGCTCTACGGCCCCAAACCCGCGCCGTGCCCGCATGTTCATCGCGGAAAAAGGGTTGAACATCGAAACGCACGAAATCTCGATTGCTGAGGGCGCGCAGTTGAGCACTGAGTTTCGTGCAGTGAACCCCCGGGCCACAATCCCGGTTCTGGTAACGGATGACGGCGCAGTCCTGACCGAAAATCTTGGCATCGCCGCGTATCTTGAAGCGCGTTTCCCCGAGCCGCCCTTGATGGGCCGGACCGCTGATGAAAAAGGGTTGGTCCTGATGTGGAACGCAATTGCCGAGCAGCAGGGCGGTGCGCCCATCGCTGAAGCTTTACGCAACAGCCATCCGGCGTTCAAAGACCGTGCTATTCCCGGCACGGTTAATCATGCGCAGATCCCCGAACTGGCGCAGCGTGGGCGCGAGCGGGTTGCGTCATTTTTTGAACTGCTGGAGGCGCGGTTGATGCAAAGCGCGTATGTTGCGGGCGATGTATTCACTCTGGCGGATATATCCACTTTTGTTTTTGTCGATTTCGCGCGCGTCATTAAGATGCGGATACCGGACGGCAATACGAACACGCAGGTTTGGTTTGAAAGCGTGAAAGCCCGCCCAAGCGCCCAGCTTTAGGTTTGCAAAGCATTCGGCAGAGTTCTCGCATTCCGTACTGTACATAAATGTCTAGACAGAACTGAACAGTGCCACTAGCGTCTTCTCAGATTCTGTTCAGGGAGGTCGGGATGAAATCCCAATATCGCGTAGTGGTCATTGGTGGGGGCGTCGTTGGTGCTTCGGTTCTGTATCATCTGGCCAAATTCGGCTGGTCCGATGTGGTCATGCTGGAGAGGCGGCGGCTGGCATCGGGATCGTCCTGGCATGCAGCGGGCGGCATCCATGCCCTGAACGCGGATCCGAACATGGCCTCGTTGCAGGCCTACACAATTGACCTACTGAGTGAGATCGAAAAAGAATCGGGCCAGAATATCGGTTTGCACATGACCGGTGGTCTGACGCTGGCCGGTACGCCTGAACGCTGGGAGTGGTTGCAGGCCAATTACCGCATCTTCCAGTCAATCGGCATTGATGATTGCGAGCTGCTGACCCCGCAAGAGGCACGGAGACGCTGCCCAATCATGTCAACCGACGGTGTTTTGGGCGCGATGTGGGCGGATCGCGAAGGGTATATCGATACGACAGGCACAGTTCAGGCTTATGCGACTGCGGCCAGGAAACGTGGTGCCGAATATTATGAGGAAACCAAGGTCGAAGAGCTGATCCAGACGGCAGATGGCTGGCAGGTGGTGACCGATAAGGGCACGATCACCTGTGAACATGTGGTCAACGCGGCCGGGCTCTGGGCCAAGCAGGTTGGGCGCATGGCCGGGGTAGAGTTGCCAGTCTCGCCGTTGAAGCACCACTATCTGATCACAGACACTGTGCCCGAAGTGGCGCAGGCGGATTTCGAGATGCCGATGACTGTGGACCTCGAAGGATTCACCTATATGCGGCAGGACCAGAAGGGTGTTCTGGTTGGGATCTACGAGGTCGATCACGAACACTGGGCGATGGACGGAGCGCCGTGGAACTATGGCGAGGAACTGTTTCAGGAACAGCTTGACCGGATCGAGAACGAGCTGACGCTGGGCTTTGAGCGGTATCCGTCGATCCAGAACGTGGGCATCAAGACATGGGTCAATGGTGCGTTTACGTTCTCACCGGATGGTAACCCGCTGGTTGGTCCGGTTCCGGGCAAACGGGGATATTGGACGGCCTGTGCTGTGATGGCGGGCTTCCTGCAAGGTGGGGGTGTTGGCAAAACGCTGGCCGAATGGATGATCCATGGCGAGCCCGAAGCGGATGCCTGGCCGATGGATGTGGCGCGCTATGGTGATTTCGCACAGAACAAGCGGTATATCCGTGAAACCACTGGCCAGTTCTATTCGCGCCGCTTCGTGATGACCTATCCGAACGAGCAACTGCCTGCGGGTCGCCCGCTGAAGATGGCCCCGGCGCATGACGCGATGACCGAGGCCGGTTGCAAATGGGGTGTCAGCTGGGATCTGGAGGTGCCGCTGTATTTCGCGCCCAAAGGGTTCGAGGAAACGCCAACACTCAAACGTTCGAACGCGCACGACATTGTGGCCGCTGAATGCAGGACCATCCGTGAGGGCGTGGGTCTGATGGATATCACGGGTTTTTCCCGCTTTGAGGTTTCGGGCCCAAATGCCGAGGCTTGGCTGGATAACGTTATGGCGTCGAAACTGCCCGCCCCGGGACGTGCCAAACTGGCGCCGATGCTGGGCGAGGACGGGCGGCTCAAAGGCGATCTGACCGTGTTGAACTGGGGCGATGGCACCTGGTGGATCATGGGCAGCTATTACCTGCGCGCCTGGCATATGCGATGGTTCAACGATCATATGATGGATGGGGTCACTGTCCGCGACCTGGGAGAGGAGTATTGCGGGTTCGCCGTGGTCGGACCAAAATCGCAGGCGGTGGTCGAAAAAATGGCCGAACAGGATATCTCGGGTCTGAAATTCATGGGCTGCGGTGATTTCGACATCGGTCTCGTCCGTGCCCGCGTGGCTCGTATGTCGGTGACCGGCGAAAAAGGGTATGAAATCAACTGCCGCTATGGCGATCACATCAAGCTGCGCCGCATTTTGCTGGAAGCCGGTGCAGAAGAGGGTATCCGCGAGTGCGGTTTCAATGCGATGCTGTCAACCCGGCTTGAGAAAAGCTTTGGCATCTGGTCGGCAGAGTTCACGCAGGCTTACACACCCGGCATGACCGGCATGGATCGCTGGATCGACTGGGACAAGGATTTCATCGGCAAGAAGGCCGCTCTGGCCGAGCGGGATGGCAATGGCCCGGCGCAGGTGCAGGTGACACTGGAAATCGATGCGTTGGACGCCGATGCCAGCGGGTATGAGCCGGTCTGGGCCAATGGTGAACGCGTGGGTTTTGTGACCTCAGGCGGTTACGGGCACTATACCGGCAAGTCGTTGGCAATGGCCTTGATTGACCGTGACAAGGTGGACCCAGGTACGGAACTGTCTGTCCATGTCGTAGGGGTGGAATGTCCGGCGCGGGTAATTGCACCGTCGCCCTACGACCCTCAGGGCAAAGCGATGCGGGGCTGATCATGGCCGCTCCGGACCGACGACGCCGAAGGCGAGGGGGCGAGGCTGCCCCGCAGCCCAGCCGCGACGTGAACTATCGCCAGCTTAGGAACCCTTTCCCATTGATGGAGGTGTTCCCGGCTGACCAGATTGCGGACATGCACGAGACAGCGTTGCGTACGCTCGAGGAGTTGGGTGTAAAGACCCTGCTTCCCGAGGCGCGCAAGCTGTTCAAGCAGGGTGGCGCGCGCGTGGATGAAGACAGTGAGATGGTCTTTATCGGGCGCGAGATGGTTGAGGCTGCCGTTGCCTCGGCCCCCAAATCTATTGCTTGTCGTGCCGGTTCACGGCATCGGGATTTCACTCTGGAACTGGGTTCGCTGGTGTTTCAACCGGGGGCAGGCGCGCCGAACGCAACCGATCTGGAACGTGGTCGCCGCCCGGCGACAGGTCAGGATTATCTGGAGTTTCTGAAGCTCACCCATCATTTCGATGTGTTCCAGATGATCTCTCCTCAGGTTGAACCTCAGGATGTACCGACGCATCTGCGCCACTACTTCACGACACAGGCACAGATGGAACTGACCGACAAGTTCCCGTTCTTCTTCTCGCGCGGCACGCCGCAGGTCATGGATTGCTTTGAGATGCTGTCCACGGCGCGAGGTCTGTCGGATGATGAGTTCCGGGGCAACGCGCATTGTTACACGATCATCAACACAAACAGCCCGCGCACGCTGGACATTCCCATGGCGCAAGGCCTGATCGACTTTGCGCGCCACGGTCAGATGTCGATCATCACACCGTTCACCCTGATGGGGGCGATGGCGCCGATCACCGTGGCCGGGGCAATCACCCTGTCCCATGCCGAGACGCTGGCCGCGCTGACCTTGGCGCAGCTGGCCAGACCGGGCGCTCCGGTCTGTTATGGCACGTTCACCAGCAATGTGGACATGAAATCCGGTGCACCTGCATTCGGGACGCCCTCGCATTTTCAGGCATCACTGGCCGCAGGCCAACTGGCGCGTCACCTTGGCCTGCCCTGGCGGTCGGCGGCAGGGTCAGCGTCAAACAGCAACGACGTACAGGCGGCGAATGAAAACCAGTTTGGCCTTTGGGGTTGCCTGATGGCCGGCGCGACTGTGATCATTCATTCAGCGGGCTGGCTGGAAGGGGGATTGACCGTATCCTTCGAAAAGCTGGTCTGTGATGCCGAGGTGCTGAACATGGTGGCCGAGCTTTGCGCAGGCGCGCAGGCGGGGCCTGCCGAGATTGGCTTTGACACCGCTTTAAGTGAGGTCGCGCCCGGCGGTCATTTCTTTGCCTGCCCCCAGACGATGGAGCGCTACATCACCGAGTTCTATCAACCGCATGTCCATGACTACGCCAATTTCGGCACATGGACCGAACGCGGTTCAACAGATGCCAACCAACGTGCAACGGGGGTTTGGCAGGGTATCCTGAACGATTTCAAGGCCCCTGCCTTAGACAATGATCGTTTTGGTGCCTTGCAGGACTTTATCGCACGTCGCACCGCAGAGGGCGGGGCGCCACCGGAGAGTTGAATGAACAACAAACCTATCCTTCACCGCGATGATCCCGAGGCCGAGCCCCTGATCGGCAATATCAAGGTGACCCGCGACGATTGGCTGAACGTGGCGATGGACGTGCTGATTTCGGACGGGGTGGACCAGATCAAGGTTCTTAACCTGGCCGAGCGGATGGCCGTGTCACGTTCATCCTTCTACTGGTACTTCAAGTCCAGACAGGAACTTTTGGATGCACTGCTGGCGCGGTGGCAGGCGACCAATACGGTTGCGCTTGTAAAACAGGCCGAAGCGCCAGCCGAAACGATAACGGGCGCGGTCTGCAACGTGCATCGTTGTGTGGTCAACACGGATTTGTTTGACACCGCATTGGACTTTGCCGTGCGCGACTGGGCGCGTAAATCGGGCAAAGTACGCCGTGCGCTGGATCAGTCTGACACACGGCGGCTTGAAGCTTTGCACGCGATGTTCGCCAGATACGGCTATTCCGAAATCGAGTCCGAAACGCGTGCGCGCGTGCTGTATTACATGCAGATCGGATATGATCTGGCACAATTGAACGAACCCTTCGAGACGCGGATCTCGATGGTGCCGCATTACCTATACGCCTTTACGGGCGTTGAACCGAAACCCGAAGAAGTTGAAGAATTCAGCGCATATTCCCGGCGCTACTGGAAAGGAGACCCGACATGAGTCAACCAGACGCAATCATCATTGGCACAGGTGTGATCGGCGCGGCCATCGCGTTCGAAATGTCCAAGGCGGGCTGGAAAACCCTGTCTCTGGATCGCAACGCACAGGTTGGACACGGTTCAACCGCCGGGTCCTGCGCGATCATCCGGATGCATTATTCCACCTTCGATGGAACGGCGTTTGCCTGGGAAGGCTATCATTACTGGCGCGACTGGGCTGACTATCTTGGACTGCCAGAGGGGGCCAATCTGGCTCAGTTCAGGGAAACCGGCTGCCTGGTTATGAAGACCGAGGCGAACGGGATGCTGGAAAAGCACATGCGCAATTCATCAGAACTGGATTGCCCGTTCGAAGAATGGTCGGGGGATAAAGTGGTTGAACGCCTGCCGGTTTATTCGCTGGACAGCTTTGCCCCGGCACGCCGCATGGATGACCCGGAATTCGGCCAGCCCAACGGGCGAAAGATGACGGGTGGAGTGTACTGGCCGCAGGCGGGATATGTCACCGACCCGGCCTTGTCGGCGCAAAACCTGATGGATGCTGCCAAACAGCACGGAGCCGAGGTTCGCACCAGTGCCGAAGTAACCGAGATCCTGACCGAGGATGGACGTGTTTCCGGTGTAAAACTTGCCTCAGGCGAAGAAATACGCGCAAGGGTTGTCGTGAACGTGGCCGGGCCGGGCTCGGCTATCATCAATGGGATGGCAGGCGTTCTGGATGACATGACCATCAAAACCCGCCCCCTGCGGCAAGAGGTCGTACATGTCCCTGCCCCGGAAGGGTTCGACTTTGAAAACGACGGAACCATCGTCTCGGACAGCGACATTGCCTGCTATTGCCGCCCGGAACACGGCAATCACATCCTTGTGGGATCAGAGGATCCGGAGTGTGATCCGCATCAATGGTGCGAGGATGACGTCACCTACAACCGCGAATTCACGGATCAATGGACCACACAGGCCATGCGATATGCGCAGCGCGTGCCTTCCCTTGGCATCCCATCGAAAACGCGTGGTGTGGTTGACCTTTACGATGCCTCAACCGACTGGATTCCGATCTATGACAAATCCAACCTGCCGGGGTTTTACATGGCCTGCGGATCCAGCGGGAACCAGTATAAGAATGCACCGATTGCGGGTAAGATGATGGCAGCCCTGATCGCATATTGCGAAGGCGGAGCGGATCACGACGCGGAACCGCTGCAATTCGAACTGCCTTATATTAAACGGACCATCGACGTGGGCTTTTACTCACGCAAGCGCCCGATCAATGAGGAAAGCAGTTTTTCGGTTCTGGGCTAGTCGGGTTTTGGCATCGATCAAAGTCGAGTGGGGCAGGTTAACAGCTGGCCTCGCTATGACCGGCCGAGGGATAGGCGCATAGCTTCCGGGCTGCGCATCGGACGGCATATCCTGATACGAGCTACGTTGCCGTGAAAGTCACCCAGGCCCAGACCATCGCCACATAGGTCAGGTTGTGCAGGCACTGGTCTAACCCAGCCGCACGCCAGAACGCGGCCTGCGTCGGCTCAAGCTGTTTCTTGTCTGAATAGCTAGCTTTCAAGAAATCGATATTGAAATGAATGACCCATTCAAGCAGTCCGACAATCAGGATGAACAATACCGGAGCGCCAAACGCGGCAAACACGATGACAGAGCCCGCAACATGTACTGCTGCGTGCTGCGCGCGTCCCAAGTGAAAATACTCGCCTCGGCCAGAGAGCATTTTCGGTGTTTGGAGGTAGTAGTCAGCGAACATGTGCTTGACCTGAAAAAGGCAAAGCATAAGTAACACCGCGCCAATACTGGCAGTCAAAAGAACCCTCCCGATATCGTTCTAAACTGACTTTAGGCAATAACACGGCCATGCGTAAATGAACTAGTTCACATAAGATAAAGAAAATTCTCGGGTGGGAAAAAATTTGCATAACGTGTCAGTATGGCAGTAAATTCAAACCGTTGAATCCGGGTGCGTGGCATCCGGGCCGCGTTATCAGCCAGCAGTAGGGGCAGGTTCCATAGAACGCACGATTTTCCGCTTTATCTGGAAATACTCCAAACGCGATCAGCTGATCCTGCTGGCTGTGACGGCGACGTTGTTTCCGCTGCTCTATCTTACGCTGGAGTTGCCCAAGCGTATCATCAACGACGCAATCGGTTCGACAACGGCCGAAGTGGATGTCTGGGGCTATACGCTTTCACAGACGAATTTCCTGATCATCTTGTGCTTTGTTTTCCTTGTTGCCGTGTTGGCGCACGGGCTGATGAAAATGCGCATCAACACCATGAAGGGTGTGCTGAGCGAACGCATGCTGCGACGGTTTCGGTATCAGCTGGTCAGCCGCGCGCTTCTTTTTCCGCAACCCTATTTCGAACGGGTCAGCCAGGGCGAAATGGTCTCGATGATCACAGCTGAGAGCGAACCGATGGGTGGGCTGATGGGCGATGCGATCAGCCAGCCGGTTCTGCAAGCCGGTCAGATGATTACCATCCTTTCTTTCCTGTTCTTGCAAAGCTTTTGGTTCGGGCTGGCCGCTGTCGCCCTGATCCCGGTGCAGGCCTGGTTAATCCCTAAATTGCAGCGTCAGATCAACCTGTTGAACAAGAAACGTATTCAGGAAGTTCGGGCGTTGGCTGCCCAGATCGGCGAAAACGCGGCAGGTGCGTCAACCCTCCGCAGCAATGGCGGCTGGCGCTATCGCCGGGCTATGATCTCCGATCAATTGGGGCGGCTTTTTGCGATCCGCTTTGATATTTACCAGAAGAAGTTCTTTATGAAATTCATAAACAACTTCATCTCGCAGCTGACACCATTCATGTTCTACCTGATCGGTGGCCTTCTGGTGTTGCAGGGCTCGGTTTCTTTGGGGGCGTTGGTTGCGGCGCTGGCGGCGTACAAGGATCTGAGCTCACCCTGGAAAGAGCTGCTGACCTATTACAACCAAACTCAGGACATGTCGTTGCGCTGGGATATCGTCGTTGACCGTTTCGATCCGGCTGGACTGAAGGACGAAGCGCTGTTCGAGGGCGAACCAGCAGAGCGCCCCCACCTCAGCGGCGATATAGCACTAAAGCACGTCTCGGTTCGCGACATGGACGGCAATCAGGTGCTGGATGATCTGAATCTGACTTTCCCCGGCGGCAAAACGATTGGTATCGCCGCACCCAGCGAAGAGGACCGTCGCGCCATGGGGGAGTTACTGACTCGCGAGATTTTGCCCGCTGCCGGCACGGTTCAGGTGGGGGATCTGAACCTGGCAGACCTGCATCAGGGCGTGGTGGCCGCACGTATCGGGTATGCCACATCCCGCCCGGTCATGTTTCAGGGAACGTTGGGTGACAACGTGATGATGCCGATGCGGTTCAAACCCTTGGCTGAATCCACAGATGACCCAGATTTTGCCGAGACCTTGCGGGCTGGAAACAGCATGGATCCGTTTAGGGTGGAATGGCTTGACCCGGCGCTGGCCGGGTTTGAAGACGCGACGGCGTTGCGCGATTGGTGGTTGCAACTGATTGATGGAATGGGGTCCGGGGCTGCCCTGTTCCGGCGTGGTGCTGAACAGAGCTTTGTTGCGACCGAACACTGCGAACTGGCAAAGAAACTGATCGAGCTGCGCCCGCTTGTGCGGCAGGCGGTCCATGACGCGGGTCTTGAGCAGCAGGCGCTGATTTTCGACCGGAATGCTTACAACCCGGCGCTGCCTGTTGCAGAAAACCTGCTTTTTGCGACGCCTCGCGTGCCGGTGACGCAGGCTTTGCTTGCCCGGCAGAAGGTTTTCCTCATGCAGTTGCGAGAGTTGGGACTGGATGAGACGTTGATCGCCCTGACGCGTGACGTGATCGAGATGCTGCGCCAGATCTTCGGGTTCGACGGAACCGACCATCCGTTGTTCCGCAAGCTGGGTCTTGATGCAAAGACCTATGAGGCAGCTGTGGAGCTGGTTGAACAGACCCGCAAAGAGGGAACGTCAGGGCTGGATGACGAACAGCTGGCCAGTATGTTGGCCGTGCCTTTCGTCGTCTCGGCTGAACAGATTGGCCCGGCGTTCACGGATGAGCTGAAGGACCGCATTCTGGAACTGAGGCAGAGTCATTCGGACAAGCTGTTGGAAAGTCTCAAGGACGCTTTTGTTCCGCTGGACCCGGAAGATTTCGCGCCTGGATTGACGGTCATGGAAAACGCGCTGTTCGGCAAGGTCAGCCAGATTGGTGGCGCGCGATCGGATGAGGCCCGCAAGGTCATTGTGGACGTGTTGGAGGAGAACGGCGCGCGTCCTTTGGTGGTCGAGCTGATTTATGACATTCCGGTTGCTTTGGGTGGGCAGAGCCTTCCGGCGGTTTTTGCCGAACCGCTGGCGTTTACCCGCGCGACAATCAAGAAGCCGGATATCCTGATCCTGGAGCAGGCATTGGCCAGTTACGACATGAAAACGCAGGTGTCGGTCTACAAGAAGCTGCGCGAGCTGTTGCCGGATGCCACGGTGTTCTACCTCAATGACCAGTTCGAAAACCCGGACGTATTCGACATGTTCGTGGAAATCCGGCAAGGTCGTGTCGTCTCGGACGGAGGACCGGTGGACGTGGGAAAAGACAGCGCATCTTCAGCAGATCTGGCGCGGAAACTTCGCGCGCTGGAGCAAACTCCCTTGTTTTCGGGGCTGGACCGGAGGCAACTGCGCCTTCTGGCTTTTGGCGCGCAGTGGTTTGATGCCAAGCCCGGGCAGGTGGTGTTCCTGAAAGATGATCAGCCGACCGATGGCGCTTATGTGGTGCTGGAGGGTGAGGCCGGCCTGTACCTGCCGCAGGAAGATGGCCCCGACCAGTTGATCACCACCGTGGGGCCGGGCGCATTGGTGGGTGAGCTTGGTCTGATCCGCAAAGAACCACGCGCGCTGAGCATGGTGGCCGAAACAAACCTATCCTGTCTTCGGATCGGTGAAGAAGAGTTCCTGGCCGTTGTGGAAAACGATGCGGCAACCGCGTTCAAGCTGATGCAGGTGATCGCCGGTTACGTGTCCAATTAGGCGTGATCAGCTGGCAGGTTCGCAAAACAGATCGTACAGCAGGCCGATCATCTGCGCTGCATTCCCATCGCGCAGCGAATAATAGATCGTTTTGCCATCCCTTCGGGTGGTGACAAACCCTTCTTCCCGCAAGCGGGCCAACATCTGGCTGACGGCGGCTTGCCGCAATTGCAGCAAATCTTCAAGCTGGCCTACGGATTTCTCACCATTCCCAAGGTGGCACAGGATCATCAGGCGCCCTTCATGCGCCAGTGTCTTGAGAAATGCCGCCGCGCGGGCTGCATTTTCTTTCATTTCTGATGGTGTGTCCGAGGTGTGTGCCTGAGGTTCGGTTTCTAGGAGTGTCACGTTTTGACCGTTGTGCCATTAATCTTGGGTTAATATGCCTCAAACACGTCTGTGTTGTCACCCCTCGGTTGCAGGGGCACCGCCCTGAAAAGCATTGCCGTTCACATAATCGCAGGGCTCTTCCTGCATTTGCAGATGCAAGCCGCGACCTTCATACGGATGCGCGCGGGCCAGGTCTTCGTCGACATCGATCCCAAGTCCTGGACCGGCCGGAGCGATCACAAAGCCGTCCTCGACCTGAATGGACCCTTTGATCAGCTGATTGTGGAACAGTGTTTCAATGGTCTCCAATAGCAGCAGGTTCGGGATCGACGCGGCCAGGTGGATATTGGCGGCCCATTCCACCGGACCCGCATAAAGATGCGGCGCCATCTGAGCGTTAAATATCTCTGCTATGGCGGCGACTTTCTTCATCTCCCAGATTCCGCCGGCTCGCCCCAGCGCCGGTTGCAGGATTTCCGCAGCCCCGGCGCGCAGAACGGCTCCGAACTCAGCCTTGGTTGTCATGCGTTCTCCGGTGGCGATGGGGATACGGACGTTGCGGGCGACACGGGCCATGTCCTCGATCATATCAGGTGGCGTGGGTTCTTCGAACCATAGGGGCTGGTATGGTTCCAGCGCCTGCCCCAACCGGATGGCTCCAGCCGTGTTGAACTGACCGTGTGTGCCAAACAGCAGGTCGGCCTTGTCCCCCACCGCATCGCGAATTGCCTTACAAAAGGCGACGGACATGGAAATGTCACTCATCGCGGGCATGTGGCCGCCACGGATCGTATAGGGGCCTGCCGGGTCGAATTTCACCGCGGTATAGCCGCGCCGCACCATTTCGGCAGCTGTTTCACCCGCTTGTTCGGGAGAGGTCCAGAAGTCGGTCAGATTGTGATGCGGCAAAGGGTAGAGGTAAGTATAGGAGCGAATTCGTTCGTTCACCTTGCCGCCCAACAGCGCATAAACCGGGCGGTCGCGATCCTTGCCCAGAATATCCCAGCAGGCGGTCTCTAACCCCGAGAATGCGCCCATCACCGTCAGGTCGGGGCGCTGCGTGAAACCGCTGGAATAGGCGCGACGGAACATAAGTTCGATGTTTTCGGGGTTCTCGCCCAGCATGTGCCGTTCGAACACATCCCGAATGACGTGGCGCATCGCCTCGGGTCCGACGGACGAGGCATAGCATTCGCCCCAACCGGTGATGCCGGTGTCAGTCGTCAGTTTAACCAATATCCAGTATCGCCCCCCCCAACCCGGAGCGGGTGGGGCGGTGACGATGATGTCGAGATCCTGCAGTTTCATCTCAGTTCCTCCGAGCCGGGGGATCAGGTTCTGTCGAACAGGATCACGTTGCGCTTGGCAGATCCGGTTTTGGTATCGGCAATGGCCTCGTTGATCTGGTCCAGCGACCAGCGGCCCGAGATCAACTCGTCCAGTTTCAACCGACCCTGCTCATAAAGGTCAATCATCCATGGGATGTCCCGCTGAATAACCACATCACCCATTTTCGAGCCGACAACACCCTGCCCCAGGGCTGCCAGAACAACCGGTTCATAGCTGGCCATGCCGCCCGAATGCGGCATTCCGATCATGATGGCCTTGCCGCCGCGGCCAAGATAGCGCGGGGCCTGATCATAGGCGGCGATTGCGCCGACCGTAAT
The DNA here is from genome assembly GCF_056537065.1 of Ruegeria sp. CH2. Lineage (NCBI taxonomy): Bacteria > Pseudomonadati > Pseudomonadota > Alphaproteobacteria > Rhodobacterales > Roseobacteraceae > Ruegeria > Ruegeria sp. CH2. The sequence goes on from NZ_JBQFQV010000012.1 coordinate 43,415, forward strand.
CAGAACCGCATCGGCCCCGCGCCCGCCAAGGGCTTTGAACGCTGCTTTCCAGGGCTCTTTCAGGCTGGCCAATACGCCATGGGTCGCGCCGAATTCCTTTGCGATTTCCAGTTTTTCTTCTGTCATGTCGACGGCCACGATCCGTCGTGCACCGGCGATCCGTGCGCCCTGAATGGCGTTCAGGCCAACACCACCCGCGCCGATGACCACGACATCCTGACCCGGACGCAAATTGGCCGCGTTTACCGCAGCACCAACCCCGGTGATTACCCCGCAAGACAGAAGGCTAGCCAGGTCTTTGGGCAGGTTTTCGGGGATCCTGACGATTTGCCGATGGCTCACCACGACCTTTTCGGCAAAAGCGCCGCAGGCCATGGCCTGTTCCAGAGGACTACCGTCAGCCGTTTTTAGCGGGCCTTTGACGGTGTCGTACGGTGTTTCGCAATTTGTCGGGTGCCCTCCGGCACAGGTGGGGCAGGACCCGCACGCGCGGATCAGCGTTACAACCACAGGCTCGCCAATCCTGAAGTCACCGGCGGCCTCTCCAACTGCGGAGATCACGCCTGCGGCTTCGTGGCCGTAAACGGCGGGCAGAAAGCCGCCCCAGGCACCTTCGGCATAGGATATGTCCGAATGGCAGATGGCTACTGCATCCAGCGTCACTTCGACCTCGCCCGTGCCGGGGGGTGCCAGCTGAACCTCTTCGATAACCAAGGGTTCGCCGAATGCCCGGCAGACTGCGGCTTTGATTGTTTGCATGTTTTCCCTCACTTCCGTTGGGCCCACGGTGGCGTGGGAAAGGATTGATCGCAAGGCAGAAACCGTCATGTGTGTGTCGTTGTTAAGCCACGACAGGCGGGGACCGGCGAAACAACACAAACCCGGCCAGCATCAGCGCCAGCGCCAGCAGGAACGGAGCACCCGGCAAGTACAGCGGTGTGTCGGGGCGAATGAATTGCGCAAATACGCTGGTCATGACCAAGGGCGAAATGACCATCGAAAGCGCGTGGAGCGCGGACAATACACCCTGCAACTCTCCTTGCTGCGAATCCGGTGTCGCTTTGGACATCATTGCCTGAAGTGCTGGTGTGGTGATTGCCCCGATTGCAGTGATTGGGATGAACAAAAGTGCAATGAACCCGTTGGTCAGAAAGGCCAGAATTGCGAAACTGAGGATTTCAAAACCCATCCCGTAGATAATGGCACCCCGCTCGCCGCACAATCGGATTGCGGGGCGGATCAGACCGCCTTGCACAACGGCCATGCCGATTCCATAGACGCCCAGTGACAGGCCGATCATCTGAGGGGACCAGCCGAACCGCTCGGTGGTGAAAAAGGACCAGATAGCGGGGTAGACGTAGATTGAGACCGAATACAGAAAGTAGACCCACAGCATAGGCCGGATACCGGGCAGTGCAGCAATGGCGCGCAGCGAATTCACCGGGTTGGCGCGGCGCAAGTTGAAGGCGCGCCGGGTCTTGTCGGTCACGGTTTCAGGCATCACGAAACAGCCTACGGCAAAGATCAGTGCCACCAGTCCTGCCGCAGCCCAGAACGGGGCACGGGTTCCATATTCGCTGAGCAACCCGCCGATCACCGGGCCAAGGACAAAACCCACGCCAAAGGCCGCACCCAACAGGCCAAAGTTCGCGGCCTTGTCCTTGGGATCGGAGATATCCGCCATGAACGCGGCAGCGGTGGAATGTGTGGCTGCGGTTATACCGCCGACAATACGACCGGCCAGCAACAGCCAGATACTGCCGGCCACGGCCATGACCATATAATCAAGCGCCATGACGAACAGCGACACCAACAGTACAGCTCTGCGACCATAGGCGTCGGACAGGTTTCCCAGGATTGGACCAAAGACGAACTGCATCGCCGCAAAAGCCGTACTCAGCACTCCGCCCCAGATCGCCGCATTGGCAAGTGAGCTGCCCTGCACGTCTACAATCAGTTGCGGCATGATTGGCATCACCAGACCAATGCCCATTGCGTCGATCATGACGATGCTGAGGATGAAGAGTGATGGCAGGCGCATGGGACTCGGGCAGGTGATCTGTTCGTGGCACCCTAGGCACAGTCACCGAATGTGGGAAGACAGAGTTTTACGTACAATCTGCGGTATCACCCGAATTTGCTTGCCAATTCGCTTAGCAATCCGGCCAGTTCCTGTGGATGCGAGAAAAACGGAGAATGCGAACTGTCGATGGTTAGCCGCAGGTCCTTCGGGATGAACGCGCACATGTCCGCCTGATATTCCGTGGGGATCGTTCGGTCATCCGTGGTGCGGATATAGGCCTTGGGTACTTCGTTGAAATTGGTGCTGACCGGCAGTGGTGTTTCCTGGGGGCGAATGGCCTGTGGGCACAAGCGTGCATAGGCAAAGGGCAGAATATCGTCCGGACAATCGTGATAGAACAGCTTGGGTATGGCGTCTACCGACACGGTGTAAGACAGACCGTCTGCGGATTTTTCCACTGCGTGTGCTATGGTTTGCCGTGGCCCGCGTCTGCGCATGTCTGCCAGCGAAAGCCCATCGTGAGGCACGTAGGCGCACAGAAAGATCAGGGCGCGCATGGCGTCCGGTCGAGCCTCGGCGGCGGCGCTGATCGGATAGCCGCCCCACGAGTGACCCACGACAATCGTATCGGGTGTGCAGGCGTTCAGAACGGCATCGCGGCAAGTGTCCAGAGTCACCTCGGACACCGGCGTTGGATCCGCCCCATGACTGGGCAAGTCTATGGCCCGGGCAGAGTGTCCCAAAGCCTCCAGCGCGGGGATCAGATCGCGCCAGCACCAGGCACCGTGGCAGGAGCCGTGGACCAACAGGAAAGACGCCATCGCTGTTCTCCTTCAGATATGCCCGGTATCGGTCAGAAACCGGGTTAGGATTGCTGCGTATTCTGCGGGTTTCTCGACACAGGGCAAATGGCCGGCCCTGCGGATCAGTTCGAATCGCGATCCGGGGATCAGGTCGACGGTTTCGCGCACCAGATCGGGCGGGGTCGAGCCGTCTGCGCTTCCGGCGATGCCAAGCGTGGGCAGGCGCAGGCCGCTTGTGGGTGTATAGAAGTCGGTCCCGGCGATGGCGGCGCAACAGCCAAGATACCCGTCAAGGGGTTGGCTGACCATCATGTCGCGCCATGGCAGGTGGTCTTGCGCCGCGCGGAAATCACGGGAAAACCAGCGTTCCATCGTGGCGTCCGCCAGTGCTTCGATCCCACCGCGACGCACGGCGTCGATCCTATCCTGCCAGACTGCGGGTGTGGCAATTTTGGCAGCGGTGTTCGACAGAACCAGCGCACGTATCTGATCCATACGTTTGACGGCCAGCCCCTGTGCAATCATCCCGCCAATGGACAGGCCGACAAAAACGCAGTCGCGAACCTTCAGGTGATCCAGCAGTACCTCGGCATCACGAATCAGGGCGCCCATAGAATAAGGCACCGGTGGAACCGAGGATTGCCCATGTCCGCGTTTGTCATACCGGATGATGCGCAACCCGTTGGGCAAGTGCGGTAACACGGCGTCCCACAGGTGCAGGTTTGTTCCCAATGGGTTGGCAAAAACCAGTGGCGCGCCATCCGCCGCACCATCGACACGGTAATTCAGTTTCACGTCGCCCAGATCAGCGATCTTCATGACTCAGGTCCTTGCAGCCCCGGCGTTCCAGGTGCAACTTGCACAGGTTTGGGGTGCCTGTCAGGTCAGGAATTCCAACGCCCTGGCAAAAACATCCGGATCGACATTACCACCCGAAGTAACTACGATCACGTCGTCGCCCTCGATCTCGTCGCCCCGGAACAGCGCCGAGGCCAATGCGACTGCGCCGCCGGGTTCCAGCACGATCTTGAGGCGCAGGAAAGCAAGTGCCATGGCCCGCAGCGCCTCGTCTTCGGTGACCGAAATACCGGGTCCGCAAAGACGGTTTAGGATGGGAAAGGTGATATCGCCGGGTTGCGGTGTCAGGATAGCATCGCAAATATTGCCTGATGCCGCGTTGTTGTTCTGAATCCGTCCCGTTGCCAGTGATCGTTTTACGTCATCGAACCCTTCCGGTTCGCACGGGCGTACCCTTAGGTCGGGGGCGTGTTTTTCAAGTGCCAGCGCAATGCCAGAGGTGAGGCCGCCACCACCACAACAGACCAGAACATCCGCCTGAGAAACCCCAAGTTCCGCTGCCTGTCTGGCGATTTCCAAGCCGGTGGTACCTTGCCCGGCAATCACCTGAGGCTCGTCATATGGCCGGATCAGGGTTAGCCCGCGTTCGGCGGCGATGGTTTCCCCGATCTCTTCGCGGCTTTCGTTTGCGCGGTCGTAAAGAACAACTTCACCCCCAAGCGCTCGGGTGTTTTCGATTTTCAGGTGCGGCGCGTCCGACGGCATGACAATGACCGAAGCAATTCCATGTTTCGACGCCGCCATCGCAACGCCCTGCGCGTGGTTGCCCGAGGAATAGCCAATCACGCCGCGCTGGCGTATATCTTCGTCCAGCGCGGATATGGCAGACCAAGCCCCCCGAAACTTGAAACTGCCCGTATGTTGCAGGCATTCCGGCTTGACCCAAATTCGGCGTCCGGCGATCGCGTCAAGAAATGGCGACGACAGAATTGGTGTCTCGCGGACATGTCCCTTAAGCCGTTTGGCCGCGGCTTCGATCATTTCAATTGTGCTCATGCAGCGTTCTTCAATACCTTTTTGATGACATCCAGAGATTGAGGCTCATTCAGGAACGGAACATGCCCGCGATCCGGCACTTCGGCCGAGATCAGACCGGGATGCCGCCGATGCATCTCAGCCAGGGTTTCGGCGCTCAGAACGTCCGAGTTCGCGCCCCTGATCGCGCCGCAGGGTATGTTGCGCAGCGCTTCAAAAAACAACCAGTAATCGGGTATGGCACCGCTCGCGGCCTGTTCCAGAAGCGCTTTGCGCAGGGCCGGATCATAGCGCAGCGCCAGCCTGTCCCCTTGTTGTTTGTATTGAATTTCGGCCTGTTTGCGCCAGATTTCCAGGGGAACTCCGGGGAAATGCGGCTCCATCACATGTTTCAGGGCAGCAGCAGCTTCGTCATAGGTTTTCGCGGTGGGTTGTGCGCCCACGTAGGCCATGATCTTGGCGATGCCTGACGTCTCGATGACCGGCCCCACATCGTTCAGAATCACACCGGCCAAACGTTCGGGGTGGCTTGCCGCCAATGCCATGGCAATCAGTCCGCCCCGCGAGGTGCCCAGAATGGCCGCTTTTTCGATGCCCAGAATATCCAGCAGTTCAATCGCGTCATGGGATTCACGAAAGACGTTGTAATTCATGAGATCGGGGTCGTAGTCCGAGCGACCGCGCCCCCTGTAATCCATAGCAATCATGCGCAGCTCAGTGGCATGTGGTGCAAAATACGAGAAATCCCGGCTGTTTCTGGTCAATCCGGCCAGACACAAAAGCGGCGTGCCCGATCCATGGTCTTCGAAATAGATGCGCTTGCCGTCCGAAGTCGTGAAGTCCGGCATCAAAGACCAGCCAGTTTGGGAATGGTGGTCAAGTCAGACAGTACATGCGCTGGCGTCCACGGCAGCCGGTCCATTGGTTCCCCAATCCGATTGACCCAGGCGGTGACAAAACCATAACCGCTGGCCCCTGCGGCATCCCAGCCGTTTGAACTGACGAACAAGACCTCGTCACGGGCGCAGTCAAACCTGTTCTGAACCAGATCATAGACACGGGAATGGGGCTTGAAGACCCCAACGCTTTCGACCGAGAGCACGTCATCCAGCACATCGCCGATCCCGGCGGACTGAACAGCGCCGTCCAGCATGGGCGGTGATCCGTTGGACAGGATGGCAGTCTGCATCCCGCCATCCTTGAGGGCTTTCAGCATGACAGGAACTTCGGGATAGGCCTGTAACTCCCAATAAAGATCCAGCAGGCGTTGGCGCAATTCTGGATTGCCCTGGAGGCCGGCAGCTTCCAGCGCCCAGTCCAGCCCGTCCTGCGTGACATCCCAAAAATCCGCATGGGCATCCGCCACAGCACGCAGCCATGTGTATTGCAATTGCTTCAGGCGCCAATGCCCCGCGACCTCGGGCCATTTGTCTTTCAGGGCTTCGAACCCCGGCTCGCCTGCTGCCTGCCGGGCGGCGGCCGCAACATCAAACAGCGTTCCGTAGGCGTCGAACACGCAGGTCGTGATTGCCATATGACCCTCCTTTGATTGCGCGCAGGTTGGCACAACGCGAAAGGGGGGGGAAGGGCCAAGGGTTTACAACTTTGTGTCAATCTCTAGGGTTGGCCGCTTAACCCCTAAAAACGGCCGGAGGCCACTATGACCGAAATCAAGCAAGGTGACACGGTTCGCATCCATTACACAGGGACATTGTTGGATGGCAAAGTCTTTGACAGTTCGGATGGGCGCGATCCGTTGGAGTTCGTGGTAGGATCGGGCCAGATCATTCCCGGTCTGGACAGTGCCATGCCCGGTTTGTCCGCAGGTGACAAGAAACGGGTCGAGATTGCCTGTACCGACGCCTACGGCCCGATCAACCCTGCGATGCGTCAGGAAATCCCCCGCGAGGGTATTCCCGAGGATATTCCGCTGGATCCGGGCACTCAACTGCAGATGCAGACACCGGACGGTCAGGCCGTACCTGTGACAGTTGTGGACGCCAACGAAGCGACTGTGATCCTGGATGGAAACCATCCGTTGGCCGGTCAGGATCTGGTGTTTGAGATTGAAGTCGTCTCGATCAATTGAGACATAGTTCGGGTTGGAACGACCGCCCGGACTTCAGCCGATCAAAGCTTCAACAGCTGCGCGCACCTGTGGCTGGGTGAAAAAGACGAACACCAGCAGCAATGATGTCAGCGCGAGCAGCAGCACTCTGGCCCGCTGGCTGAGGAAACCGGACTTCTTCCGGCTTTGCACTGATCGTGCGTTGTTTGCAATGATTTGATCTAGCTTGCTCATATCGAAGTCCTGCCGCCCAAAGATGGTGAAATCTTGGCGGCGGCAGGGAAAGATATGGTCACATGAAATCGGGTTGCGGCATGCCCAAGACGTGGAAACCACCGTCAACGCGGATGATTTCGCCAGACGTGCAGGCTCCCGCATCAGATGTCAGGTAAACTGCGGTCCCGCCAACAGCTTCCAGAGTGGCATTCGAACGCATCGGCGCATTCTGATCGCAGAACTTATATGTCCTGCGCGCCCCGCCAATGGCGGCACCGGCAAGGGTTTTCATCGGTCCCGGTGAGATTGCGTTCACGCGGATACCATCCGGGCCAAGGTCATTGGCCAGATAACGGGTCGCCGATTCCAGCGCCGCCTTGGCAACACCCATGACGTTGTAGTTCGGTACCACCCGGTTTGATCCCTGATAGGTCAGCGTCAGCAGCGAACCCCCATTGTCCTTCATCATCGGATACGCGCGGCGTGCCACCTCGATAAAGGAATAGGCCGACACGTCCATCGAGTGTTTGAAGTTCGCCCGCGTGGTATTCAGAAACCGACCTGTCAGCTCGGATTTATCCGAATACGCAATGGCATGAACGACAAAGTCGATGGTGGGCCAACGCTGGGCCAGTTCACCAAAGGCACGATCCAGTGACTCGTCGTCGGTCACATCGGCATCCACCATGAAATCGCTGCCAAGGCTTTGAGCGAGAGGTTCCAGCCGTTTGCCGAAAGCCTCGCCCTGATAGGTGAAGGCCAGTTCTGCGCCTGCCTCGTGCATGGCCTTGGCAATGCCCCACGCGATCGAGCGGTCATTGGCCACGCCCATGATCAGGCCGCGCTTACCTTTGAGAAGATCCGACATCACTTTCACCCGTTATACTTAGACAGAATCATGGACCCGTTGGTGCCGCCAAAGCCGAAGCTGTTGGTCATGACACTGTCCAGTCCTGCGTTTTCAACCACTTCAGTTGCAATTTCACCGGGCAGGATGCCTTGGGCGAGTGTGTCGACATTGATCGACGGCGTAATGAAATCATTGTCCAGCATGAGTAGGCAGAAGATCGCCTCAAGCGCTCCTGCCGCGCCTTGCGCGTGGCCAGTCATTGATTTGGTCGAGGAAATCGGTGGCACGTTACCTTCACCGAAGATTCGGCGCACAGCCTCTACTTCGCCCACATCACCGACAGGTGTCGAGGTCCCATGTGCATTGATATAGCCGACCTTGCGACCTTCGGGCAGTGTGTCCAACGCCAGCCGCATCGCGCGCTCGCCGCCTTCACCCGAAGGGGCCACCATGTCGTGGCCATCCGAGGTAGCAGCATAGCCGGTGACTTCGGCATAAATCTTTGCGCCGCGGGCCAGAGCGTGCTCCAACTCCTCCAGAACGAGGATGCCGCCGCCACCGGAAATCACAAACCCGTCACGGTTTTCGTCAAACGCGCGCGAGGCTTTCTCGGGCGTGTCGTTATATTTCGACGACATCGCGCCCATCGCATCGAACAGGCACGAAAGTGTCCAGTCCAGTTCCTCGCCGCCGCCAGCGAACATGACGTCCTGCTTGCCCAGCATGATCTGTTCGGCCGCGTTGCCGATGCAATGCAGTGAGGTCGAGCAGGCCGAGGTGATCGAATAGTTGATACCCTTGATCTTGAATGCGGTCGCCAGGTTTGCCGAGATTGTCGAACACATGCATTTCGGCACTGCGAACGGCCCGATCCGCTTGGTCGCACCTGTCTTCAGAACGGTCTGATGCGCCGTCAGCATCGCGCTTGTCGACGGGCCGCCGGATCCAGCCACCAAACCTGTGCGCGGGTTGACTACCTGGTCCTCGGTCAGACCAGAATCTGCAATGGCCTGAGACATGGCGATATGAGCGTAAGCCGCGCCCGGACCCATGAAGCGCAGGGTGCGTTTGTCCACGTGTTCAGCCACGTCAATCTTGAGCGTTCCCGCGATCTGACTGCGAAACCCATGTTCCGCCATCTGTTCGCTGGCTTCGATCCCGGATTTACCTGCTTTGAGCGAGGCCAGAACCTCTTGGGCATTATTCCCGATCGAAGACACTACCCCCAGACCGGTGACGACTACTCGACGCATGTGCGCACTCCTTATTTCGGGTCGGTCAGGCTCAGGCCTCGGACAGAACGACCTTCATATCTTTGACATCATAGATCATCTCGCCATCGGCTTCGACGATTCCATCTGCCACACCCATGGTCAGGCGACGTGTCTGAATCGCCTTTTTGAAATCGATTTTATACGTTAGCATCTTGCGGTCGGGACGAACCATACCGGTCAGTTTCACTTCGCCCACGCCGACGGCCATGCCGCGCCCTTGCCAGCCACGCCAACCCAGGTTGAAACCGGTCAGCTGCCATAGACCGTCAAGGCCCAGGCAACCCGGCATAATCGGGTTGCCGGGAAAATGGCAGTCAAAGAACCAAAGGTCAGGGGTGATATCGAATTCGGCCAGCACATGTCCTTTGCCATGCAGGCCACCATCATCCGAGATGTCGGTGATCCGGTCCATCATCAGCATTGGCGGGGCGGGCAATTGTGCATTGCCGGGGCCAAATAATTCGCCGCGGGCGCATTTCAGCAGATCGTCTTTGTCAAAACTGCTTGGGAACTGGGCCATTCTTGCCGCCTCTCCTGCCGTGGGTCCGTTCGTTATATCTGGCCTCGTCTAGCACCCGTTTGCAAGGTCCTGCAAGAGCAGCGGCCACATCATGTTGTGTATGCCGCGTTCTTTGCGAATGAATTTCATTTGAAATTGCCAACCATGCGCTCCTATATATAATGGAAGTGACTATGGGTATTGGATCAATGACACCGCAGAGCGGCGAAATAGCAACGGGTTGGCTGGTGAACGCCGGCCTGCGTCCGACGCGTCAGCGTGTGGCGTTGGCCGAGCTTCTGGTGGGCGATGGCCGCCATCGTCACGTCACCGCCGAGAGCCTGTTTGAATCGGCCAAGGCGAATGGTGACGCTGTGTCCCTGGCGACGGTATACAATACCCTGCGCGCGTTTTGCGACGCTGGTGTTCTGCAGGAAATTACTGTGGACGGGTCAAAAAGCTATTTCGACACGAACACGCATGACCACCCCCATTTTTATTGGGAAGACGAGGCGCGCCTGAGTGATGCGCCATCGGACCAATTGGTGATCCAGCGCCTGCCCGAAGCGCCCGAGGGTGTCGAGATTGCCTCGGTCGACGTTGTCATTCGCCTGCGCAAAAAGTAGCGCCAAGACCACCTTTCAAACTTGCCAACAACAAGCGTTCAACCTGATCAGTGGTCGCGTCAGCGGGCCCTGTTCCGTGGCGCGCAAGAACAACGGATTCAGTTGCGTCCTGATCGCTGATCGGAACACTGACAAGACGTTTATTGTCATAACTGACCGGGCTAAGCGGGCTGGTATAGCTGATCCCGATCCCTTCGCCATGGGCGGCAAGACTGCGCTGAATCTCGATCGATGCCGCCCTATGGGCGACAGTCGGGTGCAGACCGTTGCGCCGAAAGAGACTGAGGATGTGTTGTGCCGACAAGCCTTCTGTTGACAGGATCAACGGTTGAGCGGCCAAGTCAGCCAGCGAGACCGTGCCCGCTGTCGCCAACGGATGATCCGGGGGCATAAGGGCCTTTGGCCGACTGTCGAACAGTTTTGCGCGTGTGAACCCCGCGTCCATTGTCAGCTCGTAAGTGATTGCAACATCGATCTGGCCATCAATCAATCTGTTCAACAGCCCTTCGAAGGAGGCGGCAAAATAAGTGATAGCGATGTTTGGGAAAGCATCGCGCAAATGGTGCAGGGCGGGTGCCAGCAGGAAGGGCGCGAGGTCCGTAAAACACCCCAGTCTTAGACGTGTCGTGCCTGGCGACGGAGTTTCTGATGCCTCGATTTGGGCTGCGTCTTTCAGCAGGGTCTCGGCCTGATCGATGAATTTTCGCCCCTGAGGTGTCAGCGCCATGGCCGAACCTCGGCGGCGGATAAACAGCGGGTATCCCAAATGTGCTTCGACACGCGTCAGGGCGGTGGACAGTGCTGGTTGTGAAACATTCAGGTATTGTGCGGCGGCGGACACGCTGCCGTGGCGCCCGACTGCGCAAACATATTCGTACTGACGCAGTGAAATGTATAACATGAAGTTAATTATAGCTTCGAAAGATATAATTTGAACAGAACACGCCTTCAACGCAAAAGATTGAAAAACGAATGGAGACCCAGATGCCCCACCCGCTTGTTACCCAAGAGATGATCACAACGTATCAGGATGATGGCGTCGTTCTGATCAAAGGCCTTTTTGCAGATTATGTGGATCAACTGCGCGACGGCATTGCCGCGAATATGGCAGAGCCTGGCCCGTATGCATCAGAAAACAAGAAAGAGGGTCAAACGGGTCTGTTCTTTGACGATTACTGCAACTGGACCCGCATTCCGCAGTTCCGCGAGGTGATCGAAAACTCGCCCGCGGCCGAGGTCGCCGCGGACCTGATGCAGTCGAGAAGTGTGCAGGTGTTTCACGACCACGTATTGGTCAAAGAGCCCGGGACATCCATGGCCACGCCCTGGCATCAGGATGGCCCATATTACTTCGTAGAAGGTCAGCAAACCATCAGCTTCTGGTCTCCGCTGGATCCGGTCAGGCAGGCGACGTTGCGCTGCGTCGCAGGCTCTCACCGGTGGGAAAAAGAGGTGCTGCCAACCCGCTGGGTTTCAGAGGAAGGTTTTTTCCCCGATGAAGGGCAGTACATTCCCGTGCCGGACCCAGATGCCGAGGGCATGAAAGTCGTTGAATTCGAAATGGACCCCGGTGACGCCGTTGCCTTCAATTATCGCACCCTTCACGGTGCGCGGGGCAACCAGTCAGACAGCCGTCGCCGCGCCTTTTCTCTGCGGCTGGTCGGCGATGACGCGCGGTATGTAGAGCGCCCAGGCAGAACCTCTCCACCTTTTCCCGGCCATGGCATGACACCGGGGCAGCGTCTTCGTGAAGACTGGTTTCCGGTCCTGTTTCAGCGCTGAGGCGCTTCAGAACCATTGGCCTGATTCGATCAGACCCAGATCCAGCAGCTGCCGCGAGTGCCATTCAAAAGGCACGGAGTTGCGCCAGCTAAAATTTGGAATGTCAAAAGTCGACCCGGCATTTGTTTTGAGCGCCTTCGCAGCGCGGAAGGAACAAATAGCTGCGGTCATGTTGTGATGCCAAGGGCAGGAATAGGTATTGTATTCCGGCTCATTGAACGTGTGGTCGGATTTCAGGATCAGGCCCTTTTGCGCCTTGAACAGGGCGATGCGGTCGATGCGACGGCGTTCATAGGGAATGTGATCCTCGAACCGCCAGCGCAAGCCACCTGACAGGTCAACCTGCCGGTCCAGCGGTTGGCCGTCAGGGTCGTGGCGTGATTGGGCATAGTAACCCGTTTTGTCGAACAAAGCCTGTTCAGGGGCGACGCCGTTGGGAAAAGCGGTCAGGTCCTCGGCATAAAGGTCGATGACGTAGCTCAGCATAGCGTTGCGGCGTTCTTCGCTGTGAAAGGCCAGCATTTCGCCAATGCTGCGCGTTTCGCAGAACGGAAAGAACAGGTACTCGGCGTTATAGCAGTAATACATCCAGATGCTGGGTGCGGCCTGAATTATTCTGTTCAGGGTATCGACAACCACCGTTCGGGGAACGCACTTCAAGGTGACCCGATGCACCCGGTCGGTCAACGCGGGCTCCAGTCGGAACTCCTGAGGCATGAAGGCGATAACGGATTTGAACCCTAGTTTCAGATGGTGATGCAGAGTACTTTCCAACTCGACCTCATCCTCGGCAAAGACCATCGCAACGGGGCCTTGCGCCATTGCGGGCTGCCCGGCTTTCAGGAAATGGTCGAGGGAATCGTATTGCATCGGCTGTTTTCAGTTTTGTCTTGCTGGAAAGTTCCGCCAAATTCGGGTAATTGCGCCCGCATTGCAAGCGGCGTTCGAAGCATATAGACGACGCCGGTCCAGCGAATGCAAAGGCCCGTCTCATGTCCGAACCGAAGAAGCTGTTTATCAAGACCTATGGCTGTCAGATGAATGTCTATGACAGTGAACGCATGTCCGAGGCGCTGGGCGGGCAGGGCTACGTTGAAACCCAGACCCCCGAAGATGCGGATATGATCCTGCTGAACACGTGCCACATCCGCGAGAAAGCGGCAGAAAAAGTGTATTCCGAACTGGGGCGCTTCAAGGGTCTGAAGGCCGAGAAGCCTGATCTGAAAATCGGCGTGGCGGGCTGTGTTGCTCAGGCGGAAGGCGAAGAGATCATGCGCCGCCAGCCGCTGGTTGATCTGGTGGTCGGCCCGCAAAGCTATCACCGCCTGCCCGAGATGGAGGCAAAGACCCGAGCGGGCGAAAAGGCGCTGGACACGGATTTCCCCGAAGAAGACAAGTTCGAAAAATTGAAAAACCGCCCCAAGGCCAAGCGCGGACCGACGGCGTTTTTGACTGTTCAGGAGGGCTGCGATAAATTCTGCGCCTTCTGCGTGGTTCCTTATACACGCGGTGCTGAAGTCAGCCGCCCAGCCGATCGCATCATCCGCGAAGCCCATGATCTGGTCGAACGCGGGGTACGCGAGATCACGTTGCTGGGCCAAAACGTCAACGCCTATCACGGTGCCGGGGCGAATGGTGACATGACGCTTGCCGGCTTGATCTGGGAACTGAACAAGGTCGACGGGCTGGAACGCATCCGCTTTACCACCTCGCACCCAAACGACATGGCCGACGATCTGATCGAGGCGCATGGCACCTGTGACAAGCTGATGCCTTATCTGCACCTGCCGGTTCAGTCGGGTTCGGACCGTATCCTCAAGCGGATGAACCGTAGCCATACGGCAGAAAGCTATCTGCGGCTGGTCGAACGCATTCGTGCGGCGCGTCCAGATATCGTGATGTCGGGGGACTTCATTGTTGGTTTCCCAGAAGAGACCGAAGATGATTTTCAGGCCACGATGGATTTGGTCGAAGAGGTCAAATACGGCTATGCCTATTCCTTCAAATACTCCACACGTCCGGGAACCCCGGCAGCTGAACGGTCGCAGGTTGATCCGGCTGCGGCAGATGAACGGTTGCAGCGGCTTCAGGCCTTGATCACGCGCCATCAGCGAGAGATTCAGGACGGTATGGTCGGACGCACTGTCCGCGTTCTTTTCGAAAAACCGGGTCGCTTGTCCGGGCAGATGGTTGGAAAGTCCGAATATTTGCATTCGGTGCACGTAAAAGGACCAGAGATCGCCACGGGTGACTTGAGAGAAGTCCGGATCACTGAGTCCGGGGCGAATTCTCTGGCCGGTGAGTTGTTGTAGGTCGGTGTAAACACCTCCCGGACACCATAGTTGGTGTTTGTTTCCAAAATTTACCCTTGATTTATTGCTTGGAACTATGCTCCGAGAGGAGCCATGGTTTTTTGGGCGCAAGGATCTGCGTCTGCAAATCGGCGATATGCCGGTCCCGGAAAACGGGATGAGGGAGGTACGAGTGTCGACTATCAAGAGCTTTGGGAGCCTGAGCAGGTTGAAAACACTGACGCTAACTGCCGCTGTTACACTGATTGCCGGCGTATCCATGGCCGGTGATTTGAAAGGTGACATAAGCGATCCGGAAGTGGTCAGCCCGAAAAGATTCAGCAGCGATGTCCGCGCTTTTTACCTGGGACTTACCGGCGGTTATGGCTCTGGCGGGGACGATCGGTTTGGCCTGACAACGCCCGGCGGACAGTTTGATATCGGTGATCAGGATTTATCCGGAACATACGGGGGCCTCCGGGGCGGCTGGCGTGGTGTCTTACCAGCTGCAGGTGGGCGCGACTACGTCTATGGCTTTGAAGTCGGGTATGAATTCGCATCCCTAGACGACACTGTCAGCAGGCGGATCGGCGGCGTCAATGTGCAAGGCGGAACAGAGATATCGGATGTTCTGGCAGTCCGATTTCGCAATGGTCTGACAAACCGCAGCGGACGAATTCTGTATTTCTTCAGTGTCGGATATCTGTGGGGCGATGTGGAAACAACCAACAGTATTGCATCGGGCACTTCGGTTCAGAATTTCTCGGTGTCAGATCGGCGGAACGGCTATTCGGCAAGCATAGGGGCCGAGCATAAGTTGTCGGGCAATTGGTCGATTACGGGCGAATATGAATATGTCCAGTTCCAATCAAAGGACGTCCAGTTCAGTTCTGGCTTCTCCACTAAGTCCACACCAAAATACAGCGGCTTGAGAATCGGGCTGAATTACACCTTCTGATGTACATCCAATCGGCAACCGATCACCATTAAATCGGCTGTTATGACATCTCAGCATTTATTTTTGAAACTGTGGCTTGCGCCTACCAAGATTTGTTGTCTACGCTCGGGGTGAACAGCCAAGACAGGAGAGCGGATTGGCCATCGGTGCCCTGACCCCACCGCAAGATGAAATGCCCCAACACGAGGCGTTCGTAGAATTTCCCGACAACCGATTGCTGATTGACCTGTGCGGTGAATATGACCGCAATCTGGCCGAGATCGAAACAAAGCTTTCGGTCCAGATTGTGCGCCGCGGCAATCAGCTTGTTGTGATGGGCGATGAAGATGCTCAGAAACAGGCGGTTGAGGTACTTCAATCGCTGTATACAAGGCTTGAAGGTGGGCGCGAGGTTGAGGCCGCAGACGTCGATCGCGAGTTGAGGATGGGTGTTTCAGAACAGGGAACCGGAAGCCGGGATGGCGACCAGCTTGAAATGTTCAAGGGCGGTTCGGTCGAGATCAAGACCCGCAAGAAGCTGGTTGAACCGCGCACCGACGCCCAGAAAGCCTATGTCCAGTCACTGTTCAACAATGAGCTGGCCTTTGGAATTGGTCCCGCGGGGACGGGTAAGACCTATCTGGCAGTGGCGGTCGGGGTTTCGATGTTCATCGGCGGACATGTGGATCGAATCATCCTGAGCCGTCCGGCGGTCGAGGCGGGCGAAAAACTGGGTTATTTGCCGGGTGACATGAAGGACAAGGTCGACCCTTACATGCAACCGCTTTATGACGCGTTGAACGATTTTCTGCCCGGAAAACAGTTGGCCAAACTGATCGAAGAGAAACGAATCGAAATCGCTCCGCTGGCCTTTATGCGTGGTCGTACGCTGGCCAACGCATTTGTTGTTCTGGATGAAGCTCAAAACGCCACCACGATGCAGATGAAGATGTTTCTGACCCGTCTGGGTGAAGGAAGCCGCATGGTCATCACCGGCGACCGGTCACAGGTAGATTTGCCGCGTGGCGTTCAATCGGGCCTGGCGGATGCTGAGAGGTTGTTGAAAACGATCCCGAATATCAGTTTCAACTACTTCACCTCAAAAGACGTGGTGCGTCACCCGCTTGTCGCCGCGATCATCGAGGCGTATGAGGCCGATGCGGGCCGTGAAACCACGTGAGCACATAGCCCGTTAACGAGGCTGTTGCGCGGGAAGATGACCCTGGATCTCATTTTCGAAGACGAAAGGTGGCAAGACCTGGAGGTCTTGTCACAAAAGTCGATTGACGCCGTTCTGGCCCATTGCGGACTGGTGCCGGAACAGTGCGAAGTCAGTATATTGGCGTGCAACGACGCGCGGATTTCAGAACTGAACGCAGAATTTCGCGGCAAACCGACGCCCACCAATGTGTTGAGCTGGCCTGCGGAAGACCTGGCTCCGGACGAGCCAGGGCAAACACCACGCCTGCCAGAGCCTGATTTTACCGGTGAGATTGTTCTGGGTGATATTGCGATTTCCTATGACACTTGCGTCCGCGAGGCGGCCGAAGCCAACAAAGCAATGAATGATCACGTGACCCATTTGCTGGTTCACGGAACGTTGCATTTGCTGGGTTATGATCACATTCGTGACCCCGATGCCACCTTGATGGAAGGGATTGAGGTCAAGATACTTGGCAAATTGGGTATTGATGACCCATATAAGGTGTAATGTGGGTTCAAGACCCGATCAGTTGGAACAAGGTAATGGGCGATATAGAAGGCAGTTCTAGGGCGGCGCAAAGCGCGCAACCTCAGGACAGCAGTACTGAAACGGAAGAGAAAACCGGTCTGTTTTCTCGAATCCTTGATGTGTTTTCGAGCGAAGATACTCAACCGGACCAGTCGGTGAACGGACAAAACGCGGCTGTGGCGCAGCCACGCGGGATGATTAACCTGCGCCGGATGCGTGTTGAGGATGTTGCCATCCCTACCGCTGAAATTGTCTCGGTACCTTCGACGATCACAAAAGATGAACTGGCGGATGTTTTCCGGAGCAGTGGTATGTCGAGGATTCCAGTCTATGAGGGAACCTTGGATACACCGCTTGGTTTTGTTCACCTCAAGGATTTTGCTCTGACCCACGGTTTCAACGGTGGGGGTAAAAATTTTGATCTGACCTCTATGCTGCGAACGCTATTGTTCGTGCCGCCATCCATGCCAATCGGCGTCTTGTTGACCAAGATGCAAACCGAGCGGCGTCACATGGCATTGGTGATTGATGAATATGGCGGCGTTGATGGTCTGCTGACGATCGAAGACCTGATCGAGCAGGTCGTGGGTGAAATCGCTGACGAGCATGATGCGGATGAAGACCAGCTTTGGGTGCAGGAAAAGCCCGGATGCTATGTGGTACAGGCGCGTGTGCCGCTCGAAGATTTCGAGGCCGAGATTGGCCGGTCTCTGACCAGTCATGAAGACGTCGACGAAGAGGAAATCGATACTCTGGGCGGGCTTGTCTTTATGCTCTCCGGCCGCGTTCCGGCGCGGGGTGAGGTTGTCATTCACCCAGAGGGCCCGGAATTCGAAGTGATCGAAGCCGATCCACGCCGTATCAAACGGCTGCGCGTCATGCTGCCGGGCGTTGCTGCATGACCCCAGTACGGGGCTGGCCATTATCGTTGAGATTGTTGGTCGCTGCCGCCCTTGGCGGGGCGGGCGCGTTTGGTCAGGCGCCTCATTTGTATTGGGGCGCAACCGTTTTGGCTCTGGTCCTGATTGTGCCGATTTTCCTTGCCAGCGAAACCCGAGGCCGGGCGGCATGGGTCGGCTGGGCCTTCGCGACCGGCTATTTTGCCCATGCCCTTGGCTGGATCATTGAGCCGTTTCAGGTAGATGCTGAACGACATGCCTGGATGGCCCCGTTTGCGTTAGTATTCTTGGCGGGCGGACTGGCCTTGTTCTGGGCTGCCGCCTTTGGCCTGTCGCGCAATATTGGTGCCACGCCCATTCGTCAGGGCATATTACTGGTTGCAGTCTTGTCCCTGGCCGAGGTGGCGCGTGGATATGTGCTGACCGGCTTTCCATGGGCTGGCGTCGCGCAGATCTGGGTGGATACACCGGTGGCTCAGGTGCTGTCTCTGGTTGGGCCAAATGGGTTGAACGCGCTGACCTTAGCCGCAACATTCCCAATTGGCGCGGCATTGGCGCAGGATAAACCCTTGAACGGTTTGGTGCGGACCCTGGGTTGTACCGGCGTGATGGCAGCGATGGCGATTGCCTACGGGTTGACGCGACCCGTCGTTCAGGACGGTTCACATCTGGTTCGCGTGGTCCAGCCGAATGCCCCTCAGCACCAAAAATGGGATCCGGCATATGCGCCTTTGTTTTTCGCGCGTCAGGTTGAATATACCGCAGCCTTTCCCAGACCCGACCTGATTGTCTGGCCCGAGACCGCAGTTCCAGCTTGGTTAGGTGGCGCACAACCGTTTCTGTCAACTGTTGCGGATGCCGCGCAGGGTGTGCCGGTGATATTGGGGATTCAGCGCGCAGAAGGCCCGAGAATCTTCAACTCGCTGGTCTATCTGGATGAAACCAGGCGTCAGGCAGGGTTGTATGACAAACACCACTTGGCGCCTTTCGGTGAATACGTCCCCTTGGGTGACCTGATGGGGCGTTTCGGGGTCAGTGGTCTGGCGGCCACAACCGGGCACGGGTTCAGCGCGGGGCCGGGTCCCGCCCTGTTGGACCTCGGCAAGCTTGGAAGCGCATTGCCCCTGATTTGCTACGAAGCCATTTTCCCGCAAGATGTGAATGGTGCGCCGGGTCGGGCTGACTTCTTATTGCAGATCACAAATGACGCGTGGTTTGGTACGCGGTCGGGACCGTTTCAACACCTGGTGCAAGCCCGGATGAGGGCAATTGAGCAGGGCTTGCCGATGATCCGTTCGGCCAATACCGGTGTATCGGCCATGATTGACCCATTGGGTCGGGTGACTGCGTCGTTGGCTCTGGGTGAGGCAGGATATGTGGACGCCGTGCTGCCGCAACCACACCGTCGCACGACTTATGCACGTATCGGGGACAGTCCGATCGTTGTTGTCTTACTGTTTATTCTGGCGATGGCGCTGTTTGGTACTCGCGGCAACCGGGCAATTAGAGATTGACCCCAACTTTGGGCAAGCGTATGCGTCTGTGGTCTGCCACAACGGCTTCCTGGCGTGGCGGAGAAACCTTAATGGAGCACATTTATGTCCCGACAGAACTATACTTTTACTTCGGAATCCGTTTCTGAAGGGCACCCGGATAAGGTCTGTGACCGTATCTCGGATGCTGTCCTTGATGCATTTCTAAACGAAGAGCCTGAGGCGCGCGTGGCCTGCGAAACCTTTGCCACGACCAACCGCATCGTTATCGGTGGCGAAGTTGGTCTGTCGGACAAGGACAAACTGCATGACTACATGAGCCGCATCGACGAAATTGCGCGCGAGTGCGTGAAAGACATCGGATACGAGCAGGACAAGTTCCACCACGAAACAGTCGAGGTGACGAACCTTCTGCACGAACAATCCGCCCATATCGCGCAGGGCGTGGATGCCGCGGACAACAAGGACGAAGGCGCTGGCGACCAGGGCATCATGTTTGGCTTTGCCACAACCGAGACGCCTGCGCTTATGCCTGCGCCGATCCAGTATTCGCACGCAATCCTGCGGCGTCTGGCCGAAGTGCGCAAGAACGGCACCGAACCTGCACTGGGGCCGGATGCGAAATCTCAGTTGTCTGTCGTTTATCAAAACGGCAAACCGGTCGGTGTCAGCTCGATCGTTCTGTCGACGCAGCATCTGGATGAGGCGCTGACATCGGATGATATCCGCGCCATCGTTGAACCCTATATCCGTGAAACTCTGCCCGAAGGCTGGCTGTCGGCCGAAACCGAATGGCACGTCAACCCGACCGGCAAATTCGTTATTGGCGGGCCGGATGGCGACGCGGGTCTGACCGGTCGTAAGATCATCGTGGATACCTATGGTGGCGCAGCCCCGCATGGTGGCGGTGCTTTCTCGGGCAAAGACCCGACCAAGGTTGACCGTTCGGCGGCCTATGCCGCGCGCTACCTAGCGAAAAACGTCGTAGCCGCCGGTATGGCCGAGCGCTGCACCATTCAGTTGAGCTATGCCATTGGCGTATCGAAGCCGCTTTCGATTTACGCAGACACGCATGGCACGGGTCAGGTTGCAGATGCGGCGATCGAAAAAGCAGTTGGTCAGATCATGGATCTGACGCCACGCGGCATTCGTCAGCACCTTCAGCTGAACAAGCCGATCTACCAGCGTACAGCGGCTTACGGGCACTTTGGCCGCGAACCGGATGCGGATGGCGGTTTTAGCTGGGAACGCACTGATCTGGTCGACGCGCTGAAATCAGCAGTTTGATCTGAAAAATCCAAAGCGCGCCTTCAGGGGCGCGCTTTTTCTTTGGGGCGGTGCACGCTCTTGCAACGTGCTCCGCTGCGCAGTATGGCCACCGCCATGAGCACCGATACCCCACAACGCCCGCGCAGAAACTTTTATGGCCGCTTCAAGGGCAAGACCCTGAAGCCCAGTCAAAAAACCTATCTGAACGAAGATCTGGCTGAATTGTCGCCCGGTGCTGTGGACTGGGACACCAACCCTGAACGCAGGCCGCTGGACCTGGACGGTCTGTTCGGCGGCAAGCCGGTCTGGTTGGAAGTCGGCTTTGGCGGTGGTGAGCATCTGGTGCACCAGGCGCAAAACAATCCTGACATTGGCATCATCGGGGCCGAGCCATACATCAACGGTGTTGCCATGCTGCTGGGCAAAATCCGTCAGGCAGGTGTTGAAAACCTTGCCGTGCACCCTGGCGATGCGCGCGATCTGTTCGACGTGCTGCCAGAGGCCAGCATTTCGCGCGCGTTCCTTCTCTATCCCGATCCATGGCCCAAAACGCGGCATCATCGCCGTCGATTTGTAACCCAGGAACATCTTGAGCCATTGGCAAAGGTGCTGAAACCCGGGGCGATCTTCCGGGTTGCTACTGACATTCCCGATTACGTGCGTCAGACATTGGAAGAAGTTCCGCGCGCCGGGTTTGAATGGCTGGCGGAACGTCCTTCGGACTGGCGCGAACCTTGGGACGACTGGATTTCTACGCGATACGAACAGAAGGCGCTACGCGAGGGTCGGACACCTCACTACCTGACCTTCCGACGCAATGGCTGATTGCCGCTGGACCAACGGGCGTCAATTCGCTAATCGGCTTGAGCACTGATAGCGCAAAAGGAGCCCTCATGTCCGGACACGGCACGCCCATCCCGATGACCTCGCATCCCTGCGGCCCGCTGACCGGCATGGCAGAGGTGCCCGGCGACAAGTCGATTTCGCACCGGTCGCTGATCCTTGGCGCAATGGCCGTGGGTGAAACCCGGATTTCGGGCTTGCTGGAGGGCGAAGACGTTCTGGATACCGCCAAGGCGATGCGTGCCTTCGGTGCCGAGGTCACAGATCACGGAAACGGGGAATGGACAGTGCACGGCGTGGGTGTCGGTGGCTTCGCCGAACCGGGTCAGGTGATCGACTGTGGCAACTCGGGAACCGGTGTGCGGCTGATCATGGGGGCGATGGCGACCTCTCCGATCACTGCGACATTTACCGGTGATGCCAGCCTGAACAAACGCCCCATGGCGCGTGTTACAGACCCTCTGGCCCTGTTTGGGGCAGAGTCGGTTGGGCGATCCGGCGGGCGCTTGCCGATGACCATCGTTGGCGCGGCGGACCCGACCCCTGTGCGATACGAAGTTCCTGTGCCGTCGGCGCAGGTGAAATCTGCCGTTTTGCTGGCGGGTCTGAATGCTCCCGGAAAGACCGTTGTGATCGAGAAAGAGGCCACGCGTGACCATTCCGAACGGATGCTGGCTGCATTTGGTGCCGAGATCACCGTCGAGGATACCGATGAGGGCCGAGTTATCACTTTGACCGGTCGCCCGGAACTGAAGCCGCAGGTCATCGCTGTACCGCGCGATGCGTCCAGTGCGGCTTTTCCGGTTTGCGCGGCGTTGATCACACCTGGATCCGATGTTTTGGTGCCTGGGATCGGTTTGAACCCCACACGCGCGGGCCTCTTTACGACCTTGCGCGAGATGGGCGCTGATCTGACCTATGAAAACGAACGCGAAGAGGGAGGCGAGCCAGTCGCCGATTTGCGCGCCAAGTACTCGCCCAACATGAAAGGCATCGACGTTCCTTCCGAGCGTGCCGCCTCAATGATCGATGAATACCCGGTTCTGTCGGTAGTGGCTGCAAATGCCACAGGCACAACGATGATGGGCGGCGTGAAAGAGCTGCGCGTGAAGGAAAGCGACCGGATTGACGCCATGGCGCGTGGCCTGCGCGCCAACGGGGTGACTGTTGCCGAAGGTGATGACTGGTGGTCGGTTGAAGGGCTGGGCATCGGCAACGTTCCGGGAGGAGGCACCTGCGAGAGCTTTCTGGATCACCGCATCGCCATGTCGTTCATGGTGATGGGTATGGGGGCACAGAGCCCCGTGAGTGTGGATGACGGCGGCCCGATCGCGACGTCGTTCCCGATCTTTGAACCACTGATGGAGTCGCTGGGTGCAAAGGTAGAGCGCACTTGAGTTTCACTGTTGCCATTGACGGACCAGCGGCTGCGGGCAAGGGCACGATATCAAAGGCCGTGGCGGCGCATTTCGGCTTTGCTCATCTGGACACGGGTTTGCTGTATCGCGCTGTCGGAAGGCGTACGCTTGAGGGGGAAAGCGCGATTGAAGCCGCGCAGTCTCTGACCGCAGAGGAGCTTGAGAAGGGCGACCTGCGCACGGCCGACGTTGCGCAGGCAGCTTCCAAAGTGGCGGTTCTTCCAGAGGTTCGCGCTGCCTTGGTCGATTTTCAGCGCGCCTTTTCCCGCAGGGCAGGTGGGGCCGTTCTGGACGGTCGTGATATTGGCACGGTGATTTGTCCAGATGCCGAAGTGAAGCTGTTTGTAACAGCCAGTGCAGAAGTGCGCGCCGAGCGGCGCTTCCTGGAGCTTAGTGCAAAAGGCGCTGACGTAACCCGTGAACAGGTTCTGGCGGACGTCAGAGAACGGGACGCGCGGGATGCTGAGCGCAGCACCGCTCCGATGAAACCCGCCGAGGATGCCGTGCAGTTGGACACCACCGATCTGAGTATCGAGGCGGCGTTGGCCAAAGCCCTTGAGGTGATCAACGCAAAACTGCCCGCGACGCGTTAACGCCGCGGGCAAACGGGTCAGGTCTTACAGCTCGCCCACGGCGACGCTTTTGATATTCACCCATTGGTCATCCGCCGTTTTTGCGGTGGTGACAACGTCCTTCAAAAAGGCTGCCCGGGTTTCCGCGTTCAGGAACAGAAACAATTTTCCGTCTGCGACAAGGTATTGATCCGGGTCACCGTCAAATTTCTTGCCGACTGATACGCCGAACGAACAGAAGCCACCGTGCTGCGGCAGGTATGCGGCAGGGTTTGCCTCGAACGCTTCACGGTTCGCGGCGGACGTGAAATAATAGGAGGCTCCGTCATAAGTTGACGAATGAGTGGCGAAGCCTTCGACCGGGTTGCCATCATTGACCAATGCAACCAGATCAACCCCATGCGCGGCCAGCGGCGCACCGGCGGCTGAAAGGCCGTTGGACACGTTGATTTCGTCAGCGGCAAAGGCTGGGGTGGACAGGGCAACTGCAGTCGCCATGGCGGCAAAGATGAGAGATTTCATGATATTTTCCCTTTGGTTCTGGTTTCGGGTCGATCGCTTTGTCGACCGATAAGGCAAAGCTAGGGAAAGGATGCGGAACGTTTAATCTCAGATACGCCACCAGATCTTGCAGATCGTACAAAAAGGCGAATGGCTGGCGTTCAATCTGCAAATCTCCACCATCCATCCCGAGACGTAGGAAGCCGGGCGCTGGGTGACGCGCGGAACGTTGAGACATATCACCTTTGCG
The DNA here is from genome assembly GCF_056537065.1 of Ruegeria sp. CH2. Lineage (NCBI taxonomy): Bacteria > Pseudomonadati > Pseudomonadota > Alphaproteobacteria > Rhodobacterales > Roseobacteraceae > Ruegeria > Ruegeria sp. CH2. The sequence goes on from NZ_JBQFQV010000012.1 coordinate 67,594, forward strand.
TTGCAAGCTGAGGCTCAGCCGCGTGGTTCGGTTCCCGGTACCAGGATTCCTTCTGACAAGAACCTGCCGCGGACCATGCAGACTTGTTCAGTCAGAATCCGCTATCGTTCAGATTGCCAAATCGCATTGGGGATCAGCGTTAGGCAGGAGTTCCTGCGCGCGCTGCCGCGCACCATAGGCTTTGCACTTGCACCGGCTCAAGATTCAGCCTATACGCGCGCTGTCGATACAAGGGCGGTCAACGTCCGGATGACGTTTCTGAGCAGGGCCGGGTTACCTCGGCCCTTTGTGTTTGTTTGCTCAGGGGCGCACCGGATCACGCTTGAAGACATCATGAAACAAGACCGGCGGAGACAACCGCTCGGCCAGCAAAAACGTACTGTAAAGGAAATGAACGCCACATGGCTAACGCATCCATGGAGGAATTCGAAGCCCTCCTGAATGAAAGCTTCGAAATGGACACGCCCGAAGAGGGTTCTGTTGTCAAAGGCAAGATTCTGGCGATTGAAGCCGGTCAAGCCATCATCGACGTAGGCTATAAAATGGAAGGCCGCGTTGATCTGAAAGAATTCGCAAATCCCGGCGAAGCCCCTGAAATCGCTGTCGGTGACGAGGTCGAAGTTTACTTGCGCGCCGCAGAAAACGCCCGTGGCGAAGCCGTCATCTCGCGCGAGATGGCCCGCCGCGAAGAGGCATGGGACCGTCTGGAAAAAGCATATGCCGACGACCAGCGTGTCGATGGTGCAATCTTTGGCCGCGTCAAAGGTGGCTTCACCGTCGATCTGGGTGGCGCGGTTGCGTTCCTGCCCGGTTCGCAGGTTGACGTACGCCCCGTACGCGACGCAGGCCCGCTGATGGGTCTGAAGCAGCCGTTCCAGATCCTGAAAATGGACCGCCGCCGTGGCAACATCGTTGTGTCGCGCCGCGCAATCCTGGAAGAATCGCGTGCCGAACAGCGCGCCGAAGTCATCGGCAACCTGACCGAAGGTCAGAACGTCGAGGGCGTGGTCAAGAACATCACCGAATACGGTGCATTCGTTGACCTGGGCGGCGTTGATGGTCTGCTGCACGTCACTGACATGGCATGGCGTCGTGTGAACCACCCGTCCGAGATCCTGACGATCGGTGAAACCATCAAGGTTCAGGTCATCAAGATCAACAAAGACACCCACCGCATCAGCCTGGGCATGAAGCAGCTTCAGGAAGATCCGTGGGATCTGGTTGCTGCCAAGTACCCTCTGGGCTCGGTCCATCAGGGTCGCGTCACCAATATCACCGACTACGGCGCATTCGTCGAACTGGAAGCCGGTGTCGAAGGTCTGGTGCACGTGTCCGAGATGTCCTGGACCAAGAAAAACGTCCACCCCGGCAAGATCGTCTCGACCAGCCAGGAAGTCGACGTCATGGTTCTGGAAATCGACGGTGCCAAGCGCCGCGTGTCTCTGGGCCTGAAGCAGACTCAGCGCAACCCATGGGAAGTGTTTGCAGAAACCCACCCCGAGGGCACCGAAGTCGAAGGCGAAGTCAAGAACATCACCGAATTCGGTCTGTTCATCGGCCTCGAAGGCGACATCGACGGCATGGTTCACCTGTCGGACCTGTCCTGGGACGAGCGTGGCGAGGATGCGATCCAGAACTACCGCAAGGGCGACATGGTTTCGGCCGTTGTCTCGGAAGTGGATGTCGAGAAAGAGCGTATCTCGCTGTCGATCAAAGCTCTGGGCGGTGACAAGTTCGCAGAAGCCGTTGGCGGCGTGAAGCGTGGCTCGGTCATCACTGTCGAAGTGACTGCAATCGAAGATGGCGGCATCGAGGTCGAGTACGAAGGCATGAAGTCGTTCATCCGTCGTTCCGACCTGTCGCGTGACCGTTCCGAACAGCGCCCCGAGCGTTTCTCGGTCGGTGACAAGGTTGATGTCCGCGTAACCAACGTCGACAGCAAGACCCGTCGTCTGGGTCTGTCGATCAAGGCACGCGAGATCGCAGAAGAGAAAGAAGCCGTGGAACAGTACGGTTCTTCCGACTCGGGCGCGTCGCTGGGCGACATTCTGGGTGCAGCGCTGAAGTCTGGCGACTAAGCCCGGGGCGCATCCCAAGCATGATTTACGGCCTCGCATGGAAGTGCGGGGCCGTTTTTGTTGCGAATCAACATGTTCCAAACACGCTGTTTAAACTCGATAATGTTCGCGCTTGAAGTGTGTAAATCGCCCTGTCGGGCAAAATTTCGCGTGAGAATATGGCAAAATAAAGCCTCAACACGCAGAGTATCCGTTCCCCCGTTCTGGGTTTTTTCCTATACTGTCAAAACAGTAGACCTGTCACACCGGCTGCCTGGGAGGGTATCACGAATGATCCGTTCAGAACTGATTCAGAAAATCGCTGACGAAAACCCGCATCTCTATCAGCGTGATGTCGAGCGGATTGTGAACACCGTGTTCGAAGAAGTCACCGATGCCATGGCGCGCGGCGACCGGGTCGAACTGCGTGGCTTTGGCGCGTTTTCGGTGAAAAAGCGGGATGCCCGCGTTGGGCGCAACCCCCGTACCGGTGAAACAGTTCAGGTCGAGGAAAAATGTGTGCCATTTTTCAAAACTGGTAAGTTGCTCAGGGATCGTTTGAACGGTAAAGCCTGACCTCATGATGCGTTACCTTCGATATGCTTTTCTTGGGACTCTCGGGATCGTTCTGATTTCCGTTTCCTTGGCAAATGTTCAGTCTGTAGAACTGAAACTGATGCCCGATGCTCTGGCCGAGCTTCTGGGCTTTAACGTCAGTACCTCTTTACCACTTTTTCTGGTCGTTCTGGGCGGTGTTGTCGCCGGTTTGATCATCGGTTTCATGTGGGAATGGCTGCGGGAACACAAACACCGCCGCGATGCGACCGTGAAAAAGGGCGAGGTCCGCAAGCTTGAACGCGAGGTCAAGAAGCTCAAGAAAAAGCAGAACGAGGGTAAGGATGATGTTCTGGCCCTGCTTGACGAGGCCAGCTGAGGCTTATGTCTACCGATGTGTCCGTTAAAATCTGCGGTTTGACCGCCTCAGAACATGTGCGCGCAGCCGTTGCAGCCGGTGCGCGCTATGTCGGGTTCAACTTTTTTCCCAAATCGCCCCGTTACGCACCGATACCGCAAGCCGCGGCGTTGGCCGCCGAAGTACCAGTCGGCGTCGCCAAGGTCGCTCTGGCCGTGAATTTCTCGGACGCGCAGCTTGATGAGATTGTCGCGGGGGTTCCGCTGGATATGTTGCAGCTTCACGGCGGAGAGAGCCCCGAGCGTGTGGCAGAGATCAAGCAGCGCTATGGCCTGCCCGTCATCAAGGCGATCGGTGTTGCGGAGGCCGAGGATTTGGCTGCGATTGATCTGTATTCCGAAGTTGCAGACCAGCTTCTGATCGATGCAAAGCCGCCGAAGAATTCGGAACTTCCCGGCGGCAACGGTCTTCCTTTTGACTGGCGGCTGCTGGCAGGTCGAAAATATTGGCGCAGGCCGTGGATGTTGTCCGGTGGTCTGAACCCAGACAATGTCGCTGAGGCGATCCGCATGACGGGTGCGCGGCAAGTCGATGTGGCGTCGGGTGTTGAAAGCGCGCCGGGCGTAAAGGACGCTGGACTGATACAGGCATTTATCGACGCGACACGCTGATTTTGTTTGCCGCTGCCAGGGGGCGACATGGTGCGTTTTGCCATGGCAAATCCCGCGACGACCACCTATGAAAGTCAGGTACGACGAGGGAGACACCCATGGCCAACGATCTTTTCAATTCCTTCATGTCCGGCCCTGACGAGCAAGGGCGCTTTGGCATATTCGGCGGGCGTTTTGTCAGCGAAACGCTGATGCCGCTGATCCTGTCACTGGAAGAGGAATACAACAAAGCCAAGGATGATCCGACCTTCTGGGCCGAGATGGATGATCTGTGGGCCAACTATGTGGGCCGCCCCTCACCTCTGTATTTCGCGGAACGCCTGACCGAGCATCTGGGCGGGGCGAAGATCTATCTGAAACGTGATGAGCTGAACCACACCGGCGCACACAAGATCAACAACGTGCTGGGCCAGATCATTCTGGCGCGACGCATGGGCAAGACCCGGATCATTGCCGAGACCGGGGCAGGGCAGCACGGTGTGGCCACAGCCACGGTCTGCGCGAAATTTGGTTTGAAATGCATCGTCTATATGGGTGCCCATGACGTGCAACGTCAGGCCCCGAACGTGTTTCGTATGCGCCTGCTGGGGGCCGAGGTGATCCCTGTGACCTCGGGTCGCGGTACGCTGAAGGACGCGATGAATGACGCGCTGCGTGACTGGGTGACCAATGTGCGCGATACGTTCTACTGCATCGGCACAGTGGCCGGTCCGCACCCATACCCGGCGATGGTGCGTGATTTCCAGTCGATCATAGGCAAGGAAGCGAAAGAGCAGATGATGAAGGCCGAAGGCCGTCTGCCGGATACGATCATTGCGGCTATCGGCGGTGGCTCGAACGCGATGGGCCTGTTCTATCCTTTCCTTGATGACAAGGACGTCAATATCATCGGCGTTGAAGCCGGCGGTAAAGGTGTAAACGAAAAGATGGAGCATTGTGCCTCGCTGACAGGCGGTCGTCCGGGCGTTCTGCATGGCAACCGCACCTATCTGTTGCAGGATGATGACGGGCAGATTCTGGAAGGCTACTCGATCTCGGCCGGTCTGGACTATCCGGGTATCGGGCCCGAACATTCCTGGTTGCATGAGGTTGGTCGCGCGACTTACGTCTCGATTACCGACAAGGAAGCGCTTGAGGCATTCCAGCTGTGCTGTGCCACAGAGGGTATCATTCCGGCGCTGGAACCCAGCCACGCTCTGGCGCATGTCATGAAGATCGCGCCCGAGTTGCCCAAGGACCACCTGATCTGCATGAACATGTGTGGACGCGGTGACAAGGATGTTCAGACCGTCGCAAAATACCTGAACTTCGATATGTCTGACACCGAGGGTCGCACTGTCGGTTGATTTCGAACCGGAGCCACATGCCCCGGTTTACAGTCTCGATCAATCAAGCTGCCGGGAAAACCCGTCGGTCCACCCGTGATTGTAGCGCCGGTCCGAAATGGTCTTCGGATCTAATTGCTGTTTTGCGGAGCGCAGATGGATTGTTGCTCCTACCCGTCGTGTCATCCGGTTTTGTCATCGTATGCTCGCCGTCGCAAGCGATCCTTTTGGACCCGCCGGAGCCCGGCCAAAGAATCGCCCACAAGCGATATCGCCCTGTTCCACTTGCGCCCGAAGGTTTCCAAATGGTGGTCAGTGCGGCAAGTGGAGCCACACTGTTGTAAAATTGCTGAAATTTCAGCGATTATGTCCCTTCTGTCTTTGCAGACGAGTTTCCAGCGTAGCCTGCCTCAGGTTTCTTTCTCCGCGCGACGACACTGTAAATACTGGGTGTTTCAAGCTGTTTGAGAGTTAGCCTTGGTCAAAACCCGGTTGTTCTAACAACACGACGTGTCCCGCACGCCCCAGTTGATTCCTGCCGCGTTCTATACAGCGTCTTCCAATTGAATTAACTTCTCATTAACCGGCGATTTGCCGCCGGTTCTGGGGATGTCTCTGCGAAGATGGGGCAAGGATGACGCTGCTTGGGATGCGATTTTAACCCCGGGCACTCTGGTGTTTGGCACCCACGCGGTGCTGTAGGAGGTAATATGGTTTGGTCCGCAATTACGAGGCTGTCGTGCCTGGGTCTTTTGGTTTCCGCGCTTTTGATGGGAAGCGTCAAAGAGGGTCTGGCGTTTGGCAACCCTTCGTTTCCGTCCCAGACAGTCGCAACACCTAACGGCGGGCAGATTTTCTTTTCCAATCTCCAAAGTACTGCGACAGCGTTCATGTCGTTGGGCGGCTCGGGAGAAGGCCCGGGAGGATCGTTCTATTTCAACAATGGTGTTTTGACTCAACCTGCTATTACGCCAGCAGGATTGGCCAATCTTGGATATATTGGCGCGACGATACTCAGCCAGAATGGAGCCGATTCCACTTACGCCGCTGATGGCTATCTTGGGGTCATGTTCACCGCGCGCGAAACCGTCGGAGGGCCGCTTTACCTTTATGAAATCGCGCTGTCGGGTGTCACGAATACCCAGATTATCAACACTCGGACTTTGGCAGACACGACGCAGCCGACGGCCTCAATTGGTGCGCTGACAACAATCGGGAACGGTACGTTCCAAGCGGTGATCACACTGAGTGAACCCAGCACAGATTTCACGGTGGGCGACTTGTCGGTCACCAATGCGTCCGCCACCCTGACTGGGTCCGGATCCAATTATGTCGCAACGCTGACTGCGCAAAGTAACGGTACAATTGAGCTGTTTATTCCCGCAGGCGTTTTTTCGGATGCCGCCGGGAACCTGAACCTTGCGTCCAACAGGGTCAGCACACAACAGGGTGTAACGGACACACAGCGACTGGTGCAGGCCTTTCAGAACGCCCGGGCCAACAGCCTCGTGACCAATCAGCCAGAGCTGACGCAGTTTCTTCAGCAATCAGGATCAGGTGCGCTGGACTCGTCGGTGACGCAGGGATCGGGGTATCTGAAATTTGCAAGTGATCCAACCCAACCGGTCTGGTTCAATCTGTCCGGGAACTGGAGCTCGCAAAACGATTACGACAGTTCTTATGCCTTGGTCGTGGTGGGGGCGCATGGCTGGGTGAACTCGAACCTTCTGATCGGCGCCATGCTGCAGATCGATTATGCCGAAACCGAAAACGGCCCGGCCAGCGTGGATGGCACAGGGTGGCTGGTCGGACCTTATGTCGTCGCCAAACTGCCCAACCAGCCAGTGTTTTTCGAAGGGCGTGTTCTGTACGGTCAGGCTGATAACGACATTTCTCCACTGGGCACCTATACCGACAGTTTCGATAGTGAACGCTGGCTGATCCAGTCGCGCGTAACCGGAGAGTTCAAGCGCGGTGACCTGACGCTTATGCCGTTGCTGGATGTTAGCTATGCCAGCGACGATCAGGAGGCTTATACCGATAGTCTGGGCAACCTGATCCCACACCAGGATTTCAGCCTGACCACTGCACGGCTGGGTATGGATTTCAGTCACCCAATCCAGGTGTCGCGCGGTCAGATGATGCTGACCGGTGGTCTGTCTGGTATTTGGAGCACAACATCCGGCACAGGCACTGTTCCTGGCTTGACACCCATTGGCGACACCGCCCGCGCCCGTGCCGATCTGGGATTTGATTACCGGCTGGAGAACAACAGCCTTCTGGCCGCAAACCTGTTCTATGATGGTATCGGCGAAAGCGGTTTTGAAAACTACAGTGTCAGCCTGATCTGGCAAATGGCATTCTGAATCAGCCGTGCGCCCCTTTGGTGGGCCTTCAGGTCTTTGCCTTATTTTGAAGCAAAATGTCGAGCGGTACGATCTCAAGCGCGCGTTGATGTGTCGCCTCCAGATGAACCTGTGGCGCACATCCTTCGTCATGAGCTTGCAAAAACCGGCTGGCGCATAAACACCAACTGTCGCCTGGGCGAAGGCCGGGAAAGTCGAATTCGGGCCGCGCCGTGCTCAGATCATTGCCGACATATTTTGAGAATGCCAGAAACTCGGCCGTCATCACGGCGCAGACGGTATGACTGCCCTGATCCTCGGGGCAGGTATTGCACGCGCCATCCCGGAAAAACCCTGTCAAAGGGTCGCGAGAGCACGGGGCCAGAACGCCACCCAGTACATTGATACTTTCTTGTTTCTGCATAATGGCATCTTACAGACTTTCCGCAATCTTGCGGAACATTTCGATGTTAAGATCATTCACGCCGGGTTCACGGAATAGCCTGTCTGCACCAGTGGACACAATCAGAACGCCCCTGGGCTGGTTGAAATAGATGTATTGCCCATAGACGCCACGGGCCAGAAACTCTCCTTCATGCGCGCCGCGGGGAATCCACCATTGATACCCGTACCCGATCTCTCCTTGTGCGGTCGGTGCGCTGGGTTGGGTGGCTTCGAAAATCCATTCGGCAGGAACCAGTTGTTTTCCATTCGCGATGCCGTCCTGCAGGATCATTTGTCCGAACCGGGCGAAATCGCGCGTAGTAAAGTTGAGGCCCCCCAAAACAAAAGCGACCCCTGCACCATCAGTGATGTAGTATCCGTCCCGCTCCAGCCCCAACGGTTGAAGGATCTTTTCCGTCAGAAGATCTGCCACGTTCCGCCTGGTCGCACCGCGTATCACCATGCCCAGAACATGGGTGTCGATCGACACGTATTGCCAGGTTTCACCCGGCGTCGCAAAGCTGTCTTGCAGCGAGGCTGCAAAATCGTCCAGCTCACCGCCCAGGGCAACCACACGCCCCATCCGGTTGATGTCGGAATTTGGGTCGAGATAATCTTCATCAAACGTCACGCCGCTTGCCATGTTCAGCACGTTGCGGATCGACGCGGTTTCATACGCGCTGCCTTTCAGTTTGGGCGCATATTTGACGACCGGGTCATCCAACGACCCGATTGCGCCCTCTTGCAGCAGGACACCGAAAAGCGCCGAAAGATAGCTTTTGGCGACCGACCAGGAAATCCTCCGGTCATCCGGCCCGGTGCCAAGATAATATTCCTCGAATCTGATCTTGCCGTTCTGCATGACCAGCAACGACGTGACCGATCGTTCATCGATCCAGCTGTCGGTTCCTTCCGGCAAGTCGAATCCTTCGCCATAAGGCAGGTCCCAGGTTGGCGCGTCTCCGCGCGGCAGGTTTACGGTCAGAAAAGCCTCATCCATATGCGAGAAATTGTGAACGATCTTCTCTTCCGAAAATAACGAGTTTACGGCCAATAGGCGCTGCAACTCTTCGCGCTTCCACAGCCCGACGGCAGTGGCGGCCAGAACCAGCGCCAGTACGATGCGCAGCACCCACTTCAATATGGATTTCATCGCATTGCCTCCCTAGTTGGCCGGTATTGGAACGCGGGAGGTTGCATTCTGCAACCTCTACGTAACGGAAAGAGGCCGGGGTGCTACCTGAATTTGTCCAAAAGCTTCTGCATGGCAGACCGGTCGTCGCCCGCGGCGTCGGGTGCGGCTGTTGAAGCTGCGTCGGCTTTTGGTGCGGCGGTCTTTGATGATCGCGGCGGGGCAGTGCGCAATGCAACTGCATTCATGAACTTGCCGCCCTCGTCCTGAGCCAGATAAGCAGCCCCGTCCGAAACACCCCGAAGAACGTCGTCCAGCCAGCTGGTTTCGGATTTCGCAAAATCACTGAGCACGTACCCCGAAACCATTTCCTTGCGGCCCGGATGTCCGATCCCAAGGCGTACACGGTCATAGGCCGCCCCGATATGCTCATGGATCGAGCGCAGACCGTTATGCCCGGCGTGCCCGCCCCCTGCCTTGACGCGCAACTTGCCCGGGGCAAGGTCCAATTCGTCATGAAATACAACAACGTCGGTGGATTCGAGCTTGTAAAACCGCATCGCCTCACCCACGGATTGACCCGATCGGTTCATGTAGGTTTGCGGTTTCAACAGCAGGACTTTCTCGGTGCCAAGCCGACCTTCCGAAATCTCGGCCTGAAACTTCGATTTCCAGGGACCAAACCCGTGATTTTCTGCGATCCGGTCCAGGGCCATGAACCCGATATTGTGCCGGTTCCGGGCATATTTCTGGCCCGGGTTTCCCAATCCAACAAACAGCTTCATGTTTCCGTTTTGCCTCTGTAGCTCCAAAGCCATTTCATGCCCGGAAATCGTCAGGAAATCCAGTCAGGCCCGATTATTGGACCCGCAAAAAAAACGGGGCTCACCCGAGCCCCGCTTCAAAGTCGGAAACACTGTTCCAGACTTATTCTTCTTCTTTTCCGACAACTTCGACTTCATCGGCTGCAACTTCACCATCTTCATCGTCGTCGCTGGTGGACAGACCAGTCGGCGCCGAGATGTTGGCAATCACAAAATCACGGTCGATGGTTGGTTTGGTGCCCTCAGGCAGTTCAACCGACGAAATGGTCACAACGTCATTGATGTTCAGACCGGTCAGATCAACGGTGATCTTTTCAGGAATGTCACCGGCGGTGCACATCAGTTCGACTTCCGGGCGGACAACGGTCAGAACGCCACCCTTTTTGATGCCAGGGGCCGCACCTTCATTGATGAACTCAACGGGGATGAACAACGCGATCTTGGTGGTCCGGCGCAGGCGCATCAAGTCCAGATGGGTCGGCAGGTCTTTGACGACATCACGCTGAACGTCGCGGCAGATGACGCGGACGTCATCGTGGCCTTCAACTTTCAGGTTCCACAAGGTCGACTTGAACCGGCCCGCTTTCAGGCGCTTGAACAAGACGTTGAACGGGATCTGGATTGGCAACGGTTCTTTGTCGCCACCAAATACGATGCCCGGAACCATGCCGTCGCGGCGTGCTTGACGAGCGGCGCCCTTGCCTGTCCCCGTCCGTTCCAGAGCTACGAGATCAGGAATCTCACCAGCCATGATATATTCTCCAATGTTAGGGCGGGCATCCTCCAAGGCTGTATACCCGCGTGAAGCCGCGTCCTTAGCTTGATTCACCCGATTTGGAAAGAGGTATTTCTTGCCGTGCCGTTCGGCTGGGTTCTATCGCCTGTCCTGGAGTATTATCGGGTGGACGATTGAAGGATCCCCAGCTTCATCTGGCCAAAAATATCCCGGGGGAGGCGCCCGGAACGGGCGTCGGGGGCAGAGCCCCCTGATTGACCGGTTACGCTTGCCAGCGACCCCCGAAGTTTTCAGGTATCAGCAGATTGTGACGCCCCAACGCAGCCACATTTTTCTCACCACAAAGCGCCATTGTCGTATCAAGCTCCCTCTGGATCAGCTCAAGCGCCGTGGTGACACCTTTCTGACCCATGGCACCCAGACCATACACAAACGCGCGGCCAACATAGGTCCCTTTGGCCCCAAGCGCTAAGGCTTTGAGCACGTCTTGTCCGGATCGGATACCGCTGTCCAAATGCACCTCGATATCGCCCCCAACCGCATCCATGATCTCGGGCAGGACACGAATCGAGCTTAGCGCGCCGTCAAGCTGACGCCCACCATGGTTTGACACGACAATGGCATCGGCACCCAGCTTGGCGGCCATCCTTGCGTCATCCGCATCAAGGATGCCCTTAAGGATCACTTTCCCGCCCCATTGCTCCATCAGTTTTTCAACCTTCGACCAGTCGAGGCTGGGGTCAAACTGTTCTGCGGTCCAGGCCCCCAATGAAGACGCGTCCGAAATACCATGCACATGCCCCACGATATTGCCGAACTCGCGCCGCTGGGCCCGCAGCATTTCAATGCCCCAGGCCCATTTGGTCATCAGGTTGGCGATGGTTTTTGCGGTCAGTTTGGGCGGGGCCGACAGACCGTTTTTCAGGTCCTTGTGCCGTTGGCCCAGAATTTGCAGGTCGAGCGTGATTACCAGTGCGGAACATTTGGCGTCTTTTGCTCGCTGGATCAGGCGGTTGATGTAGTCCGTGTCCTTCATCGTATAAAGCTGGAACCAGAATGGTTTGTTGGTATATCCGGCCACATCTTCGATAGAGTTGATGGACATGGTGGACAGCGTAAAGGGCACACCAAATTCCTCGGCGGCTTTGGCGGCCTTCATCTCTCCGTCTGCATGTTGCATCCCCGTCAACCCGACCGGGGCAAGCGCAACAGGCATTGAAACGTCTTCGCCAATCATTTGCGAAGATGTCGACCGACCGGACATGTCGACCGCAACCCTTTGGCGAAGGCGTATTTTTTCAAAATCGGTCGTGTTTTCGCGAAAAGTCTGTTCTGTCCAGCTGCCGCTTTCGGCGTAGTCATAGAACATACGGGGCACGCGGCGTTCATATATGCGTTTGAGGTCTTCGATATTGGTGATCACAGGCATGAAAACAGGGCTCCGCGTTCATTGGTTAGTTTTCTTTACCAATTCATTCCCAAGGCTGCAATGTCTTGACGTCACAGTGAAGGGACGCGAAAAACCCGCCGCGGTATCCGCGACGGGTCACAATTCTCGCATGTTGGCTGCGAAATCAGGCGCTGTGCGCGCCATCCGAAAGAGATTTCACAAAGGTCAGCACGTCGGTCACAGGTTTACCTGCGCCGATCTGGCTGACGATCGCTGACCCGACCACCGCGCCGTCCGACACCGAGGCAATATTGCGCGATTTTTCGGGCGTGTTGATCCCGAACCCTACGATTACCGGCAGATCGGTCGCGGCCTTGATGCGGGCAACCTCGGGGCCAACATCGGTTGCTTCTGCCTCGGCTGCGCCAGTGATCCCGGTGATCGAGACATAATAAACAAAGCCCGAAGTGTTTTGCAGAACACGTGGCAGGCGTTTGTCATCCGTGGTCGGGGTCGCCAGGCGAATAAAATTCAGACCCGCCGCTTGCGCGGGCAGGCAGAGTTCTGCGTCCTCCTCGGGGGGAAGGTCCACCACGATCAACCCGTCAATACCAGCTGCTTTTGCATCGGCCAGAAACGCATCGACACCCCGGCTGTAGATCGGGTTGTAATACCCCATCAGGACAATGGGGGTTGTATCGTCCGTTTCCCGAAAGGTTCGTGCCAGATCCAATGTGCGTTGCAAGGTCATGCCCTGCTCAAGCGCACGTTGGCCCGCGGCCTGAATTGTCGGGCCGTCGGCCATCGGGTCAGTAAAGGGCAAGCCCAGCTCGATAACATCCACGCCAGCACCAGGCAGGCCTTTGACCACTTCAAGCGAAGTGTCATAGTCGGGATCTCCGGCCATGACATAGGCGACAAAGGCTTTTTTTCCTTCGGCTTTCAGGGCGGCGAACTTGGCGTCGATACGGGTCATCGGATGTCCTTGCACTCGGGTTTCGACCTGATGTGCAGAAACTTTGACCGAAAATCAATCCCGCCCAGACAGGAATGGATCAGAAGCCCAGATGATATGGATCAGAAGCCCAGATGATAGCGTACCAGCAGGGCATTCACGCCCGGGTTCTCGTCATTGGTACTGGCGTTGGATTTATGGGTTAGCGCGACAGACACGCTGTTGCCATTGTTCAGGTTATAGCCAAGTCCCAAAAGGCTGCGAATCTGGAAATCGCCCCCAAGATCATTCAGGTCGTTGCTGGCATTATAGTAGCCGGGCATAACACTGCCTTCCAAAAACCAGCGATCACTCAGCGCATACTGCCCGATCAAACCCGCGCCGATATGCGTGTCACCATCTTCATTTACAGTTAGGGCCGCACCCCAACCGGCGCGAAACCGCGTCGCCTGATGAAATGGCGTGTGGTGGTATTCGATCGAGATCAGACCCTGATCTTCGGATGTGTCTTCAGAATAGTCCGCGTATCCGGCACCAAAAACAACGGTTTGGGCCTGGGCTGACGCGCAGGCCGTTGCCGCCAGAACGGTTGCAAGAAAAAGGTGTTTCATCAGTGTCCGCCAACAAAAAGTGATCGTGTGCTATTAACTGGTAATCGTAGGAGTTGTTTTTCAATTTCGGCAAGAACACAATTTTCAAACGATTTTGTGATGTGGCGAAATGGACTCGGCAAAGGTGCCGCCAGCAATCCCTTGCGCATTCAGGCGGACCTGCATAGAAGCTGCGATCGTATTCTATGCAGGAGGCCGTGATGGGCTTTAAAATGGGAATCGTGGGTCTGCCGAATGTCGGCAAGTCGACCCTGTTCAATGCGCTGACCAAAACCGCTGCTGCGCAGGCCGCGAACTTCCCGTTCTGCACCATTGAGCCCAATGTCGGGGATGTTGCGGTTCCCGACGCCCGCCTCGACAGGCTGGCAGCGATTGCGTCCTCAAAACAGATCATCCCCACGCGGATGACTTTTGTGGATATCGCGGGTCTGGTGAAAGGCGCGTCAAAGGGCGAAGGGCTGGGCAACCAGTTTCTGGCGAATATTCGCGAAACGGATGCGATTGCCCATGTGCTGCGCTGTTTCGAAGACGGTGACGTGACACATGTCGACGGGCGTGTTGATCCGGTTGCGGACGCTGAAACGATCGAAACCGAACTGATGCTGGCCGATTTGGAAAGCATCGAAAAGCGCCGGGCCAATCTGGTGCGCAAGCTGAAGGGCAACGACAAAGAGGCGCAACAGCAAGATCGCCTGTTGGCCGAGGCGCAGGCCATGCTGGAAAACGGCAAGCCCGCACGTCTGGTCGAAGTCAGAGACGAGGACGCCAAGGCATGGAAGATGTTGCAACTGCTGACAACCAAACCGGTTCTCTACGTCTGCAACGTGTCCGAGGAAGACGCCGCACAAGGCAACGAATTCTCTGCCCGCGTGGCCGAAATGGCCGCCGCGCAGGGCAATGCCCATGTCATCATCAGCGCCAAGATCGAAGAAGAGATCAGCCTGCTGGATGAGGACGAAGCCCAGATGTTCCTTGAGGAGATGGGTCTGGAAGAGCCCGGCCTCGACCGTCTGATCCGCGCAGGTTACGATCTGCTGAAGCTGGAAACCTATTTCACCGTCGGCCCGAAAGAGGCCCGCGCCTGGACCATCCGCACCGGCACCGCTGCACCGCAAGCAGCAGGTGTGATCCATGGCGATTTCGAAAAGGGTTTCGTTCGCGCCGAGACCATCGCCTATGACGACTATGTCGCCGCCAATGGCGAACAGGGCGCGAAAGAGGCGGGTAAGATGCGGGCAGAGGGTAAGGGCTATATCGTCAAGGACGGCGATGTGATGCACTTTTTGTTTAATACCTGATCAATTGGGCTGTTCCTGTCGGGTGAGCGGGGTATCCTGCCTTATCCGCAGCATTGGAGCTTTCCTTGATCGAAATCCGCGACCTGCAACTGCTCAGCGCTTTGGCGCGGCATCGGCATTTCGCCAAGGCGGCCGAGGAGTGCGGGATTTCACAGCCTGCGTTTTCTATGCGCATCCGCAATCTTGAGGATCGTTTGGGTGTCTCCATCGTCCGCCGCGCCAACCGGTTTCAGGGCCTGACCGAAGAGGGCGAGATGATCGTCCAGCGGGCGCGGCGTATTCTGGACGACACCAAGGCGCTGGAACAGCAGGTGCTCGCTGCCAAGGGCGAAATAACGGGCACACTGATCCTCGGCGTGATACCGACCGCAATCGCTTTCACGGGACGGTTGGTCAAAAGGCTGCGTGACGCGCATCCCCGTATCGTCACACGCATTGAAACCATGTCAGCCACTGCAATTCAGCATCGGCTGGACGAAGGCAGCCTTGATGCCGGGGTGACTTATGGTGACAGTATCGGCACCGATTTCCGGCAGGTTCAGCCCCTTTACGAGGAAACCTATGTGTTGTTGGTGCCCACGCATCTGACGGACCAGAGCGGCCCGATCCCGTGGGCGCAGGTCGCAGAATTTCCGCTCAGCCTTTTAGAGCCGCAGATGCAGAACCGGCGTATTCTGGACCGGGTGTTTGCCGAACAGGGGCTGCACCCTGACATCGTGGCCGAAACCAGCGGTTTCACGGCTTCGATGGTCATGGTGCGTGAGGGGCTGGCGGCGACGGTTGTCCCTCGGGTTCTGGTGCGCGCGCTGGGCGATTTGAAGGGAACGAAAGTGTTGCCGCTGATCGAACCTGTTGTCAGCAAACCGATTTGTCTGGCGACCCTCAGCCGGGACCCCGAGTTGCCGACGGTCAAGGCTTTGCGGGATGTGGTGACCTCTTTGCGGTGATAAGGTGTCGTTATCGTGCGATTGCCAAAAGCGATTTGACGATATGTTTGCCTGATGAGAGACGGAACCTCAATCGGAGGGCATCATGGCACCATTAGATACCAAGCCATCAGGCACACCCAAGGGCGTCTGGAAGTCAGGTAAAGGCAAGGGGCGGCACACACCCAAAGGCCGTCAGTTCACGGATGAGGCGCAGGCTGAAATCACACGCCTGCTGGGCGATCGTCCGCGCCGCCGCGATCTGTTGATCGAATTCCTGCATTTGATTCAGGACGAACACGGTCATATCAGCGCCGACCATATCGCGGCATTGGCTGTCGAGATGCGGATCGGTCAGGCCGAGATCTACGAAACCGCGACTTTCTATGCCCATTTCGATGTGGTGAAAGAAGGTGAGACGCCTCCTCCCGCTTTGACCATACGGGTTTGTGATTCCCTCTCTTGCGAAATGGCTGGTGCCCAGCAGTTACAGAAGGCGTTGGAAGACGGTTTGGACCCCGCCGAAGTTCGCGTCGTTCGCGCGCCCTGCATGGGGCGTTGCGATACCGCTCCGGTATTGGAGATTGGCCACAACCACATTGATCATGCGACCCCCGAAAAGGTGCAGTCGGCGATTGCAGCAGGGGACACCCATGCGCATCTGCCCGACTATGAGACCTTCACGGCCTATGAGGCAAACGGCGGCTACGTCAAGCTGAAAGATCTGCGCGACGGCGGTGATTGGGAACAGGTGCAAGAAGACGTCCTGTCCTCGGGCCTGCGTGGTCTGGGCGGCGCTGGCTTCCCGTCAGGTAAGAAATGGGGCTTTGTTCGTATGAACGAAGGTCCGCGCTATCTGGCGGTAAACGGCGACGAGGGTGAGCCCGGCACATTCAAAGACCGCTATTATCTGGAGCGCACGCCGCATGTCTTCCTCGAAGGTATGCTGATCGCCGCGTGGGCAGTCGAGGCCGAGACCTGCTTCATCTACATGCGCGACGAATACCCGGCAGTGCTGGGTATTCTGCGTCGTGAGATTGCGGCATTGGAAGATGCCGGTATCGTCGCAAAGGGTTACATCGACCTGCGCCGGGGTGCTGGCGCTTATATCTGCGGTGAAGAATCCGCGATGATCGAATCGATCGAGGGCAAGAAGGGCCTGCCACGCCACCGTCCTCCGTTCGTGGCACAGGTTGGGGTCTTTAACCGTCCGACCTTGGTGCACAATGTCGAGACGCTGTATTGGGTCTCAAAAATCTGCCGCGAAGGGCCGCAGATTCTGAACTCTGTTGAAAAGAACGGCCGCAAGGGCCTGCGCAGCTATTCGGTCTCGGGGCGTGTGGCGAAGCCAGGCGTTTACCTGCTGCCCGCAGGTTCGACCATTCTTGATGTGATTGATGCCGCCGGCGGCATGGCTGATGGCCATGTGTTCAAGGCGTATCAACCAGGCGGGCCGTCGTCTGGTCTTCTCCCCTCAAGCATTGACGACGTCCCGCTCGACTTCGACACGCTTCAGCCGCTTGGCACTTTCATCGGGTCGGCCGCCGTTGTGGTTCTGTCCGATCAGGACACCGCCCGCGATGCAGCGATTAACATGCTGCGGTTCTTCGAGGATGAAAGCTGTGGCCAGTGCACACCTTGCCGGGCAGGTTGCGAAAAGGCGGTAAAGCTGATGCAGGCCGACAAGTGGGATACCGATCTGTTGGAAGATCTGTGTCAGGTCATGGGCGATGCCTCGATCTGCGGTCTGGGGCAGGCGGCCCCGAATCCGATCCGCCTGGTCATGAAACATTTCGCTGACGAAATCTGAAGGGAGACAGAGCCATGCTTGACGCAAGCCCAACCAAGACCGTCACCTTCAACCTGAACGGCGATGACGTCACCGTGCCCGCGGGCACCACGATCTGGGAAGCGGCCAATGGCCGGGGCCTGGTGATCCCGCATCTATGCCACAAGCCTGCACCGGGATACCGCCCCGATGGCAACTGTCGCGCCTGCATGGTCGAGGTGGAGGGCGAGCGCACCCTGGTCGCCTCGTGCATCCGCCCGGCGGCCGATGGGATGGTGGTCAAGACCGACACCGACCGCGCCGAAAAATCGCGCGCCATGGTGATGGAACTACTGGTGGCCGATCAGCCCGAGCAGCCGCATGACGTATCCAGCCATTTCTGGGATATGGCCAAGCTGAACGATGTCAGCGACAGCCGTTTTCCTGCGAAAGAGGCCGAGAATATCCCGCTTTTGGATGACAGCCATGTGGCGATGCGTGTCAATCTGGATGCGTGTATCAACTGCAACCTTTGTGTTCGGGCCTGCCGCGAAGTGCAGGTGAATGACGTGATTGGCATGGCTGGTCGCGGTCATACCGCGCAGGTGGTGTTCGACCAGAATGACCCGATGGGTACCTCCTCCTGTGTTGCTTGCGGTGAATGTGTTCAGGCCTGCCCCACCGGTGCGCTGATGCCTGCCACCGTGCTGGACGATCAGCAGCAGGGGGACAGCAAGGATTATGATAGCGAAACCGAAAGCGTCTGCCCGTTCTGCGGTGTGGGCTGCAAAGTGTCGCTGAAGGTCAAGGACGGCAAGGTGAAGTATGTCGAGGGCATCAACGGCCCCGCAAACGAAGGTCGTTTGTGCGTCAAAGGTCGCTTTGGCTTTGACTACATCCACCACCCGCACCGCCTGACCAAACCTTTGATCCGGCGCGAGGATGCGCCCGCCAAGGGGCTGAACGTTGATCCGGGCAACCTGTCGACCCATTTCCGCGAGACGACCTGGGAAGAGGCGATGGACTTGGCCGCGACCAAGCTGATGACCCTGCGCGCCGAAGACCCACGTTCGGTTGCGGGCTTCGGTTCGGCCAAGTGCACCAACGAAGAGGCGTATCTGTTCCAGAAGTTCATCCGTCAGGGCTTCAAGCACAACAACGTCGATCACTGCACCCGTCTGTGCCACGCTTCATCCGTTGCGGCGCTGATCGAGAATGTGGGTTCGGGCGCGGTGACGGCGACCTTTAACGAGATCGAAAACGCCGATGTGGCGATCATCATCGGTTCGAACCCGATCGAGAACCACCCTGTCGCGGCGACCTATTTCAAGCAGTTCGCCAAGCGTGGCGGCAAACTGATCGTGATGGACCCCCGCGGCGTTGGCATGCGTAAGTTCGCGGATGAAATGCTGCAGTTCCGTCCGGGGGCCGATGTCTCGATGCTCAACGCGATCATGAACGTGATCGTTGAGGAAGAGTTGTATGACAGCCAGTACATCCACCGCTGGACTGAGAACTGGGAGGCCGAGAAAGAACACCTGCGCGCCTTCACGCCCGAAGCGATGGCACCGATCTGTGGTATTGAACCGGATCAGCTGCGCCGTGTCGCGCGTACCTTTGCGCAGGCTAAAGCTGGCCTGATCTTCTGGGGCATGGGCGTCAGCCAGCACATCCACGGCACCGACAACTCGCGCTGCCTGATTTCGCTGGCTCTGATGACGGGCAATGTCGGTAAACCCGGCGCTGGGCTGCACCCACTGCGGGGGCAAAACAACGTGCAGGGCGCATCGGATGCGGGCCTGATCCCGATGTTCCTGCCGGACTATCAGTCGGTGACTGACGACGGCGTTCGCGCCAGATTCAATGATGTCTGGCATTCGGATGACTTCTCGAACGAGAAGGGTCTGACGGTGACAGAAATCATCGATCAGGCCTATGCGGGCAATATCAAGGGCATGTATATTCAGGGTGAAAACCCGGCCATGTCCGACCCGGATGTGAACCACGCCCGCGCGGCGCTGGCCAAGCTGGATCTGATGATCGTGCAGGACATCTTCCTGACCGAGACGGCGAACTATGCCGATATCATCCTGCCTGCCTCGGCGCTCTATGAAAAGAACGGTACGGTGTCGAACACCAACCGTCAGGTACAGCGTGTACGGCCTGCCGTTACCCCCCCGGGAGAAGCGCGCGAAGATTGGAAGATCACGGTCGAGCTGGCACAGCGCATCGGGCTGAACTGGGATTACACCGATGTCTCTCAGGTCTTTGCCGAGATGAAACTGACCATGGCATCGCTTGACAACATCACGTGGGAGCGTCTGGAGACCGAGACGATTACCTACCCGTCGCTCAGCGAAACCGACCCGGGTCAGGCCATCGTGTTCGGGGATGGTTTCCCCCGCTCGGGCGGTAAGGCGAAGTTCACCCCCGCCAGCGTCATTCCGCCGGATGAGGCCCCGGACGAGGAATACCCGATGATCGCCACCACTGGCCGTCAGCTGGAACATTGGCACACTGGCTCAATGACCCGCCGGTCCAACGTTCTTGACGCGGTGGAGCCCGAGGCAAACTGTTCGATGAATCCACGTACGCTCAAGCTGATGGGCATCGAGCCGGGCGACATGATCCGCCTGACCACACGCCGTGGTTCGATTGAGATCATGGTCCGCGCGGACCGGGCGATTGCCGAGGATATGGTGTTCATCCCGTTTGCCTATGTTGAGGCGGCGGCGAACATCCTGACAAACTCAGCCATCGACCCTTATGGCAAAATCCCCGAGTTCAAATTCTCGGCCATTCGCGTCGAGAAGATCGAAGGCGCAGTTGCGGCTGAGTAAACCCAATACATATCAAGCAAAGAAGGCGGCCAGACGGGTCGCCTTTTTCTTTTCTTGACAGGCGCTTGCGCTCAACCAACCCTGTCCGGGAATATGGTGGAGGAGTTGCTAATGGCCCGTCGTTTCGTCGATCTGTCCGTTCCGTTGGAAACCGGGATCGTGTCTGACCCGCCAATCATGTTGCCGCAAATCGAATATCTGACCCATGATCAGACGGCAGAACAGGTCATATCTTTCTTTCCGGGTCTGGAACGGCAAGACCTGCCGAACGGTGAAGGGTGGGCCATCGAACGGTTGCAGATCGCGACCCACAACGGCACGCATCTGGATGCGCCGTATCACCATCATTCCACGATGAACAAAGGTGAACGGGCGATAACCATCGACGAAGTGCCGTTGGAATGGTGCATGAACCCTGGCGTCAAGCTGGACTTTCGACACTTCGAGGACGGGTATGTCGTTACCGCGGCAGATGTCGAAGCCGAATTGAAGCGCATCGGCCACGAGCTTTGCCCGCTGGATATCGTCGTGGTCAACACTGCGGCAGGGACACGTTATGGCGCGCCGGACTATCTGGTCAAAGGATGTGGAATGGGGCGCGAGGCGACGCTTTATCTGACTGAACGTGGCGTGCGTGTCACCGGCACCGACGCCTGGAGCTGGGATGCACCGTTTCCGCTCACCGCTCAGGAATACGCAGAGACCCGAGATCCATCAATTATCTGGGAAGGCCACCGCGCGTCGATGGATATCGGGTATTGCCACTTGGAAAAGCTGACCAATCTGGAAGACCTGCCGCCCACCGGGTTCGAGATTTCCTGTTTCCCCTTCAAGATAAAAGGGGCCTCTGCGGGATTTGTCCGGGCCGTGGCTATATTTGACGATGAAGGCGCACAGTAAAGGGGGCCAAATGCAGCTGACTTCGACACCTCCTGGCGGGCATGATGGCCCGTATGCCGCGCCTGTGGAAATTCGCGGCTTTGAAGTACGGCCCGAATGGATCGACTATAACGGCCATGTGAATGTCGGGTTTTACGGTGTCGCCTTTGACATGGCGTTGGAAAAGCTGATGGTTGACCATCTCGGGTTGGGCGAGGTGCAGGTCAAGGCGTTGGGGCAGGGGCCTTACATCCTGCAGTCTCATCTGCATTTCGTGCAAGAGGTCAAAGATGGTTCGTCATTTTATTTCAGGTTCCGTATGCTGGATGCTGACAGCAAGAGAGGACATTACTTCGCCCAGATGCTTTTGGCAGAAACTGACGAGATTTGTGCGACGCAAGAGGCGCTTTTCATGAATGTCAGCCATAGTACCGGGCGATCCGCGCCCTATCCGGATTGGGCAGCGGCGCGTCTTGCGCAAATGGTGGAGGATCACAAGTCTCTGGAACCGGCTTCGCAGATCGGCCAACCGATAGGAATTCGCCGGAAATAGTTTGCTGGGGTCGGACGCGATCCTAATAGTCCTTTGAAAAGAACACTCCGATGCCCGTTTCGCCACGACCGTCAACCGTGCCCTTGACCGAGAAATTGTCGGTTACATCAAGGTTCAGGTTCACCTCGGTATTGCCTTCGGTATTGACGGTAAAGTCGGTGTAGAGGTTTTCACCCAGATAGGCCCCGGCACCCAGTCGGCCCGCGCCACCCTCTGACGCACCAACATCAATCGTATCAACACCGGTAGAGTCGCGTAATCCCTTGGTCGCATCCCCGCCAGCACCGCTGAGCTGCGCCAGCGATGCGGCCATCTGCGCAATCAGGAACGGTGAGATTTCCGAGAACCTGTTCCCAAAGAGCAGCATCGCCAGCGCCTCTTCAGCCGGACGCTCGGGATCGGAAAACACGTTAACCTCGGGTGAATCCAGTGGCCCTGCGATTTCGATGGTCGCGGTGCCGTCCGAGGTGCTGGCAGAGGATTCAAACTCGATATAAGGCGTCAAGTCACCTTGTAGGGTCACGATGCCTTTGGTCAGGGCCAGCCTGCGGCCCAGAATATCGAAATTACCGCGGATCAATTCAATCTGACCTGACGGGACCACCGAGGTCGTCGTACCACCAATGGAGATCCGGCCGCCCAATTCGGCATTTACACCGCGCCCCCGTACGAACACAGCTTTGGGTGCCAGCAAGTTGACGTCCAGTGCTATTCTGGACGTGCGTTGCCCCTTGTCTTCGGTGGCTACCAGACCTGCACGCTCACGCGTGATGAAACTGGCTCCGCTTTCGTTGACATGCTGTATCTCAGGTATCGGTGCGGCACCTACAGCCCCCGAAGCCGCAGCGAGGTTGATATTGGTCTCACCAAAGGTGATCTGCCCGGCCAGCGAACTGTTCCCGGCTAAGGCGCCGGTCATGGCAATCTGGCCATTCAAAGTCGTCTCATACAAAAGCCGATCGGTCAGGACGAGGTTGTCGATTGTTGTCGTGATCTGCGCGTTGAACGGGGGCGTCAGATCGACAGGTCCATTTACGGTAAAGCCACCACCGGCCCGCACACCGCCGTTCAGTTTGATGGTTGCACGGCTTTGCGCCAGATCCACCTGTCCGTTGATCCCGGTGATGGTCTGACCCGCGCCGGGAAGTGCTAGGGATGTTCCCGAGGTGGTAATCGACCCGCTTAGGGACGCCAGATCAGCCGGGCCTTTGAGGGCCAGATCAAAACGTGCGGACCCTTCAATCTTGTTAGGCGTGATGAAGACGTTTGCTATCCCCAGGTTTACGCCACCCTTCGCTGAAATATCTGCATTGCTGCTGGTTTCATCAAAGGTGCCTGCAACCGTGCTGACGATGTCTGCGGGACCTTGCGCCTTGGCGTCGATGGTCCAAACGCCACTGTCCCGCTTTGCATTGCCCGCAGCGGTAAGGGTGCCGGGAAACTCTGGCACAAACCTTTCGATGCGGTTGAACTTGGCATCAAAGTCCAGATCGGCGGATCCATTTGTGTCCACCGTACCGGCCACTTTGGCATAGGAACTCTCTGGCCCCAGCAGATGAGCTGACCCTTCCAGCCCGGATTGTGTCGGAGCGACGTTGCCGTCAAGCTTCAGAGGCCCGGAGAGTGTTTTCGACAGCCGCCCCAAATCATCCAGCGCAGCGGTAAAGGTCAGTCCGCCAGCATCGCGGTCCAGTTTGCCGGATGCATCCGCAGAAAGGGCGGTGCCGATCAGCTGGAATGTGCGAATATTCAGACCGGCCTCGTCATTCACCGCATCCACCGTCAGGTTCGTTCGCCCCTGGATCAGGTTGTCAACCGCATTGATGCCGGATTTGATGTCATCAGCAGCCAGGTTGCCTTTTACGTCAAAGGCCTTGCTGCCAACCGTACCTTTGCCTGCGACATCCGTGATAATCGAACCTGCAAGATCTCGCCCGGCAAGAGTTGAAAAGGGTGACAGGTCCGGGATGTTCAGACTGACCTGCCCGTCCACAGCCAAAGCATCCGTCGGATCGTCAATTGTTGCTGCGGCGCTTGCCACAAGGGCTGAACCTTTGATCACCGCGTCGCGGATTTCAATCTGCTTCTGGCTCAGCGCGCCGTCGAACGTGATCTCGGTCCGGCCGACCAGCAGCGGGTCAATCTCGGGTAGGCCCGTTTTGACATCCCGGCTCATCATGCTGGCTGTGCCATCGAATTCGAGCGTCTGAACAGTGCCTTTGCCGTCCAGTTTCGCCTGTACCGCACCGCCAAGCTCACGTTTGGCGAGGCCCGAGAACACGGAAAGGTCCTGCGCGTTGACTGTTGCTTGCCCATCAATCGTCACGTTGCCGTCAGGGGTGGTAACCGCGCCATCCGCCTGCGCGCGCAGAGCGTCGCCGATCAGCGTAAAATCCCGGATCGTTACGCCATCCGCTCCGCGTTTGGCGTCCAGCGTGATTGTTGTGTTGCCCCTTATCACCGGGTCAATGTCGTCGCGCCCTGTGGAAAGATCGCGCCCTTCGACCTCAAGCTTGCCATCGAAACTGCCTTCAAGCGGCGAACCCTGGCCGGTGAGCCGGGCAGAGGCCTGACCGCCCAGTTCCAGCTGCGCCAGACCCGAAAACCGCGACAGATCGGTCGCCTGCAACGTCGCAGCACCATTGACGGCCAAACCACTGGACAAGCCGCTGATCTCGGCATCAACGCCCAGTTCATAGTCCGAGCCGACCATCTCGACCCCTGACAGGTTCAGGGTCTGATCCCTGCCATATTGGAACATACCGTCCAGCGTAATGCGGTCGCCAACGGCGGTGTTCAGGGCATCGTCAGTCAGGTCGATACCGTCCAAAGCAGCCTGCAAATCACCGTCGATCCGCAAAACGTCACCCTGTTCCAAGGTCCCTTGCGCCGTAATCTGCGCGCGTTGCAGGTTCAGGGTGTCGGATCTTACGGCGTTAGCGGTCAGACTTAGATCCCAGAGATTGCCGTTTTTCTCATCAAACAACGCAGAGACCTGCGCAGCTTCGATCGATGTGTCGCCACCTGATAACGGAAGGACGACGCTTTGCCCCTCTGGTGGCGTAATGCGTCCTTGCAGGGCCGCCAGTTGCAGCCGACCGCCCGGCGCCAGTTGCAACGCCCCTTTCAGGTTCAGTGCCTGAGAACTGAGTTCCAGATCACTGATATCCAACGCGCCTTCAGGCAGGGTCCGTCCTTCCACGATCAACTGCGTTTTGGGGCCGAAGAACGTATCCATATTCTCAGCGACAAAGGGCGTTAGGTCACCGCCCAGATCTGCGGTAAAGGCGATGCCCTCCTCCGCGCTAGCCGCGGCTGTTGGGGCCGAACGCAACCGAACCTGTCCGGTCACTCGTGGCTGCCCATCACTGCTCAGGCCAATATCGGCCGTAAAATCCGTCACCGGCCCGGACCCTTTCGCGGACAATCCGATCGGAGGGCTGTCCGGCATTTTTAGCGCGGTCGAGATCAGACCCCCCGCAGCTTCGGTGACCTGAAGGTCAAGATCGATCTGGCTGTCAGTGTTCCTAAAACCCGCAGCCAAAGAGATTTCATCACCGGCCCGATCCAGTCGGGTGATGTCCAGTTTGGTGTCCAGCGTGCCGTCGGCCAGCGACAGGTTGCCATTGACGGCCAGTTCCGCCGCAACGCCGATCAAAGGTTTGCCCAATGCCAGCTCGCCAAAACGGATTTCGCCGATTTCGATGGCCACAGGCAGTTCAGGCAGTTGAAAAGCCTGGGTCTCGGCAGAAGGGGACGGCGTGTCCTTGGTCGTGGTGCCCGGCGCACGGGCCACGTCGATTTCCTGTGCGGTCAGCGCGTTGACCGAAAACCGCCCGCGGATCAGCGCCAACCGGTTCCAATCCAGTTCCGCTCCCCGAATGGTCAGCCAGACCCCTTCATCATCGGCCACCGTGATCTCGGCAATGGTGGCGCGTGAACTCAGCGCGCCTTGCAGGCCTTTGACGGTGACATTCTGATCGTCGCCCGACAGCGTGTCCTGTAGGAACCGCTCGATCATGCTGCCGCCTTCGTCCTCCTGCGCGGGGCCGGCCACTGGCACAAGCATCAGCGTGCCAATCAGCAGAGGGTATGAAAGGTGCCGTCTCAAAACGCTTGCCCGATCCCGATATAGAATTGCAAACCGTCTCCGGTGGGGCCGCTTACCGGGAAGGCCAGGTCAAACCGCAGGGGTCCGAAGCCGCCCAAATCATATCTTACGCCGATACCGGCACCTGCATGATCTTCCGCGCCACTTCCAATAAAGGAAGAGGTATCGACGACACCGTAGTCGTAAAACCCAACCAGCGACAGAGAATCTGTCACCTTGCCCCGGATCTCGCCGGAAAGTCCAAGAAAGGACTTGCCGCCTGCGACACCGGTCCCGACAGGGATGCCAAGGCTTTCATAGGGTTGCCCGCGCACGGTTCCCGCACCACCGGAAAAAAACAGAAAGTCGGGTGTGACACCATCTGCTGGTGGACCAATGATTGATCCAATTTGCGCCCGCCCCGCCAGCACTATCCTTCCACCCGTGCCAAGGCTGGTATAGGCCCGACCGTCGAAGAACATGCGAATGCCAGTGTCTGTGCCAGAAAAACCGACAAACGGCATTATCTGAGAATCCAAATAGAAACCGCGTGTGGCACTAACTTTGCTGTCTCGCTCATCCCATTCCGAGCGGAAGGGCAGGATAAAGTATCTGAACTTGCGGCCACTTCCATAGGCGTCGTCAGCATCTGACCACTGTAACCCAGCCGAGGCTTCGGCATAGAGCGTGTCCGAGAATGTGCGGCGCGCACCATATGCCACAGACGCAACCGAGACATTGTAGTTTTCGGTGTTGCGGCGCTCCAGCAACGCGTTCCAGAAAGTATTGTCGTCCGGACCCAGACGATCGGGCTGATCCAGGCGCAATCCGATCCGCCCATCAAGATCTTCGGAACCACCGATATTTCGTATCGCGGCCTCGAACCGCAGGCGTTCCGCGCGTTTGAACATGTTTCGATGTGTCCAGGTCGCGGTCACGTCGAGGCCGTCGCGCGAGGCCAGCTCGAGCCCAAAGGTCAGCTGACGCTTTGGCAAGTCTTCGAATGTGGCGTCGAAATCCAGTGTGCCGTCGGGGTTTGCTGTCTCATGTTCCTGCAATGACACGACGTTGAACGTGCCGGTGCGGCGTAAACGTGTTCCAACCTTCTGGATTTTTTCTGGTGAGTAAACTTCTCCGCTTGGGAAACCGGCGATTTTTTCGATGGACCGGTGGCGCACATCCGTCTCGCCCTTAATGAACATTCTGCCAAACGTCAGCCTGCGCCCCGGGTCCAGATCAATCTGCGCATCCAGACGGGCCTGTGCGTGACGGGCGATAATGGTCTGATCCTCAATTTTGGCTTTTGCGTGGCCTGCATTCCGCCAACCCTGCACACCGTCCGAGCCTGCTTTTTGAATGACCCCTGTTGTTGCTAGTTTGCCGGGGGCGAAACCTTCGGGCAGCACGGTGCCAGACGCCAGCGGCTGAACAATGGCCGTGCCGAATTTGAAGCTTGGTCCGGTTTCAACGGTAATTGCGGCCCTGTTGATCTGTGCTGGCACTGTCAAAGAGCTCAACTCAGCGGCTTCCTGCCCGTCAAGCTTGATACTGACAACCGGGCTGAAATACCCTTCGTCATACAAGATCTGCACAAGCGTGCGGTAATCCGACAAAGCGGCAGACAGGATTTCAAGTGGCGTATCCAAGCCCCGCTCTTTCGCTGTTGTAACCGATGATGTCTTTTTCAGGCGTTCAACCAGTTCCTTCGAAGCGCCCGGCGCCGTCAGAGATGTTTCCAGCGCCATCAGAGCGGTCGGGGTCATTGCCATGACAATGGCACTCAGCCAGAACTTCAAACGGCCTTGCGGCGTGCGCCCTTGCATGAATTGCCCCAACTGTCCCAGTTCCAAATCTCAGCGACCGTGTCACGGACGGTCTTATAGTGTCAGGTTAGAACATCTGAATGCTATTGGGAAAAGAGATAAACGCGGGATCGGGTCATTTTGGCCGAATTGTCCCGACCTTTGCTGACACAATTGATTTGCCGCACCTTGATTGGCAGACCGGAATTGCCGCGTTGCAGGCGAAAGCCAACCGTATACAACCAATGTCCGGGCCGGTCCATGGCCTATGCCCTGTGTAATTCACTAGGCAAACGGGTGGTTCTTCGATATTCCCAATATATTGTCAATTGGTATCAAAAAAACCGAAAAAATGTCCTATCTCGACAACATCCGAACCTTTGTCAGGGTTTACGATCTGGGCAGCATGTCTGCGGCCGGGCGGGATCTTAGGATTTCGCCAGCGGTGACATCAGCGCGAATATCGCAACTTGAAGACCATCTGGGTGTGCGCCTGTTCCAGCGCACCACGCGGAACCTGTCCCCGACAGAGCAGGGAAAGGCATTCTATCCCGGTGCGGTGGCGGTTCTGGATGCGGTGGACGAGGCCGAGGCTCAGGTCACGCATCTGACCGAGGCACCGCGCGGATCGTTGTTCGTGGCGTCTCCACTGGGGGTGGGGCGACGTTTGCTTGCTCCGCATGTGCCCGAGTTTCTTGCGGAATACCCCGAGATTGATGTCCGTTTGCGCCTGACGGATCGCTCGGTTGACCTGACCACGGAAGGTCTGGATCTGGCGTTTTTCATTGGCCAGCCCGAGGACAGCACGTTGCGTATTCGCAAGATTGCCGACTGCCAGCGTGCGCTATGTGCTGCGCCGGATTATGTGGCGCGGCGCGGTATGCCTAAGACCGGGGCTGACCTGATTGCCGACAAGCATGAATGCCTGAATCTGCGCTTTCCGGGGGCGACCGAGTTTCAGTGGATGCTGATAACGCCCGATGGTCCGAAACGTTTTGCCGTGTCCGGGCGGTTTGAATGTGATGATGGGGATGTTTTGACGGATTGGGCGTTGTCCGGTCAAGGCATTGCAATGAAGCCGGTTTTCGAGGTGGCCGAGCATCTGAAATCCGGCCGCCTCGTACCGGTTGCGACGGAAACTCCGCCTGTTTCAGTTCAGATGGCCTGCCTATACACGCATCGGCGCCATCAGGATCCAAAGGCACGCCTGTTCATGGATTTCATGATTGAACGGATCAGTAAGGTGGTCCGTGTTACAGAATACCCTGTCGCGGGGCCTAAACCATAGGCTCCGACCCGACGCTGAGTACGAAGGTAAGTCCGGTCACGGCGCGGCCATCAGGCGGGCCACGTCCAGCATGCGGGCCGAAAAGCCCCATTCATTGTCGTACCAGCCGAAAACGCGCACCTGATTTTCTCCGACCATGCGGGTTTCCGGCCCGGCAATGACCAGCGAATCCGGGCGCGCCCGCAAATCGGAAGAGACCAGCGGCATATCCGTCCAACCCAAAACCGGTGACTCGACAACAGCCTGACGCAAAGCATGATCGAAATCCTCGGCCCGCATACCGCGTTCCAGCGTGACCACGAGGTCGACCGCCGAAACGCTGGCTGTCGGGACGCGAACTGCGGCACCCGAGATGCGCCCGGCCAGATGTGGAAGGACCACGTCGATCAGGTGTGTGGCGCTGGACGTTGTCGGAACCATGGACAGCGCACCGGCCCGCGACCGGGCAAGGTCGCCGCGCGGGGCGTCAACCATGGGTTGGCTGTTGGTATAGCAATGGATGGTTGTCATATGGCCCGACAAAATACCGCCAATGTGGTCCAGCACTTTGACCAGCGGTGCCAGCCCATTCGTTGTGCAGGAGGCGTTCGATACGATCCGGGCGCTGCCCAACTGATCCTCGTTCGCCCCCAGAACGACGGTTAAGTCGGCCGCAGGCGAAGGACCCGAGATCAGGACCTTGCTGGCGCCCGCAGACAATCCGCGACGCGCCACGTCGGATGCGCGCGCGACCCCGGTACAATCCAGCATCACGTCTACGCCGGATAAATCAACGCGTGTCAGATCGGCACTGTGCGTCATAGGAACAGAGCGTCCGTCTACGATCAGCGCGGCATCGCCCTGTGACACATCGCCGGGATAGGGGCCGAAGGTGCTGTCGTATTTGAACAGGTAAGCACAGGTCTCCAGCGGCGCGATGTCATTGATCAGCACCAGCTCGATATCCGACCCTTCAGGCAGGGCCAGAACCTGCCGCAGGATCGTGCGGCCAATGCGGCCGAATCCATTAATCGCGAGTTTCATGCGCAAGCTATGGCAGGGCGTCGGGGCGACCTCAATGCCTGATCAACAACAGCTTACTTGCAACTGACCTGAGAAAAGAACTGACCCGAAATATTCTGGTACATGCTGTTGAAGATCACCTTGCATCCCGTCGCTTGTTGAATGGCAGCAATTGCTTGCGTTGTCCGAAGGCGTGGGGGCGGACCGAATGGGTTCAGGTTGTTGTTGTCGCGTGTGGCGCGATAAATGACCGGTTCGTCTGCGACCTGTGTCACAGCCCAGTTGCGGCTCATGACGAAGACGGATTTGGTCTCTTCCCCCGCAATGGCGGGTGCGGTGTGCAGGATTGCAGAGGTAGCGAGTGCGGCAACGGCTATCAGGGCAAGGCGCAGTTTCATGGACAAATCTCCAATGCTCAAAACAAGAAGTTACCTGGATTTCAGCAAATTCCGACCCTTGTGTGAAGCCCCGGGGCAAAAGATCACTGCGATTCCCAGCCAGCCCAGCGTTTAGCGGCGCGACAGGGACAGGGGCATATGCCGGTTGACGTCCTTGTAAAGCAGATACCTGAACCGGCCCGGCCCCCCTGCGTAACAGGCTTGCGGGCAAAAGGCGCGCAGCCACATGTAATCTCCGGCCTCAACTTCGACCCAGTCCTGATTGAGGCGATAAACCGCTTTCCCTTCCAGAACATAAAGCCCGTGTTCCATCACATGGGTTTCGGCGAAGGGAATGACCCCGCCTGGTTCGAAATTGACGATGTTCACATGCATGTCATGGCGCAGGTCCTGCGGGTCTGCGAACCGCGTGGTGGACCATCGGCCTTCGGTGCCCGGCATTTCGACAGGCGTCACATCGCGTTCGTTGGTGATGATCGGGTCTGGCGCGGACAACCCGGGAACGGACTCATAGGCTTTGCGGACCCAGTGGAACCGGGCTGCCGTCTGGCCAGTGTTCCGCAATGTCCAGTCGCTGCCGGCGGGGATATAGGCGTATCCGCCTGTCTCCAACACATGGTTTTCCGAGTTCAGCGTCAAAGTGACTGTTCCTTCGACGACAAAAAGCACTGCCTGTGCTTGCGCGTCTGTCTCTGGCTGATCGCTGCCGCCGCCGGGCTGCACTTCCATGATGTATTGCGAGAACGTTTCGGCAAATCCGCTGAGCGGGCGTGAAAGAACCCACAGGCGTGTTCCTTCCCAGAACGGCAGATAGCTGGTGACGATGTCGCGCATCGTACCTTTGGGAATGACCGCATACGCGTCTGTGAACATGGCGCGGTCGGTCAGCAACTGGTTCTGGCCGGGATGGCCGCCGGTCGGGGCGAAATAGGTCGGATGGGTCATTTGTGTGCCTCGGGATCGTTTGAATGGCACTATGGGCACAAAGGCGCGGCGCTATTAGGTCCTGACGCGCGATAGGTTTGTTCGGGATATTTTGAAGGTCGGTACCCCGGGGGCTTGGCCCTGCTGAAACAGAGGTATATCCTTGGTCACAAATGATTTCAGTTCTGTGAGGCCGCTATGAAAGCCCAGTTTTTACCCGTCATTGCCGCGTGTGGCGCCCTATTGATGACCGGTTCCGCCGACGCCAAGTCACTCTCCCGAATCATAGCTGAGATGGGGCTGTCCCCGGCAGACTTTGAAGTGGTCAGTGAAACCTCGAATGCCCTTTTGAACAATGGCACGCCTTCTGTAGGGCAGGAACGGTCCTGGCAAAACGACGAGACCGGCTCAAAAGGAACGATCCGGGTGCAAAACGTTCAGGGCAACTGCGTCGGCCTTCAGCATGTCATCCAGCCGGAAGGCAGCGATCAAAGCCGCGAGATCAGAACCCGCCGGTGCAATGACGGTAACGGAAACTGGATCCTGACGCCCTGATCTCTGACTTGGTTATCAGTACCCCAGATCGCGACTGACTTCGTGCAACAGGGGATCGCCGGACCTGAGCCTGTGGTAGTTCTCGGCCACATCCGACAGTGCGTCCCCCAGATACCAGCCCGAGACATGCGGTGTGATCGTCACAGAAGGGTGCCGCCACAAGGGACTGTCTTTTGGCAGCGGTTCCTGTGACGTGACGTCCAACACGGCATGGCCCGGTGAGCCGTTATCCAGCGCCGCGATCAGCGCCGCCTCGTCAATCAGGTTTCCGCGTCCGGCGTTCAGCAACTGACTGCCCGGCTTCATCGCGGCCAGCGTCTGTGCGTCAAACAAACCCGCGGTTTGCGGCGTCGAAGGAAGGATGGCACAGACGTGATCACATTGCCCCAATAGCCGAGGCAGCGCGTCTTGCCCATGCAGGCAGGTGACACCATCGATGGACTTTGGTGAGCGGCTCCAGCCCATGACCTGAAACCCGACGGCATGTAACATGCGGGCAGTGCGGGCCCCTATATGGCCCAGACCCAGAACGCCCACAACCGTATCAGGTGTGAAGATAGGTGCGCGCGGCAACCATTCGGCGCGGCTCTGGGATGCCTCGTGAAAAACCATATGGCGCTGAGCGCGCAGAATATAGGCCAGAAACCATTCGGCAATGCCCTGCGCAGGCGCGTCTGGCTTCAATCGCGCTACACGGATATGCGGAGGCAGGTCCGGATGGCCAACTATGGTCTCAACCCCGGCCCCCAGCTTCTGAACCAGTTTCAGGTTGGGCAACTTCGCCGGGTGATTGCTTTGCATGCTGACCACTGCAAGCATCGTAATGTCGTTGGGGTCGCCCAGCGTTCCGGGTGTGCGGATGTCTGCACCGGGCGCTAAGGCTTGTAGTGAGGTGGCGATTTCCTCATCCCCAATCCAGTCCGACAACCCGGTTTCAATCAACAACGCCATATGCGACCCCACTTGGATGTGATGTGGTGACGTCCCGTCACAGCGGTGGACAGGATCAGGTCTGTTAAGCCATCCTCGTGCCTAAAAGTACAGCCCGGTTTCATAACCCGAAAAGGACAGTTTCGTGAAGATACCACTCACCTCGTGCAAGGGAAACCACGTTACTTCGCAACCGGTTACCGGTATGAGTGAGCCGAGGCACACAACGCAGCGAATGACCAGAGGGGACTGATGGCAGGGCTCGACTTCACGGATCAGACCTATTTTCATCAGCGCGAGGATGGGGCGTTTGTAGGACATGATCCTGCACGCGGTCCGTGGTCTGCCGATCATTGCCACGCAGGGCCGGTCAGCGGGTTGATAGTGCGGGCAGCGGAAACTGAGGTTGGCCCCGAAAAGATGCTGACCCGCCTGACAGTTGACCTGTTGCGCCCTCTGCCCTTGGCCGGGTTGCGGGTTGCCGCAGAAACCACGCGTCATACCAAGACGCTGGCGACCACACGGGTTACGGTGCACGATCTGGATGACACACTCTGCGCAACGGCCACCACCATGCATCTGGCGCGACGCGATCTGGGCGCGGTGGCAAACGTCGAAACCAGTGCGCCACAGTTGGAAGACGCGGTAGAAGGTCCTTTTCCAATCGGCGAGATTCGTCACGATTTGAAGGGGTTTGCCCACTACAGTGACATCCTTTATCCCATAGACGGCAAACAGGGGGCCGGACCCAAAACGGTCTGGATGCGCACCCCAAAGCTGTTGAGCGGCGAAGATCAGTCGCCCATTCAGGCACTGTGCCCGTTGGCGGATTGCGGCAATGGTATCTCGTGGAATGCTCCGACGTCGGAGATGGGGTTCATGAACACCGATCTGACCGTGAATATCCACCGCGAACCAGTGTCAGATTGGCTGGCGTCCAGTTCGGTTTCACATTGGCAACCTACGGGCATCGGCATGTCTCAGTCCGTGCTTTTCGACACGCATGGCCCTGTAGGGACGGCCCTGCAAACACTGGTGCTGTTCCCACCAGTCTGAAAGTCGGCGGGTTTTCGCGTGAGAGTGTTAAGGCCGTTGTCGCCGTGTCCCGTCAGACCTATCTTGCGCATATGCGCTGGCTCTTCACCGTCATGACCTGTTGCCTGCCGATCCCGGCCCTGCCTCACCCGCATGTCTTTATCGACACCGGGCTGGAGTTCATCGTGGACGAGGCCGGTCACCTGACCCATATCCGGGTGACTTGGGCATATGACGAATTCTACTCTCTGCTTGTTCTGGAAGACATGAATCTGGATCAGGATGCTGACGGCATTTTGACGGAAAGCGAAGAAAAACGTCTGAGCGGGTTCGATATGCAATGGGTCGAGGGGTACAACGGCGACCTCGTGCTCACCAAAGACGGAGCGCTGGTTGCACTGTCCGGTCCAATGGAGCCCAGTGCGACAACGGAAGACGGGCGGATTGTAACCACCCATTTGCGAGCGGTCGAAGGCGACGCAATACTTGCCACAGGGCTTTCCGCCAAGGCATTTGATGAGTCCTTCTATACGGCCTATGAGATAACGCGCCCTGTAACTGTGACAGGCCCAGCTTTATGCCAGATGGATCGTAACGAACCCGACATAGACGGGCAGCTTGCACAGATGCAGGCGTTTCTGTTGACACTGGACGCGGATTACGACCTCGAGGAAAACGATATTCCCTTGGTTGGTGAGAACTTTGCGACTGAGATACTTGTTTCATGTCCCGTTTCCTGATTGTTCCGGTCGCTCTGGCCTTTGGTTTGCTGCTTTGGTTCTGGGGCAGCGGTGGGTTTGACAGTCTGGCAGGTTGGGCTGCCGGAGAGCAGCGGGACTTTCAGAACCAGATCGCGCGGTCCCTGCGTGCCGCGCGCGCGGAACAGCCTCAGGCGGTGGCCACGCTTCTGACTGTCTGTTTCGCCTATGGGTTCTTTCATGCTGTGGGTCCGGGCCACGGGAAGGTTTTGATCGGCGGCTACGGTTTGGGTCGGCGCGTCGCCTTCTGGCGGTTGTCCGCGATCAGCGTATTGTCCAGTCTTGGTCAGGCGGTGACGGCAGTTGTGCTGGTCTACGCGGGGGTGCTGGTCTTTCAGATGTCCCGCGAAAGCCTTGTTGGGGCGACCGAACAGGTCATGGCTCCGATCAGCTACGGAGCCATTGCGTTGATTGGGCTTTGGCTGGTTGTACGGGCTGTGCGCAATTTCGCACGACAGCAAAAAAAGCATGTCTCTAACGATCACACCCATCAGCACCATCATGATGAGGGAGCCTGTGCGGAGTGCGGTCATCGTCATGGTCCAACCGCGGACGAGGTCGCAAATGTGGGCACGTTGCGCGAAGCCCTGATCCTGATCGCAGGCATAGCAGCGCGGCCTTGTACCGGTGCCTTGTTTGTACTGATTCTGACGTGGCAAATGGGCATCGCCATGGTGGGGATCGCGGGTGCTTTTGCCATGGCGCTTGGCACGGCGACTGTGACTACGCTGGTCGGGTGGACGTCTTTTGGTCTGCGCGGCGGGCTGCTGGCTTCGGCTTCGGCCACGCGCTTTGCGTCGGTTCTGGCACCCTCCATCGAACTGGTGGCGGGGCTTGTCATTGCGGTGATTGCAGGCGGGTTGCTTCTGCGCGCGGTTTAGATCAGTCGAACACCGGTTCCGGGTATCCGACCCGCGCCAGATACAGCCCGTGCGGCGGACACACCGGCCCGCAGGCAGCGCGGTCGGCGGCTTTCAAAGCCTCACGCACATCTTCCGGGGTCCACGCTCCGGCGCCCACACGTTCCAGCGTTCCGACGAAACTGCGCACCTGATTGTGCAAAAACGACCGGGCGCGCACGTGGAAATGAACCTCGGGGGCGGAAAAGCCCTCGACCCATTCAACGCGCAGTTCATCAAGGGTTTTGACCGGGCTGGCCGCCTGACAGATCGACGACCGGAACGTAGTGAAATCATGCCGACCCAGCAGCATGTTTGCGCCTTCCTGCATGGCGTCGACATCCAGAAGGTGGCTAATCTGCCAGACCTGTCCCCGGTCGTGGGTTGCGGGCGCCCGGCGCATCAGGATGCGGAACAGATATTGCCGTTCAACCGCTGAAAACCGCGCGTGCCAATCCTCGGCCACTGGGGCGGCCTTTACGATGGCCACTGGGAGTGGCTTGAGGTGATAGTTCAGCGCCTCAGACAGGCGGAACGGGTCCCATTCCTTTGCCATGTCGCAGTGGGCAACCTGCCCCAGGGCGTGAACACCGGCGTCCGTGCGCCCCGCTGCGGCAATTGTGTGGTCGCCCGGCTGAATACGGGACAGGGCCTGTTCGATGGCGCCTTGTACAGATGGTTGATCCTTTTGCCGCTGCCATCCGGCAAACGGTTCCCCCTGGTATTCAACTTTCAACGCATATCTGGGCATGTGCCGCTGGTACAGCGCAGCGCAGGATCGGGCAAGGGGGCGAAAGCGCTGGTATGTGCCGCGACCGCTACCTATCTTGGGTAAAAGGAAAATTGCGGGGCGGCGGATTGGTCATCTCTTCACTGGCAGACAGTCTTGCGCGTGGCGTCGAAAGTATCGGCGACAGCGTGTCCGAGACATTTTTCGAGCCGGTCATCCGTTTGGGTGTCACCGGGCTGGCGCGATCCGGTAAAACAGTATTCATCACTTCGTTGGTTGCCAATCTGCTGGATCGGGGCCGTATGACCGGGCTGGTTGCACAGCAGGAGGGGCGAATCAATGCCGCCTTTCTGCAACCCCAACCGGATGACACTGTGCCCCGGTTCGATTATGAATCGCACCTGTCCGCCCTGACGGGACAGACACCGCATTGGCCAGACAGCACGCGTGCGGTGTCAGAATTGCGCTTGTCCTTCAAAGCCCGTCCTGCCGGGCTGCTTGCCGGGTTGCAGGGGCCGCGCACGGTCCATCTGGATATTGTCGACTACCCCGGTGAATGGCTGCTGGACCTGGCCTTGCTGGATAAGTCTTACGCAGACTGGTCTCAGGAAACACTGGCACGGATTAAGACCCGCGCCGAGGCTGCCGCGTATCTGGCGCTGGTCCAAGATACAGACCCGTCGGTAGGGCACGACGAACCTGCCGCACAAGCTCTGGCCGCGTCGTTCACCGACTACCTCAACGCAGCGCGCGATGCCGGGTTTTATGACTGTACCCCCGGACGTTTCCTGTTGCCGGGTGATCTGGCGGGATCTCCGGTTCTGACCTTTGCACCGTTGGCAATCACTGGCCCGTCGCGGCGCAGGACCCTTCAGCGCGAGATGGAACGGCGGTTCGACGCTTATAAATCTCAGGTCGTGAAACCGTTTTTTCGGGATCACTTCTCGCGGATTGACCGGCAGGTGGTTCTGGTTGACGCGCTGGGCGCAATTCACAAAGGTCCTCAGGCCGTTGAAGATATGCGCCGCGCGATGGCCGATATCCTGTCGGCTTTTCGTCCGGGACGGAACGCATGGCTGAGCCAGCTTTTGTTGGGCAAAAAGGTCGAGCGCATCCTGTTTGCAGCGACAAAAGCGGACCACCTGCACCACACTCAGCATCCCCGCCTGACCGCGATTATCGAAGCTTTGACGCGCGAGGCACGCGATCGTGCGAATTTCGCCGGGGCCCGGACTGCGGCCCTGTCTCTGGCCTCGCTGCGTGCAACGACCGAAGAGATACGCAGCCATGACGGAACCGATCTGCCATGCGTGCGTGGCACTTTGTTGGACAGCGGCAAACAGGCTGCTTTTTATCCCGGAGAATTGCCCGAGGATCCGGCGCATCTGTTGGGTCCGGCGCGAAATGGGGCGGAGAGCTGGTTGAACGAAGATTATGGGTTCATGGCCTTTGCGCCTGCAAAACTAACCCTGAAACCTGGTGACGGCCCCCCGCATATTCGACTGGATCGTGCAGCGCAGTTTCTGATCGGAGAAAGATTATGATCGCGACACTGCGCCCCGCACGCACCACAGATGCCGGTACAATCGGTACGATCCTGCACGATTTCGCTTTGGAAAACGACTGGATGCCCAAATTGCACAGCTGTGCTGAAACCATCGCCTTTTGCGGCCGGATGATTGATCAGGGCTGGGTCACTGTGGCCGAGGCAGAGACGGGCGTGGTCGGGTTTCTGGCGCTGAATGGTGGTGAAATCCATTCACTTTATCTGGATGCACAAGCTCGGGGGCAGGGGATTGGTCAGCAATTGCTGGGTCACGCGAAAGCAAGCCAGCGGCGGCTGGGCTTGTACTCGTTTCAGGATAATTCCCGCGCCTGTCGGTTCTATGAGCGAAACGGCTTTGCCGAGGTGGCGCGCAGCGATGGGGCAGAAAACGATGAAAACCTGCCGGACATAAGGTTTGTCTGGCACAGCAGGGATACGACAAATGGCTAAAGGTCCGGTTTTGATCGATCTTGACGATGATGAACCCGCTGCTGATGTCGCGCAGGCAAAACCGGTGCCGGATATTGTGCCGCCTCAGGGGCAGGCGATGCAAAGCGCGGCCCGACTGGCGGCCCGCAAACCCTCGGCCCTTGCGCGCTGGTTCTGGGGGCTTGCGCTTTCCGTAGTCGGGGCGGCCATATCGGTGGCCGCCTGGGATTTTGCAACCTCTCTGGTGGCGCGGACGCCCGTTTTGGGTTGGATCGTTGCCGGATTGTTGGCTGCATTGGTTCTGGTGGTGGTGATCATCGCGCTGCGCGAGCTCGCGGCTTTGGGGCGGTTGTCCCGTGTTGATGGGATGCGCCGTGCAGCGGATATTGCATTGGCTGATGAAGACCTGGCTCAGGCACGTGCTGTCACACATCGCATCATTGCATTCTACAAAGGGCGCGAGGATACCCGCTGGGGTCGCGAGCGGTTGTCCGAGCGTATGGGGGAACAGTTCGATGCCGAGGCGCTTTTAAACCTTGCCGAGGATGAATTGTTGGCCCCGCTCGACGCCGCTGCCAGCCGTGAGGTTGAGGCCGCAGCACGGCAGGTTGCCACCGTGACCGCTCTGGTCCCGCTGGCACTGGCGGATGTTGTAACGGCACTAGCCGCGTCCCTGCGGATGATCCGCCGCGTCGCGGAAATCTACGGGGGGCGGGCTGGCACACTGGGAAGCTGGCGTCTGACCCGTGCCGTCTTTGTGCATCTGGTCGCAACTGGGGCGGTGGCCGTTGGTGACGATCTGCTGGAACCTGTTCTGGGCGGATCCGTTCTCAGCAAATTGTCCCGACGGTTCGGAGAAGGTCTGGTCAACGGTGCGCTCAGCGCCCGAGTGGGCGTGGCCGCGATGGAGGTCTGCCGCCCCTTACCATTCTCAAAACGCCACAAACCTTCCACGCGAGGCATCATTAAACGCGCCTTGCAGGGTCTGTTCTCCAAGGGTTGATCCAGAGCAAAGCGTCAGACCACACCCTTCTGCACTCTGCCAGTGAACAATAGGAGCAAACCATGACGGATCACGGTCACAGTCCGCAGGAAATTGCCGACCGGATCAACGCTCCGCCCGGGCGCGGTGTGTTACGCGACGTTGTGTATGGCGGCATTGATGGTTCCGTCACCACATTTGCCATTGTCGCCGGTGTCGCGGGGGCGGGCCTTTCCCCGTTTGTTATCGTGGCACTTGGTTTGGCAAACGTTCTGGCGGACGGGTTTTCAATGGCTGCCGGGAATTACTCAGGCACCAAGGCCGAACTGGACAACATACGGCGCATTCGGGCGATCGAGGAACGCCACATCGCACTCTACCCCGACGGCGAGCGCGAGGAGGTCCGTGAAATTCTGTCGCAAAAAGGGTTGTCAGGGGAAATTCTGAACGAAGCCACCGCCGCGATCACGTCGAGCCACGAACATTGGGTCAACCTGATGATCGAGGGTGAATATGGGCTGGGCAGTGTCGACCCACATCCGATGAAAGCCGCGTTGGCAACGTTCTTCGCGTTCCTTGTGGCCGGGATGATCCCGCTGTTGCCGTTTTTGGCGTCGGTGGAGAATGCTTTCGAGATGTCGGTCTGGATGACGATGGGGGTCTTCTTTGCGATTGGTGCGTTCAAAAGCCGGTGGTCGTTGGCGCCCTGGTGGCGGTCAGGTATCGAAACGCTGTTGATCGGTGGTCTGGCGGCACTGATCGCGTATCTCGTCGGGTCTCTGTTCCATCCATAAATGTCGCAGCACGGTAGTCGCGACTGGTCAAAACTTCCCGGATAGGTAGAGTGGCGCAAAACAGGTGCAAAGGACGATGGCAGATCACGAGCTTTCTGGAAAGAACGTATTGGTTCTGGGTGCTTATGGGTTCATCGGCACCGCCGTCACGCGGGCATTGTCGGCCGCAGGTGCCACGGTTCAGGGCATGGGGCGCAATCTTGCTCAAGGGGCAAAGGTCCTGCCGGGGGTTTTGCTGAAACAGGGCGATATGCGCGATCTGTTGCACAAGGACGATTGGCAGGACCTGCTGGCCGACGTCGATGTCGTGGTGAATTGCGCAGGGGCTTTGCAGGATAACGCGCAGGACAACCTTGAAGCGGTGCACCATATGGCGGTCGCAGCCCTTGCAGGGGCCTGCGCGGAAGGTGGCATAAGCATTGTTCAGATTTCGGCCATCGGAGCAGAGCCGGACGCCAGCACGCATTTCCTGTGCAGCAAGGCACGCGGAGATGCCGCTTTGCGCGCATCGGGCGTAACACTTTGGATTCTAAAGCCAGGGCTTGTTATCGGGCAAACGGATTATGGGGGAACGGCGTTGCTTCGAATGCTGGCGTCTGTTCCTTTTATTCAACCGCTGGCTTACCCCGATACACCCGTTCAATGCATCGGGATGCCCGATCTGTGTGACGTCGTGATTGCTGCCGTTGCCGGTCGTCTGCCGCAGGGTAATTACGATCTGGTCGAGGATACCCCGCATAGTTTGTCGGACGTGGTGCGCTGCACGCGGCAGTGGCTGGGGTTTCCCGCTGCGCGCTTCCATCTGGTCCTGCCGCCTGTCCTGACAAAAGCCGTTGCGGCCATGGCGGATTGTCTGGCCCTGTTGGGTTGGCGGTCTCCGCTGCGCAGCACGGCGATGACGGTCATGGCGGATGGCGTGGTTGGCGACCCCGGCCCCTATCGTGCAGCGGCCGGGCGCGGAAATGCCGCCTTGCCTGAGGTTTATGCCATGCTGCCTTGCGCGCGCGAGCATCGGTTGACCGCGCGGATGACGCTGTTGATGCCGCTGATCGTTGCAACACTCAGCCTGTTCTGGTTGCTGTCGGGCCTGTTTGGGCTGGCGGGTTTGTCTACGGCTTCTGGTATGCTGGTCGAAGCGGGGTGGTCATCCGCCTTGGCGGTGACCAGCGTTGTGTTCTGGTCCCTGATCGACATAGCACTTGGTCTGGCCATCCTGTGGCGCCGATGGGCGGCGCGGGCATGTATGGCGCAGTTGACTGTGGCCATATTCTACCTGATTGCCGCTTCGGTCACGATGCCGGACTTGTGGTTGGACCCGCTGGGGCCGCTGGTGAAAATCCTGCCCGCGATGATCCTGTCGCTTGTGGCGTTGCCCTTGTTTGAGAGCCGATGATGGACCCTGAACTGATCTTGCGATGGCTGCATGTCATCGGTGCATGTGTGCTGCTGGGAACAGGGGCAGGGATCGCCTTTTTCATGCTGATGGCGCACCGGACAAACGACCCGCGCGTCATCGCCCATACGGCGGGTATCGTGGTGCTTGCCGACCTTCTGTTCACCACGACTGCTGTCATCCTGCAACCAGTGACCGGAGCGCTGCTTGCCTGGCAGATCGGGTGGTCTTTGGGTGAAGGTTGGATCGTGTTGTCTCTGGTGCTTTATGTTTTGACGGGCTTTTTCTGGTTGCCGGTGGTTTGGGTTCAAATCCGGTTGCGCGACCACGCGCGAATGGCGGCAGAGCGGGGAACGCAACTGCCACCGGAGTATCACCGCTTGTTTCGGTTCTGGTTCGCCTGCGGGGTTCCGGCGTTTCTGGCGGTTTTGACTATCCTGTGGCTGATGATCGCCCGTCCGGCGATTTCGGTACTTTAGACTTTGTCACGGCTTTCCTGACTGTTGCTGACCGACAGCACAAGATAGCTTGGCCGAAATTACGGATCGGAGAGACTCGGTTGGAAACGTTGCTTGTTCTTATTGGCCTGGTTGTTTTGGCCATCCCGGTGACATTGATTGCACTTCTGGTCGGGCATTCCCGATTGCGTCGCCGGGTCGAACAACTGGAAGCGCAGATCAATGCGTTGGTGTCGGGCGATGCGCTTGCATCGCTGCAACCGGAACAGGATGCACCTGCACCGCAACCTATGGCAGAGGAACAGGTTCACAGCCCGGGGCCGTGGGACGCGCCAAAGCGACAGGAAGACGAAAGCGCCGAAGATGTAGACACCGACGCCGCTACGCCTGCAATTGTATTTCGCCATGACAGGTTTGCCGCGCTGGGCGCGTGGCTGCGTGAGAACTGGTTTTATGCGGTCTCAGCACTGTCGCTGGCATTGGCCGGTATTTTCCTCGTGCAATATGGCGTTGAGAACGGATTGTTACCTCCGGCGGCCCGCGTTTTTGCCGCGCTTGGCTTCGGCTCGGTTTTGATTATCGGGGGTGAGGTTCTGCGCCGCAGGTTCGGGGATGACGAAGCGGTGGCCACTGCCTATTTGCCATCGGTCTTTTCCGGGGCCGGCCTTGTTACCTTGTTCGGCGCCATCCTGTCTGCGCGGCAGCTTTATGGCCTGATCGGGGCCGAGACGGCCTTGGCAGGAATGGTTGTCATCGCGCTTGTTGGGCTTGTTCTGGGGTGGTTCCACGGCCCGCTGCTGGCTGCGGTTGGACTGATCGGAGCTTTTGCAGCACCCTTTCTGGTTGGAGGCGCATCTGACGATCCATCGTGGCTCTATGCCTATTTTCTTTTGGTTGCCGTTTTGGGGCTGGGAATCGACACGGTGCGGCGCTGGGCGTGGATTTCGGTTCTGACGTTGGTCGGGGTATATGCGGCAAACCTGCTTTTGGTCAGTGGCGCTCCGAATACGGAACCGGGATATCTGGTCGCGACAACAGTGCTCGCACTTCTGGCGACGGCCATTCCGGTGCGGCGCGTTTGGCCCGATCATGCAGGGTGCATGATGTCTCAGGTGATCCGCACCCCCGGAACCCGCCCGTGGCCCGAGTTTCCAACTCGGCTCGCCGCCGGAGCGATTGCGGCCAGCACAGCAATCCTGTCCTGGCATTGGGCAGACTCAGCGGCTGAATTCTGGTTGGGTGTCTGCCTGCTGTCCGCCCTGCTTCTGGCGCTGCTATTGTGGGCCAAGGATGCGCCTGCGTTACAGGATCTGACCGTCCTGCCTGCGGCGGGCCTTGTGTTTTTTGTGGCCTCTCACGGCCTGGAATACGGAGTAGTTCTGCGCAGTTTCACCGACACTTATGCCGAGACGCCCGAGGCCGACTTTCCGAGGGCGGCCACCGCGCTGGTTGCTTTGGGCGCGTTTATGTCGATTTTGATGGCATGGCGGTCATTCAGGGCAAACCAGTATCGTGCAATCTGGGCCGGGGGCGCTGTAGTTTTTGCACCCGCGCTGGCTATCGCTTTGGAAATGGGCTGGCATCCTGCCACGGTTATCGGTGCGTACGCTTGGGCCCTGCACGCGATTGTCCTGGCAGTTCTGATGGTGGTTCTGGCCGGGCGTTTTGGTCGCGCCGATGGCGATGACCGGATGCGGGCTGCTCTGGCCACGTTATCGGCGCTGTCCTGTCTGGTCTTTGCTTGCGTCATCGTGCTCAGCTCGGCCGCGCTGACGATTGCGCTGGTGGCCAGCATCGTCGCAGCAGCAGCCTTGGATCGCAGGTTCACCTTGCCGCAGATGAGTTGGTTTATCTGGGCCGGTGTCTTTACGGTCACGGTGCGCTTGGTGCTTGACCCGGGTCTGGACTGGGCCAATGCGGCCCCGGTGCCCGAAATGGCGATGGTCTATGGTGCGGCCACGTTGGGTTTCGTGGCTGGCTGGTGGCTGTTGCGTCCCTTGCAGCGGCCGGTTGCAGCACTGTTGCTGGAAAGCGCGGCATGGGCGACGGGCGGCATCCTGCTGTCCCTGTTGCTACTGCGGTGGCTTGAAGGTTTCGGAGAAGGCGGGGCCGACAACAGCCATTGGGGTCTTGGCCTGCTGGCGGTCATCTGGCTGCTGCTGGCCTTCGCTCAGGTTCAGAGGTTTGGGCTGGGTGGCAAACTGAATTATGCACGGTACGTGTTGGCGGCGTTCTTTGCCGGTCATGGCGTGTTCCGACTGACCCTGGCTTTGACCGACCAAAACCCGCTTCTGAACCCCAACGCCGACCCGGTGCTTGGCCCACCGGTTCTGAACACTCTTGTCCTTGCCTATCTGGTGCCTGCACTGAC
This sequence comes from Ruegeria sp. CH2, assembly GCF_056537065.1. Taxonomy (NCBI): domain Bacteria; kingdom Pseudomonadati; phylum Pseudomonadota; class Alphaproteobacteria; order Rhodobacterales; family Roseobacteraceae; genus Ruegeria; species Ruegeria sp. CH2. The sequence continues at coordinate 111,645 of NZ_JBQFQV010000012.1, forward strand.
CATCGGATTCTCGGCATGGCGGATCAGGGACATGCCAAAGCAGATCAGGCTGGCAAGCTATGCCATTGCGGGTGCGTTGGTTGCCGTGTGGTTCGGGTTGACCATCCGCCATTTCTGGCAGGGCGCAGCAGGCATGTTTGAAGGCAACGGCGTCACGCAGCCCGAGCTTTATACATATACCCTTGTTCTGCTGCTGGTCGGGGCGGCGCTGTTCTACCAATCTCTGGCACGTGGTTCGGATGCGATGCGCAAGGCGGGGTTGGTGGTGATCGGGCTGGCGGTGGCCAAGGTCTTTCTGATCGATATTGCCGGTCTGGGCGGGCTGATCCGCGTGTTCTCACTGCTGGCGCTGGGGCTTGGGCTGGCCGGTCTGGCATGGTTGAATCGCTGGGCCAAGCTGCGCCATTCGCCGCATGGGCCGGAACCTCTGGACCATTGAAGGCAGGCGTCTTATAAGCGCGGCCATGTATGACCGGACGGCCATCATTATTCGAATTATATCCCCGGCGCTCTGACCCTCTGAGACGCCGGGCAAAGGTGTTTGAGAATTCGCACCGACCGCTTCGATCCTAGTACGACCAGATCATCCAAAGGACGCTCAAAATGTGCGCCGACACGACCCAAACGCCTGACTATAAAGACACGCTGAACCTGCCCAAAACCGATTTTCCCATGCGCGCGGGCCTGCCTGCACGCGAACCCGCATGGCTGGAGCGGTGGGAGACCATCGGTGTCTATGACCGCCTGCGCGAGAAAACGGGGCGCAAACCCTTTACTCTGCACGACGGCCCCCCCTATGCGAATGGCCACCTGCATATCGGCCACGCACTGAACAAGACGATCAAGGACATGATCGTGCGCTCTCATCAGATGATGGGCTTTGACGCGCGTTACGTGCCCGGTTGGGACTGCCACGGCCTGCCGATCGAATGGAAGATCGAAGAACAGTACCGCAAGAAGGGCAAGAACAAGGACGAGGTGAACATCGTCGACTTCCGTCAGGAATGCCGCAAGTTCGCCGAAGGCTGGATCGACATCCAGCGCGAAGAGTTCAAGCGTCTGGGCATCACCGGCAACTGGCCTGATCCCTACATCACCATGGACTTCCATGCCGAGGCCGTGATCGCCGACGAGTTCATGAAATTCCTGATGAACGGCACGCTCTATCAGGGCTCGAAACCCGTGATGTGGTCGCCCATCGAGAAGACAGCGCTGGCCGAGGCCGAGGTCGAGTATCACGACAAGGAAAGCTTTACCATCTGGGTGAAGTTCAAGGTCGTGAACGCGGGTGATCTGGATGATGCGTTCGTCGTAATCTGGACCACCACTCCCTGGACTATGCCGTCGAACAAGGCGGTCGTTTATGGCAAAGACATCTCCTACGGTCTCTACGAAGTCACCGGTGCGCCCGAGGAATGTTGGGCCGCTGTTGGCGACAAGTTTCTGCTGGCAGACAATCTGGCTGCCGACGTGTTAGGTCGCGCCCGTCTGAACGACGATCAATGGACCCGTGTCCGCGACGTAAGCTCAGATGAGCTGGACGGCGTCCAACTGACCCACCCGCTGGCCGGGGCCGAAGGCGGCAATGGCGAATGGGACGATATCCGCGACTTCCGCGCGGCTGACTTCGTGACCGATACCGAAGGCACCGGTTTCGTTCATTGTGCGCCGTCACACGGTATGGAGGAATTCGAGCTGTACCGCGATCTGGGTATGTTGGAGCAGGTCATCACCTATAACGTGATGGATGACGGTAGCTTCCGCGCTGACCTGCCATTTTTCGGTGGCAAATACATTCTGTCCCGCAAAGGCGGTGAGGGTGACGCGAACAAGGCCGTCATCGACAAGCTGGCCGAAGTTGGCGGGCTGCTGGCGCGCGGCAAGATCAAGCACAGCTATCCGCATTCATGGCGCTCGAAGGCGCCGATCATCTATCGCAACACGCCGCAGTGGTTCGCATCCGTTGACCGCCAGCTGGATGACGGCATGGGTGAAATGGGGGACACCATCCGCGAACGTGCGCTGCGCTCGATCGACGAGTTGGTGAAGTGGACGCCGCAGACCGGTCGCAATCGCCTCTATTCGATGATCGAAGCGCGCCCGGACTGGGTTCTCTCGCGCCAGCGTGCCTGGGGCGTGCCGCTGACCTGTTTCACCAAGAAAGGTGCCTTGCCCACCGACGCGGATTACCTTCTGCGCAACGCAGACCTGAACGCGCGCATCAAGGCGGCGTTTGAGAAAGACGGCGCCGATATCTGGTACACCGACGGGTTCAAAGAGAAAATTCTCGACGGCATCGCCAACCCCGATGACTACGATCAGGTGTTTGACGTGCTGGATGTGTGGTTCGATTCTGGTTCGACCCACGCCTTTGTTTTGCGCGACCGCGAAGATGGGACCGAGGACGGTATCGCCGACGTCTACATGGAAGGCACCGACCAGCACCGTGGTTGGTTCCATTCTTCCATGTTGCAGGCCTGCGGCACCAAAGGCCGCGCGCCTTATCGCAACGTCGTGACACATGGTTTCACGCTGGATGCCAAGGGCAACAAGATGTCCAAATCGCTGGGCAACACCATCGTACCGGAAGAGGTCGTCAAGCAGTACGGCGCCGATATCCTGCGTCTGTGGGTGGCACAGACCGACTATACCGCCGATCAGCGGATCGGGCCGGAGATCCTGAAAGGCACTGCCGACAGTTATCGCCGTCTGCGCAACACTATGCGGTTCATGCTGGGCTCGCTGGCGGATTTCACCGAGGCCGATCGCGTCGCGCCCGAAGATATGCCGCGTCTGGAACGCTGGGTGCTCAGCCGGCTGGCGGAATTGGATGAGCAGGTGCGCAAGGGTTATGCGTCTTTCGATTTCCAGGGCGTATTCAGTGCGGTCTTTACCTTTGCCACGGTTGATCTGTCGTCCTTCTATTTCGACGTTCGCAAGGATGCTCTTTATTGTGACGGCGACACGCCGCGCCGTCGTGCTGCGCGGACGGTGTTGGATATCCTGTTCCATCGCCTGACCACGTGGCTGGCACCGGTTCTGGTTTTCACCATGGAAGAGGTCTGGCTGGGGCGCTTTCCGGGCGACGATAGCTCGGTCCACTTGGTCGACTTCCCGGAAACGCCTGCGGATTGGCGCGATGCCGAGCTTGAGGCCAACATGGCAAAGGTGCGCCGAGTGCGCCGGGCCGTGACTGCCGCGCTGGAAATCCAGCGCCAGGACAAGGTGATCGGCTCAAGCCTCGAAGCGGCCCCGATCGTGCATGTCGATGATGGCGATACCCGCGATCTGCTGGCCACGTTCGACGTGGACGACATGTGCATCACCTCGGGCCTGACCGTGACCGGCGACCCGGCCCCTGCCGAGGCGTTCCGTGTGCCCGAAATCGAAGGCGTGGCCGTCGTGTTCGAAAAAGCAGAAGGCGAGAAATGTCAGCGCTGTTGGAAAATCCTTCCGGACGTGGGCCGCCACGCCCATGTCGGAGTTTGCCGACGCTGCGATGAGGCGCTAAGCTGATTGAAACCGCCCTCTCGATCCTTCGAGGGGGCGTTTTTCGTTTCACGTCTGCGCGGATTGCGGTGTCGGATTAAACAGGTCAAAGCCTATGGCTGAGTCCTTCAGGGCCTTCCAAACCTGATAATCCGTGAAATATCCGGTGTGACCACCGGGCTCGACCGGAATGTTGCGGTTTGCGGAAATCAGCCCGCCTTCAATCTCGGTCCCTACAAAGTCATCCTGCCTGAAGATGTTGAACCATGCGGCGTTCAGGTTTTTGGGAACGACTGTAAACATCTCGGGAAAATAGCGCTGATAGATATGGGTCACAGGACAGCCCATCGTAATCAGCGTCACGTTGCGCCCGTTGATAAGCTTTTGCACGCGTGGATCAGCCAGCATTTGCGTGGCAATCACGGTGCCTTGTGAATGTGAGATCACCGTGATGTGGTCCGCGGCAAAGATATCCACCACATAATGCAGTGCACGATAAAATCGTTCATCAATCGCCTTGCGATCCGGATAATTGCGCAGCCTCGTTTTCAGGTCCGCTTTCAGTAAACACTTGTCGCGAATGGCATAGGTGACAATGTCCCGTGCCACACCCAGCCCTGCTGCGACGAAATCGGAAAAGCGGTACATCAATGCTGTTGCACCCAGGACGATCAGGCCAATCTCGCCCTGTTTGCTTGCCAGTTTGTTCAAAACCCGGCCAATCAGGTTGCAATTGTCCGTTCCGATCTGACACAGGGGATCGACGTGCTGGCTCAACGCGATTTCTCGGATAGTGACCATCGCCAGTACGATTGCACCGAACAAAAAGACCCATTGTGCAAAACGATTGAGGATGGCGCGGCTGATCAGCCCGTCGCGGATATGCAGGTTTGCCTTCAGCCCTCTGCGACCGGCAAACAGGCCAACACCAACAAACGCAAGCAGGACAATTGCCGCGAAGGCAACACTGAGTGTTTCGATGGAGTCACTGAGGAAATTGTCAAAAAGACCGGTCAGTTTTCCATCTGACAGCCCCGGAACCGTGTCGAGCATTTCCCGCAGCATTAGCCACAACCCGGATATAAAGAACATCCAGAACACCAACATGCCTGCACATATGCTGGGGTACAGCCGCCTGTGTTCTTTCAGATTGTCTGCCTGAACCTTTTCATCAAGGCTGGTCGCAGAAAGCACGTACAAAATGATTGTCATGAAGATCAGCGAAGCCCAGAAAAACGCGAGCAGGTAGACCTGAAAAGCTACAAACTGCTCCAGCGCCGAAGGGCAAACCGGGCTGTCCGGCAAGGGTGTGCAGGCTCGGATTTCCAGACCAAGCGGACCAATGATCAGGCAGATCAGCAGCAAAAACCCTATCCCGAAAATGCCGCGCCAGAATACGCGTCTTAGATAAGTCGGGGCTGCAAAGCTGCGCCTTAGTCCGTATGCGGCCCCTCCGGCGTAAAGCGTGAACAAGAGCCAGAACAGCAGGATCGTGCTTTGAAAGAAGATCCCGGGAACGCGATCAACCATAACGGCTATGGCACCGATCAGAAGATAGGCATTCAGGGTCGCAACTGCGCCGAAGAAAACCCAGGTAAAAAGGTGAACCAGCCGCGCGGCCAAAGTGTTCCTGCCGTTGACTTGGTCCGAGGCCACATCCGCGCGGCTATGCGTTTGTTCGGCATTGTCCATGGCCAGATAACCCAGCGCAAGAACAACCCAGATCAGGTCCAATGCTGTCTTAATGGCTCCTTTCGGGGCGGGTGAGCGGTCGGCCCAGAAAACCTCGGCAAACATGGCCTCGTCCTGCGGTGCTGACGGTTTCGTCACTTTGCGCAGGTTGACCGGGAATAGTTTTGCGCTTCGGGGCGTGCCGTCGAAGGTTGTTTCGGCCAGCTCTATCATCCCACGCTGAACCTCAATCGGGGGTTCGGGATTGCCATCCAGCCAGGTTGTCGCGGCCCCGACGACCTGATCGACGGTCTCACCGGGTATTTGTTCGCCAATTCCGTGAACCGTCAGGATCAAATGGCGACCCATCTCATGCTCCAAATCTCTTTTTGACAATGCGGCTAGGCTAACATGATTGCGGCAATTCGCAAAATCCGCGCGCCTCGCAGCCCCATGGCTTCGCCACTTGAACTTGGAGGATTGATCTGAAACCGTCAGCCCATGGCGATGATTGCAGTTGATACTCAGTTCGGAAAACTTGGGATCGAGGAAACGGATGGTGCCCTCACGCGGCTGGTCTGGGACGGTCAGGACGACGGCGAACCAACAGCTCTGCTGCGCGAGGCGGCGGCGCAGTTGATGGCCTATGACGCTGGACGGCTTGACCGCTTCGATCTGCCCTACCGCATTCATGGATCGCAGTTTCAAAGGCAGGTCTGTGATCTTATGTATGCCATTCCCCTTGGGGAAACGCGCACCTACGGGGATATCGCCAAGGCGTTGGGGCAACCGGCGCAACCGGTCGGTCAGGCCTGCGGGGCAAACCCGATCCCCGTTATTATTCCCTGCCACCGGGTGCTGGCTGCCAATGGGCTGGGCGGGTTTTCCGGGTGCGGCGGGATCGAGACAAAGGTTGCACTGCTACGGCATGAGCGGGCGGCGGGTCTTTTGATCTGAGCCTCGAAATTCGGTTGCAATCCGGTTCTGGGAAGCACAACTTATATCAGTTGCTGAATTTGAAGGATCGCATTGAATGAGCACCGAAAAAGATCGCGCAGCCCAGAAGAAGGCCATTATCGACCGGTTGATGTCGCTTGAGGCAGAGGAGCTTGCAACGGCGCAGGCCCATTACGACGCATTTCTGAAGGATGCCCAACTGGATGACCGGGAAGGCCACGACAAGGATGACATAGCCGCATCGCGCGAAAATGCCGATTTGGCAGCTGCATTTGACGCGCCTGTTCATGCGCATCATGCCAAAATCGATGTGATTGAGAATACCGATTTTGGTCTGACAGATACAGTCAGGCCGGGATCGGTGATCAGGTTCAACAACCGCAGCTTTGTCGTCTGCGTTTCGACGACCCGGTTCGAGGTGGGTGGAGATACATATATGGGGATCTCGACACAAAGCCCGATCTACCTAGCCATGGCGGGCCTGCAAGCAGGCGACGTCTTTACCCATAACGGTACTGAATTTGAGGTTCAGGACGTTCTTTAAATCCGGTCCGGCAGCGCTCGTGTCAGGTACGGCGCTGCGGAACAACCTGTTGTGCGATACCAGCAAATGTCAGGTACAGGCTGGCGATGACCAGACCCCAGTGGGCCCAGCTTTCGGGATGAAAATCGACCCATGCGGCCCAGCCCGCAAAGAACGTCCAGGCAAGGGCGACCGGCAAGGTCAGACTGCGCCAACGCTCGGTGCGCACGGGGTGAACGAATTTCAAAGGTAGAAACATCGCAAGCGACAGCAGCGTGACCAGCAGCAGGATGATCCAGAAATTGGGCTCCAGTGCGAAGATCACGACAACGAACATGTTCCAGCATCCGGGAAAGCCGGAAAAGGAATTGTCCTTTGTTTTCATCCGGGTGTCCGCGAAATACATCGCGCTGGCAAAGGTGATGACGATGATTGCGAACCAGCCGGTCCATCCATCCATCAATCCGGATTTGAACAGCGCAAAGGCTGGGATGAACACATAGGTCAGATAATCGATGATCAGATCCAGCAAGACGCCGTCAAACTCGGGTGCGTTTTTCTTGACGTGATAGTGCCGCGCCAACGGGCCGTCGATGCCATCGACAATGAAGGATACAACCAGCCAAAGGTACATGAGGCTCCATTTCTCTTCCACGGCGGCCAGCATGGCCAGCATTGCGAAAACAGCACCAGTGGCAGTGAAGAGATGTACGGCAAGAGCTTTGAATCTGAGTGTCATGCTAGGGTCATGACCGATGCACGCCAGAGATGCAAACCAAAAGCCCGAGGTTTCTGTTCAATGTGTCAGTCACGCCTTTGGATGCGCACGGTTGTAGACTTCCATAAGCCGTGCAGTATCCACGGCGGTATAGGTCTGTGTGGTTGACAATGAGGCGTGCCCCAACAGTTCCTGAATGGCCCGCAGATCTCCTCCTGCGGACAACAGATGGGTGGCAAAGCTGTGTCTCATGGCATGAGGTGTGGCGGTTGAAGGTAGCCCCAGTTGCATCCGTGCCTTGGCCATGACGCCTTGAATCGCGCGCGGGTTCAGCGGGCCGCCACGAGCGCCCCGGAACAAGGCTGCGTCCTTCGCTTGCGGGTGGGGGCAAAGCTGAAGATATCGGTCAACCGCGTCTCGGGCAGCTGGAAGAACCGGAACGATCCGTTCCTTGTCGCCCTTCCCGACAATGCGCAACGTCTCGGGCAGGGGCGCGTCTGCACCGGTCAGGGATAAGGCCTCGGATATCCGCAGACCACATCCATAAAGCAACGTGACAACCGCAACATCGCGGGCCGCAACCCAGTCGGACACAGATTGCAGCTCGACCGTGTCAATCATGGCGCGCGCGGCGTCTTCGGCCAGAGGGCGGGGCAGTTTCTTGGTGAATTTGGGCGCGCGGGTCGACAAAACGGCGGTGGGTTCAAATCCCTCTCGCTCGGCCAGCCAACGATAGAAGCTTTTGACGGCGGACAGTTTGCGCGCAAGGGATCGCGCGCTGATATCCCCGCTGCGCTGATCCGCCATCCAGGCGCGCATATCCGACACGGTGATCCGTTCCAGCGCCTTCAGCCCCTGCCGTTCCCCGTGATGAAGGGTCATGAAAGACAGAAACTCGGTGACATCGCCGCGATAGGCGGTTTGCGTGTTTTGCGACCGCCCCGCCAGCGCGCCCAGAGTGTCCAGCCAGTGCTGGAGCGCGTCGCGGCAAGCGGGTGAGATCAGGTTCACGACAGCCAGTGGCGCATCGAGCGTTCGAATACGCCGGAAAAGAAGGTGAGAAGATCGGTGCCGAGTTGCGGTGTGAAATGCCGCGGATCGCGGGCCCCCATGACGATCATGCCCGGCAGGCGACCCGGACCGAGGTCCAGTTTCAGGCAGGCTTCTGAGCGCAACTGATCCGCCAGCGCGCCGAAAACACGTCGGTTCGGCTGATGAGTTTCGCGCAAGGTCACGTCGCGGACAGGGCCGCCGCGCCCATTGGTCAGGTATTGATTGATAAAGCCGGGCTCTGCGATCGTCAGAACGCCTCCAAGCCTGTCCACGGCAGGATCGTTCTGAACCACGGTGGTTTCCAGAACCAGCGTGATGTGGTCAACCCGCAGGATATTTGCGACATCGGTGCCAAGGGCGCGCAGGAAATCCTCGAATTCGACCGGTTCCAGCAGGCGCAAAATCGCGCGGTGAACCTGATTGGTGCCTGCAAGGTTTTCATAGGCCGCAGCGATGACCGAGCGGTGAGTATCTTCCAGCCGGTCCAGCCGCGCCTCTAGCCGCTGCATGGCGATGCCACGCAGATCGATCACATTGTCACCTCGGGCGCGTTCGTTCGCGGCCACAAGGGCTTGCATCAGGTCCTTGTCATCCAGAACGACGTCGGGCTCGGCCAGAATTGCCGCGCGGAGATTATCCTCGAGTTTGGGATTGCTGCTCATGTCCTGTCCGGTCTTTTTTTGTTGGGCGGCTTATAACATGCCGAACCGGATTTGCCTTGGGAAAAATGCACGCAAGAGTGGATTTCCCCGGATGCTGTGGCGGATAGGCTCCCGCCTGCCGCGCCTGATCGTAGATCAGGCTTTGGGCCGTTGGGCCGTGCGCGGCGCCTGATAGCGCCGCGCGGTTGCAAACCAGATCAGAGGATTTTCTGACCGGTTTTGGCCCAGTCTGCCAGAAAGGTTTCCAGACCTTTGTCGGTCAGCGGGTGATCGGCCAGTTTCTTGATCACGGCTGGCGGCGCGGTGATGACGTCCGCACCAATGCGGGCACTTTCGGTGACATGGTTCACGGTGCGGATCGAAGCAGCCAGAATTTCGGTTTCGAATCCGTAATTGTCATAGACCTGACGGATGTCGGCGATCAGATCCATGCCATCCAGGTTGATATCGTCCAGACGGCCGATGAAGGGCGAAATGAAGGTCGCACCTGCTTTTGCAGCCAGAATCGCCTGATTGGTCGAAAAGCACAGGGTGACGTTGACCATCTGCCCTTCGTCGCTGAGCGTCTTGCAGGTTTTCAGACCGGCCCATGTCAGTGGAACCTTCACTGCGATATTCGGGGCAATCTTGGCCAGCTTGCGGCCCTCGGCGATCATGTCATCAGCTTCGGTGGCGACAACTTCGGCGGAAACGGGACCGTCGACCAGATCGCAGATCTCTTTGGTCACTTCCAGAATGTCGCGGCCTGATTTCAGAATCAGCGAGGGGTTGGTGGTCACGCCGTCCACCATGCCCAGGTCGTTCAGTTCAGCGATGGCGTCGATCTCGGCGGTGTCTACGAAGAATTTCATGAGGGCAGTCCTTTGATGGGTTGGCCTTGGTCGCGGATGGCTTTACCTCAAAGAGAGCCATGCTGGAACCCCCTGCAAAGGATATGCTGTGAGCGCTAACGGATTTTTCGACGAGGGAGAGCTGATTGCGGTGCTGACAACGCAGCCGTTGGACCGGACGTTGGATTACAAAGCGCCGGAAGGAGGATGCTTTCTGGGTGCGTTTGTCGAGGTACCGCTTGGTCCGCGCAAGGTGTTGGGGGTTGTCTGGGGGCCGGGGCAGGGTGGATTCGATCTGAACAAGGCGCGGTCGGTGATCCGTGTGCTTGAAGTTGCGCCCATGCGCGAGGAAATGCGGGCATTCCTCGGCAAGGTTGCCGACTACACCCTGACGCCAATGCCCGCGATGTTGCGACTGGCGACCCGCGCGCCGGGGCTGGGTGACCCACCGTCCATGCGCAAGATCTATCGTTTGGGAACCACCTCGCCAGACCGGATGACCGACGCCAGAACCCGTGTGCTTGACGTGTTGCGCGACTATGGCGGGTTGGCATTTACGTTAAAGGAACTGGCAGAACAGGCCGGGGTAACTTCGTCCGTTGTCAAAGGCTTGGTCAAGCAAGGCGCGGTTCGTGAAGAAGATAGCCCGCGCGACCTGCCGTATCCGCATCTTGATCCCGATTTGCCGGGAAAGGACCTGACCGAAGATCAGGCAAGTGCGGTTGCGCAGCTTCGCGCCGGGCAACGGACGGGGAATTACGGCACAACGTTGCTGAAAGGCGTGACGGGTTCCGGCAAGACCGAAGTCTATCTGGAGGCTGTGGCCGAAGCGCTGCGCATGGGGCGGCAGGCACTTGTCCTTTTGCCGGAAATTGCGCTGACCGCAGAATTCCTGACACGGGTTGAGGCGCGGTTTGGCGCGCGCCCTGCCGAGTGGCATTCGGGCGCGACCATGACTGAACGCAGGCGCGTCTGGCGGATGGTCGGGCAGGGGGAAGCTCAACTGGTTGTTGGCGCGCGGTCAGCCCTGTTTCTGCCATTTCGCGATTTGGGGCTGGTCGTGGTGGATGAGGAACACGACACCTCGTACAAACAAGAAGACGGGGTGCATTACAGTGCGCGCGACATGGCGGTCCTGCGGTCGGCCATCTGCGGCGCGCGGGTGATTCTGGCCAGTGCAACCCCGTCGCTGGAAAGCTGGGCGAATGCCGAGGCAGGTAAATATGATCGGATCGACCTGACTTCGCGTTTCGGCGCGGCGGTGTTGCCCGAGATGAAGCCCATCGACATGCGGGCCGAACAGATGCAGGCCGGAACGTGGATATCTCCGGCTTTGCGGCAGGCGGTGCAGCAGCGGATCGAGAAAGGCGAGCAGTCGCTTTTGTTCATCAACCGCCGTGGCTATGCTCCAGTAACCCTGTGCCGTGCGTGCGGAGAACAGATCGCTTGTGACCATTGCGACGCGCGCATGGTGGAACACAGGTTCCTGAAGCGTTTGATGTGCCACCAATGCGGTGAGACCAAGCCGATGCCCGAGATCTGCCCTTCTTGCGGGGTCGAGGGCAAGCTGGCCCCGGTGGGGCCGGGCATTGAGCGTTTGGCCGAAGAGGCCGAGGCGACCTTCCCCGAGGCCAAGATCGCCATGCTGAGTTCTGATCTGTTCGGCTCAGCCCGGGCATTAAAGGCCAAGATCGAAGAGATTGCGGCCGGGGACGCCGATATCGTCATCGGAACGCAGTTGGTGGCCAAGGGGCATAACTTTCCCAAGCTGACATTGGTGGGGGTGATCGATGCGGATCTCAGTCTGCATGGCGCAGACCTGAGGGCCGCTGAACGAACATTTCAGCTGATGCGACAGGTTGCGGGGCGTGCCGGTCGGGCTGAAAAACCAGGGCAGGCGCTGTTACAGACTTTTCAGCCGGAACATCCGGTGATCCGGGCGATTCTGTCGGGTGATGAGGAAGGGTTCTGGAAAGCTGAGGCAGCGGGTCGGCAAGCGGCCGGTGTGCCGCCCTTTGGTCGCATGGCCGGGATCGTGTTGTCGGGGCCCGAGGTCGGCCCGGTTTTCGATATCGGCAATGCAATGGCCCGCAACGATGCGCCCTTGCGCGCTATCGATGCTCAGGTCTTTGGCCCCGCCCCAGCGCCGATTGCCCGTATTCGCGGACGTCACCGTGTCCGCCTGTTGGTTAAGGCCCCCAAGAGCGCACCAATCCAGGACGCCATTGCCCGCTGGATCGCCCCATTGCGTCTCAAGGGTGATATTCGCCTGACCGTCGATATCGACCCACAAAGTTTTTACTGACCTCTGCATCTGTGCAGGGTGATTGTGCGCAGACCGCTTCCCTCTCGCCAAAGCAGTGAAATGGGCGTAGAGGACTCTCATGCTGAAACCCATGCCCCTTGCCGAGGCGCAGAGCCTTCCGTTCTGGCGTCGCCCTGTCACGCTTCTGTTCGTGATGGCCTTGACCATGCCCATCGCGTTCAACGCGTGGAGCGCGCTGTTGAACAACTTCGTCATTGAGGCAGCGAATTTCGACGGGGCCGATATCGGCCTGCTGCACACGGTGCGCGAGATTCCGGGCTTTCTGGCGGTCGGTGTGATTGCCGTCATCATTTACATTCGCGAGCAGGTGCTGGCCATGATCTCGTTGATGATGCTTGGGATCGCAACGGCTTTGACAGCCTGGTTCCCAAGCCTTGGCGGATTGCTGTTCGTAACCTTGTTCAGTTCAATCGGGTTTCACTACTATGAGACAGTAAACCAGTCGCTTCAGTTGCAATGGCTTCCCAAGGATCGCGCACCGCAGATATTGGGATGGCTGGTCGCAATGGGCTCGGCTGCAACAATGGTGGTGTACGGGCTGATCGTTCTGACCTGGGAGCGGTTCGATCTGTCGTACAACTTTGTCTTCATGGCCGCTGGCGGTGCAACAGCTTTGCTGGCCCTGTTTTGCCTGTTCGCCTTCCCACAATTCGATGCCCCCACGCCGCAAACCAAGAAACTGATCCTGCGCCGTCGATACTGGTTGTATTACGCGCTGCAATTCATGGCGGGTGCGCGGCGACAGATCTTTGTCGTCTTTGCCGGGTTCATGATGGTTGAGAAGTTCGGCTTTGAAGTGCATGAGCTGACCAGCCTGTATTTGATCAACCTGATGATCAACATGATGGTTGCTCCGTTGCTGGGTAAAGCGGTGGCCAAGTTCGGGGAACGGCGTACATTGATCTTTGAATATACCGGTCTGGCAGTCGTGTTCGCGGCCTATGGTGGCATCTACTGGTTTGGCTGGGGCGTGCTGTTGGCGGCGACACTCTATGTCATCGACCATGTGCTGTTCGCGCTGGCGCTTGCACTGAAAACCTATTTTCAGAAAATCGCCGATCCGGCGGATATTGCTCCAACTGCCGCAGTCGCGTTCACGATCAACCATATCGCCGCGGTTTTCCTGCCCGCGTTGCTGGGTTTGCTCTGGGTCATGTCGCCAGGCGCCGTATTTGGCCTTGCTGCGGCGATGGCGGTCGTTTCTCTGCTGTTGTCCCTGCTGGTCCCGCGCCACCCCGAACCGGGCAATGAGACCATCCTGAGCAAGTACGCACCGGCCCCGGCGGAATAGGTTGCAAAGCTTGACGTTGGCAGCGCACCGTCCTACGCGCAGTGCCAACTGACACAGGAGTCCCCCATGCCCACATTCACTGCGCTGACCACACTGACAGGTAAGAAAGCCGCCGAAGGTCTGGGCGAAGCAATGGAGCGGTTGGAGCCCGAACCCACCGGCGTCGGTGTGTTCGAGGTCGAAGACGGTTCGGGCCTGTGGGAAGTGGGCGGGTACTTTACCGAAGCCCCTGACGAGACCGCATTGGCCGTTCTGGCAGTTGCTTTTGAAGCCAAACCTTTTGTTGTGTCGGAAGTGCCTGAAACCGATTGGGTGGCCCATGTGCGGCGAGAGCTTGCCCCGGTTGAGGCGGGCCGCTTTTTTGTCTATGGCAGCCACGATGCCGACAAGCTGCCCGACGGTCGCATTCCACTGCTGATCGAGGCGGCAATGGCCTTTGGTACCGGACATCACGGTACCACGCTGGGATGTTTGAAAGCTCTGGACCGGTTGTTGGATGAAGGGTTCAGTGCCTCGAAAGTAGCGGATATCGGTTGCGGCACGGCCGTTCTGGCCATGGCGGCAGCCCGGGTATGGGATGGCGATTTCATTGCCAGCGATATCGACGAGGTGGCCGTTGAAGTGGCCGAAGCCAACCTGAAGGCAAACGGTATGTCCGGCGCGGTTCAGTGTGTTGAAGCCGCAGGTTTCGATCATCCCGACCTCAAGGCGCACGCATCCTACGATCTGATTTTTGCCAATATCCTCAAAGGGCCTTTGATAGCTTTATCACCCGAAATGGCAGCGAATCTCCGCCCAGGTGGGCACGCGATCCTGTCGGGAATCCTTAACGAACAGGCCGATGACGTGGTTTCCGTTTATTCACAAAACGGGTTCAATCAGACCTATAGGGCCGAGATTGGTGAGTGGACGACCCTAATTTTAACCAAACAGGGCGCGAATTAGGCCATTTGCAGGAGTTTTATAGGTTTCTGCCACGTTTTTGTCGCAATCTCTTTTTACCGTTTTCTGAATGAAGTCGAGGGGGGCGGTTTTTGGAGGCTGCCATGACGGGTAAACAACTGGAGTTCAATCAGCGCGTAAGTCGCCTGAACAAGAAACACCAAAAGATGAGCCGTGGCTATCGCGCGACGATGCGCAAGGATGGCCTGGTGGTGATGAGGCCGCAGCGGGTGAGTTCGGCGGTGCCAGCAAAGGTGCTGCTGCTTACGCTTGTGGGTTTCTTCGCATTCAAAGCGTTTTTGTTATCCCACCTTGGCCCGACCGGCTATCAATATCGGATCGACAGCCTGAACGAAGGTACGCCAGTCGAAAAAGCCGGTGCCTGGGTGATGCAAATCGACCCTGTGTCGCAAGCCCTCGCCGCTCAGCTGAACAAAGTTTTCTACTAATCCGCTCCCTCGGATTAAAAAAACACCGCGTACCCTTATGGTGCGCGGTGTTTTTGTGTGCCCCTCAAGGGAGGAGGAAGGGGCAAATAAGCGTAGTGGCCGGTTCTTAGCGGCGACCTTCGGCGATGGAGTCGATGTCACCACGGCACAGGCCGATATCGTCCAGTTCGCGGTCGGTCAGACCGGTCAGCGCGTTGCGGGTTACGCGGGCGTCATTCCATTCAACTGCGGCGTTAACGGCCGATACGAAAAATGCGCCGATACGGCCAACAAGGCCGAACGAGCCAGTGGTAGCGACGCGGGTTGTGTCCAGTGCAGCCATATCCTGTTTCCTTCTGGTTAGTGTTCACATTGCATTTCTGCGATCTGCGGGGCATCTAGTGCTGTCATTTCGTTCGCACAAGTTCAGTTTTTGCATGTGTCCTATGCGTTTTCTGCAAGGCTTCACGAAGCTGTAATCCCCTTTAACAATTGGTGAAAAAGCCTTTGGGAAAGTGTCGAATTCAGACTTCACTGGGTCGCAAAACGCGCCCGAAGTCGCGCCTGAGACACGCGTGTCGTTTTCAGCCCTGGGGTCAATTCGCTTGGAAAATGTTCACGCTTCGTGCTAGGCGTTGAAAAAAGATCACACAACCCGAGCAGGCCGAGGCAAAATATGCGAATTCTGGGCATCGATCCGGGGCTTAGAACCCTGGGATGGGGCGTCATCGAATCAAATGGCAGCCGCCTGAGCCATGTGGCCAACGGGTTGTGCAAATCGGATGGGGACGATCTGGGCGAGCGGCTGCTGTCGCTGCACAATCAGATTGTCGAAGTGATTGCGGATCACAGACCCGATCAGGCTGCTATCGAACAGACATTCGTGAACAAGGATGGGGCCGGAACCCTCAAATTGGGGCAGGCACGTGGTGTGGCTTTGCTGACGCTGGCACAGGCCGGTCTGCCGGTGGGCGAATATGCCCCCAACCGGGTGAAAAAGACCGTGGTGGGTGTGGGTCATGCCGAGAAAGAGCAGGTTTTGCATATGGTCAAACTGCAATTGCCGGGCTGTTTGCCGAAAGGGGCCGACGCGGCGGATGCACTGGCGATTGCGATCTGCCATGCCTATTACGGGAAAACGCAACAGGCGCGTGTGAAAGAGGTGCGGGCATGATCGGCAAACTGACAGGGCGGCTGGATTACCGCGCGGTGGATCATGTGCTGATCGATGTTCGGGGCGTCGGCTATCTTGTCTATTGTTCCGACCGGACCTTGGCGGCATTGCCGGGGGCGGGTGAGGCGGTCTCGATCTACACAGACATGGTCGTCCGCGAAGACCTTATGCAGCTTTACGGGTTTCTGTCGCTTGTCGAGAAAGAGTGGCATCGCCTGCTGTGCTCCGTTCAGGGGGTCGGCGCGAAGGTGTCGCTGGCGATCCTGAGTGCATTGGGGCCCGACGGTGTCAGCCGCGCAATTGCCCTGGGGGACTGGGGTGCTGTCAAGGCGGCCAAGGGCGTCGGGCCAAAAACCGCCCAGCGGATCGTGTTGGACCTCAAGGACAAGGCACCCGGAGTGATGGCCATGGGCGGCACGATTGCTCAGGCGATGGACGGGCCGGAACTTGAGGTTGTTGAACCGAATGATTCTACACCCGCGCCGAGACGTGTTCCGAAACCGCCATCGGGCGCCGCGGCCGCGTCTGCCGGGGCGTTGTCGGCGCTGGCCAACCTTGGATATGGGCCATCCGAGGCGGCAGGTGCCGTGGCTGAAGCGGCTGCAAGCCAGCCGGATGCGGACGAGGCTGATCTGATCCGCGCGGCCCTCAGGCTGCTGGCTCCGAAAGGGTAAGTGAATGGTTGACGCTGATCCCACCCTGCGCCCGGAGCCCCTGCCGGAAGACAATGACCGCGCTTTGCGTCCTCAGGGGCTGGATGAATTCATTGGTCAGGCTGAGGCGCGTGCCAACTTGCGCATCTTTATTCAATCCGCCCGGCAACGCGGCGAGGCGATGGACCACACCTTGTTTCACGGACCTCCGGGGTTGGGTAAGACGACCCTCGCACAGATCATGGCGCGTGAACTGGGGGTGAACTTTCGCATGACCTCTGGCCCGGTTCTGGCCAAGGCGGGGGATCTGGCGGCGATCCTGACCAATCTTGAATCGCGGGACGTGTTGTTCATCGACGAGATTCACAGGCTCAACCCGGCGGTGGAAGAAGTGCTGTACCCGGCGATGGAAGATTTCGAGCTGGATCTTGTTATCGGCGAAGGCCCTGCTGCGCGCACTGTACGGATCGAGTTGCAGCCATTCACACTGGTGGGGGCCACCACGCGGATGGGCCTGCTGACAACGCCCTTGCGTGACCGGTTTGGTATCCCGACCCGGCTTCAGTTCTACACGGTTGATGAATTGCACGAAATCGTCACCCGGAACGCGCGGAAACTGGGCGCGCCCGCGGATAACGATGGTGCGCGCGAAATCGCGCGCCGGTCGCGCGGAACGCCACGTATCGCCGGGCGATTGCTGAGGCGTGTTGTGGATTTCGCGATTGTCGAAGGGGACGGGCGGATCACACGGGACCTTGCCGATGGTGCCTTGACCCGTCTTGGCGTCGATAATTTGGGCCTTGATGGTGCGGACCGGCGGTATCTGAAGCTGATTGCCGAAAACTATGCAGGTGGCCCGGTGGGGATTGAAACCCTGTCTGCCGCGCTGTCCGAAAGCCGCGACTCGCTTGAGGAAGTGATTGAGCCCTATTTGCTGCAACAGGGGCTGATCCAGCGTACTCCGCGCGGGCGGATGTTGGCGCAGAAGGCGTGGACGCATCTTGGGATGGCCGCGCCCAAGCGGCAAAGCGATCTGTTCGGTTGAAGCCCGCGCGCTTAGATTTTATGCCTTTCGGCGAGAGTATTTTTGAAAAGATGAAGGGCTGGCGGTGACACCGGAAGAAATTGAAGCGCTGTTCACACGCGAAAGCGGCGAGTTTCTGTTTGCGCGCTGGGGGCGGCCTATTGTTCCGATCGTTTTCGGCGTCGAAGACGAGACGCTGGCCACCGTAAAGGGGGCATTCGAAGCCGTTGTCACGCTGGCCGGTCACCAAATGGCCGAGACGGACCCTGAGCTTGGCGCGAATTGCATGGTTTTCTTTTTCCGGGACTGGCAGGAGCTGCTGGAGGTACCGGACCTTGATCGCTTGATCCCGGATCTGGAACCTTTGGTCGCGCGTCTGGTCGCGGCAGATGCAAACCAGTACCGCATTTTCCGGTTCGAAGAAGATGGCGCGATCCGCGCGGCGTTTGTGTTTCTGCGCATGGACAAGGAATTGTCCAAGGTTCCGGCGGAAACCCTTGCGCTCAATCAGGTCGTGCAGACCATCTTGCTCTGGTCGGACACTGCATTTCGCAATCAATCTCCACTGGCAATCGCAGGTGAGGCCACGATCCTGCGTCCCGACATCGCGTCCTTGATCCGGGCGGCCTATGATCCGGTTTTGCCACGGGCGGCACAGGATGCCTCGCATGCGTTAAGGCTGTTTGCCCGACTGGAGGCGTTGCAATGAAACACACCTACCCCATCCGCGTGTATTATGAAGACACCGACATGGGTGGGGTTGTCTATCACGCGAACTACCTGCGCTATATCGAGCGCGCGCGCTCGGACTGGGTGCGTAATCTGGGCAATGACCAAAACGCCATGCGGGAGGAGGGCATTGTTTGGGTCGTGCGGCGGGTCGAGGCCGAGTATCTGGGGCCTGCAAGGTTTGATGATGAATTGATCGTCGAAACCGAGGTCACCGAAATCTCGGGCGTGCGTCTGACTATGGCGCAGCTTGTTCGCCGCGGTGAGACCGAAATATTTCGTGCATCTGTCACGGCCGTTTGCATCAATAAAGCGGGCAAACCGATCCGATTGCCGGCAGAGATTCGCGCATTGATGTAACAATTTGCGGACCATGGGTGGTTCTGTTGGCTTTTCATGACCAACTGAGATAGCGTTTGGCAAAATAAGGCCAAACGAACGGCCATCAGGCAAAACAAAGAGCAGGTTCATGGAAGCTGAAACGCTGGCGCTGGCGCAGGAGATCGACTTCTCCATGTGGGGGCTGTTTGCCCGCGCGACCTTTATCGTCAAACTGGTGATGCTGGTACTTACCGGCGCATCCATCTGGTCCTGGGGGATCATCATTCAGAAGCTGATCAACTATCGCGCGGCCCGACGCGAGGCGCAGGTTTTTGATGAAAGCTTCTGGTCGGGCAACCCGTTGGATGAGTTGTTCGAGCAGATCGGAACGCAGCCGGATGGCAGCTCGGAAAAGATCTTTGCGTCAGGCATGATCGAGTGGCGCAGGTCACATCGCAATGATGGCGGGCTGATTGCCGGGGCAACCGCGCGGATCGACCGGTCGATGGATGTCGCCATCGCGAAAGAGGCGGAAACCCTGCAAAAAGGTCTTCCCATTCTGGCAACTGTCGGCTCCACGGCTCCGTTTATCGGGCTGTTTGGCACCGTTTGGGGCATCATGAATGCATTCATCGAGATTGCCGAACAGCAAAACACCAACCTTGCCGTTGTGGCCCCCGGTATTGCCGAGGCGTTGATGGCGACAGGGTTGGGCCTTTTGGCGGCGATCCCGGCGGTGATTTTCTATAACAAACTCAGCGCCGATAGTGACCGGATCGTTGGCGGCTATGAAGCCTTTGCGGATGAATTCGCAACCATTCTGTCGCGCCAGTTGGACAGCTGACGATGGGCGCTGCGATCCAGCAATCTTCGAACGGCAATGGGCGCAGGCGTGGTCGGCGTCGCGGTCGCGCGCAGCCGATGGCCGAGATCAATGTGACACCTTTCGTGGATGTCATGCTGGTGTTGCTGATCATCTTCATGGTGGCCGCGCCATTGCTGACGGTTGGTGTTCCGGTCGATCTGCCCAAGACCGCAGCCAGTGCGCTGCCCGGCGACAATGAAGAGCCTTTGACCGTGACCCTGACCGCTGACGGACGCGTGCAGATCCAGACCACCGACGTGTTGCGCGAAGAATTGATTGGCAAGCTGCGTGCCATTGCGGCAGAGCGGAGCAGTGACCGGGTTTTCCTGCGGGCCGATGGCGCAATCCCTTACGCACAGGTGATGCAGGTCATGGGTGCGCTGAACGCGGGCGGGTTTTCCAACGTTGGCCTTGTGACCGATACCGGCGGGCCGACGCTGGATGAAGGTGGAGAGTGAGGTCGCACGGTGGATACCGGCACCAAGATTTCAGCGATTGCGCATGTCAGCCTGATCGGATGGGCGATATTCGGCGGCACCTTCCGGTCCGAACCGTTGCCGATGGCTGTGCAGGATGTCTCTGTGATCACGGCTGAACAATTCGCGGCCATGACGGCCCAGCGGGATGCGCCGGAACTCCCCGAAGTGCCGACCGCGTTGCAGCAGCCGCCCGAGCCGGAGGCTGTGACCAAGCCGCCGGAACCCGAGAGTGACGAACAGCCCCGCCCTGAACCTGTTGCACCGGCTGAACCGGAACCAGAGCCAGAGCCCATCATCGTGGAAGCGCCGCCTGAACCCGAGGTTCCTGACGAGCCTCCGGTTCTGACGGAACCTCAGGTCGAACCTGTTGCACAGCCTGCGCCGCCCGGTCCGGAGGCACAGCCGCGCCCATCAGACCGCGTCGCGCCTGAGGCAATAGCTCCGCCACCGCCCGAGGCAAAGCCTGATGATTTTGAAACGCCTCCGGTATCCCTGGATGAAGGCGCAGAGGTTCAACAGGAACAGCAGGATCAGACCGCGCCGCAAGAGGCAGCCCCGGAGATTGTGACCGAAGCCGAGGAAACCAAGGACCAGTCGCCCCTGACATCTCCGCGACCGCGCGTGCGCCCAAACCGGCCAAGCCCGCCGCCGGAACCCGCTGTGGCCAAAACGCCTGAGGCGACCCCGGAACCTGAGAAACAAACCGATGAAACGGCAATCAACGACGCCCTGGCCGAAGCCTTGGGCAGCGGGTCCGAACCTTCTGGCCCACCGCTGACCAGCGGAGAGAAAGACGCGATGCGACTGGCTGTCTCTGGATGTTGGAATGTGGGTTCCTTGTCCACGGATGCGCTGAACACTGTGGTTGTTGTCGCGTTTTCACTGAACCGTGATGGTACGGTCGTCGGTGGCAGTGTTCGGATGCTGGACAGCTCTGGTGGCTCTGCCGGAGCCGTTAAACAGGCCTACGAGGCTGCGCGACGCGCTATTTTGCGCTGCGGGGCCAAAGGATATGAATTGCCTGCTGACAAATACGAACATTGGCAGGATGTTGAGATTACATTTAACCCCGAGAGGATGCGGATCAAATGATGAAGCTTCTGACCAGCCTCTTTGTCGGCCTGACACTGATGTCTGCGCCGGTTTATGCACAGAACGGGCCTTTGCGCCTGGAACTGGATGAGGGGATTATCGAACCCTTGCCCTTTGCCGTTCCGAATTTTGTGCCGGACGGTCCGGCCGCAGCTCAGTTCGCGCAGGATATCTCGCGCGTGGTGGCGGCTGACCTGACCGGGACCGGGTTGTTCCGCGAAATCTCCTCGGATGCGTTCATCAGCCGGGTCAGCAGCTTCGAAGCTCCGGTTCAGTTTGCGGATTGGAAGGCGATCAACGCTGACGCGCTGGTCACCGGCGCTGTCAATGTGTCCGGTCAGAAACTGACGGTCCGGTTCCGGGTGTGGGATGTGTTTTCGGGCCAGGAACTGGGCAATGGCCTTCAACTGGCAGGTACCACAGACGGGTGGCGGCGCATGGCGCACAAGGTGGCCGATCAGGTCTATAGCCGGATCACAGGTGAAGGCGGTTATTTTGACAGCCGCGTTGCCTTTGTTTCGGAAAGCGGGCCGAAGGACCAGCGCCTGAAGCGTTTGGCGATCATGGATTACGATGGCGCGAATGTGCAGTACATGACCGACAGCGCCGCAATCGTTCTGGCGCCCCGGTTCTCACCCACCGGTGACCGGCTGCTTTATACCAGTTATGAAAGCGGCAGCCCGCGCATATACGTGACTGAAATCGGGCGCCCGAAACCGCGGGAACTGAAGACGCAGGACGGGACGATGAGCTTTTCGCCTCGGTTCTCGCCGGATGGCCGGTCGATTGTCTATTCGCTGATTCAGGGCGGCAATACCGATCTGTGGAAGATGGATATCGTTTCGGGTCAAAGCACGCGCCTGACCAACACGCCCGCAATTGAAACTGCCCCCAGCTATTCACCCGATGGCAGCCGGATCGTCTTTGAAAGCGACCGCTCCGGCACGCCGCAATTGTACGTGATGGCAGCAAACGGGGGCGAAGCCACGCGGATCAGCTTTGGTGCAGGTCGCTATGGTACCCCGGTCTGGTCACCGCGCGGCGACCTGATCGCCTTTACCAAGCAGAACCAGGGCCGGTTCCATATCGGCGTGATGCGCATCGACGGGTCAGAAGAACGTTTGCTGACAGCCTCTTTCCTGGATGAAGGCCCCACCTGGTCGCCTAATGGCCGGGTCATCATGTTCACCCGCGAAACGCAGGGGGCCAGTGGTAGGGCATCGCTTTACTCGGTGGATATCTCGGGCAGGAACCTGCGCCCGGTACGTACACCGGACGGCGGCAGCGATCCGTCCTGGGGCCCATTGCAGAATTGATCGCAGCAAAGTTCACAACAAATCGTCCCTGTGGTAGACAGGCGGCAATAAACATAACACGAGGCACCTGAAATGAACGTATTGAGCAAAGTTCTGGCGCTGGGCGCGCTGAGTGTGATCGCCGCCTGCACAAACAATGACCCCTCAGCCTTGGGTGGCGGTGGTGGTAGCGGAGGCATTGGATCCATTGTCCCCGGATCACCGAGTGATCCGCGCTCGCCCGCGTATTTCCAGCAAACAGTCGGGGACCGTGTCCTGTTTGCCGTTGACCAGTCGACGCTGTCGCCCGAGGCGCAAACAGTGTTGCAGGGGCAGGCGGACTGGCTGCTGGCCAATCCGGATTTTGTCGCAACGATCGAAGGTCACGCTGATGAGCAGGGCACGCGGGAATACAACCTTGCACTGGGCGCACGCCGGGCGAACGCTGCGCGTGAGTACCTGATTTCGCGGGGCGTCGCGGGCAGCCGCCTGAACACCGTGAGCTATGGCAAGGAACGCCCGATCGAGATTTGCAGCACCGAGGAATGTTATTCCAAGAACCGTCGTGCAGTAACGGTTCTGACCGGGTCAACTCTGGGGTAAGATGATGCGCATTGCAGGATGGGTTTTGGCGGCGGTTGTGGCGACGGCTGGTGTTGCACAGGCACAGGATCAACAGACCCTTGCGGATATCCGTCAGGAACTGACGGTATTGCATGTGGAAATTCAGCGTTTGAAGCGCGAGTTTTCCACTACGGGTTCGCCCGCACCAAACCTGTCCGGCAGTTCGGTCCTTGAACGGGTGGATGCCATCGAGGCCGAATTGCAGCGCCTGACCCGCCAGACCGAGCAATTGAACCAGCGGGTGCAGAACATTGTCACTGACGGCACCAACCGAATCGGTGACCTTGAGTTCAGGCTGGTTGAACTGGAAGGCGGCGATTTGTCGACGTTGGGTGAGACCTCGACACTTGGTGGTGACACGGCCACTGCTATAACCGGGCCAACAAGTGTCGAAACGCCAACGGCAACTGATCATGGTGAACTGGCCATAGGTGAACGCGCTGATTTTGACGCAGCTTCGCAAGCGTTGGCCGACGGCGATTTCCAGACTGCTGCCACGTTGTTTGCGCAGTTTGAAACAAGCTATCCCGGCAGTCCGCTGGCGCCCGAAGCCAACCTGAAACGCGGTCATGCCCTAGAAGGGATTGGCGACACACGCGAAGCGGCCCGGGCATTTCTGGCCAGCTTCACGGGTGATTCCGAGGGCGCATTTGCACCCGAGGCGCTGTACGAACTGGGCGCGGCGCTTGGCCGTTTGGGACAGACCGATCAGGCCTGCATCACGCTTAATGAGGTCGGAGTACGCTTTCCTTCTGCGCCAGAGTTTTCGAGCGCCACGCAGGAGATGACCGCGTTGGGATGTACTTGAACCATCGCTCCGGCAAACTACTTGCAGACCTGCGCGCCCGGCTACCCGAAACACTTCCGCGCAAGTTGGGGATTGCAGTTTCGGGAGGCGGGGATTCCGTCGCCTTGATGCATCTTTTGCATCAGGTGGCGCAAGATGAGGCCATCACCCTTTTCGTTGCCACGGTCGACCACGGTTTGCGACCCGAATCCGCGTGCGAGGCCGAAACCGTATCCCGGCAGGCGGCTGCGCTGGGGATGTCTCATGATACGCTGCGTTGGTCGGGATGGGACGGTACCGGCAACTTGCAGGACCGGGCACGTCAGGCGCGATATGATTTGTTATCCGAATGGGCGAAGGGCCGCGGAATCGACGCCATTGCGCTGGGCCACACCGCAGATGATCAGGCGGAAACACTGCTGATGCGGTTGGGCCGATCATCCGGGGTCACGGGCCTGTCCGGCATGTCGGCTATTCGGAAACGGCGGGGTCTGACGTTGCTGCGTCCGATGCTGGGGATCACCCGTGAACAGCTGCGCACCTATCTGACTGAGGCTGGCGTAGCATGGGTGGACGATCCTTCGAATCAGGATGCCCGTTTCGATCGGATCAAGGCGCGCGAAGCTTTGGGTGGGCTGGAACCTTTGGGAATTGATGCGCTTTCATTGTCCCGCGTGGTGGACAATCTGGCGCAGGCACACACGGCACTTGGCCTCTGTGCGCAAGAATCCGCAGGGTCCGTGGCGCAGGTGGATCAAAGTGACGTGAGGGTGAACAGGGCCGGATTTGCCGTGTTGCCCCTTGAGATTCGGCGTCGTGTCCTGCTGGGAATCCTCTCGTGGATTGCCGGGTCGGGTTATCCTCCACGTCAGGCGGCAGTGGATCAGGCAATGGATGCAGTTGCGAATGGGCAATCGGGGTCAGTGGGCGGTTGTCTGATTGTTCCACAAGGCGGGAGTGTTTGGATTTGCAGGGAATTTAATGCCGTGAAATCTCAGATCGCGGCGCCCAGTGCTGTGTGGGATCGCAAATGGCGGCTCAGCGGACCGGCAATAATGGGCGCAGAAATCCGCGCTTTGGGCGGTGAGGGGTTGCAACAGGTGCCCGAGTGGCGTGCAACCGGGCGTCCCAGGATAGCGTTGACGGCGACGCCTGCGGTTTGGATTGCGGACAGGGTGCTGGCCGCCCCGCTTGCGGGTCTCGCGAATGGCTGGCATGCCAGGCTTGCGTCAGATTGGCCCGAGTTCCACGCATCTTTTTTATCGCATTGAACATACGACAATCCTCTCTATTTTAAGAGGTAACTTGGCAGCGTCTCACCTGCCGGAACTTTTAGGAGAATTTCCTTGGGCAACGCTCGCAATATCGCGTTTTGGGTCGTTTTGTTCCTGCTCATCCTTGCACTGTTCAATCTGTTCAGTGGACCGGGCGGAACGCTTCAGAGCAACGAGAAAACCTATTCCGACTTTGTCGGTGCCGTCCAAAGCGGTGAAGTCAAGAACGTGACCCTGGATGGTGAACAGATTCGCTATACCCTGCAAAGCGGTGCCAGCTATGTCACGATCAAACCCGGCGACGCCGAAGTGACCAAGCTTCTGATCGAAGAAAACATCCCCGTTCAGGCCGTAAAACAACAGCAATCAGGCTTTCAGTCGTTCCTGATCACGCTGCTGCCTTTCCTGCTGCTGATCGGTGTCTGGGTCTATTTCATGAATCGGATGCAAGGCGGCGGCAAAGGTGGCGCGATGGGCTTTGGCAAGTCCAAGGCCAAGATGCTGACCGAAAAGCATGGCCGCGTGACCTTTGACGATGTTGCCGGTATCGACGAGGCCAAGGAAGAGCTGGAAGAGATTGTCGAATTCCTGCGAAACCCGCAGAAGTTCAGCCGCCTTGGTGGCAAGATCCCCAAGGGCGCGCTGCTGGTTGGCCCTCCGGGTACCGGTAAGACGCTTCTGGCCCGTGCCATTGCGGGTGAGGCGGGCGTGCCGTTCTTCACCATCTCGGGTTCGGATTTTGTCGAAATGTTCGTTGGTGTGGGTGCGTCCCGCGTGCGTGACATGTTCGAGCAGGCGAAAAAGAACGCGCCCTGTATCGTGTTTATCGATGAAATTGACGCTGTGGGTCGTCATCGCGGCGCCGGGTATGGTGGCGGCAACGACGAGCGGGAACAAACGCTCAACCAGTTGCTGGTCGAAATGGACGGGTTTGAGGCCAACGAAGGTGTAATCATTCTGGCGGCGACAAACCGCAAGGATGTTCTGGACCCTGCGCTGCTGCGACCGGGCCGGTTCGACCGTCAGGTCACAGTCGGCAACCCTGACATCAAGGGCCGCGAGAAAATTCTGGGCGTTCACGCACGCAAGACGCCGCTGGGCCCCGATGTCGATCTGCGCATCATCGCGCGCGGTACGCCCGGCTTCTCGGGTGCGGATCTGGCCAACCTCGTGAACGAGGCCGCGTTGATGGCCGCACGCGTGGGTCGTCGCTTTGTCACCATGGAAGATTTTGAAAACGCCAAGGACAAGGTGATGATGGGGGCCGAGCGCCGCTCGATGGTGCTGACGCAGGATCAGAAGGAAAAAACTGCCTATCACGAAGCGGGTCATGCTGTTGTTGGTCTGTCTCTGCCCATGTGCGATCCGGTCTACAAGGCGACCATCATACCGCGCGGGGGTGCGCTGGGTATGGTGGTTTCGCTGCCGGAAATGGATCGCCTGAACTATCACCGGGATGAGTGCGAACAAAAGCTGGCGATGACCATGGCAGGTAAAGCTGCCGAAGTCATCAAGTATGGCGAAGATCACGTGTCGAACGGTCCTGCCGGGGACATCATGCAGGCCAGCCAACTGGCACGCGCCATGGTGATGCGCTGGGGTATGTCGGACAAGGTCGGCAATATCGACTATGCCGAGGCGCATGAGGGATATCAGGGCAATACTGCCGGGTTCTCGGTATCGGCTCATACCAAGGAACTGATTGAAGAAGAGGTAAAGCGTCTGATCCAGCAAGGCTATGAACAGGCGCACAAGATTCTGACCGATCAGAACGAGGAATGGGAACGTCTGGCCCAAGGTTTGCTGGAATACGAAACGCTGACCGGTGACGAAATCAAACGCGTCATGAACGGGGAGTCGCCCGGCGACAGTGATGACCGGAACGACAAGTCAGACGAGGGCAGTGCGCCCAGCGTGACAGCCATCCCCAAGACCAAGGCGAAGAAATCACCGCCTGAGGGTGGGATGGAACCTGAACCGACAGCATAACCAGCAAGAACCCGGGCTCTGCCCCGGGTTTTTTTTATCTTTCCATCAGAGCGTTACTGGGCATTATGCGCTGGCAGACACCAATGGGAAGGGAAGCGCGTATGCCGTTTTTGCGGGAAACCGAATTTGCAGCCGAAGTTCTTTGGCTGGGCCTTGTTCCTGCCGGCGGATCGCTTCGTGCCAAGCCCGTTGAGTTGCTGGATCTTGGGTTTGAGGGCGTGAAAGGCGAGCGGCACGAAGGTCTGAACCGTGCGTCCTGTGTTCGGGTCTCGAACCTCTATCCCAAGGGCACTGAAATCCGCAATGTTCGTCAACTGTCGGTGCTGTCCTTGGAAGAGTTGCAGCAGATCGCGCAGAACATGGGGCTGGACCAGCTTGACCCGTCTTATCTGGGCGCATCCATAGTGCTGAAAGGTATTCCGGATTTCTCGCACATTCCGCCGTCCTCGCGTCTTCAGGCGGTCAACGGGCTGACGATCACTGTGGATATGGAAAACGCACCTTGCGTATTGCCCGGTCGCGAAATCGAAGCGGATCATCAGGGGTATGGTGCAGGGTTTAAACCTGCTGCCGTCGGACGCCGGGGTGTCACGGGCTGGGTCGAACGTCCCGGGCGCATTCAACTGGGCGATCACCTCAAGCTCTTTGTTCCGGACCAGCCTGCCTGGAGCCCTGAAAATATGCAGGTTTCCGATTAGTTCCCGATGAAGTGACCTGACGACGCTTCGCGACGCCAGAATGTCGGAATCCATGGCTAATCAGATTGTACACAAGGGTATGGAATGCGTAGCGCCGACGTTAGACGTCGGTTTTGCACGGTATTCAATCAAGGACCCCGGCCAATGAGCTATAAATCCGACATCGAAATTGCGCGTGAAGCGAATAAGAAGCCGATCCAGGAGATCGGCGCGAAGCTTGGAATATCCAGTG
>NZ_JBQFQV010000013.1:0-117572 GCF_056537065.1 Ruegeria sp. CH2
CGGCAAAACGCTCCGGCCACCCGTCCCATAATCGCCCTCAGCGAAGGCAACGACCCCCGCATCACAAAAGGGGCCATCAACGCGCAGAGGGCCAATCTGGCCGATATCATTCTGGTTGGCCCGTACGCCGAGGTCGAAGCAGCCCTGAAAGATCAGGGGGCTGCTGCCTCTCGGGGCGTTGATATCCATGACCCCAAGACTTCGGACCTGACCGAAGAGTTTGCCGAGGCCTTTTTCGAACTGCGCCGGCATAAAGGCGTCGATCGGGCCAAGGCCCGTGCCGCCGTTGAAACACCCCCCGTCTATGCCGCCATGCTGGTGCGCAGCGGACGTGCCACCGGCACCGTAGGAGGGGCCGTTCACACGACCGGCGAAATCGTCCGTGCGGCGATCCAGGTGATTGGCATGGCCCCCGATGCAGGAATGGTGTCGTCTTTCTTCCTGATGTACCCGCCGGAAAACGCTCAGCCCGGGGCGCGGGCGATGCTGTATTCCGATTGCGGGCTGGTCATCAATCCGACCGCGAGCGAGCTGAGCAAGATCGCCATCGCATCCGCCGCATCGGCCCGGACGCTGCTGCAGGTCGATCCAAAAATCGCGATGCTCAGCTTTTCCACCAAGGGCAGCGCCAAGCATCCCGACGTGGACAAAGTGATCGAGGCCACTGAGGCGCTGCGCCAGGCCGCGCCAGATCTGAACGTCGACGGTGAACTGCAATTCGACGCCGCCTTTGTACCTTCGGTTGGCGAGCGAAAATCGCCGGGTTCGTCTGTCGCCGGGCAGGCCAACGTGATGATCTTTCCCAACCTTGATGCTGGTAATATCGGCTACAAGATCACCCAAAGGTTGGGGGGCTACACCGCCATTGGTCCGGTTTTACAGGGACTGGCCAAACCCGCCAACGACCTGTCCCGCGGATGCAGCGCCGAGGATGTGACCCAGATGATCGCCGTGACCGCGCTACAAGCAAATGGACTGTAACACTTAATTTACGCACCGCCCCGGAACGATGTTCTAAAATACCGAGGAAACTGACAAAATCCTCCTGACATAACCAACTGGACCCGCAAATGACCCATCAGCAGCCGATCCTTGATACGTCACCGAAAGTCTCGGACGAAATCCGCAGGACCACCTGCTACATGTGCGCTTGTCGATGCGGCATCAACGTCCACATGAAAGACGGCAAGGTTGCTTATATCGAAGGCAATCGCGACCACCCGGTGAACAAGGGAGTCCTGTGTGCCAAGGGGTCTGCCGGGATCATGCAGGTCAATGCCCCCTCGCGCCTGCGCAAGCCACTGAAACGGGTCGGCCCGCGTGGCTCGGGCGAATTTGAGGAGATCAGCTGGGACGAAGCGCTGGAACTGGCTGTCAGCTGGCTGGAGCCGATCCGTAAAGACAACCCGGAAAAGCTGGCCTTTTTCACCGGCCGGGACCAAAGCCAGAGCTTCACCAGCTTCTGGGCGCAAAACTTCGGAACCTGCAACTATGCGGCGCATGGCGGCTTTTGTTCGGTCAATATGGCTGCGGGCGGCATTTATACGATGGGCGGCGCATTCTGGGAATTCGGCCAGCCTGATTGGGACCACACCAAACTGTTCATGTTGTTTGGCGTGGCCGAAGACCACGACTCCAACCCGATCAAAATGGGTATTGGCAAGATCAAGGCGCGCGGTGCACGTGTTATTGGCGTCAACCCTATCCGCAGCGGATACAACGCTGTCGCTGATGATTGGGTCGGCATCACACCGGGAACTGACGGACTGTTCATCCTGTCATTGATCCATGTGCTGATGAAAGCCGGAAAGATCGATCTCGACTATCTCAGCCGCTACACCAACGCCCCGGTTTTGGTGGACGCGTCCGAAGGCGCCGGAAACGGCCTGTTCCTGCGCGACGATGACGGAAAGCCCCTGGTCATCGACCGGAATACAGGCAAGCTGACGGCCTTCGACACGCTTGGCGTTCGCCCGGATTTGTCGGCGGTCTACGAAAACGACGGTGTCGTTCATCGCCCTGTGTTTCACTTGATGGCAGAAAAATACCTGTCCGAGGAACACGCGCCCGAAGCTGTTGCCGAAAAATGCGGTATCCCCGCCAATCGCATTCGCGCGATTGCAGCGGAACTGGCGCGTGTCGCCTTTGACGAGGCGTTTGAGCTCGATCACGAATGGACCGATTTCCGGGGCGAGAAACACACCAAGATGATTGGCCGCCCTGTCGCGATGCACTCGATGCGCGGCGTTTCGGCTCATGCCAATGGTTTCCAGACCTGCCGCGCGCTGCATGTGCTGCAGATCATCCTTGGCACGGTCGAGGTTCCCGGCGGCTTCCGCTTCAAGCCCCCCTACCCCAAACCGGTCGAGGCGCACCCGACACCGCATTGCAAGGTGACGCCCAATTCTCCGCTGGATGGCCCGCATCTGGGGTTTGTCTGCGGCCCGGAACACCTTGCACTGAAGGAAGATGGCAGCCCCGCGCGGATCGACAAGGCGTTCACCTGGGAAAACCCGATGTCCAGTCACGGGCTGATGCATATGGTGATCTCGAACGCACATGCGGGCGACCCGTATAAGATCGATACGCTGTTCATGTACATGGCCAACATGTCGTGGAACTCGACCATGAACACCAAGGGTGTCATCGAGATGCTGACGGACAAAGATGAAAACGGCGATTACGTGATCCCGCGCATCATCTATTCGGACGCCTATTCTTCCGAGATGGTGGCCTACGCGGACCTCATCCTTCCGGACACGACCTACCTCGAACGCCACGACTGTATTTCGCTGCTGGATCGCCCGATTTGCGAGGCGGATGCGGCCGCTGACGCAATCCGCTGGCCTGTGATCGAACCGGACCGCGACGTGCGCGGATTTCAGTCAGTATTGATCGATCTCGCTAACCGCATGAAACTTCCGGGTTTCACCCATGAAGACGGCAGCGCAAAATGGGTCGATTACGCCGACTACATCGTCAATCACGAACGCAAGCCGGGTATTGGCCCGCTGGCCGGATTCCGCGGTGAAAACGCCGACAAGGAAGGGCGCGGAGAGGTCAACCCGGATCAGTTGAACCGCTATATCGAAAACGGCGGCTTCTACGTGGCGCATATCCCGCAAGGCGCGGATTACTACAAACCGTGGAATGCAGCCTATCAGGAATGGGCCGTGGGCATGGGGCTCTATGACAGCCCGCAGCCATACCTATTCCAACTCTACTCCGAACCGATGCGCAAGTTTCAGCTGGCAGCCGAAGGCCATGGCGACCGACAGCCGCCTGATCATTTGCGCCAGCGGATCAAAGACACGATGGACCCGCTTCCGATCTGGTACGAAACCGATCAGCACGGCAACGACGGCTTCACAGTCAACGCGCTGACCCAGCGCCCGATGGCGATGTATCACAGCTGGGGCACGCAAAACGCCTGGCTGCGGCAGTTGCACGGGCGAAATCCGCTTTATGTTCCGACCAGGCTGATGCGCAAGCACGGCCTGAACGACGGAGATTGGGCCAAAATCACATCCCCTCATGGTGAGATTACGGTCCCTGTGATGGAAATGGCCGCGCTGAACGACAACACCGTCTGGACATGGAACGCCATCGGCAAACGCAAAGGTGCCTGGGCGCTGCAAGAGGACGCGCCGGAGGCCACAAAAGGTTTCCTGCTGAACCACCTGATCCACGAACTGCTGCCGCCAAAAGGCGACGGGCTACGCTGGGCCAATTCTGACCCCATAACTGGTCAGGCCGCATGGTTTGACCTGAAGGTGAAAATCGAAAAGGCCGACGCGCCCGCCGATGCCCAAAGCCAGCCTCATTTTGACCCGATCAAATCACCGGTCGGAACTGGCCCCGATAATCTGGCGTGGAAGGTGGGCAAATGACCCAGATCCGCACTTCATCTGGCCACAAATATCCCGGGGGTGAATTGAGCCGCAGGCTCAAGAGGGGGCTGGCCCCCTCACCCGTCCTCAACAGCACAGGTATCCTGACATGACCCAGCTACCAAACTCAACCGAGCGCAAGATTGGTCTGGTGATCGACCTGGACACCTGCGTTGGATGCCATGCCTGCGTGATTTCCTGCAAGGGCTGGAACACGGAAAATTATGGCGCGCCACTGTCCGATCAGGACGCCTATGGTGCCAACCCGTCGGGCACTTTCCTGAACCGCGTGCATTCCTACGAGGTGCAACCGGCGGAAGGGCACGCGCAACTGATCCATTTCCCGAAATCCTGCCTGCATTGCGAAGACGCGCCCTGCGTCACCGTCTGCCCGACCGGGGCCAGCTACAAGCGGGTCGAGGATGGCATCGTGCTGGTCAATGAAAGCGACTGCATCGGGTGCGGCCTGTGTGCCTGGTCCTGCCCCTATGGCGCGCGTGAACTGGATAAGGCCGAGGGGGTGATGAAGAAATGCACACTCTGCGTCGACCGGATCTATAATGAGAACCTGCCCGAGGTGGACCGGATTCCCTCCTGTGTCCGAACCTGTCCGGCGGGCGCGCGGCACTTTGGCGATCTGGGCGATCCGGACAGCGACGTCAGCAAGCTTGTTGCGGACCGCGGCGGAATGGACCTGATGCCCGAAATGGGCACCAAACCCGTCAATAAATATCTGCCGCCGCGCCCGAAAGACACGGTGGAAGATCAGATCGACATCCTGGCCCCCCTGTTGGCACCTGTCGCTGAAGAGCCCAAGGGCTTCCTCGGCTGGCTCGACAAGACGTTGGAGAAACTCTGATGCATCCTGCACCCTCCGTCATCCTCTTTACCACCCTGTCCGGTCTGGGCTTCGGCCTGCTCTTCTTTCTTGGTCTTGGCCTTCCGGCTGTCTCGGGTTGGGTGGCCTTTGTGTTCTTCGCCATTGCTTACGGTCTGGCCGTCGGAGGGCTGATGGCCTCGACCTTCCATCTCGGCCACCCGGAACGGGCCTGGAAGGCTTTTACTCAATGGAAAACGAGCTGGCTCAGCCGTGAGGGCTGGTGTGCCGTGCTCGCCCTGGTCGTCATGGGGCTTTACGCGATTGGCGTGGTGTTTCTGGATCGGCAATGGAGCCTGCTGGGTTGGATCGGAGCGTTGATGTCACTGGCGACCGTGTTCACGACTTCGATGATCTACACGCAACTCAAGACCATCCCGCGCTGGAATATGAACCTGACCCCCGCCATGTTCCTGAGCTTCAGCCTGGCAGGTGGTGCGTTGCTGGCTGGCCAGACACGGGTTGCCATTCCGCTTCTGCTGATCGCCGCGTTGGTTCAAATCCTGTATTGGAAGAAAGGCGACAAAGCGCTGGAAGCATCCGGAACGAATCTGGGCACAGCCACAGGTTTGGGTAACCGGGGTACCGTCAGAGCGTTCGAGCCACCGCATACCGGTACCAACTATCTGCTGCGTGAGTTTGTTCATGTGGTCGGGCGCAAACATGCCGATAAGCTAAGGGTGATCTCGTTTGTATTGGCCTTTGTCCTGCCGGTTCTGTTTCTGGTCCTGCCATTCAACCATTTCCTGGCCCTGCTGGCAGTGGCATCGCATCTGGCAGGCATCGCGACCTCGCGCTGGTTGTTCTTTGCGCAGGCTGAACATGTCGTAGGGCTTTATTACGGCAAACGCTGAGGGGGCTCTGCCCCCGCCGCGGCAAGCCGCAGCTCCCCCGGGATATTTTTGGCCAGATGAAGTTTGGATCCTGAAAACCAAAAAGGCGGAACTCGGTAGTCGAGGCCGCCTTTTCCGGTTTCTGAAGGCCGGGTTAGATGAGGCCCGCGTGTGCCATTGCCGCATCAATCGCGGCTTTTGTGTTGTCTTCCAGCTCAGTCAGAGGTGAGCGGATTTCGGTGCTGCAGAGACCCAGTTTGCTGAGCGCGTATTTGGCGCCGACCAACCCGGGTTCTATAAAGATCGCTTCGTGCAGCGGCATCAGCTTGTCCTGGTATTCCAGTGCCTTTGCATAATCGCCCGACAATGTGGCCTGCTGGAATTCGGCGCATAGCCTGGGAGCCACGTTTGCGGTGACTGAAATGCATCCGACACCGCCATGGGCGTTAAAACCCAGTGCAGTGGCGTCTTCACCGGATAGCTGGCAGAAGTCCTTGCCACAGATCGCGCGCTGCTGGCTGACGCGCGCCAGATCGCCCGTCGCATCCTTGACACCGACAATACGCGGCAACCGGGCCAGTTCGCCCATGGTGGCCGGGGTCATGTCGATGACCGATCGCCCGGGAATGTTGTAGATGATGATCGGAATATCCGCAGCCTCGTGCAGGGCTTGGAAATGCGCGATCAGGCCGCGTTGAGTCGGTTTGTTGTAGTAAGGCGTGACAACCAGCGCCGCATCGGCACCAACTTTTTCGGCGAACTGAACGAACCGGACGGCTTCGACCGTGTTGTTCGACCCGGCACCGGCAATAACCGGAACACGGCCAGCAGCCGTTTTGACCACTTCTTCGATGACCGTTTCGTGTTCGTCGTGGCTGAGCGTCGGGCTTTCGCCGGTGGTTCCAACAGGCACCAGCCCGGTCGAGCCTTCGGAGATCTGCCATTCAACCAGATGTTTAAGCGTCTTCAGGTCCAACTCGCCGTTGTTGAACGGAGTGACGAGGGCTGGCATCGAGCCTTTGAACATGACACGCTCCTTAAGGTGCATATTGCGGTTTTTGCGCCCTGGTCACTCACGTTTCCAGCTTTGTGAGTTGATCCCGCCGGCGCAGGGTTTATCCTCACAGGCTCTATCCTCGGTTGGTTGGGAAATGCAAGGGATGACACGCTTTCTGGCACTGTTGACCGGTTTGATTCTATACGCAGTGACGACACCGCAAGCCGCACGCGCGGATGCGGCCGATGATTTGCGCTCCGGGCTGTATGAAATGCGCAAGGGCGACTGGAATGCGGCGCTGCGCGTATCGGGCCAGCGCGGCTCGGTCTCGCGCGATGTCATCGTCTGGCACTGGTTACGTGAGGGATTTGGCAGCTCGGGCGATGTGCTGGTGTTTCTCGAACGCCGCCCGGACTGGCCCGGGCTGGACTGGCTGCGCCGCAAGAGCGAGCCGGTCTTTACCGGGGCCGATCCCGACAGAGTTCTGAAGTTTTACGCTGGCTTGCCCCCTCAGACTGCTGAAGGCGCGCTGAACTATGCGGTGGCCCTTAAGGCCAAAGGGCGCATTGGCGAGGCGGAAGCCGATATCGTGACAGCCTGGCGTACCATGCCGATGGGGTCGGGGTTGCAAAAGGACTATCTGGAGAATTTTGCCAAACTGCTGAAGCCGCACCATGCCGCGCGGCTGGACCGGATGCTGTGGGATGGCCATTTGGTCAGCGCAGAACAGATGCTGCCCTTAGTCAGCACCGACGAGCGCAAGTTGGCCGAAGCGCGGATCGCATTGCAGAAACGCCAGCCAGGCGTTGACGGCAAGGTGGCGGCGGTGCCGAAGTCGCTGGCAGATACGCCGGGGCTGGCATTCGACCGTTTTGTCTGGCGGGACAAGAAAGAACTGGATGACAGCGCCGTCGACCTGATGCTGGCACGGTCAAGCGGACCGGAAGCCCTGGGCGAGCCTGACAAATGGGCCGAGGGTCGTCGCCGTCTGGCCCGGCTCGAGATGCGATCGGGGCGGGCGGCGCGTGCTTATGACGTAGCGGCCAAGCACCATATGACCCCGGAAATGGGATATTCCTATGCGGATCTGGAGTGGCTGGCCGGGTTTTTGGCCCTGCGCAAACTGAATGACCCCGCCACAGCCGTGCGACACTTCCAGAATTTTTCGGATGCCGTGCAATCGCCAATCTCGAAAGGGCGCGGCGGCTATTGGCTGGGGCGGGCTTACGCCGAGCTTGGGGACGCAGACAAAGCCTATGAGGCCTACGCCATGGGCGCGGACCATCAGACCTCTTTTTATGGTCTTCTGGCGGCGGAACGGATCGGACGACCATTTGACAAGGAACTGGCCAATCCGCGTCGCGCCCCGCATTGGCGTCAGGCAGATTTCGCCGATTCCAGCGTTCTGGAAGCCGGGCTGCTGTTGCTCAAGGCCGGCGAAGACAACTTGTCCGAGAGGTTCCTGACCCATCTTGTCGAAGGTCTTGACCCTGTGCAGGCCAATCAGTTGGGCGACCTTGCGATTGAGCTGAAACAGCCACATCTGGCCGTGATGATCGCCAAGCGGGCAGCGACCACCGGCACCGTTTTGCCTGCGGCCTATTACCCGGTTCATCCGGTGGCCGACATGCGCCTGCCAATGGCCAAGGAAATGACGCTGGCCATCGCGCGGCGCGAAAGCGAATTTGATCCGGTTGTCGTCAGCGGCGCGGGGGCGCGCGGCCTGATGCAAGTGATGCCTGCAACAGCCAAGCTGGTGGCTGGAGAACTGGGGATACTCAGCGGCCATCAGACCGGTCGGTTGACGTCGGACTGGCAATACAATGCCAAGCTTGGCGCCAACTATCTTTCGGGCCTTGCAACCGAGTTCAACGGGAATGTCGTCATGATGGCGGCTGGATACAATGCCGGTCCAAAGCGCCCGATCTCGTGGATGGAACGCTATGGTGATCCGCGCACCGGTGAGGTGGATATCGTAGACTGGATTGAGACCATTCCGTTCAATGAAACGCGCAATTATGTGATGCGCGTGACCGAAAGCCTGCCGGTCTACCGCGCCCGTCTGGGGCAGCCCGCCCTGCCGGTTCCGTTTTCGCAGGAACTGATCGGATCATCGCTGGCGGCGTTCGCGCCATAAGGTAAACAGACCTGCGGCCACAACAATCGCTGCGCCCGTGACAACTTCGGGGCGCAGTTTTTCACCAAAGATCGAAATCCCCAGAATCGCGCTCCAGACAAGGTGGAAATAGGCGAAGGGTTGGACGGCGCTGGCTTCGGCCATCTCATAACATTTGATCAGCAGCCAGTGCCCCGTTGCCCCGCTGACGCACAGCAACGCCATCCACAGCCAGTCGCTGCGGGCCATTGGCTCCCAGAACCACATTCCAAAAAGGGTCATGGCGATGGCACCAACAACGCCGGTCCAGAAAAAGCTGGTGGCCGTGCTGTCCTGACGTGCGACGTAGCGCGTCAGCAGGCCGTAAATCGCAAACAAAAACGCCGAGATCAGCGGTATGACGGCCCAAGGATCAAAAACACCAACGCCCGGCTGCAGAATGATCAGAACACCAATGCAACCGACACCGATCGCAACCCAGCGCCGCCATCCAACCTTTTCACCCAGAACCGGACCGCTCAGCGCGGCGACAAGCAGGGGATAGCTTATGAAAACGGCCATACTGTCGATCAGACCGAGCACTGTGAAACCGAACACGGCGACGCAGATCTCGGTGGCCAGCAGCAGGCCCCGCAGTATCTGAAGCCCCATCTGGTTCGTCTGCATGGCCGCCCTTAACCCGCCGGAAGATCGCGCCGCCAATGCAATGACAAAGGCCGCAAAGAACCAATAGCGGATCATCACCACCATGTAGGTGTTATAGGTTCCGGCCAAATGGCGTGAGATACCGTCCTGCAAGGCAAAGACAATCGTCGCGCCCACCATCAGGGCGATACCCGCACCTGCATTGTTTTTCTGCGTCATGCCTTGAGCGCCCGCGTCATGTGCCGCTTGCGGCCATAGCCGGATGTACGGGTGACGGTGAAACCGGCATCCTGAAGCCCGCGGCGAACAAACCCGGCGGCCGTATATGTGGCTGCCGTGCCATCGGTGGCAGTATGCGCCGCCACTTGCTGCATCAGCTCTGCCCCCCACAATTCAGGGTTCTTAGCCGGAGAGAACCCGTCAAGGAACCAGGCGTTGGCCATGCCTGCCCATTGCGGCAGGCTGTTGCGCGCATCGCCGATGATCACTTCGCATTGAAGGGTTTCAAGATTGCAGGCGTGACCTGTCCAATGGGCTAGAAACCGGCTGCTCCACGGGTGTAACTCGGGGAAGGCCTCAAGCGCGTGACGCATATCATCCGTGGCCATGGGAAAGGCTTCGAAACTGGTGAACCGAAGCGGGCCTGTTTGGCCGGATTTCTCCCATTCAGACCAAACCGTCAGCAGGTTCAGACCGGTGCCAAAGCCCAACTCGGCAATATGAAACCCCGGCGCAAAGCGTTCTGGCAGATCATTGCCTGCCAGAAACACATGGCGCGTCTCTTCCAGCCCGTTCTGCAACGAGTAATAGGGATCGTCGAAACGGTCCGAGACCGGTATCTGA
This sequence comes from Ruegeria sp. CH2, assembly GCF_056537065.1. Lineage (NCBI taxonomy): Bacteria > Pseudomonadati > Pseudomonadota > Alphaproteobacteria > Rhodobacterales > Roseobacteraceae > Ruegeria > Ruegeria sp. CH2. The sequence goes on from NZ_JBQFQV010000013.1 coordinate 10,202, forward strand.
TCCTCGGTCCACGTTAATTCGGCGTGCTGGTCTGCCATCGGGGAATCCTGTAGCTAAGCGGCGCGACACTGAACAAGGAAAAGGGAATTGGCAATGGTCGATGTGACGGTTCGCGGGGCAGGAATTTTCGGCCTGTCCATCGCCTGGACCTGCGCCCGGCGGGGCGCGAAGGTACAGGTTGTCGACCCTTTTGGGCCGGGCTCCGGGTCCAGTGGCGGTCTGGTGGGGGCCTTGGCCCCGCATGTGCCCGAAAACTGGAACGCCAAGAAAGCTTTTCAGTTCGACAGCCTGATCATGGCTGAACCCTTTTGGCAGCAGGTCGAGGGTACCGGCGGCGTTTCCCCCGGCTATGGCCGTCTGGGCCGTCTTCAACCCATTCCTGACACCCGCAGCCTTGATCTGGCCCGGCAACGCGAAGGTTCAGCCGATCAACTTTGGCAGGGGCTGGCAGAGTGGCGGGTGATCAAAACATCGCAGGCCGGATCGTGGTGCCCGCCCAGCCCCACCGGCTTTGTCATCCGCGATACACTGACAGCGCGCATGCATCCCCGGCGGGCCTGCGCTGCGTTGGTTGCAGCCCTTGAGGTGATGGGCGTTCACGTTGTCAGTAACGCCGATGATAAAGGACAGGTTGTCCACGCCACGGGCCTAGCAGGATTACTGGAACTGAACGACGCGTACGGAAAAACCGTCGGAAACGGTGTCAAAGGTCAGGCCGCCCTGTTGCGCTTTGATGCAGGAGAGATGCCACAGCTATTCGCAGATGCGGTCCATATCGTGCCACATGCGGACGGAACGCTGGCAATCGGATCAACGTCTGAACGGGATTATGACGACCCGACCAGCACAGACAGTGCTTTGGACGATGTCATAGACCGCGCCACGCGCGCGCTGCCGCTTTTGCACGGGGCCGAGGTGATCGAACGTTGGGCTGGGGTGCGTCCTCGCAGCAAAAGTCGCGCCCCGATGTTGGGCCTGCATCCGTTGCACCAGGGTCAATTCATCGCCAATGGCGGCTTCAAGATCGGATTTGGCATGGCTCCGAAAGTGGCAGAAGTCATGGCCGATCTGATGCTGGAGGATCGGGATTCGATCCCCGATGACTTCCGCCCCGAAGCCTCACTGTGATAGGGCCACAGCCTTCATGCATTCCCACCCGTCCGGGCCGCGCACCCACATGTCCTGACCGTTCCGGCACAGCTGGGCAGTCTCGAAATGCATCAACGGCGAGGTCGCACGGAAAGAAAACGATTTGAGCGGTCCGCCAAGATCAACTGCAAACAGCATCAGAAGCTGCGCCAGAAGTGGCCCGTGCACAACCAGCCCTTCATATCCTTCCACATCACGCGCATAGTCCAGATCATAGTGAATGCGATGGCCGTTGAAGGTCAGCGCCGAGTAGCGAAACAGCAGGGTGGTATCGAACGCAACCGCGCGGACATCCGTTTCATCCGTGCGCGACTGGGGCGGCGTTTGAGCCGTCACACCCGGCGTGGGGTCTTCACGATAAACAAGATCCTGCCATTCGGTCAGACAAAGTTGGCCACTTTGCCGTATCTCGTGGCGCAAAGTGACAAAACCCAACGGGCCGGACCGCCCCTCTTTTGTGCTTTGGTTATCAAGAACCGATGTCCTGTCAGCAGGGATACCCGCGATCAGTGGTGCATGAAATTCCAATTGCCCACCGGCCCACATTCTGCGGGGCAATCCCATATCCGGGATCAGGCCACCCACCTTGGGATGCCCATCCCGCCCCAGCGCAGCAGGCGGTTGCGGCGCCCAGAAATAGAGCTGATGGAAGAATGGCGGCAGAGCTGAGCCTTTGGCAATTGTTGGCTCAGAGCCCAACGCAACCTGAAGCGATGCGGCACGGGCCGGATCAAGGATATCGCTTTGACGCTGTTCCAACATATGGGCAGTCCAAGCTTAGAAACCGGCCTCGGCCCTGAGTTTCTGCATCAGCATGTGCAGCGAGTTTTCGTATCGCTCGGACAACAACCTACCCTGATCGTCGAACTCATTCGAGCTGTTAGCAAGGTGAATTTCCGGACCCTGCAAGATACGGGGCTGAAAGGGCACCATGCAGGCGCGCAGGATCATCTGTGCCCTTTCCCCGCCGGCGCGGCCACCCGCAGCCGACATTACAGCAACCGGCTTGCTCGCCCATGGATTGCCTTTCGTCCGGCTGACCCAGTCCAGAGCGTTTTTCAGAACACCCGAAGGCCCTTTGTTGTACTCGGGCGTCGAGATGATCACCGCATCTGCCTGCCCGATCTGGTCGGCCAGCATCTGAACAGGTGCCGGTATCCCTTCGGCATCCTCCAGATCGCCATCATAAAGCGGCAGGTTCAGGTCGGCTTCGGTATAGCTGACAGGGTCGAACAACCGGGCCGCTTCGCGCAGCAATTTGCGGTTCGTCGCGCCCTTGCGCAGGGAGCCGGACAGGCCAAGCAGGGTCGGTTGAGACATCAGGGACAACTCCGTTTCAGTGTTTCCCAATAGTTAGACCGAGATTGACCCTGACCAAACCCCCATTGACGCACAGTCATTGCGCAACAGGGGCCGGGCCAGACCGGTCCTGCGTTTCAGGATCACGCGTTTCCGCTGGGGACTACGACAATCTCAACCCGACGGTTTTGCGCTTTCCCTTGCGGCGTCAGGTTGGACGCGACCGGGTTGTTTTCACCCTGACCGTAGGTTCTGATACGGCTGTAGCTGACACCATTGGCCTGCAGGATATCCGCGACCGCGTTTGCGCGACGCTCGGACAATCCCTGATTATAAGACGCGTCACCATCGCTGTCGGTATGACCGATGATCTGCACGTTCGAGTTGGGATAGTTGACAAGGTTTTGGCCCACTTTCACCAGATCCGCCCGCAGCGCCGGGCGCACGGTCGAGCTGTCCGTGTCAAACGTAATGTCATTCGGAACAGTCACGATCAGCCGGTCACCCGCATTGACGATAGTAATCCCGTCATTTGCCAGTTGCTGACGCAATTCCGCAGCCTGCTTGTCCAACTGGTTGCCGATCAGACCGCCACCTGTGGCACCAATGGCGGCACCAGCCAGCGCCCCAAGACCCGGGTTCGAATTATTGGCGATCGCGCCGACACCCGCACCGATAAGCCCCCCCAGAACCGCACCCTGCTTGGTATTTTTATTGGGGTCGTTCTGCACGGTCAGGGTGCCCGGATCGGTACAGGCCGTCACGGCCATGATTGAACACAAGCCTGTCGCCAGGAAAAACTTTGAAATCGTCATGATATCACCTTCTGCTCCGGTACCCGTTCTTCGGGCTTGATCCATTTCACCCAGTATATCACTGCGCTTGCTCACAGGCTCAAGCAACAATGCGGTGAAATAGGCGAATACCCGCCAAAGGCCACTCATACCGGTTCCGCAAAGGTGCCCGCGTGCTGTTGCTCCTGCCAGAGATCGCGCAAAGATTTACCCTGCCCCAGAAATCCTTCGTCAGTGTATTCACTGGACCAGATGCGATCGGTTCTGAAATGGCGAAAGCCGTTTCGCATCTCGCACCACCCTGCCAGCAACGAACATTCGACGTGATAGATCAGCGCCAGTGGGCGCACCACGCGGATGGTTTGTTCGCCTTCACCATCTACGTAAGTGATGCGGATTTTCCGTTCTGCCCGAATAGCTTCGCGGTAATGCGAAACAGAAACACACCCCTTCTCGGGATCATCCGCCGGAGCCCCCCAGGGTGAAACCTGCAACCAATCAGTCGGGCTATGCAGCGCATCGATCTTCTGACAGATCCGACTGGCGGCGCGCTGCAGGTGGCTGTCGCCGGTGCGCGCCAGAAGAGACAGGCCAACCCACAGGGCTTCAACCTCTTCCGCGTCGAAATTCAGAGGCGGCAGATCGTAACCGCGCCGCATCATGTAACCGACACCGGCCTCACCTTCGATAGGTGTTCGCTGGGCCTGCAATTCGGCAATGTCACGATAGACAGTGCGGCTGGACACCTCTAGCCGGGTGGCCAGTGCTTCTGCCGTGACCGGCGCACTTGCGGCCCGCAAGATCTGGATGATTTCAAACAAACGGGTCGAACGGCGCATCGCATTCTCCTGACACTCTGCTGACACCCTAGCACACCCCACTGACAACATGCTGTCAGCGGTGACGCGCGATTATGGGGGGATATCACACAAGGAGCCAAGAAATGCCGCACCTCGACAACCACGTCATGATGACACTGAAACTTGGCCAATGGTCACAGGACCACACACTGCGTGCCTTCGAGATTGAACGTGAGATCGCGCAGGAGCGCCATCGCCGCCAATCGGTTTCGACGAAACGAACAAGACGCATTTCGCTGGGCAACCTGAAGATGCTGTGGGCCAGAATTGCCTGAGATCAGAAATCGGGCAGGGCGCGAAACTTCATCGAATGCCCGCCCTCGGGATGCTTCAGGCGCAATTCTTCGGAATGCAGCATCAATCTGGGAAACTCCCTCGCCGCACCTGTTGCATAGAACGGATCGCCCAGGATCGGGTGACCCAATGCCTGCATATGAACGCGCAGCTGATGAGACCGCCCGGTTTTGGGAAACAGGCGCACGCGAGAGGTCTCGCCCTCATGTTTCACAACGCGCCAATCGGTGACCGCAGGTTTGCCCGTATCATGACACACCATTTGTCTGGGTCGGTTGGGCCAGTCCACGATCAACGGCAGGTCAACCGTGCCGGTCTTTGGCTCCATCCGCCCCCAGACACGGGCAATATAGGTTTTCCGGGTCTGCCGCTTTTCGAACTGCATACTCAGATGCCGTTGCGCATGGGGTGTTTGGGCAAAAACCATGACACCTGATGTGTCCCGGTCCAGTCGATGCACAAGCAACGCCTGAGGGAAAGCCGCCTGCACGCGTGTCAGAAGGCAATCAGCCAGATGCTCGCCCCGCCCCGGTACGGAAAGCAGACCCGACGGTTTGTTCACCACAATCAGCTGCGCATCTTCGTGCAGCACGTCCAGCGCGGTTTGCGGGGGGGCATAGGGTTCGCTCATGCGGGCCTGCCTATCTCAGCGCGCACCTTCCCGCAACGTCGTCCTTGCGCGCCCGGCCATGTTCGGTGAACTTCTGCGCAGGAGGACAGGACATGCACCCGACAATTGAACGACTACAAGAGGTTGTCGCCAAGGGCGATGAGGCGCTGATTCACGATCTGCTGGCCGAAGATGTGCAGTTCCTGCCACCAACCTATTACAGTACGTGGACCGGGCGCGCACCTGTGGCTGCCGTACTTGGCCATGTCGGGCAGGTCTTTTCCGACTTCCGGTATCGCCGGGTCATGGGCGCCGGCAACGATTGGGCGCTGGAATTTCAATGCAAGATTGGAGATTTGGACGGCATTGGCGTTGACCTCATTACACTGAACGAGGCCGGTTTGATCCAAATCTTCGAAGTCGCCATGCGCCCCTACAAAACAGTCGGCGCTTTACGCGAGGCGATGATGGCGCGCGTGATGACTGACGCTCGTTTTCTGGAATTCAAAAACGCCCTGACGTGACTTGATGATGCGCGCCCTGATAGCACCCGACCAGGTACTACGTGTGCCCTTGCTGCCCGTTCTGGCCACGCAAGCGCTTTTGGTGCGCCGCAACGCCCGGCTTTTGCCAGAGCCAACTGGCCCGCGAGAGGGCCGAACAGGGCGTGGCCCCCGCCTTCGTTTGCTGATCACCGGCGATAGCTCGGCGGCCGGAGTGGGCGCGGGAACTCAGGCGCAGGCCTTGTCGGGACAGCTTGTGGACCGGCTGGCCAGAAATCACACGGTTGAGTGGCAACTTGAGGCCACCACAGGGTACACGACGCTGGATACGATTGACCGCCTGAGGGGCATAAAGGGCGAATTCGATGCGGTGGTCACGGCTTTGGGGGTGAATGACGTCACCCGCGCCGTCTCTTGCCGCACATTTGCGGATCGCCAGGCGCAGCTTATCAACATCCTGTCAAACGAACTGGGGGCGCGGCGAATAGTCATCACCGGCGTTCCGCAAATGAACAGGTTTCCGGCCCTGCCACACCCATTGGCCTGGGTGCTTGGCCGTCAGGCTGCGCGGCTGGATAATGCGTTGCAACAGGTTGTGTCCGTCCATCCCCATGTGCTGCACCTGAGGCTTGATCTGCCCGACGACCCGGCCCTGGCGGCACCGGACGGCTATCACCCAAGCCCCCGGGCCTATGCGCTGTGGGCAGATGCTGCATCACGCCTGTTGCTTCAGGCCTGAGCCCGCGCCTGCCGGATCAATGGGATCGAGTAAATGACCAAAGCCACCCAGATCAGGGGGAATGCGATCATGCGTCCGGTGTCGATCTTCTCACCGAACAGAGTGATGGCTGTAATGAAAATCATAGTCGGCGCAATGTATTGTAGGATGCCCATGGTCGACAGGCGCACCAGCTTGGCTCCGTTCGCATAGACCAGCAATGGCACCGCCGTGACGATACCGGCGCAGGACAACAATGCGGTATCGGACATCGCTGCGCCGAAATGGCCTGTGCCTTGCACACCCAGCCAGGTGACATAGGCCAGGGCCGGGATCAAAAGGATCAGGACCTCAAGCAGAAAACCCTGGTTGGGACCAATTGGAAGGGATCTCTTAAAGAATGCATAGAAACCCCAACTGACCATCAAACCCAGCGCCGCCCAGGGAAGTCGCCCAGCCTCAAGCACAAGCACAAGAACGCCCAGCGCGGCAAGCCCCACCGCGAACAGCTGGGTCCGCGTCAGGGGCTCACGCAGCAAAATCGCGCCTAACGCGATACTGAACAGCGGGTTGATGTAATACCCCAACGCCGCGTCCAGCGCGTGCCCCGTCGAGATCGCCCAAACATAGATCGCCCAGTTCACGGAAATCAGCGCCGCCGTCAAAGCCGCCATGGCCAGCATCCGGGGATTGCCCAGTGCAGCTTTCAAGTCCCGGGTGCGCCCCAGCGCGACCAGCAGCAAACCTGCAACCGGAACAGACCAGATAACCCGATGCGCCACCACCTCGACAGGTCCAATGTGATCCATCGCCTTCATATAAAGCGGCAGGAATCCCCACATGACGTACGCTGTGACAGCCAAAGCCAAACCTTTGGGAGTATCCACATTCTGAGGTGGTAATGGCGTGGGTGTCACGAAGGCTCTCCGGTTTATACCGGTTCCGTTTACGGCAGAACTGAACGGATTGAAAACTCTGAAAACAGTGAAGTGTCACATAACGATTTGTGATAAGTTTGCTGACCGCAGCTGTTGCCCCTAAAATTGCGAGGCTCTGCCTCGCGCTCCGGGATATTTAGAGCCAGGTGAAGCAAGGGATCCGCACTTCATCTGGCCCAAAATATCCCGGGGGAGTCGCCCGGCACGGGCGGCGGGGGCAGCGCCCCCTACCCTGTCTGTCAGACCTTCACCCGTTCGGATTTCGGGTCATACATCGGTTTAAGCGATGCTTCGGCTTTAACCTTCACGCCGCAAACATCGATCTCATAGGTTGAACCCAGAACGTCTGCGGCCTTTTCACCTTCGCACGGGACATAGCCCATTCCGACGGCACCACCGAGGCTATGACCGTAATTGCCGGAACTCAGGTAGCCGACATATTCGCCATCACGCACGATCGGCTCGTTGTGGAACAACAGCGGTTCAGGGTCGGTCAGACGGAACTGTACCAGACGGCTTTTCGGGCCGCTTTCTTTTCGTGCAATCACCGCCTCACGCCCGATGAAATCACAGCCTTTGTCCACCTTGACGGCAAAGCCAAGACCAGCATCAACCACGTGATCCTCACAGGTGATATCGTGGCCGAAGTGCCGGAAACCCTTTTCGATCCGGCAGCTGTCCATCATGTGCATACCACACAGCTTCAGCCCCATGTCCTGACCAACCTCATGCAGGGTCTCAAAGACGTGGCCCGCCATGTCTGAGGAAATATAGATTTCCCACCCAAGCTCACCCACATAGGTCACGCGATGTGCACGGGCCAGGCCCATTCCGATCTCGATCTGCTGGGCAGTACCAAAGGGGTTGGTCGCGTTTGTGAAATCGTTGGGCGAGACCTTTTCCAGCAGAGCCCGGGCGTTTGGCCCCATGACAGCGAGAACGCCTTCACCCGCTGTGACATCTGTAATGACCACACTGAAATCGCCGACATGGCGCATCATCCATGTCTGATCCGCCAAGCGTGTTGCTGCGGGGGTCACGACCAGATAGCCGGTTTCGGTCAGGCGGGTCACGGTGACGTCTGCTTCGATCCCGCCTGTGCGGTTCAAAAACTGCGTATAAACGATCTTGCCGATAGGGACTGAGTAGTCACCCCCGCCGATGTAGTTCATGAACTTTTCGGCATCAGGGCCTTCCACGCGAATCTTGCCGAAGGAAGACATGTCGTACATGCCCACATTCTCGCGCACGGCTCTGTGCTCGGCTGCGGAATTCTCGAACCAGTTCTGGCGCTTCCAGCTGTACTGGTATTCGCGCTCCTGCCCTTCATTCGCGTACCAATTGGCCCGTTCCCAACCAGCGATTTCACCAAAAACGGCGCCCTGTTCTTTCAGGTGATGGTGGAACGGGGTTCGGCGCACACCGCGTGCCGTAGCTTTTTGGCGATAGGGGTAGTGGTCGGCGTAGAGCAGCCCCAACGTTTCTTTTGAGCGTTCATAAAGGTATTTCTTATTGCCCTGAAACGGCTGCATCCGTCCGATATCAACATCGCCCAGATCAAAGGGCTTTTCACCGGTATCCATCCACTCGGCCAGGGACATGCCCGCGCCACCGGCGGACTGGATACCGATCGAGTTGAACCCGGCCGCGACCCAAAAATTGTCCATCTCGGGCGCCAGACCCAGGTGATAGGCGTCGTCGGGAGTAAAGGATTCGGGGCCGTTGAAGAAGGTGTGAATACCCGCCTCGGACAGCATTGGCATCCGGTTGCACGCCGCTTCGAGGATCGGTTCGAAGTGATCGAAATCCTCGGGCAGTTGGTCGAACTCGAAGTTGTCGGGAATACCGTTCATGGCCCAGGGTTTGGCATTGGGCTCGAATGCGCCCAACATCATTTTGCCCGCGTCTTCCTTGTAGTAGGCGCATTCATCTGGCACCCGCAGAACCGGCATCTGGCTCAACCCTTCAATGGGTTCAGAGACGATATAGAAATGTTCGCAGGCGTGCAGCGGCACATTCACGCCGGCCATCTTGCCTACCTCGCGCCCCCACATTCCCGCGCAATTGACAACCATATCACAGGCGATATGCCCTTGGGATTGCCCGTCATCACTGACCCAGTCGACACCGGTCGCGCGCCGTCCGTGCCGGGAAATCCCGGTCACCTTCACCCGTTCCTTGATCACCCCACCGCGTTGACGCGCACCCTTGGCCAACGCCAAGGCAATATTAGCAGGATCCGCCTGGCCATCGGTTGGCAACCAAACGCCACCTGCCACGCCGTCGAGGTTGATATGCTCATATCGCTCTTTGACTTCGGTCGGAGAAAGCTCTTCGACCGGCACGCCAAAGGCGCGGGCCATTGCCGCATTTCGGTGAAGCTCCTCCAACCGCTCACTGGTCAGGGCGACCGAAACGGACCCGACCTGACGCAGGCCGGTGGCGACACCGGTCTCTTCCTCAAGGCCCAGATAGAGCTCTGCGGAATAGCGCGCCAGTTTGGTCATGTTGGAAGACGCGCGCAGTTGCCCGATCAGGCCCGCCGCGTGCCAGGTGGTGCCGCTGGTCAGTTGCTTGCGTTCTAGCAGAACAACATCGGTCCAGCCCTTCTTGGTCAGATGATAGGCGACCGAACATCCGATGACGCCGCCACCGATGATGACCACTCGGGCCTTGCTGGGAAGATCAACCATCCTGAAATCTCCGCTGTGTCAGGTTTGGCGTAAACTGCCACGGAAGATCGACAACAAATGCACCAAAAACGTCACAAGATCAGCAGTTTTCACCGATGTGTCGAGGCCCGCTTTTCCCGCCGAACGACAAAAGGTGTGACCCCGAAGAAGCTTTTGTAAACAGAGGAAAACCCGTTCGGAAAACCACAGGCCAATCCGATTTCGCGAACGCTCATAGTGGTGTTCAGAAGCAGGTTATTGGCCTTGGCGAGCCGCATTTCGCGATAGAATCCGTTGGGCGTGGTGCCAAAGAAGGTTTTGAACTTACGCTCAAGCGAACGGTTCGACAGTTGTAGCGAATCGACGATCTGATTGATCGGCAGAGGGTCTTCGATATTGGCCTGCATGAGCTTGATGCACTGATCCAGCTTCACATCTCCGGTCGCCGTCAACTTTACCCCCGAGAATGGCTGCATCGAGGCGAAATCCCGGATGTTTTCATGCAACATGATGTCCGCCACGGTCATCTTTGCAGGCCCTGAGATATGGCGACCGATTACTGCCAGCGCGACATCTGTTGTCGCCTCCATTCCGGCACAGGTCACAACGGCGCCCTGTTCGGTTGCAATCGACAGTTTTGCTTCAAACCGGGCCCCGCGTTCCCGCAGGAACGAGGCATTCTCCCAATGGGTTGCCAAATCGTCTGAACCCTGTTCGTCGATATACCGGCTGGCCGCTTCCGCCAGCAAAAACACCTTGGCATCGCGGAAAGTATAGTCCGACACCACCCGCCCCAAAGACAAGTCCGGGTGATCCGGGTCAGAATTGCCGATCACGAAAAGATAATTCGCCTTGGGCTGGTTCTGCACGGGTTCCGTTTGCACCACCGCGTCGCTGCTGCTGGAGATCGGGCCACCTCTGAGCGACCGATAGGCAAAAGTGAACGGCGGCTTCGGACACACACGATTTGCCAGCCTGAGAACCTCGACCAATGAGGCCAGTTCAAGCAGCACAAATCCGGGTGCGACCAGAATATCGAAATGTTGCTGTATCGCCTGCGGTGATTCAGAAGCAACTTTCCTCATCGCTGTCACCTTAGACGATCTCGTGCCCGGCAGCACGCAACCGCTTGGCCAGCGCTTCGATGTGGTCCGGGCCAATTTCGCAGCACCCGCCGACAATCGTAGCCCCCTGATCGACCCAACGCATGACGTGATCCGCATAGGCATCGGGACCAAGATCATGGCGTTGATCCAACGCATCCACTGTCGGCGCGTCCTTTAGAAACTCATCCGAAATATGTGTAAAGCCGTTGGCGTAAGCGCCATAGGGCTTGTTCATGCCGGACAGGATACCCAGAGCAGCCAGGATCGCTTCGGGGCGCGAACAATTGATCAGCAGCGCGTCAGGCGAAAACTCTTCAACCAATGGCGCGACATCCCTGAGCTGTTCGCCAGACCTGAGGCGACTGCCATCGTCGTCATTGACCGTGAATGACAGCCAGACTGGTTTGCCACATCCGGTCGTTCCACGCAGCGCGCCCTCGGCCTCCTGCACCGAAGATACTGTCTCGATCAGAAACAGATCGACGCGTGCAGCCATCAAGGCCACAAGTTCAGCGAATTTTTCCGCCGCATCTGCCGGGTCGGGATTCAGGTCGGGTCGGTAAGAAGCCAGAAGCGGCCCCAGAGACCCGGCAATCCGCCCCCCGGTCGAAGTACAGGCACGTTCGGCCTGCGTCAGGGCAGTGTCGATAAGGGCGGGCATCTGGTCCTCCATCCCCACCCGCACCAGGCGTGAGCGGTGGACGGCGTAGGTATTGGTGGTGGCAACCGTGGCACCACTGCGGAAGTAGTCGCCATGCACCGCGCCGACCAGATCAGGGTGGTCGATCATCACACGTGTGGACCATAGCGGCGTCGCCCGGTCTCCGCTGCGTTTGACCAGTTCCTGTCCGATTGAACCGTCCAACAGAGTGATCTTTGTCATGTCCTTGCTCCTTAAGGCAGCAGCACGAGTTTACCCGGAAGGGTCTTTGCCTGAAAATCAGCCTGTGCGCGGGCGATATCCTTCAACGGGTAGGTTCGGGAAACCAGTGGTTTGATCCGTCCGGTATTCATCAACTCCACAAGGCGGCAAAAGACTTCGGGCGCCTGATGCGTGCAGCCGTGGATGGTGATATCGCGCAAATAGATGTCTCGCAGATCAGCCTCGACAATCGGGCCGGCAATTGCCCCCGAAACGGCGTAGTGCCCGCCGGGTTTCAGGGCAAGGATCAGCGATGCCCATGCGGGCCCGCCCACCACATCTATAACCGCGTCGAACATATCCTGCGGCGGCAGCTCATCCCGGCCAAATGTGCCCAACGCGCCTTGGGATTTGACGACCTCTGCCTTCGCTGCCGCCGTCACACCCCAAACCGACGCTCCGCGCAGCGCAGCAAGCTGCACCGCCGCCAGACCAACGCCGCCTGACGCGCCGGTGATCAGAACCTTTTGCCCTGCCGTCACGCCCGCGCGCGTCAGCAGGTTTTCGGCAGTACCAAAGGCACATGGAATGGCCGCAATTTCCACGTCTGACAGGGGCGATGCACTTACGTCATAAAGGTCATTTGCTTCAACCAGACAGTATTGGGCAAAAGCGCCATCAATCTCAGACCCGAGCGCAATAAAGCCCTGAGGGCTGCCGGGGCGCGGACGCGGCAGGTTGATCGGGCAAGTCACGCGCTGGCCCTTTTTGAACCCCGAGTTTGGCCCAACCTTTTCAACGATCCCGCACAGATCGCCCCCCTGAATGCGGGGAAAGTTCAGTGCGCCACCCCATCCGCCGGCTTCAATATCCTGATCGACGGCATCCGTCGCACCGGTGACATCCGATGAATACCAGCCGACCCGCGTGTTGATGTCCGTGTTATTCACGCCTGCTGCAGCGACCCGAACAAGCACCTGCCCCGGCCCAGGGGCCGGGACAGGGATATCGTCGCGCCATTCCAGCGCCTCTGGCCCGCCATGGCCGGTCAGATAGACGCCAGACATGGTCGCCGGAAGCGTCACGCGCGCAACCGCTCGTTCTCGGGGTCCCAGAGCGGCTGGTCCAGCTCTACCACGGCGCGGCATTTCTGGCCGTAGATTTCGACCTCAAGCTCAGTTCCCGGATTGGCAAGCTCGGCTCGGATCATGCCCAGCGCGATGGATTTACCAACACGGTAGCCCCATGCGCCGGATGTGGTTTCGCCCACGATCTCATCGCCATGCCAGATGCAGGACATATACGGCGCGTCGCAATCGCCCGCATCAACAGTCAGGGTGACGAAGGACTTTTTCACGCCTTGCTGCTTTTCGTTCAGGATTGCGGCCTTGCCCGGGAAGTCCTGCGGTTTGTCCAGCTTGACGAAACGCTCCAACCCGCCTTCAAGCAGGGAATAGTCGGTCGACAGATCGCCCTTCCAGGCGCGGTACCCCTTTTCGATCCGCAGCGAGTTCAGCGAATACATCCCGAACGGCTTGGCACCGGCATCGATGATCGCGTCGTAGATCGCAGGCATATCCGCATTTTCAGCGTGAACTTCCCAGCCCAGCTCACCAGCGAATGAGACACGCAGCAGAGCGACCCATCCGCCTTTGATTTCGCTTTCCTGAAAGCTGAGCCACGGCAAGGTCAGATCGGCCTCGGTAACTTTGCTGAGAATGTCCCGAGATCGAGGCCCGGTAACGATCAGCGTGCTCATCCGCGTTGTCCAGTCTTCCAGCGTGAACTCGGCATCGGCAGGTATGTGACGCTCAAGCCATTCACGGTCATGCCATTGCGCGGTCGCTGCAGTGACCAGAACGAACAGGTCTTCGGCCTCGCGCGTGACCGACATTTCGGTCAGGATGCGCCCGCGGTCATCTGCGAAGTAAACCAGCCCAACCCGACCAATCTTGGGCAATGCCCCTGCAACCAGACCGCGCAGCCATTCATCAGCACCCGGCCCCTGTATTTTGAACCGCGAGAAGCCCGGCAGGTCCAACACGCCACAATGATCGCGCACGGCCTCACATTCTTCCTTGATCCGCTGTTCCCACGGTCCGGACCGTCCCCAAGTGTGGGTCGCGTCGAGCGAGGTGTCATCACCGGGCTGTGCAAACCAGTTGGCGCGTTCCCAGCCGTTATAGGCCCCCATGACACCGCCGTGCGCGATCACCTTGTCATGCACGGGCGACAGCTTCTTGTCGCGTGCGGCAGGCCATTCATGGTGCGGGAAGTGCATGGCATATTCGTTGCCATAAACTTCCATGCCTTTCTGGTTGCAATAATCCTGATCGGTGTAATCGGTATAGCGGCGCGGATCGACGGCCCACATATCCCATTCGGTCGCGCCATCAACGACCCACTCGGCCAGAACCTTGCCTGCGCCACCGCCCTGCGCGATGCCGAAGGTGAAAGTATGCGCCTCGAACGCGTTTTTCACACCGGGCATCGGGCCGATCAGCGGCAGCCCGTCAGGCGCATAGGGGATCGGCCCGTTGATGACGCGTCCAACGCCCGAGGTTGCCATCAGCGGCACTCGCTCCATCGCATCGGTGACGATATCTTCGATGCGGTCCAGATCGTCATTCCACAGCTGAAAGCTGAAATCATCCGGCATCGGATCGTCTTCGGTCATCCAGTGGCCCTTGCAGTTGGGCTCGTAAGGACCAAGGTTGAAGCCGTTCTTTTCCTGCCGCAGGTAGTAAGAGACATCCACATCACGCAGCAACGGCAGCTTGGCACCGCTTTGCTTGGTCCATGCATCGATCTCGGGGATTTCATCGGTCAGCAGGTACTGGTGGCTCATGACCATTGCCGGAACGGTGCGGCCACCGAAGGGCTTGAACCATTCGCCCACACGCTGCGCATAGTATCCGGCTGCGTTCACAACATAGTCACAGGCTATATCGCCTTTGTCCGTGTGCACGGTCCAGGTGTCGTCATTATGCTGCGTCACGCCAGTCGCCGGGCAGAAACGGATGATCTTCTGCCCCATATCGCGCGCGCCCTTGGCCAGCGCCTGGGTCAGCTGCGCCGGATCGATATCACCATCCGTCGGGTCGTAGAGAACACCCTCAAGATCGTGCGTTTCCAGGAAGGGATAGCGCTCTTTCGCCTCTTCCGGGGTCCACATTTCCATCGGGATACCCTGATAGCGGCCCATCGCCATGGCGCGCTCGAACTCCTGCACACGTTCTTTCGAATGCGCCAGTCGGATCGAACCGGTCTGGTGGTAGTTCATCGGGTAATCGACTTCCTCACCCAGACGCGCATACAGCTCGGTCGAATAGCGCTGCATGTTCATGATCGCCCATGAGGTCGAAAAGGTCGGAACGTTCCCTGCCGCATGCCAGGTCGACCCGGCAGTCAGTTCGTTCTTTTCCAGCAGAACACAATCGGTCCAGCCTTTCTTGGCAAGGTGATACAGCGAGGAAGCCCCCACCACACCGCCACCGATTATGACCACGCGGGCTTTTGTTGGAAAATCACTCATGCGTTTTTGATCCTTGTTACTGTGCCTCTTGAGGCAGATCGTCCGTGATGTCGTAATAGTCGCCCTTGTCAGCCACAAAGATGTGCTTCGAGAGCGAAAGACCTGTGGGTGCGTCCAGCGCGCCCATGGAAATCGAAATCGTGTCTTCCTGGTTGTGTTGCCAGAAGAGGAACGAGCCACATTTGCTGCAAAATCCGCGCCGGGCGATGTCAGACGCGCAATACCAGCTGAGTGTGTCACTGGCCGAGAAACTCAGGTTGTCCTTATGGGTCGAAGTCGAAGCCCAGACATGGCCCGACTGTCTGCGGCACTGTCCGCAATGGCAGACCGAAGGTGGCGACAGGTCTCCGTCGATCGTGAACGCGACCGAGCCGCAAAGGCAGGATCCTTTGTGCATCTGACTACCCCCTTATTGCGGGTGTGGTGCTGGTCCCCAACAACACACCGTAGATGACAAAACAGGCCGCCATGATCCGGCGCACCCAGATATTGAACACCGCGCCCAGCGCTGCCCTGCCCATCAAGGCGCCCAGCGCCGTAAAGCCGGTGTAGCTGAGTGTGGTGATGACCAGCGCGGTCGGCATGATAACCCCCATCTGCTGCCAGATTGGGACCTCGGGCTGAACGAACTGCGAAAACGCGGCCAGATATCCGGCGACGCTTTTGGGATTGATCGTGGCCACTGCAAGCGCGTGCAGATACACATGTCGCGCCGGACGCTCGGAGGCTGGTGCGGGTCTTGTCGCATTCATCCAGCCGCGAATCCCCAACCAGATTAAAAATCCCGCGCCAATCAACTTGGCGACAAAGAACCCGGTCGGCGATGCAGCGATCAGGGCGGTCACACCCAGCGCAGACAGGATCAGAAAGGCGCTGGCCTGCGTGAGAATAGCCAATACGCCTAGCATTGCCCTTGGAAACGGAAGGCTCATCCCGTTCGAGATGCAATTGACCGCATTTGGGCCCGGCGTGGTTACGAAAACCACCCAGAAAAACGCGAATATGGTCCAGGCTTCGAACGACATCAGTAGACCGGCGGGGCGATGACCCAGATGGCCGCAGCGGGCTCGTCGTAAGGGTTGGCCCATTGATAAGGTTCGTGTCGGATCCGAAAACTGTCACCTGGCCCAACCGTGAACGCGCGCGCCCCGATTGTCAGGTCCAACTTGCCCGAGATCATGTATCCGACTTCCTGAGTCGGGCGATTGGCCGGTGTCTGCATCTGCGAGTTGGGTTTGAAGGTGGAATGCACCATTTCAAAATCATCGGTCAGATCCGGTGAGAGCAGCTCTTCGATCAACCCTTCTTCGCCCGACCCCATGGGGCGGCGCGAGCCGGCACGCACGACATATCCCTGCTCGTCCGCCGGTGCCGCCGAATGCGCAAACAACATCGACATGGGTACGCCAAGGCATTCCGCGATCTGCCTGAGGTCCGAAATCGACGGCTCGGACATGTCACGCTCAACTTGGCTGAGCCAGCCCACAGACCTGTCCAGCCGGATCGCAATGTCACTCAGCGTCAATCCTCGCGCCTTGCGCAGCGCGCGGATATCAGCACCGAGTGTCGCACTTTGCGGGGCCTGACTGTTCAAGGATAGCTCCAACGTTCGTGAAAATTTCACCTCTTTTTTCACGATGACTCGATTTCATGAAATTTCCAAGCATTTTTTCACGTGAATCTATATTTCGGATTGGCAATGCCCTGACGGCTCGGGCACTCAGCTAATATGGTAAACATAAATATCGGCGGTGTCCGAGGCGCGCTCCGGCCAAAGCGTAAAGCCTGTTTTTTCCAGAACGCGGGCTGAACCTGGATTGTCACGCCCGACCCCGGCAATGAGACGCACGGCAGGCCCAGGCGTCAATGCGTCCTGCAAGCCTTGCAGCAACTCGGGGGCGTAACCATTCCCCCAAGCGGTTTGAGCAATCAAATAGCCGATGTGAAGGCTTGGAATTGCCTCGGTGTCAGAACTCATGGCCAACACCATGAGGCCGATCAGGTGGTTACCGCGGCTTTGGCGCGCAAGCAGAATATCGCTTTCAGCACGTCTTTCATCAATCCAGTTCGAAATCTCCCGGCCCTGCAACTGCATCGGGGGCGGCAGGTGTTTCAGGACCTCAGGGGTCAGAAGCGTGACAAGATCATCTTCAAGCCGAACCCGCAATCGCGGATCGGCGAGTTCAACCTTCCAGTTGCGAACCGAGAGGCGCGGAGTTCGGAAATGGCCTGGGACCATGGTTAATCCAATACGGTTCGGGCTTTCCTGTTTTATCAAACCCCGAGCGAAATCGAAAAGAGGAAACCGGTAGGCGCACCTTGTACAGACCGAAAATCAATCAGGCCTGTGCGAAGGTCTTTGACAGGATCGCGGACAGGTTATCCGCATCTTCGGTTGAGAACGCGTCGGGTTGATTGCTGTCGATGTCGAAAACTGCAATCAGTTCGCCCGATGCGTTCCGGACCGGCAGAACCAATTCGGATCGGGTGGACGAGGCGCAGGCGATGTGACCCGGAAACGCATCCACATCCGGCACCAGTTGCACTTCGCCGGTGCGCGCTGCCGCCCCGCAGACGCCGCGTTCGAACGGGATGACGAGGCAGCCATGGCCACCCTGATACGGGCCAATTTTAAGCAAGCCCGGTTCTGTCACCCGGTAAAACCCGGTCCAGTCGAAACGGTCGTCGGAATAGTGGACCTCGCAAGCAACGGTAGCCATCAGGGCAACCTGATCGGTTTCGCCTTCGGTCAATGCTGCAATTGTACTTGCCAGCGCGCTGTAATCGACGGTCATAGGTCCCGAACCCCTTGGAAAACTCGGGGGCGCCGCCCCCGAACCCCCGGAGTATTTCGAAAAAGATGAAGGGTCAAATGCGTTCGATCGCGATAGCTGTTCCTTCACCGCCGCCGATACAGATTGCAGCAACCCCCCGCTTGAGATTTCGTTTCTCGAGCGCGTTCAACAAAGTGACCAGAATACGGGCGCCAGATGCGCCAATAGGATGGCCCAAGGCGCAGGCCCCGCCATTTACGTTTACCCTGTCGCGCGGCAATCCCATTTCGTGCATGAAAGCCATCGGCACAACTGCGAAGGCTTCGTTGACCTCCCACAGGTCGACATCATCCTTGTTCCAACCGATGCGGGACAGAAGCTTTTGCGCCGCCGGAACCGGTGCAGTCGTGAAAAGTCCGGGCGCTTGAGCATGGCTGGCATGTCCCAGAATCCGGGCCCGAACTGTCAGTCCTCGCGCTTCTGCCACCTCAGCCGATGCCAGAACAAGCGCCGCCGCGCCGTCGGAAATTGACGAGGAATTGGCGGCGGTCACTGTCCCGTCCTTGCGGAAAGCCGGTTTCAGTGTCGGAATTTTCTCGGGACGGGCGGATTTGGGTTGCTCGTCGACGGTCTGTACAACCTCACCCTTTCGCGTGCGCACTGTGACGGGGGCGATCTCGCCGTCGAAAGCACCGCTTTCTTGCGCGGACAGTGCGTTAGACAAGGATTTCAAGGCATATTCATCCTGCGCTTCGCGGGTGAACTGATACGCCTCGGCGCAATCTTCGGCAAAGGTTCCCATCAGGCGGCCCTTGTCATAGGCGTCTTCCAGCCCGTCAAGGAACATGTGGTCGATCACCTGACCATGACCGATGCGCGCGCCGCCCCGCATTTTCGGCAGCAGGTAGGGCGCGTTGGTCATGCTCTCCATACCTCCGGCGACCATTGTATCCGCATGACCCAATGCGATCTGGTCGAAGGCCATCATCGCCGCCTTCATCCCGGAACCACACATCTTGTTCAGCGTGGTGGCGGGAACCTCCTCGCCCAAGCCCGCCGCGAAACCCGCCTGGCGCGCTGGAGCCTGCCCCTGACCTGCGGGCAGGACACATCCCATCAACACCTCGTCAACCGTCTGCGCCCCTGCCTGCTTTAACGCGGCACGAATCGCTGCGCCACCAAGCTCGGATGCTGCGACACCGTCGAACATGCCCTGAAAACCACCCATTGGTGTTCTGGCAGCACCTGCAATAACAACATCTCTCATCCGGATAATCCTCCTGTCGTCCGGCCCTTGAATACCGAATGGTAAGAATTCGCGTCTAGCGTATTTCTACGACTCATTTTCAGATTGGAGGCAGCCGGACCATGGGGCTGACCAGCACATCAGACGGAACGACACAGATTATCACGGTTCACTCTGACCGGATCGACGCTGCGATGGCCATTCAGTTCAAAGAAGACATGCGCGCAGAGACCGAGGCCCGCGCCGATCGGGTTGTCCTGGACCTTTCAGGCGTCGAGTTCATCGATTCAAGCGGACTGGGCGCAATCGTAGCGTCCATGAAACAACTGGGACTGAACCGAAGGCTTGATCTGGCAGGCCCGCAGCCCGTGGTGGAAAAGGTCTTTCGCCTGACGCGCATGGATACCGTGTTCAGGTTGTTTGCAACACTGGATGACGCCCTGTCGGAACCAGACAGGTGACAACAGCAGGAGTGCGACAACGTGGAGCCCATTTGTAACGCGACCTGCCTGGAATTGAGCTTTCCCGCAACGGAAACAGAAGCCAGCGCGGGGATTGCGAAACTCAGCGCCGGACTGGCGAAACGAGGGTTGCCTCCGCACAAGGCGGACGACGTCAAGATCGCACTGGCAGAAGCAATCAACAACGTTGTGGAACATGCCTATATGGACGTGGCCCCGGCCGGGGTTCAGGTGACATGCCGATTGGACAGAAACCGGCTGGACATTCTGATTTCGGACACGGGCCATCCATTGCCCGGCTACGAACCACCAGACGGAACGCCGGCACCACTGGGAACCCGCATTCAGGATTTGCCCGAAGGCGGGTTCGGCTGGTTCCTGATTCATCAACTGACCAGCGACATCTGTTATGAGCGTCGCGACGGGTGCAATCGGCTATCCCTGCGATTTAACTTTGACAAGAACGGGTAATCAGCCGCAATTGGCCACAATAACGCCATTTTCGAAACATTGTCGCGCCGCAAATCGCCGCCATACAGTGACTCGTAGCTCAGATAGCTTCCCTCGGCGCCAATTATCACAGCCCCCACCCAGTGAACGGCGCCGAGGATCTCCCCCCAAACTTGAATTGACTGGACAACCGGCAATCAGAGAATAGCTTTCCCCTGTTTGAAGGAGAAAGAACCCACCATGCGTGATCTGCACAAACCTGGCCGGTCGGAAGTTTTTGCAACGCGGGGGATGTGCGCAACGTCGCACCCGCTAGCCGCCAAAGTGGCAATCGATATTCTTGAGCGCGGCGGCAACGCCATGGACGCCGCGATAGCAGGTGCGGTTCTGCTTGGCATCTGCGAACCGCAGATGACCGGGTTGGGGGGCGATTGTTTCGTTTTGTTCAGCCGTGCGGGCGAAAACCGGATACGCGCATTGAACGGATCGGGTCGCGCACCGGCCGCCGCGCGGGCGCAGCCCTTGCGGGACAAAGGCCTGTCGTCTGTACCGTTGAGCGGTCCGGATGCGGTGACTGTTCCCGGTGCCGTGGACGCCTTCTGTCACCTTGCAGAAACCGAAGGGCGATTGGGGCTGGGCGCGATTCTGGAACCCGCAATCCACTATGCCGAGGCTGGCGTTCCGGTGGCCCCTCGGGTTGCTTTTGACTGGAAAACCGGGGCGGCCACATTACAGGGTGCTGCGCGTGACCATTATCTGATCAATGGGCAGATACCGGTGATCGGTCAGATCTTTCGCGCCCCCGGTCAGGCTGAGGTCTTGCGCAGGATCGCCAGTCAGGGACGCGACGCATTTTATTCAGGAGACATTGCCGAGGATATGATCCGGGCCCTGTCTGCACGCGGAGGTGTCCACACCGCCAAAGACTTTCACTGCACCAAGTGCACTGAAACGCAGCCCATTCGTGGAGCCTACAAGGGTGTTGATCTGGTCGAACACCCGCCAAACGGCCAAGGAGCGACCGCGATCCTGTTGCTGAACATTCTAAAGCAATTCGATCTGGCCAGTATGGATCCATTTGGAGCGGAACGGGTTCATATCGAGGCTGAAGCCACCAAGCTGGCTTATGACGCGCGCAACCGGTTCATTGCTGATCCCGATCATGTCGCACGGGCCGAGCGGTTTCTTGATTTGGATGTTGCGGTCCGGCTGGCTGCATTGATTGACCCAAAAGGCGCAATGCCCGCAGCAGCACCTTTGACGGAAGCCATTCACAAGGACACGGTCTATATCACGGTGGTCGATCGCGACCTTATGGCTGTGTCGCTGATCTATTCGATCTTTCATGGCTTTGGATCAGGGATCGCATCCGAGAAATACGGTATCTTGCTTCAGAACAGGGGCGCGGGGTTCACGCTTCAGCCGGGTCACCCCAATGAACTGGCTGGCGGCAAGCGCCCGATGCACACGATCATACCGGGGATGTTGACCGAGAATGACCGTGTCACGATGCCATTCGGCGTCATGGGCGGTGCTTATCAACCGACCGGGCACGCGCGTTTCGTTTCGAACCTTAGGGACTTTGGGCTGGAGCTACAGGAAAGCATCAACGCGCCGCGTGCCTTTTTCGATGGGAATGTCCTGAAGCTGGAGCGGGGCTATTCCGACGAGGTAGCGAAACAATTGTCTGAAATTGGACACAATATTGAAATTCCAGAAACGCCACTTGGAGGAGCGCAAGCAATCCGAATCCGAAAAGACGGTGTTTTGGAAGGTGCCAGCGACCCGCGCAAAGATGGGTGCGCCCTTGGATACTGATCAGCGGCAGTACAATGCCGACCGGTTCGCCAAACCTAGTTCAGGTGGAAATGCAGAGGGTAAGCACCGTCTTCAAACGGGCCGAACATGTTGGAGATATCCGGGTGCTCGACCGGCTCTCCAGAATAGTCTGCAACCAGATTTTGTTCTGAAACATAAGCAACATAGAAGGATTGGTCGTTCTCTGCCAGCAGGTGGTAGAACGGCTGTTCTTTCCGCGGACGGCTGTCTTCCGGAATGGCCTGATACCATTCTTCTGTGTTCGAAAATTCCGGGTCCACGTCAAAAATCACCCCTCGAAAAGGGTGTTTCTTGTGACGGACCACCTGGCCCAATCCGTATTTCGCGCGTGTCTTTAACATTGTTTCGGCCCCCACCGCATTTACTAACGGTTTTTGGCCCGAAATGCCAATCATTGATGTGAAATTCAGGGAAACAGTCTGTGAACCTAATACTGACAGTGTTCGAAATCGTGGCCCCGGTTTTTCTCTTGGCGGCCATTGGCTTTACGTGGGTCAAACTGGGGTTCGAATACCGGCTGCAATTTGTGACACGCTTTGCAACGACGCTGGCAATGCCCAGTCTGATCTTTGTTGCACTCATGCAAACCGACATTCCGGGCGGAGATTTGTCGCGTTTCACGTCGGCAACTCTGGTCGCAAATCTTCTGCTGGCTGGGGTGTTCTGGTTGATTGTTCGCGGATTGAAACTGGATCAGCGCACGTACCTGTCACCGCTGATTTTCGGCAATACCGGCAATCTTGGCCTGCCGCTATGTATCTTTGCGTTCGGGCAGATTGGTTTGGGTTACGCGGTCATCTTTCTGTCTGTAACCGCGCTGTTTTCTTTCACCTATGGGATCTACCTAGTCGCCGGAAAAGGCGCATGGGGACAGGTCTTACGCCAGCCGATGGCTTGGGCGACCATTCTGGGTGCGGTGTTTTTGTGGCAGGGGTGGCAAACTCCGACATTTCTAACCAACACGTTAGAGCTTTTGGGGCAAATGGCTGTTCCGCTGATGTTGGTCACGGTCGGTGTGGCAATCGCCCGCCTGACCTCGCGTAGTCTGGGGCAAGCGCTCTGGCTGTCAGTCCTGAAACTTATCGTCTGCTTTGCGTTGGGCTGGGGGATTGGGGTGTTGTTTGATCTGGACACTGTCGCCTTTGGCGTTCTGGTATTGCAAATTTGTACACCGGTCGCTGTGACCTCATACTTGTTGGCAGAACGATTTGAAGCCGATTCCGATGCCGTTGCCGGCATGGTCATGGTGTCCACCGTACTTTCCGTGGCGGCGTTACCCATAATTCTTGCCATTATTTTATAGCGATTGTGATTTCCTCAGAGCTCAATCTGCGCTAGAATAAACAAAAAAAGGCATGAGGCACATGAGCAGAATTCTTATCGTACTCTTCGGGGTGCTGCTTTTGGCATCCTGTGGCGGCGGGTCAAAACAACCGCCCAGCAAACTGAACGACGCGTGCAGCATTGCGCACGAACGACCGGATTTTATCAAGGCTTTCAAAAGCACCGAGCAGAAATGGGGTGTTCCGGTTCACGTTCAGATGGCCACGATTTATCAGGAAAGCCGATATCGCCACGACGCGCGTACCCCGCACCGTTACGTGCTGGGCGTGATCCCGATGGGGCGGCAAAGCAGCGCCTATGGGTTCAGCCAGGCACTGGACGGCACCTGGGATCAATATCAGCGCGAAACCGGCAAGCGCCGGGCCAAGCGGGATCGCATCCGCGATGCCTCGGACTTCATCGGCTGGTATATGAACAAAAGCTATGAGCGCAACGGCATCCACCCCGGCGACACACGCAATCAATACCTAGCCTATCACGAAGGTCACACGGGGTACGCTCGCGGCACCCACAACAGCAAGTCGTGGTTGTTGAGCGTGGCCAATGACGTGGACGCGCGCGCGCAACTGTATCAGGCACAGTTGGCAAACTGCCGGTATTGACCAGCAAAAAGCGGGTCAGCGGTTGACTGACCCGCGTCTTTCCTTGTTCGAGAAAAGACCCTGATCAAGACCATTGCTTTCGGTCAACGCACCCAAAAGAACGGTGGTCTGGCTGCCGGCGTTGTCATGAATCACCCATTTGCGCAGCTCGACTGGATTATCGGTGAACATCAGTTCAATCCGACCTGCCTCAGGGTTCTTGGGGTCTTGCGCGGTGACCACTGTGGCCGTGCCGTCAAAGCTGTGGCCGACAACCATATTGGCCTGATCAAGATTCACGTTGCGTGCCAGCACAATGGATAGAGGCGTGCGCTTCAGCGGGTATTGCTCGGGCGGCTGGTTCGATTTCGGATCGAAGATCTGAACACTGCCCGAGCGTGCCAGTACCACAGCGCTGTTGGGCGGGTCATATTCGAAACGCATCTTGCCAGGGCGCTGCATCCACAGCTGTCCGGTGCTCAACGAGCCATCATCATTCACCTGCGTGAACGTTGTCTGAACCGTTTTCAATCCGTTCAGATAATTGGAAATCTGTGAAAGCGGCAGTTTTTCCGCCGCCCATGCGGCGGGTGCGGCCAGTGTCAAAGCAAGGGCAAAAGCAATCTGTTTCATGCTGTACAGATAGGCTGTCTGCCCTTGTTATTAAATATCCTATTGCTCGGGGACGAGGATTTCGCGTTTCCCGACATGATTTGCTGACGAAACAACACCTTCGTCTTCCATTTGTTCAACAAGACGCGCCGCCTTGTTATACCCGATGGCGAGTTTTCGCTGAATATAAGAGGTCGAGCATTTGCGATCCTTGATCACAATTGCCACCGCCTGATCGTACAGCGCGTCCTCTCCGTTCGTGTTGCCGCCAGTGTTCAGCCCCAGAACGGCGTCAATGTTGTCGACCTTGTCCTCGGCCGGGCCGTCCAGAACGCTGCCCACGTAATCGGGCGGACCGTATTGTTTGAGGTGGTTGACGATTTCCTCGACCTCTTCATCCGACACAAACGGTCCGTGGCAACGGGTAATTTTGGCGCCACCGGCCATGTAAAGCATGTCGCCCTGCCCCAGCAGTTGTTCGGCGCCCATCTCGCCCAGAATGGTGCGGCTGTCGACTTTCGACGTCACTTGGAACGAAATCCGCGTAGGGAAGTTGGCCTTGATCGTGCCGGTAATCACGTCAACCGAGGGGCGCTGCGTGGCCATGATCAGGTGAATGCCCGAGGCCCGTGCCATTTGCGCCAGACGCTGGATACAGGCTTCGATTTCCTTGCCCGCGACCATCATCAGATCGGCCATCTCATCGACGATGACGACGATATAGGGCATCGCTTCGGGCGCGAATTGTTCCGTCTCGAACGTAGGTTCACCGGTTTCATCGTCAAACCCGGTCTGCACCGTGCGGCTGAACAACTCGCCCTTGGCCAGCGCGTCCTTCACCCGGCCGTTGTAGCCCGCAATGTTGCGCACGCCCATCTTGGACATCTTGCGATAGCGGTCTTCCATTTCGCCCACGACCCATTTCAGGGCGACAACCGCCTTCTTTGGATCGGTCACAACGGGTGACAGCAGATGCGGGATGCCATCGTAAACCGACAGTTCCAACATCTTCGGGTCGATCATGATCAGGCGGCATTCATCCGGCGTCAGCTTGTAAAGCAGCGACAGGATCATCGTGTTGATCGCCACCGATTTACCCGAACCCGTGGTCCCGGCAATCAACAGGTGAGGCATCTTGGCCAAGTTCGCCACAACGGATTCACCGCCGATATCCTTGCCCAGCGCCAGCGGCAGCGCCTGATTGCCATCGCCAAAGTCTCGGCTGGCCAGGATTTCCCGCAGAACCACCATCTCGCGGTTTTCGTTCGGCAGTTCGATCCCGATCACCGAGCGGCCCGGCAGGGTCGAAACACGCGCCGACAGCGCCGACATCGAGCGCGCGATATCGTCCGCCAGACCGATCACACGACTGGCTTTCAGGCCCGGGGCGGGCTCCAGCTCGTACATGGTCACGACCGGGCCGGGGCGTACGCTGACGATCTCACCCTTGACGCCGTAATCGTCCAGAACGTTTTCCAGCATCCGTGCGTTTTCTTCCAAGGCCTCATCGCTCAGGTGATGGCGCTGGATACTGGCGGGGTTGGACAACAAGCCCAGAGGAGGCAGTTCGAAGTCAGAGTGCCGTTCCTCGAAGGACAATGCTGGTTGCGCTTCGGCCTGCGCACGACGAGACGGCAACGGTGTCCGGCGCACGGGCTGCGCCACCACAGGCTTGCGCGGTTCAGCCACCGGGATCTTCATCGCTTGACGCGGTTGCGGCGCGGCGTCGGTGACATCCTCGAAAACCGACTCATCATCGATATCCAACTCGGACGCGTAGTCGTATTGTTCTGTCCCGGCCTCATAACCGAACACAGCAGGCTCTTGCGCCTCTGGCGTGTCACCAGCGGACACCTGCGGCTCGGGGCGCAGCCCATACGCTGTCATCGGCGGTTCGGGGGGCAGTTCGGACGAGGGATGCTGGTTCAGGATCAGCGGATCGGGACGGCGTCCACGACCCTTGGTCAACGGTAGGTTGGGATCCGGCTCGGGTGTCATTTCGCCCACAGCAACCTTGCGATTTCGCACGGCGGCCGAGATTTTGGAGCGGATGCGATCTTCACCGGGCATGTCGTCAAAGCCCGCGATGGGTTCCGGGTCCACCAACTCAGGCTCGGGCATTGGATCAGGACGCCGGATAAGCGACGGCATTCGCGCCAACAGGCCTGATTTGACCGGAGGTTCAGGACGTCCCAATTCAGGTTCTTCAAAAACAGGATCGGCATACACCAGTTCGTCGTCAAACATCGCCTCAGCCGCTTCAGCGCGGGCGAGCTTGCGTTCTTCCCACTGCGCCCGGCGATCCCGCGCGGCTTGCGCGGCCGAGGCCGCACCACGCCCCATCAGCGTCATCAGCATGTCATAAGACATTACAAGGCCCAGGATGAAGGCGCGGAAGCCGCGTTTCACGTCGGCCTTGGTGAAGCCCAGCACAAAAACACCCAGCGTGGTCATGCCGACGGCCATGGCCAGCGACATCATTTTGACCAGAAAATGCGAAGAGATCGGCACTAGCGTCAGCAACGCGCCCATGACCGTGTCGCCGAACAAACCGCCCAAACCGTAGCTATGCGTTGCACGCCACTCGGCACCGGGAACTAGGGTTGCGGCATAGACCGAGGCTACAGCGATCCAGATCGGGGCAAAGATCAGGCGGGCAATGGCCCGGTCTTCACCGTAATGGCCCGCAAAACGCAGACCCCATCCAACCAGAACAAGCGCGATGCCCCAGCTTCCCCAGCCCACGATCATGAACAAGGGGGCTGCAATAGACGCACCAACCCGTCCCATCCAGTTTTGCACCGGCGCGTCGGTCGAAACCATCCAATTTGGATCATCGGGCGTATAGGACCAGATCATCGCAGCCGCGGCCAAGCCCAACAGGATCAGCGCGATACCGATCAGTTCCTTACTGCGTCGCTCCAGGGCTGCCTGTGTTGTGCTGTCCAGCAATGGGTCGCGGTTTCGCGCGTTATATGATGCCATTTTGCCCTCGTACCTCACGTATAGATGCAGTCGCGGAGTGTGATCAAACCGCGCTGCAACTCTGTTTTTGGGGCTACCAATGCAACCCGGATAAAGCCTTCGCCCGGGTTATTCCCCGGATCGCCTTGTGAAAGATATGCGCCCGGAAGAACCCGAACACCGGTATCCTTCCAAACCTTCAATGCTGCGTCCTCGCCGTTCTCGACCGGCAACCACAGAAAGAACCCGGCCTCTGGCGACATGTAGCCCTGCACGCCCGCAAACACTTCATCGGCAATGGCGTATTTCTCCTGATAGAGTGCGCGGTTTTGCTCGACATGTGTCTCATCCGCCCAGACGCGCGCGGCGGCGGCTTGCAAGGGCAAAGGCAGTGGGGATCCGGCATAGGTGCGCAGTTTTTTCACCTGGTTGATGGACTTTCGTCCACCTGCAATCAGGCCCGAGCGCAAACCGGCCAGATTCGAGCGTTTGGACAGTGAATTAAACAGCGTGATCCGTTCGGGATCAGCCCCCAGTTCCTGCGCGACGGTCAGAACCCCCGTCGGGGCTTGGTCACGGTAAATCTCGGAATAGCATTCGTCGGCAAAGATCCGGAAATCATAAGCCTCGGCCAGACGGATCAGGTCAGCCCAATAGTCGCGCGACGCAACCGCGCCCTGCGGGTTGGCCGGGGAACAGATATAAGCCACCGCTGTTCGGTTCAGCACATCTTCGGGCAGGCCGGAATAATCCGGCAGATGACCTGTCGCGGCGGTTGCAGGGACAAAATAGGGTTGCGCACCCACCGAAATCGACGCGACCATGTAGACCTGATAAAACGGGTTCGGGCACAGGATGATCGGTTGTTTGCCATTCTTCTGTTCCGGGCACAGCGCCATGGCCGCATTGTACAGCCCCTCACGTGTGCCGTTCAGCGCCATGACGTTGGCGTCAGGGTCCATTTCGACCCCATAGCGCCGCTTGATCCAGCCCGAGATTGCACCGCGCAGGTCTTCCGAGCCTTCGTTCGGCGGATAGCCCTGAAACCCGGCCGCGTTTTCCATGATGACATCCGTCACCCAAGCCGGAAAATCATGCGTGGGCGCGCCAATCGTCATATGAACGACGTCACCGCCCGGTTGATGGTGATCCAACAGGGCGCGCAAACGCGGGAATGCATATTCCGGTAGGTTCGAAAACCGCTCGGGAAAATCCATGTTACTGCCTCAATATCGGGGTCGTTTGCGCCCCGTTTTTTTGGCAGATTACAGTCCGCATACCTCTTCGTCCAGACAAAGAGGTTCCGAATCAGTGGATTGTGGCATTCAGGCCAATGCCGATTCTGCCGCTGACCCCAACCTCAACAGGGCCTCTTCCGAGTTCGGATACCCCATCATCATCAGCCCGCAACTGGGCGTTCCGGTGGGCAGGGTCAGCGCCGCAAGCCCCATCAGGTTGCCGATCCGCGTATTGCGAAGGGCCAGCAGGTTTTCTGTCACGTAATAGTCGTGATCGGTCATCAACCGGTCCAGATTGGGCGGCAAAATCGGTGCTGTAGGTGCCAGAACCGCATCGAACCCGGCAGTTGCCGCATCCCAGGCACTGCGGCACGCCTTGAGCCTGGCCCAGGCCGCGACATAATCGGGGCCGGAATAGCCCTTACCAATGCGAAACCGTTCCAGGATTTCGGGATACATTGCCCCTGGGTTGGCCTCGATCACATCGCGCCACAACCCATAGGCCTCGGTCGTGTAGACGATGCTGGACAGGGGCATCGCCTCGTTCAGCTCGGGCACGTCCAAGGGAACAATCTCAGCGCCTGCATCTGCAAGTTTCGCAATGGCCTCGTCATAAGCTTTTCGCGGTGCATCGCGCAGGTCGTCCTTGGCAATGTTCTGCAAATCGGCAAAGCGACGGTCTTTCAGCGAAGCACCCCTCAGGTCCGCAGGTGCCCCGCCTTCCAACAGGGCCAGCATATGTGCTGCATCTTCAACAGATCGCGCCAGTGGCCCGACAGTGTCAAACCGCAGGCAGAGCGGCACCACGCCTTCAAGGCTCAGCCGTCCGGCCGTGGTTTTCAACCCTACCAGATCATTCCATGCCGCTGGAATTCGCACCGAACCGCCGGTATCGGAACCAATCCCGCAGGCCGCCAGCCCCCAGGCAACCGACGCGCCCGCGCCAGATGAAGACCCGCCCGGCACCGCCGTTTCATCATGGATACAAGGGGGCGTTTCGGTGATCGGGTTCAATCCAAGGCCGGAAAAGGCCAGCTCGCTCATATGCGTCTTACCCAGACAGACCGTTCCCATCTGGGTTGCGTTGCGCACCACAAGCGCATCCGCATCCGGCACCCGGTCTTTCAGAAGCGCCGACCCGGCCTCGGTCGCGGTGCCGGCAGTGTCGAACAGGTCTTTCCAGCTGATCGGAACCCCATCCAGCAACGATCGCCGCAATCCCATTTTCGCGCGTTGCTGCGCGGCTTCAGCCTCGGCGCGGGCGCGGTCATGGGTGACGCGGGCATAGATGCGGTCGCGGTGCGGATGGGCGTCTATTGCGGACAGGTAGGTTTCCGTCAATTCAACCGGATCGATCTGGCCCATCCCAATGCCACGGCCCAAATCACACGCCGTCATGGTCAACCAATCCTGCATCCCGCCCCCTCCTGCTTTTTGGCTTGAAAGAACGGTAGCGACAGGACTGCACATGGACAATCCCGAAAGGGCGCGCATAGTGCAGGGCATGACACAGGCATCTGACATTCTGATCGTAGGCGGCGGGCTGAACGGCCCGGCTTTGGCATTGGCTCTGGCACAAACCGGACATTCGGTCACAGTGATTGATGCGCTGGAAGAGAAGGTCCGCAAGAATGCGGCATTCGACGGGCGAGCCTATGCGCTGGCCTTGGCGTCACAGCGCTTGCTGGTTGCCATCGGCGTGTGGGGCCGTGTTGCGGAACACGCCCAACCGATGCTGGAAATCAAGGTCACGGACGGCCACGCAGGTACAGGCCCGTCACCGTTTTTCATGCATTTCGACCATGCCGAAATAGAAGAAGGTCCGATGGGGTTTATGGTCGAAGACCGTCACCTGCGCCGCGCCTTTCTGGACGCTATGGCCGAAGAGCCCCGCATCACTCAGCTGAGTGGCAAGACTGTTGTGTCGCAACAAGCCGGCACCACTGGAGTGACCGTGACGCTGGACGATGGTTCGACGATGAACAGCAGACTGCTGATCGGGTGCGACGGTCGCCGCAGCGGCACTGCGGACCGCGCAGGTATCAAGCGCACCGGTTGGGATTATGGCCAGACCGCACTGGTCTGCGCCATTGAACACGAGTTGCCGCATCACGGCATTGCCCATCAGTTCTTTATGCCACCGGGCCCCTTGGCGATTCTGCCGCTGACCGGCAATCGCAGTTCCATTGTATGGAGCGAACGCACCGAGGCCGCGCAGCAGATCAACGCCTTGCCTGAGGATGAGTATCTGCAAGTGCTACGCCCGCGGTTTGGCGATTTCCTCGGTGACATCCACCTGGCTGGTGATCGTTTCACCTATCCTTTGAACCTGACCATCGCCAATTCCTTTATCGCTGATCGTCTGGCACTGGTCGGGGATGCTGCCCACGGGATGCACCCGATTGCCGGTCAGGGCCTGAACGCCGGTTTGCGTGACGTCGGCGCGTTGGCAGAGGTTCTGACCTTGGCAGGACGGCGCGGCGAAGACATCGGATCGCTTATGGTGCTGGAACGCTACCAGGAATGGCGCAGGTTCGACACCGCTGCTCTTGCGATGGCAACGGATGTCTTCAACAAACTGTTCTCAAACGACAACCCGTTGCTGCGCATTGGGCGCGACGTTGGTATGGGAATTGTCGGCGCACTGCCGGGGTTGCGGCGCGGTTTCGTCCGCGAAGCAGCGGGTTTGACCGGGGATTTGCCCAAGCTGTTGCAAGGGCAGCCAATTTAGTCCAGCTGCCGTGCCTCGTCGACCAGCATGACCGGAATGCCGTTGCGGATGGGAAAAGCCAGCCCAGCGGCCTGTGACACAAGCTCCTGCCTTTCGGCGTCATAGCGCAGGGTCGTTTGCGTCTGCGGGCAGACCAAAGCTTCGAGCATACGGCGATCAAAGGCGTGTTCAGGGTCAGTCATTGCAGTTTTTCCTCATTCGATCCGCCTCGCATTGCGAATTCTATCAATGTCATCAGCGTCTCGCGCCGTGTGCGCAGGCAAGGGGCCTCTAAGAGGGCCTGTTTATCTTCCGGGTCAAAGTCCAACAGCATGGACAGTGAGTTTACCAGCAATTCATCCTCGGCATCTTTCAGCGAATCCCAGTCAGTGGACAATTGCCGGGACGAAAAGAAACGTTCCAGCAAAGCCAGGAACTTGGTGCGATTGAACCTGTCGTCGTGTTCGGCCTTGCCAAGATCCCTGTCAAAGCCGTCCCACGAGACTTCGCATCGCCGATATGGCGTGAAAGCGTCCAGCTCTGACACCACCCGGAACCGGGACACACCGGTCAGCGTGATCAGATAACGGCCATCTTCCGTTTCGGAAAACTGGGTCACGCGCCCGACACATCCGATGCGGTGCAGTTTGTTCTCATCATGGGCCGAAGGATTTGGCTGGACCATCGCGATCAGCCGTTCCTTGGTCTTGAGGGCATCGTCCAGCATCTGCAAATAGCGCGGCTCGAAGATGTGAAGCGGCAAGCGCGAGCGGGGCAACAACAGCGCCCCGGGCAAGGGGAAAACGGATACGGTGTCCGGCAAGTCGGCGGGATGCATCATGTCCCAATTCTAGCTCTGATCAGAAATTAGGCAAATATCATCGAGCTGAGTTTGCGGCGACCATTCAGAACGATCGGGTCATTGGGCTTGAGCGCGTCAAAGATCGTGAAAAGCTGGGTCTTGGCGGCCCCGTCATCCCACTCACGATCCCGGCGGAACAATTCCAGCAATTGCGCCACGGCTTCTTCCACTTCGCCGTTCGCGTGCAAGGCCTGCGCCAGGTCAAACCGGGCCTGAAGATTATCGGGATCAGCATCAACGGCCGCTGTCAGATCCGCCACCGGACCTGCATCAGCCGCCTGCTTGGCCAGCTGCAATTGCGCATGCGCAGCCTCGACCTCGGCCGAGTTGGATATTTCGGCGGGTGCACCGTTCAGGATGGCCTCGGCATGTTCCAGATCGCCAGTGGCGATATGTGCCCGCACCAGCCCGCCATATGCTGCCGCGTGGTTCGGGTCTTCGCCAAGAATGGCGGCAAAAGTCTGCGCAGCATCTGCCGCGGCGCCGTCGCTCAGCATTTCTTCGGCGGCAACTACGGCGTCATCCAATTGGCCGCCCGGGCTTTCCCCACCTGACGCCTCGATCACGCGATCCACGAAAGCCTTGATCTCGGACCCCGGCAGCGCGCCCTGAAAACCGTCCACGGGTTGCCCTTTAAAAAACGCGTAGACCGTTGGAATCGACTGGATGCGCATCTGCGAGGCGATCATCTGTGCCTCGTCCACGTTGATCTTGACCATCTTCACCGCGCCTTTGGCGGCGGTAACCGCGTCTTCCAGCATCGGGCCCAGCGTCTTGCACGGGCCGCACCAGGGTGCCCAGAAGTCAACGATAACAGGCGTTTCCTGCGAGGCTTCGATCACATCGACCATGAAAGTGGCCTCGGTCCCGTCCTTGATCAGATCGGTGGCTGGGGCGGCTGCGCCGTTCAGGATGTCCATGGCAATCACTCTTTCGTTCGAACTTGCGCTCTATATGCAATCGCTTGTCGCAGAAACCAAGGGCAGAGTTTCAGTTCAAATGTCGAAAGTCGCAAAGACCGGCGCATGATCGCTGGGCTTTTCCCACCCACGCGCGTCGCGCAGAATGCGACTGGAATGGCCCGCGTTTGAAATATCGGGCGTGGCCCAGACATGATCCAGCCGCCGCCCCTTGTCTGCCGTATCCCAGTCGCGGGCCCGGTAGGACCACCAGCTGAAAAGCTGCCCTTCGGGAATATCCTGCCGGGTGATATCGACCCAACCACCTGCGTCCTGGGTCTCGGCCAGATGTTCCACTTCGATCGGAGTGTGCGAGACGACCTTGAGCAATTGTTTGTGCGACCAGACGTCATCCTCACGCGGGGCAATGTTCAGATCGCCGACGAGGATGGATTTTTCCGGCTTTTCCGCGTGGAACCAATCGCGCATGTCCGTCAGATAGTCGAGCTTTTGGCCAAATTTCTCATTCACTTCACGATCCGGCACATCACCGCCCGCGGGGACATAGAAGTTGTGGATCGTGACACCATTCTCCAGCCGCCCGGCTATGTGGCGCGCGTGGCCGAGATCAGCGAAATCCTTGTCGCCCACCTCTTCTATCGGCAGGCGGGACAGGATGGCGACGCCATTATATCCTTTCTGGCCACGGGCAATCATGTGGGTATAGCCCAGCGCCGCGAACCCTTCGGTCGGAATCTTTTCAACCGGAGACTTGCATTCCTGCAAACACAGAACATCCGGCGCCTCTTCTTCCAACAGTTTCAGCACGATTGGTTCGCGCAGTCGGACCGAGTTGATGTTCCAGGTGGCAAGGGTGAAGGGCATGGTCAGGGAATCCTCTGTCGCGGTTGGGCGGAGGTTAACGCGGTGGGGGATGGGGTACCATCAGAAAAGAAAATCTAGGACGGGTGGCTTTCATTTTGGGGGGCATCATCGCAAATCTCGTACCAGTCCGGTTTTTCCGAAACAAATTCGTGAAACTGAACTTTCTGCTCTAACCCGGTATCCAGTGCATTTGCTGCGATTGGAAAACTATCTGCTTCTGAAATGATTTCGCCCAAAGATGTCCCGCATTTCGTGCAGAAACACCTGCCGTATTTGTAGGGCGGATCGGGCTGGTGCAGCGTTACGTTTTCCCTGCCCCGAACCCACACCAAGTCTTCTTTGTTGACAAATACGACTGTGCTGGCCCCGGCTTTTCTGCATCTTGAGCAGTGGCAGGTTCCCATCACGGATGGTTGAGACTTCAGGTTAAACTTCACCGCCCCGCACAAACAGCTTCCTTCAATCATCACGCGCTCCTCCAACCTTTCGCGAGAAATAGAACATTACAGGAACATTCAGGGTTTCGCAACGCCTGTGACGGTACAGGCGGCACATGATTTCGTCCTTCGGAAAAGAAAAAAGCCGGGCCATTCGGCCCGGCAGTCCAACAGGGAGGTGCATGTCATAACCCGGACATGCGCGGGTTGGGAGTAACCTAATTATGAGTACAGGGTATCACTTTGATCCAAGTCAATCCACACCCAGTTAAGACACTAGCCTATATCCACCGGATTCTGTGACCAAAAGGCGCGCATTTGACGGATCGGGCTCAATCTTCTGACGCAGGCGGTAGATGTGGGTTTCCAGCGTATGCGTTGTAACACCAGCATTATATCCCCAAACTTCGTGAAGCAGCACATCCCGCGCCACCACGCCGTCGGTCGAGCGGTACAGGAATTTGAGGATGTTGGTTTCCTTCTCGGTCAGGCGGATTTTTCTGTCCTCTTCCGTGATCAGCATCTTCATCGCCGGTTTGAACGTATAGGGGCCAAGTACAAATACTGCGTCCTCGGATTGTTCATGCTGGCGAAGCTGCGCACGGATACGTGCCAGAAGCACCGGGAACTTGAATGGTTTCGAAACATAGTCATTCGCGCCGGCATCCAGGCCCAGGATCGTATCGGCATCGCTGTCATGACCGGTCAGCATCAGGATCGGGCTTTTGACACCCTGTTTGCGCATGAGGCGGCACAGTTCGCGCCCGTCGGTATCCGGCAGACCCACATCAAGAATGACCAGGTCATAGATCGCTTCGCGCGCGCGCTCCATGGCAGAGTGACCGTCTGACGCCTCAAACACGTCAAAGTCTTCGGTCATGACAAGTTGCTCGCTGAGCGCCTCGCGCAGGTCCTCGTCATCGTCCACCAGCAGGATTTTCTTGAGTTGAGCCATTTCCCGGTCCTCCAAACGCTTTTCCATCACTTGCGCGTGGAATATGCAATCAACAAGATTTGCTGCAACCGTTTCACGCCTTCGTGTCAGAGTTCGCGGAAATGTTTCACATTTCCTTTCGAAAGGGCTAGGAGAAAGATTGAGCGTTATAGGGTAACATTGATGAGTCTCATCCCCGATATCACGGAACTTCTCGCCCGGGCCCGGGCCGATCTGCGCATGGGCGTTCCCGTTGCGCTGACCGATGACAGTGGCTTCAGCGTGCTTGCGGTTTCTGCCGAAACGCTCAGCCCGCAGCGTCTGGCCGACCTGAAAAAACTAGGGAATCCGGTGGTGGCCATAACTGGGCGACGCGCTGAAACCCTGAAAGCGCGGGCGTACGACGGGGATCTGGCGCGGGTTTCGATCCCGGCGGATGCAGATATCGCGTGGGTACAGGCGGTTGCTGATCCTTCCGACGATCTGAACGCGCCCATGAAGGGCCCGTTGATGACCGAGCGGCACGGCAATGCCAATCTGCACCGTATCGCAATAGCATTGGCCAAATCCGCGCGCATCCTTCCCGCTGTGGTCGTGGTACCTGTCGAGGACGGCAGGGCATTTGCCGCTTTGCACGGTTTGACCTGCATTGATCACACGCGCGCCACGCCTCATCTGGCGGATCGC
The DNA here is from genome assembly GCF_056537065.1 of Ruegeria sp. CH2. Classification (NCBI taxonomy): domain Bacteria; kingdom Pseudomonadati; phylum Pseudomonadota; class Alphaproteobacteria; order Rhodobacterales; family Roseobacteraceae; genus Ruegeria; species Ruegeria sp. CH2. The sequence goes on from NZ_JBQFQV010000013.1 coordinate 46,465, forward strand.
AGTACTTTGCACGAAGTCGTCGCGGCCCGCCTTCCGATGGAGGTGTCCGAAGCCGGTCGGTTACACGTCTTCCGACCTGAAGACGGTGGTGAAGAGCACTATGCCGTCGAGATCGGTCGCCCGGACCGCGACAAGCCTGTGCTGACCCGATTGCATTCTGCCTGTTTCACCGGCGATCTGATGGGAAGCCTGAAATGTGACTGCGGCCCGCAACTCCGCGGTGCCCTGGCACAGATGGGGGCAGAAGGTGCAGGCGTTCTTCTGTATCTGAATCAGGAAGGGCGCGGTATCGGTCTGGCGAACAAGATGCGCGCTTATTTCCTTCAGGATCAGGGTTTTGACACCGTTGAGGCGAACCACAGGCTGGGTTTTGAGGATGATGAGCGTGATTTTCGGCTTGGGTCGGACATATTGAAATCGCTGGGTTTCAACTCTGTCCGCTTGCTGACCAACAACCCGGCCAAAATCGCCATGATGGAACGGACAGGTATCGCAGTAACCGAGCGTGTCCCTCTGAAGGTTGGCGAAACCTCTCACAACCGGGGATACCTGGCGACCAAGGCCAAGAAGTCAGGGCATCTGCTTTGACCCCAAACGATCTTGTTCTAACTCCACGAGGCATCCGGTTTCTTGGCAGGGTGTTCCCCTGTTCCGTGGGCAAAGGCGGGTTGAGCAACGCAAAACGCGAAGGCGATGGCGCGACCCCAACTGGACATCATCGAATCGTCGGCATGCTATACCGGGCCGACCGAATGGCCGCCCCCAGCAAATGGGCCCGCGCCATTGGCCCGCGGGACTTGTGGTCTGACGACGTGTCTGAAAGCAGATACAACCACATGGTCAGCGCACCCTATGCATTCAGCCATGAAAAGTTGCGCCGCGCCGACCCCTTATACGACCTGATTCTGTTAACCGACTGGAACTGGCCAAACGCCGTTCCGGGCAGGGGATCGGCAATTTTTCTGCACCAATGGCGCAGACCCGGCTATCCAACCGAAGGCTGCGTTGCCTTTCGCCGGGACCATCTGCACTGGATATCACAGCGCATTGCCCCCGGATCATGGCTGATCATTCCTGAGGTTTAACCCGTTCGCCAAAGATGGCCGAGCCAACACGGACGTGGGTTGCGCCCAAAGCGATGGCCTGTTCGAAATCGTGACTCATCCCCATAGACAATCCATCAAGCCCGTTACGTGCAGCGATTTTGGCCAATAGCGCAAAGTGCAAAGTAGGCTCCTCATCGACCGGAGGAATGCACATCAATCCACGCACGGGCAGATCCAACGACCTGCACTCGGCAATGAAACTGTCCGCGTCCACAGGAAGGATACCGGCCTTTTGGTCTTCCTCGCCGGTGTTGACCTGAATGAACAGGTTCGGGCAGTTTCCCATTTCCTGTGCCAAACGCGCCAGTGTGTTGGCCAGTTTGGGTCGATCTACCGAATGGATCGCATTGCACAGTTCCATTGCGTGACGAGCCTTGTTGGTCTGCAACGGGCCAATGAGGTGCAGATCAATACCCTCGAACTGTTCTTTGAAAGCGGGCCACTTGCTTGCCGCCTCCTGCACGCGATTCTCGCCAAAACATCTGTGCCCTTGCTCTAGAACTGCCTGCACCCTGTCATTCGGCTGCACTTTGGACACAGCAATCAGTTTGACGGAACCTGCCGGTCGGTTCGACTTGGCTTCGGCTTTGGCGATACGTGCGGTGACGTCTTGCAACGACATGGGACCCTCATCCTGTTTTGCGCAGAAAAACACCAAGTCGACACAAAAGAAAAGGGCGAGTCCGAAGACCCGCCCTTAAACCTTGCGGTTCAGATCAGCTTAGAAGTTGAACTGAGCACCGAAGTCAGCAACGAAGGTCGAGTCTGTGCAGCTGTCACAGTCGTTGACACCGATACCACCGCGCAGCGATGCACCGCCGCCCAGGTCGTAGATCGCGCCAAGAGCAACCTGCTGAGTATCAGCAGATGCGTTACCGTCGCCGTAAGCGAAGATCAGGGTTGTTGCGGCGCCAACGTTGTAGGTTGCCGACAGACCCCATGCGGTGCCGTCAGTTGCTGCAACCTGAGTTGCGTCGTCTGCAACAAACAGAGTACCGCCGAAGTCACCCCATTCACCACCCAGGGTCAGAACGGTCAGGCTCGGATCGCTTACACCAGCAACACCAGCGTCGGTCTGGCCGTAGGCCAAAGCAGCTGTGATGTTGTTGAAGGTGTAGGTTGCGCTGATGTCCCAACGGTCTGCGTCCATAGGCACGCCGTTCAGAGCTACAGTCGCTTGGTCGTACGATGCACCAAACGAGAAGTCACCAACCGAGTACTGGAAGAACACGGCGTTCGAACCCGAACCGGTCGAAGTGTAGCCCAGGAAGTTGTAGTTAACACCCGAGTACTGACCTGCGAACAGCTCAAGACCAACTTCGTTGCCGTAGTAGTTTGCTAGGTTGTCGAAGGCACCTGCAACGTTACCGGCGTCAACACGCAGGCCACCGTAGATGACCGAGAAGCGTGCACCGTTCAGACCAGCGCGGTTTGCTTCGCCGTTGCCGCTGTTTTCGTCAGCTTGCAGACGAACGCGGCCTTCGAAACGAACGCCACCGTCGGTTTCTGCAGAACCGTCGATGTTCAGACGGAAGCGCGAAACCAGGATCGCGTCGTCAGTTTGAACAACGGCAGTACCAACGCCTGTCGCGGTACCGGTTGTCTGGACGTTTACAACGGTACCGCTACGATCTTCAACGTAACCAATACCAAAGCGGCCATAACCGCTGAAGTTAACTTCAGCTGCTGCAACGCCTGCGGTCGCAATCAGCGCCGTCGATGCGAAGAGAACTTTTTTCATCTTGTTTCCCTCGGTTTCAAAAGAGTTATCTACTCGACATATGCCTCGGCACATGTCTCAGCACGGACACCGTTTCGCTCTTTTTGCCCCCTTTGCGCAAGCTTGGCATAAAGACGTCGGCGTCATTGAGGTCAAATTGGTGCAAGGATGCCACAGTCAGTTTTCGCCCCGATGCAGCTGATACACTTACATTTCAGAAGAATGGGCTTGTTGCAGCGGGGGTCCTTGGCTAGGAGTATCCCCTGAATACTGTAGAACAAGTGAAACAGGACCTGTTTGCAATGCGCCTGCCGACGATTTTGGGAATGATCCTGCTGACCGCTGCTCTTTCGGCATGTGGGCAGAATCGAAACGCTTCGACAACATACTCCCCCAACATCGCTGGCGGCAATTCGGACGAACAAGAGCTGAATGACCCCGATCGGGCAACTATCTGGGATATCTTTGACCGCAGCACCGCCGAGCAGACCACAAACGTAAACCGGTATCTGTGGGCGGCTTCACTGGATGTACTGAGCTTCCTGCCCGTGCAGGAGGTTGATCCGTTTACTGGCGTAATCGTAACGGGTTACGGCACACCTCCGGGCGGCGGCCGATCCTACCGGGCTACCGTTCATATCAGCGATCCGGCGCTTGCCGCGCGCTCGTTGTCGGTAGCGCTTCAATCGAGCGGAGGGGCCCCGGTGAGTGCGGCAACATCCCGCGCAGTCGAGGATGCGATTCTGTCGCGCGCCCGACAGCTACGCATAGCGGACAACAAGTTCTAGCAACCCGCCGAAAATCACAATATTACCACGCCGGGTTCCTACCCGGCGTTTTCATTCACGAAGGACCGCAAAATGTCGCGCTACTCGGCCACCGAAATCGAAGCAAAATGGCAAGAGGCCTGGGACAAGGCCGGGATCTTCACCGCCAACCACAAGGCGGACAAGCCGAAATACTATGTGCTTGAGATGTTTCCCTACCCGTCTGGCCGAATCCATATGGGGCATGTGCGCAACTATACGATGGGTGACGTCATCGCGCGGCACAAGCTGGCGACGGGCCACAACGTGCTGCACCCGATGGGCTGGGACGCATTCGGGATGCCTGCGGAAAATGCCGCGATGGCCATCGGGGGTCATCCGAAGGACTGGACCTACAGCAACATCGCAGACATGCGCGATCAGATGAAACCACTTGGCCTGTCCATCGACTGGTCACGTGAGTTCGCGACCTGCGACCCTGAGTATTACGGCCAACAACAGGCGCTGTTCCTCGATATGCTTGATGCCGGGCTGGTCTATCGCAAAAACGCTGTGGTGAACTGGGACCCGGTCGATATGACCGTTCTGGCCAACGAGCAGGTTGAAAATGGTCGTGGCTGGCGTTCGGGCGCACTGGTTGAGCGGCGCGAACTGACCCAGTGGTTCTTCAAGATCTCGGACTATTCCGAAGAATTGCTGGACGCGCTGGAGAATTTGGACAACTGGCCCGCCAAGGTGCGCCTGATGCAGGAGAATTGGATCGGCAAGTCGCGCGGCCTGCAATTCGGCTTTGAACGCACTGATGGCAGAGAGCCGATCACCGTCTATACAACCCGCCCAGACACGCTGCTGGGCGCATCTTTCGTTGGCATCTCGCCGGATCACCCGATCGCAAAACAGCTTGAGGCCGAAGACCCCGAAGTGGCTGAATTTGTGGCCGAATGTCGCAAAGGTGGCACCACGGAAGAAGCCATCGAAACTGGCGAAAAGCTGGGCTTTGATACAGGCATCAAGGTCAAGCACCCGCTGGACCCGAGCTGGGAACTGCCGGTCTGGATCGCCAATTTCATCCTGATGGATTACGGCACTGGCGCAATCTTTGCCTGCCCTGCGCATGACCAGCGCGACCTCGACTTCTGCCGCAAGTACGGCCTGCCTGTGGTCGATACCTTCTTTGCGCTGCATGACGACACGCCGGTCGACAAAATTGCATTCGTCCCGCCGAAAACCGAGAAAGTTCGCTGGGTGAACCATTTTGCAGGTTTGACCGAGGCGACAGGTGACGAGGCGATCAACGCCACCGTCGATTTTGCTGAAAAAGCCGGTTGGGGCGAGGGTGTCACCAAATACCGTCTGCGCGACTGGGGCCTCAGCCGTCAGCGCTATTGGGGGTGTCCGATTCCCGTCGTGCATTGCGAAAGCTGCGGTGTGGTGCCCGAGAAGAAGGAAAACCTGCCGGTCCGCCTGCCCGACGATGTGACATTCGACAAACCCGGCAACCCGCTGGATCGACACCCGACCTGGCGCGATTGCGCCTGCCCGTCTTGTGGCGCACCGGCCAAGCGCGAGACCGACACGATGGATACCTTCGTCGATTCGTCGTGGTATTTCGCCCGTTTCACCGCTCCGCGTGCGGAAACACCCACCGATCTGGCCGAGGCCGAATACTGGATGAATGTCGACCAATATATCGGCGGCATTGAACACGCGATTCTGCACCTGCTGTATTCACGCTTCTTCGCGCGGGCGATGAACCTCACCGGTCACTTGCCCCAAAAGGCCATCGAGCCGTTCGACGCGCTGTTCACACAAGGCATGGTGACGCATGAGATCTACCAGACGCGCGACGCCAACGGACGGCCGGTCTATCACCTGCCCGAGGATGTGACCGACGGCAAACTGGCCGATGGTACTGAGGTCGAAATCATCCCTTCGGCCAAGATGTCGAAATCCAAGAAAAACGTGGTCGATCCAGTCAGCATCATTTCAGCCTTTGGGGCCGACACGGCCCGCTGGTTCGTGCTGTCCGATTCGCCACCCGAGCGAGACGTGGAATGGACGGCGGCAGGGGCCGAAGCCGCCTATAAGCATCTGAATCGCGTTTGGAACCTTTGCGACAGGATCGGCGCTATGGACGCCGATGTAGCGGGCGAAGGCGATGAGGACCTGTTGCGCGAGATGCATAAAACCATCCGTGACGTGACATTGGGTGTTGAAAGCTTTGGCTTCAACGCCGCCATCGCCAAGCTTTATGCTTTCACCAATACACTGGCAAAATCCAAGGCCGGAGCGGCGGCTCAGAAACAAGCGATCAAAACTCTGGCCCAGTTGATGTCACCGATGACACCACATCTGGCAGAAGATATCTGGGCGCATCAGGGCGGTGAGGGCCTAGTGGCTGTCGCCCCGTGGCCCGTCGCGGATGAGGCGATGCTGGTTGATAACACCGTCACCCTGCCGATCCAGATCAACGGCAAGCGTCGCGCGGAAATCAGCGTTCCGAAAGATATGGACAAAGCCGAGGTTGAAAATATCGCGCTCAGCACCGAAGCTGTCCAAAAGGCGCTGGATGGCAACGCGCCGAAAAAAGTGATCGTTGTTCCGGGCCGGATTGTGAATGTCGTTGTTTGATCGCAGAACATTGCTTGTGATGCCGCTGGTACTGGCTGCCTGCGGCTTCCAACCGGTTTATGCTCCGGGCGGGTCGGGCTCAGCCTTGTTCGGTCGGGTGGCGGTATCTGCGCCAAATACCGTCGAAAGCTATCTTCTGGTTCAGAACCTTGAACACCAACTGGGCCGCAGCGCGGGATCTGTCAGCGATTACACTCTGGATGTTCAGGTCTCGACCGAAACCCGCGGCGCGGCCATAACCACGACGAACGAGACAACGCGGTACACGATTGATGGACGGGCGCAATACGCGTTGAAATCCAACGAAACCGGGCAAGTCGCGGCGTCCGGCACCGTAACCGATTTTGTGGGCTATTCTGCTTCGGGCTCTACCGTGTCGACGCTGGCTGACGAACGCGATGCGAAAGAACGCCTGATGGTGATCCTGTCCGGGCATATCGTGAACCGCCTGTATTCTACGCCGGGCTTGTCCAAATGAAGTTGAGCCCGCGCGAGGCTGACGGGTATTTCGCCAAGCCGGATGCGGACAAGACCGGGCTGCTGATCTATGGTGCGGATGCCATGCGGGTGGCGCTTAAGCGGCAACAGGTTCTGGCCGCACTGCTTGGTCCCGGTGCGGAAGAGGAAATGCGCCTGGCCCGCCTGCCGGGCGGTGATTTGCGCGGCGATCCGGCGTCGCTGCTGGACGCGGTCAAGGCGGTTGGGTTTTTCCCCGGCCCGCGTGCGGTGTTTGTGGAAGACGCCACCGAAACCGCCGCGCCTGTGATTCTGGCCGCGCTTGAAGATTGGGTCCCCGGCGACGCTCAGATCATCGTGACGGCTGGTCAGCTGAAACCAAACTCGAAAATCCGTAAAGCGTTCGAAGGGCATTCTGCGGCCTATGCGATAGGCATTTATGACGACCCGCCATCGCGCGCAGAGGTCGAGCGGGTTCTGACCGAAGCGCAGCTGAAAAACATCCCCCACGATGTCATGTCTGCCATCAGCGAACTGGCCAACAGTCTCAGCCCCGGTGACTTCACCCAAACCGTTGAGAAACTGTCGCTTTACAAGCGTGGTGACAACTCTGAGCTGACCATGGAAGACATCGAAGTCTGCGCCCCGCGTTCGACCGAGGCGGCGCTTGACGACGTGCTGAACGTGGTTGCCGAAGGCCGCGCCGGTGAGATCGGGCCGCTGATCCGGCGGTTGCAGGCACAAGGCACCAACGGGGTAACCCTGTGTATTGGGGCAACCCGGCATTTCCGCACACTTTATGCCTGCGCCTCGGATCCGGGTGGTGCTGCGCAGGGTATCGGTAAGTTGCGTCCGCCGGTTTACGGCAAACGCCGTGACCGTATTCTGCGTCAGGCACAGGGCTGGGGGGCGCCCAAGCTGCAAACTGCGCTGACCGTTCTAACGGATACCGACCTCTCCCTGCGATCCGCCGGACAGACAGCCCCCTCAATGGCTCTGGTTGAGCGTGCTATGATTCGTCTGGCGATGCTTGCGCGGTCGCGCTGAGTTATCTGACCTGATCCAGCCTATCGGCAGCGGCCCGACCGGCCCAGCGACCCGTGGCAAGACAGGCCGTCAAAAGATAGCCCCCGGTTGGCGCTTCCCAATCCAGCATCTCACCTGCGCAGAATACACCCGGAATGGTTTTCAGCATCAACCCGTCATCCAACGCGGATCGTTTCACGCCGCCTGCCGTCGAAATGGCCTCATCCATCGGTCGCAGCCCCGCGTGCAGGATTGGCAGTTTCTTGAGAACCTCCACTTCGCCGGGCAGCGGCAACTGACTGCGTTTTGCCATCTCGTGAAACACGGCAATCTTCTGCGGTGACAGGTTCAACGATTTTCTCATCCATTGCGAAAACGTGGTTTTCGACTTTCTGGACGACCATCTCGCCCGCAAGGATTGCAGGTCCAGATCAGGTGCCAGATCGACATAAAGTGGCTGCCCATTGCGCAAAGCAGGGGTGAGGGTGTAAAGCCCGCCTCCCTCCAGCCCGGTTGCCGAGATTGCGGCCTCGCCGCGGCTATCCTGGTCACCGGCCATCCACCGAACCGATTTCAGCGCCGCCCCGAAATGTGGCTGCATATGAGGGCTCCAGTCCACCGACAGGGCTGAATTCGCAGGTTCGAACCGTGCCAGTTCCACGCCCCTGCTGGACAAGATTTGCGCCCACTGACCATCCGACCCAAGGCGGGCCCAGCTTGCCCCGCCCAGTGCCAGAACGGTTACAGAAGCAATCAGGTTTTGCGGCCCGTCCGGGGTCTCAAATACCAGCGCATCAGCTTCCCAACCTTTCCATCGCCAACGGGTTTTGATCTCAACCCCGGCTGCGTCCAGTCGCGCAAGCCATGCGCGCAACAAGGGCGACGCCTTCATGGTCTCGGGAAAAACCCGCCCGGTGGAGCCCGTGAATAATGTCTGGCCCAATCCACGCGCCCAGTGCTGCACGGCTTGCGCATCAAAGGCGGTGATCATCGGGCGCAACCAGTCCGCCGCATTGGCATACGACCGCATCAGTGTCTCAGGCGGTTCGTCCTTTGTCAGGTTCAGCCCCGATTTACCTGCCATCAGAAATTTGCGCGCAACCGAAGGCTTGGCTTCGGCAACCAGCACGGAATGCCCGGCCTCGGCCAGTTGCTCGGCCGCCATCAACCCTGCGGGGCCTGCTCCGATCACGACTGCCTGCGCCATTCGCACCCTCTTGCCTTCGCCGTCCATCGACGCAAGTTTCAAACCATCATGGCGAACAACGATCCGATCTGCCCGCTCTGCGACCGCCCAATCCCCAGCGGGGGTGGCAGCCTGCATCATCTGATCCCAAAACTCAAAGGAGGCAAGGGCGGACCCACCGTTCTTCTGCACCAGATTTGCCACAAAGAGGTCCATGCCACCCTGACCGAGGCCGAACTGGCGCGCAGTTACAACACGGTCGCAGCCTTGCGCGCGCATCCCAGGCTTGAGAAATTCCTGATCTGGGTGCGTAAACGCCCACCCGGATTTCGGTCGAAAGTTCCGGGCAAGCGACGCAACAGGTGATCAGCCAGGCAGGACCGGATCGCCAAAGGCGTCTTTCAAAGGTGCGGCCAACCCCTCGACTACTATTCCCCGGTAATCCGGTACGGGCGCAAACTGCGCACCCGCAAGATGCTGGAACTCCAATGTCGTATACGGTCGCTTCCACAACCATTCGCGATTCTCGACGGCCCACAAATCGGGGTTTGGAGGGGTTTCGTCGGTAAAAGCGTAGAAATGCAGATCAAAGCCATGGGGGGCCACCTCCTGCATCGACAGCAAGGACACACCTTGCGCGCGCCAAAACGCGTCTTCACCTGCGATATCACCGGTCCGAAGGGTTATCTGACCGATCCCGGCCTGCGCAAACGGAGCGTCCCGGTCCGCCGCCTGCGCCGGTTTGTTACCTTCGAAATCATGTTGCAGCAATTCGATGACAAACCCTTCGGGATCAGCCAGATGGCACATGTACCCGATATCCAGAAACTGGCTCGGCGTGCTTACCGCAGTACCCAGCGCGCGCAGATGCGCTGCCGCAAGATCGACATCAGGAACGGTAATTCCGATCTTCCAATATCTTTGGCCCCGGTCATGGGTGTATCCGCCACCACCCGGCAATAGCAGAAGGTCCGCATCTTCCGAGTTGTAGCCGACGCGGTAACCTGACCCCTGCCGGTCAACCCGCATACCCAGAACGTCGCGATAGAATACGGCCAGTCTTTCCGGGTCAGCGACCCGCAACCGAACGGCCGAAATCCTCATGAACACATCCTTGCGATGTCCGCGGCGACAACGGGGTCAGCGTTCACGCAGTCTGTCACAAACTCACGCGCGGTTTGCATCAGGTGATCGGGCTCGACGATCCGGTCAACCAGACCAAAGTCATAAGCCTCTTGCGCGGTGATCTTCTGACCTGCCATCAGGATCAACTTGGTTCTGGCCGGGCCCACCAAAGCCGCCAACCGTTTCGGATCGGACGGTTGCGGCAGAAACCCCAGCTTCATCACCGGATAGAAAAACTTGGCCGTTGGCACCGCAATGCGAAGGTCACAGGCCAAAGCCATGCCATTGGCCCCGCCAGCCAAAGTTCCGTTCAACGCGGCAATGGTCAGACAGGGCAATGCGGCGATGGCACCGGACAGTCTTTCCCAGACGTCAGAGGTGGCCAGACCGGCGCGCGCCTCGTCCAGATCGGCCCCCGCGCTGAACACTTTGCCCGCGCCCGTCAGGATCAGCGCCCGCGCGCTGGTTGCGGCCTCTGCAATCCCGACCAGTTCATTCAGCATCGCTCCGGTCAGGGCGTTTGCCTTTTCGGGATTGTTGATCGTAACGACCCACAGGCCATCCTCTTTCCTCAGGTCGATCATATCAACCCAACCCTTTTTCGGATGTCTTCCAGACGCAGCGAGATTTCCGTTCCCAAATACTCATCCGCGTCCTTGGAACACATCCACAACAAGGCACGTGCTGGCCAGTCTGCGGGAATATGCGCGTCCCAGTCCAGTTGACTGACCGGATTGATGCCGCTTGCCTTGATGGACCGCTGCATATCCGTGGCAACCGTCCCCGGCGACAGCCCCATGGCGCGAATACCGTGTTGGGCTTCTTCCAGATGCAGGCATTCCGTCAGCATTTTTGCCCCGGCCTTTGACGCGCAATAATGGCTCCACGCCTCAACCGGGTTGGACGCCGCGCCGGACGAGACGGTCAGAATGCTTCCGCCGCCGGCGGCCCGCATCACCGGCAATGCCGCACGCATCCCGTAGAAAACACCTTTGAGGTTGATATCGATGGCTTTGCTCCAGGCCTCAGGATCGGCGTTTGTAAGATGAAAGATTGGATCGATCACACCGGCATTGCCAATCAGAACATCCAGCCCACCGAACCGATCCACACATGTGGCCACAGCCTGCTCGACCTGCGCGAAATCGCTGACATCGCAGGCCAGCGCGATGGCCTGATCACCCAGTTCAGCGGCCAAGGCATCAATCTGATTTCGGCTGCGGGCCACTAATGCGACATTGGCCCCGGCTGCGGCAAAAACGCGCCCCGCTTCGGCCCCGATGCCACGGCTGGCCCCGGTTATCAGAACTGTTTTCCCCTGCATTCGCCTCTCCTCACGCATTGTTATCGATCCCGGCAACAGCCGTAACGCGGAAACGGGGAAATGGTCCAGCCCTTGCCCCCTTGACGATAGGTGCCGCAACCCCGACCATGCGCCGCAAATTGATCAAGAAGGGTTACCTTATGTCCGTTTTCTTCCACCGCAGCTGCGGTGCTGTTCTGGCTTACGCCGTTGCGACCCAGGGCGCGTTCGCCGACCTTACTGCAAATGATGTCTGGTCCGACTGGAAAAGCTATTTCACTTCAATGGGCTACACCGTTACAGGTGACGAAAGCATCGCCGGTGACGTCACCACTATTTCGAACATGACACTTTCTTTGACCTTTCCGGAAGAAGACGGGCAGTTCCAGATGGTCATGCCGGAAATGACGCTGACCGAAAATGGTGACGGAACCGTTACCATCGGATTGCCCGAAAGCTTTCCCATGGACGTCACGGGAACAGCCGACGATGAAGAGTTTGCAGCCAAAGTGATTTATTCGCACAGCCAGCTGAACATGGTCGTTTCGGGTACACCCGAAGACATGACCTATGACTACACTGCTGACAAACTGGGCATTGCGCTGGATTCGATTGAAGTTGATGGCGAACCGCTGCCGAACGAGGTTTTCAGCATCGCGGTCGAGGCAGGTGATCTGGCCGGTCGGTCGCGGATGCAAATCGGCGAACACCGAAGCATCACCCAGACATTCAACAGCGATACACTGACCTATGACCTGAACTTTCAGGATCCGGAAAACGGTGAAAGCGGGCTGATCAATGGCCAACTGGGCCAACTGGCCTTTGAAGGCGAAAACGTGATCCCGCTGGATTTTGACATGTCTGATCCGCAGGCGTTTTACCAAGCGGGTTTCGCCTTTGATGGCACGTTTACCTATGCATCCGGCAGCACCGATCTGAGCGGGACCAGCGAAGGCCAGGCGTTCTCGATGAACAGCACCTCGGAAGGTGGACGCTTTGCCGCCAGCATCGACGCCGAGCGTATCGCCTATGACATCGCGCAGAACAGCACCAAACTGGCGGTTACAACAGCAGACCTGCCATTCCCGATCGAGTTGTCCATGGCCAGCGCAGGGTTGAATTTCGAATTCCCGATCCAGCAATCGGACGAAATACAGCCCTTTGCATTTGGCCTCAACATGACCGATTTCACCATGTCTGATGTCCTGTGGGGCATTTTTGACCCGGCAGGCGCGCTGCCCCGCGATCCGGCGACAATTGCGCTGGACACGACCGGCACGGCAAAAGTTCTGATGAACATCTTCGATCCAGAAATCGACGTCGAGTCGGACGAAGCTCCGGGTGAGCTGCATTCGCTGAAAATCAGCCAGCTTCTGGTTTCGTTGGTTGGTGCCAAACTGACAGGTGATGGCGATTTCGCCTTCGACAATTCGAACACAGAAGAGTTTGGGGGAATGCCCAGCCCAAGCGGCGTGGCGAACCTGAAACTTGTTGGCGCCAATCAGCTGATCGATACGCTGATCGGCATGGGCCTCATTTCGGATGACGATGCGCTGGGCGCGCGGATGATGATGGGTCTGATGGCGGTCCCCGGCGATGAGCCTGACACCCTGAACTCGACCATCGAATTCACCGAAGACGGCCAGATTTTGGCGAATGGCCAGCGTATCAAGTGATACCTATCTGAAAGGGCCGCGCAGTGCGGCCCTTTCCATTCCTGGGAACCTTGTGCAAAACTTGGTAGCGGCATGGATTAATCACGATCCACACAGCCCAATCCGGTCATAGGTCTTGCGGGGCGGGCAGTGCGAGGCTAGGTCCTTGGCAATCAACCCGGAGACCTCATGACCCGCACGCCAGAAGAAATCAGCCAACAATTGCTCGATGTCGCTCGCCGGGCAGGCGCAGAGGCAGCAGATGCCATCGTTCTCGAAGGGTCCTCGGTCTCGGTCGATGTGCGGGGCGGCGCACTGGAACATGCGGAACGCTCTGAAGGCGCCGATCTGGGTTTGCGCGTGTTTCTGGGTAAACACTCAGCCATTGTGTCCAGCTCTGACAGCCGCCCGGAAACCCTTGCGGCGATGGCCGAACGCGCCGTGGCTATGGCAAAAGAGGCGCCCGAGGACCCCTATTCCGGGCTGGCGGACAAAAGCCAACTGGCCAGTGACTGGGATATTCAGTCACTGGAATTGCTGGACACTGCCCCGGCCCCGTCCGCGGAAAGCCTGATGCAGGATGCGCTGGCCGCCGAGGCCGCAGCACTGGCGGTAAAAGGCGTCACGCAGGTGTCGGATGCTGCTGCAAGCTACGGAACGCACCGGGTGCATCTGGCGGCTACAAACGGGTTTTCCGGTGGGTATGAGCGCAGCAGCCGATCCATCTCATGCGTTGCGATCTCGGGTGAAGGCACCGGGATGGAGCGCGACTATGACGGTGACAGCCGGACGTTTCAATCCGACCTGCGCGACGCGGCTGAGATTGGGCGCACCGCAGGGGAACGCGCTGTGCAACAGGTTGGCGCGCGCAAACCTGCGACCGGCAGTTTCCCGGTGTTGTTTGATGAACGTATCTCGTCTTCGCTGATCGGGCATCTTCTGGCCGCCAGCAATGGGGCCGCTATTGCGCGGGGCGCGTCTTGGCTCAAGGATTGTCTTGGGCAGGATGTTCTGCCCGCGCATCTGTCGCTGATCGAAGATCCGCACCGCCCGCGTATCTCAGGCTCGCGCCCATTTGATGCAGAAGGCCTGCCAACGCAGCGCCGGGTGATCGTGGAAAACGGTGTCCTGACGGGCTGGACGCTGGATCTGTCGAGTGGCCGCAAGCTGGGCATGGACTCCACAGGCAACGCTGCGCGCGGGGTGTCCGGCCCACCCTCGCCCAGCAACTGGAACCTGAGCCTGACGCAAGGGACCCGCAGTCGCGAAGATCTGCTGCGCGATATGGGAACCGGTTTGCTGGTCACGTCCATGATCGGATCGACGATCAACCCCAATACAGGCGACTATTCCCGTGGTGCATCAGGGTTTTGGGTCGAAAACGGTGTGATCACGCATCCTGTCAACGAATGCACCATCGCAGGTAATCTGCGTGATATGTTGCGGCGGATCATTCCCGCCAATGACGCGCGCAGATATTTGTCGCGCGTGGTCCCGTCGCTGTTGATCGAAGGAATGACACTTGCCGGCAACTGATCTGCCCCTTCTGATTGAGGCCGCGATTGAGGCCGGCAAGATCGCTACACGCTATTCCGGGACGCAAGCACAGCGTTGGGACAAACCCGGTGGCGCCGGTCCGGTGACCGAGGCCGATCTGGCCGTCAACGCGATGCTGGAAGAAAAGCTGTGCGCTGCGCGACCGGGCTATGGCTGGCTCAGCGAGGAATCCGAGGATTCGCCCGAGCGCTTGGACCGCAGCAACGCCTTTATCGTTGATCCGATTGACGGCACCCGCAGCTTTACCGAAGGCGCGCGCACTTGGGCGCATTCGCTGGCCGTTGCAGTCGATGGCATTGTGACTGCCGCTGTAATCTACCTGCCGATGCGCGACTTGCTTTATGCTGCGGCGCAGGGTCAGGGCGCCACTCTCAACGGGCAAAAGATTACGACGTCGAAAACGCCTGAGCTACTGCAATCTCAGGTTCTGGCCGCCAAACCAAATCTGGACGCACAGCACTGGCGCAATCAGAATGTTCCAGCCTTCCACCGCGCATATCGACCCTCGCTTGCCTATCGCATGGCTCTGGTCGCGCAGGGGCGGTTCGATGCCATGCTGACCCTTCGCCCCAGCTGGGAATGGGATATTGCCGCTGGCGATCTGATCATCCGAGAGGCAGGCGGCGTCTGTTCAGACCGTTTGGGTCAACCGCTGATCTTCAACAATGCCCACCCCAGGCTGAATGGCGTAATCGCCGCCAGCACCGCGATCCACGGGCAACTGTGGGCTCAGCTGGACCCGATCGGGCCCGGAATCGGCGCATGAGCAAACCGCGCTCATTAAGCCTTGCCGCTTATCGGGTGCTGTCCTGGAGAATGCGGAACGGCGTTGGTGTAAAAACCGACCTGCCACGCCCCGAAGGCGAGGTCGTGTGGATGCACGTCGCCACGCCAGACCGCCTGCGGGCGGTGAGTGATTTTTGCCGCCGGTTGCTTCAGTCCCGATCCGAGCTGCACTTTCTACTGACCGCCCCGCCGGACGCGGAACTGTCTGCCTGGCCGGAATGCAGTTTTCCCCTGATCAACCTGCCTCAGGAACAGAGCGGGGCCGCGCGTGACTTTATCGAATATTGGCGCCCAGGTATCGGGATTTGGGTCGGTGGTGATCTGATGCCCAACATCATAACCCGAGCCGATGAACAGGCCGTACCCTTGGTGTTGTTCGACGCCCAATTTACCGTTGCACTGTCCAGGAACGCGCGCTGGCTGCCAGACATAACCAGAGTGACCTTTAGCTGCTTTCGCAAGATACTGACTGCAAATTCTGAAACCGCCCGGCACATCCGGAGACTTGGCATCCCGTTTTCAACAGTCGAAGAATCGCCACCTTTGCGCATCAGCCCAAATCCAAGACCTTGGCCAGAAGACGAGCTGATCGAAACCAACCACACGCTGGCAGGGCGGCCTGTTTGGCTGGCTGCCTGGGTGCAGGACAAAGAGTTCATTTCGGTTCTGACAGCACATCGTCAGGCATTGCGCCTGTTGCACCGGCTGGTTCTGGTACTTCACGTCGCCGACGTTCACGAGGCTGCCCCCCTAAAACGGCGGCTGGAGACGATGGATTTACGCTGTGTCAACTGGGACGATGGTGGCTTGATCGAAGACAGCACGCAGGTCGTTCTGACTGCCGACCCCGAAAATCTGGGGTTGTGGCACCGGGTGTCGGCAGTGACGTTCATGGCCAGTTCACTGGAACGCGGCGCTGGTGGTCAGGACCCGTCCGACGCAATCGCGCTGGGGTCGGCCATAATTTCTGGACCATTTGTGCATCGCCATCACGAGCTTTACGCCCACCTTCAACAGGCAGGGGCAGCCAATGAGGTCAAGTCAGCAACCGAGTTGGGCGATGCCGTCGTACAGCTTCTGGCACCAGACCGCGCCGCTGACATGGCTTTGGCTGGATGGCAGATAATCACCGAAGGTGCGCCGCAGGCAGACACCCTCATCGAAATGGTGCAGGATATTCTGGACCAGCGGAGCGCAGATCATGCGGGCACCTGATTTCTGGAACAGTCCTCCGGACCAGCCGGATCTGAGGGCGCGGCTTCTGGCCCCGCTGGGCCGCCTTTATGCTGCGGCGACGGCCCGCAGGATTGCCTCGAAATCAGGGGAAAATCCCGGTGTGCCCGTGATCTGCATCGGCAATCTGAATGCAGGAGGAACCGGGAAAACGCCCACCGTGATCTGGACCCTCGAACAACTGGGTAATGCCTGGCACAAGCCCCATGTCGTGACACGAGGACATGGCGGGTCACTGGAAGGCCCGGTGCAGGTCGATCCGGGCAGGCACTCCGCCGCCGAGGTGGGGGACGAGCCGCTGTTGCTGGCGATGTTTGCCGAGGTCTGGGTTGCCAAGGATCGGGCGGCGGGCGCGCGTGCAGCGGCCGCAGCGGGGGCAACAGTGATCGTTCTGGATGATGGCTTTCAGAACCCTTCGGTCGCCAAGGATTTCTCGATTATCGTTGTGGACGCCCAGCGCGGATTTGGAAACGGCTTATGCCTGCCAGCCGGTCCACTGCGAGAGCCCGTCGATACCGGCCTGCAACGGGCCGATCTTGTACTGTCCTTGGGGGAAGAGGCGGCACAAAAGGTATTTGCCAACAACTGGAAAGGCCGGTTGACCGTTCCTCATGTCACCGGGGCAGTCGAACCCCTGCAAACCGGTATGGATTGGTCAGAAACGCGTGCGTTGGCGTTCGCAGGCATCGGCTATCCCGAAAAGTTCTTCCAAACCCTGCGACGGCTGGGTGTGGATCTGGTACGGGCCGAGGCGTTGGACGATCACCAGCCGTTGACACAAGCCCTGATGACCCGACTGGAAAACGAGGCGCGTTTGCTGGACGCTCAGATGGTCACCACCGAAAAAGACGCCGTTCGCCTGCCCCCCGCTTTCCGAAGCAAGGTGATCACTTTGCCGGTTCGGCTTCAAATTTCAGATGCCGACAGGGTCAGGGACATGCTTTTGAAAGCCGCCCCTTCACCAAAGTAACTCAGGCTGGCCCCCGGCGGGGTCAGCTGGGGTCGAGTCAGCTGCCTAGCTCTGCTTCGATCAGCTTTTTGAAATCCGCGTAGGACTGATTGTCGACTTTCTTGCCGTTCACGATGAAGGACGGGGTTGCCTGAATTCCGTCGCGTTCAGCGTTTTCCTGATACCACGCGGCCAATGTCCGCGCTTTGGTGCCATCCTGCAAACAGGTCTCAAGCTGGTCGCCATCGATACCTGCCAGACGACCGATCTTGCGCAGTTCATCGACGATCTCGGCCGGGCCTCCTGCGCGCGTCCATTCTGCCTGACCTTCGTAAATCAGATCAGTGATGCCAAAGAATTTCTCTGGACCGGCGCAGCGGGCCACCATTGACGCCCACAGACCGTAGCGATCAAAATAGACCTCACGATAGGTGAACTTGACCTTACCAGTATCAATGAAATCCTTCTTGAGCTGTTTATACGCGCTCTTGTGGAAATTCGCGCAATGCGGGCAGGTGTAGGATGCGTATTCGATGATTTCGACAGGCGCGCCCTCGGCGCCCTGAACCATGTCAATGATGGTGGATGTATCCAGGTCCGCCTCTTGCGCCTCGGCGGCGCTGACCAGCGGAAAACTTGTGTTGGAATTTGACAGCGACACCCAATAGCCGCCTGCGGCCACGGCGACGGCCGCACAGATTACGGTTGCAATACGGCTCATTCTCAGCCCTTTCTCAGCGTTTCTGTTTGGATAAAACGTTGCGCCCAAGACGTTCAAGGGCCGCGCGCAAATCTTCATCATTTACACTGCGTGACACTTTGTCTGCCTCGGCAGCAATTTCAGGTGCAATCTCGGGTTTTGCTTGCTTCGGTTTATGGTCGAAACTGGCCTGCCCCTCGGCAAATCCGGTCGGAGCGGTCTGAGTAATGCGGACACGGCTGATGGCATTGTAACCGTAAACCGCGTTCACTTTACCACGCAGCTGTTCCTTCTGCATTTCCAGCATCGGGGCCTGCGGACCTGTGGTCAGAACGGTCAGAGTCGCGCCGAAACCACCTTTGCCATAGCCGACACTGACTGGGCGCGCGATGGCGGCGGTATCCTGACCCACGATCTCGGCCCAATGGGTCAACAGACGTGACACAGCAAAGCCCCGGCTTTCCCCGGCGCGCCTGATCTGGTCATTCAGCAAAGACGCGGTGCGCTTGAACCCGCGGGTTGACGAACGTCTGCGTTGCATCTGGTTTCCAACTCCTGCACCGCTATTGTAGTAGGCAGAACACCGGGTGCCAGCGAAACCTGACAGGGAGACGAATAAAACTTGCGTGATTCCTTTGAATTCACCGTCAGCGCTGCGCTTCTGGAGTGGTATGACCACAACGCTCGCGCCATGCCATGGCGCACAGGACCGGCAGAGCGCGCCGCCGGGGTACGCCCTGACCCCTATCGGGTCTGGTTATCCGAAGTGATGTTGCAACAGACGACTGTAGCAGCGGTGCGGGATTACTTTCTGCGCTTCGTGACACGTTGGCCTACGGTTCAGGCGCTGGCCGCCGCGCCGGATGAGCAGGTCATGGGGGAATGGGCCGGCCTTGGGTATTACGCGCGTGCGCGCAACCTCTTGAAGTGCGCCCGCGTTGTGACGCGGGATCACAATGGTCAGTTCCCCGAAACTTATGGTGCGCTGCTGAATTTACCCGGCATCGGCCCTTATACAGCTGCGGCAATCTCGGCCATCGCCTTCGATCAGCCTGAAACGGTTCTGGATGGCAATGTCGAACGCGTCATGGCCCGATTTTACGACATCCACGCGCCGCTGCCCGGCTCGAAACCCTTGCTGAAGGAAAAAGCCTCGGCGCTGACACCTTCTAATCGGCCCGGTGATTACGCTCAGGCGGTCATGGACTTGGGGGCCACAATTTGTACACCGAAATCCCCGGCATGTGGCATTTGCCCGCTGCGCGATCCATGCCAAGCGCGGCTTGCGGGAACACAGGCTGATCTTCCCCGAAAAACACCGAAAAAGCCCAAACCCACCCGTCACGGTCACGTTTACATCGCGCGCATGCCAGATGGGGCCTTGCTGCTGGAGCGCCGACCGGACAAAGGTTTGCTGGGCGGAATGCTGGGCTGGCCCGGATCGGAGTGGGCTGACGATCCGGGCGAGCACCCCCCGCTTGCGGCAGATTGGAAGATGGTGCCGGGCGAGGTGCGCCACACTTTTACGCATTTTCATCTGATTTTAAGAATCTGGACCGCAGAAACCACCGGTCAAGATGCTCCCGATCATCTAATCGCAGTGGGAAAGCACAGCTTCAAACCCAGCGACCTGCCCACGGTGATGCGCAAAGCCTATGATCTGTGGAAAGGACAATAAGACCGCTGTGCATTCCCTGGCCTCGCGGCTAGGCTGTCCCCATCTAGTAGGAGCACCAGAGATGAGCGCAACAGTCTCGTTGGCACGCTGGCAATCGGCATCACCCTTCTGGGTGTCCCTGCTGTTGATCCCACTGATCTGGTTCACTGCTTTCGCGGGCGGATGGTGGGTTCTGCTGATCCCGATCTCGACCTGGTGGGTCTTTGCCGTGCTGGACCGGATCACCGGGCTCAACGTGGAAAATGCGGACCCCGAGACGCCGGACGATGCTCTACAACGGTACATCCTGCTGACCAAGCTTTGGGCACCCCTTCAGTTCCTTACCCTGTTTGGCCTGATCTGGTACGCGAGCCACGGCAGTCAGCTTTCGACGCCTGAGAAAATCGGCCTGTTCTTTGGTATGGGTGTTATCTCGGGTACGGTCGGTATCAACTACAGCCACGAGCTGATGCATCAGAAAAGCCGTTGGGAACGCTGGCTTGGCGATACCCTTCTTGCCATGGTGCTGTATTCTCATTTCCGGTCCGAGCATCTGCTGGTCCATCACCGTCATGTGGGAACGCCACGCGATCCGGTGACGGCGCGATACAACGAAGGGTTTCACCGCTTTTACCCTAGGGTGTTGCGGCAAAGTCTGGTCTCAGCCTTCAACGCCGAACGCGGAAAACTGGCCCGCAAGGACCGCCCCTGGACCGACCGCTCCAACCCGTTCTGGCGGTACTGGGCGTTGCAAGGGGGGATGCTGGCACTGGCGGCGCTGATCGGAGGATGGTCCGGTCTGGCCCTGTTTCTGTTGCAGGCCGGGGTCGCGATCTGGCAGCTGGAACTGGTCAACTACGTGGAACATTACGGCCTGACCCGGAAACATCTGGGGGACGGGCGGTATGAGCACGTCCTACCCAGACATTCCTGGAATGCCTCGCAGAAAGCTTCAAACTGGTTGTTGATCAATCTGCAACGCCATTCGGATCACCACTACAAACCAAACCGCCGGTTCCCGCTGCTTCAACACCACACGCCCGAAACGGCACCGCAACTGCCCTATGGCTATCCCGTCATGACTGTGGCTGCGATGATCCCACCGCTGTGGCGGCGGGTCATGAACCCACGGGTCCGGGAATGGCGGCGCCAGTACTACCCCGAGATCACCGATTGGCACGCCTATAACAAGGCCCTGAACCCCGCACCTGATGCGTAACCGATGCACCGCCCGGCCCATCAGGCTCGGCGCTTTGGGTGCTGTTCTGGCGGGGTGTAAGGTCTTCAGCCTTTCATCACCCAGATATCCATCGGTGTTTCCACGCCGCGCACAGATTGATCGGTAAGCTCTGCAAAACCAGTCATGGCGGCAGACGCAGACTGGTTTTCCTCTGCAATCCGCGCGCGCACGGCATCGCTGACCACGATACGCGCCTGTAAATCACGCGTCAGCGCCTCGAGCTTGGCCGCGACGTTGACGGCATTCCCGATGACCGCGAATTCAAGCCGGTTCGCACCAATGTCGCCCAGCACGACCGAGCCATAGTGCACCCCAATCCCGACGCGGATTTCAGGCTCTCCCGCCCGGCGGCGGTCCAGATTCCATCGGTCGATCACGCTGACCATCGCGCGCGCACATCCCAGCGCGTTGCTTGCGTCCAACGGTGTGGGCACCGGGGTGCCAAAGGTCGCCATCAGCCCATCCCCCAGATACTTGTCCAGGGTCCCGTGGTGGCGAAAAACCTCGGTTTCCATGCGGGCGTGAAAGCCCCGCAGCACTTCGATCACGTCATAAGGGTCTCGCCCGGCCGCATATTTCGTGAACCCGACGATGTCGATGAACAGAACGGCCACATTCTCTTTTCGGACCTGTTTCAGCGGCTCGTCATTCTGGCTCAGCTCCTCCACCACGTTGGGCGAGAAATAGCGTGACAGGTTGGCCCGTTCCCGTTCCAGCCCTGCATTGCTCATCAATAGCCGGTTCAGCCGCTGCATCGAAAGGCCCAAAGTCACGGCCACCATCATGAAAACGATCACCTGCTGGATGCGCTGAGGCGCCATGAAACTGTTCGGATCCAGAAGCTCGGCAACATCCGGGTAGCCTTGCAAAGCAGTCGCAACTTTTTCGCTGATCCCGGGAATGGGCGTTGCGACCCACCAGGCAACGATCCACCCGATCGTCCACATCATCGCCGTCCAGGTCCCGATGGCGATCACGGTCCGCCAAGAATAGGCCAATGTGCCTGCCGCCAGAATGATGAAGAAGTACTGAAAGTTGTCGAACCGGTATTGCATGGCCAATGGCCTGACATCATCGCTGAAGGGATTTGGTACGATCATCCCAAGCGTCATGATCAGCAGGTCGACGAAAATCAAAAACAACTCGCCCCGCGATTGCCCGACACGACCTGCACGGCGGATCAACCACCCGTTGCCGCAGATCAGCAGCAGAATGAAGTGATACCAAAGCACCTCCCATTGCGGGTTCAGAAAAACCAGCAGCACCGCAGTCAGCGCCATCGCCACCCATCGCGCACGCACAGCCAGTTCCAGACCCTCGCGTTTGTGCCGTTCCAACGCGGCCTCGGTATATTTGTTGTCCAGATCAAACGCATCGGGCTGGGTGAAAAACAGGCTTCGGCGGGGCTGTGCGGTCGTCTCGGTCATGGCCGTGGTCTTTCTTGCGGAGGCTAGGCAGCCTTATGCAATCACTGTTGAAGGCAAAACAAAAGACCCCGCCGGTTGATCGGCGGGGCAAGGCATAGTGCCATGTGTCAGGCCACAGGCACCGGCGGTGTTCGTGAATTCAGTTGTGCATCTCTGCGCGGATCTGTTGCCGCAAGATGTCAATCGGTACGGTCTTGCCGTCCCGCTTGAAGCACCAGTATGTCCAGCCGTTGCAGGACGGGGCGTTTTCCAGATGCGCGCCGACCTGATGGATTGACCCTTTGACATTGTCACCCACCAGCGTTCCATCCGCACGCACCTTTGCCTTGTGGCGCTGGTTCATGGAATAAAGCTCTTCACCCGGGCGCAACATCCCGCGTTCGACCAGCTGGCCGAATGGCACGCGTGGCTCGGCACGTTTGCTGGCACTGACTTCCAGAGCTTCGCGATCAAACTTGCGGACCTTGGCGATGCGTTTTTCAGCCACCTTGCGATAGCTTTCCTCTCGCTCGATACCAATGAACTCGCGCCCCAGCATCTTGGCGACGGCCCCGGTGGTGCCGGTGCCAAAGAACGGGTCCAGCACCACATCGCCGGGGTTGGTCGAGCCAACCAGCACGCGGTGCAACAGCGATTCCGGTTTTTGCGTCGGATGCGCCTTGTCGCCGTTTTCATCCTTGAGCCGCTCATGCCCGGTGCAGATCGGCAGCACCCAGTCGCTGCGCATTTGCACACCCTCGTTCAGGGCTTTCAGCGCCTCATAGTTGAAGGTGTATTTCGCGCCTTCGCGCTTGGACGCCCAGATCATCGTCTCATGCGCATTGGTGAACCGTTTGCCGCGGAAATTCGGCATCGGGTTCGACTTACGCCAAACAACGTCGTTCAGGATCCAGTATCCGGCATCCTGCAGCGCTGACCCCACGCGGAAAATGTTGTGATAAGACCCGATCACCCAGATCGCGCCATTGGGTTTCAGCAGACGATGCGCCGCCTTCAGCCATTCGCGCGTAAACTGGTCATACGCCCCGAAGCTTGCGAACTGATCCCAGTGATCATCCACCGCATCGACCTGCGAATTATCCGGACGATGCAACTGACCTTTCAATTGCAGGTTATACGGCGGGTCCGCAAAAATCAGATCCACTGACGCCTCGGGCAGACTGTTCATCACATCGATGCAGTCCCCGGATAGAATCGTGTTTAAAGGGAGCGCTCTTGCGCCCTTTTTGGTGGTTGTTGTCATATCACTGCCTCAAGTGTCCACGGCGCTTTTGCGCTCATTTGGTTGAGACAAGGATGAGTCAAAGTCGATTCGCCGTCAAATTCTTTTTTGAATCAGCAGCTTACGATTTACTCTTGATACAAGATATTGTGCACTGGTTTGAACGAACGCCTATGGTGTGGGGTCACGCCAAGATTTCGCAGCGCTTCCTTGTGTTGTTTTGACGGATAGCCTGCGTTGGTTTCCCACCCATAACCCGGATGCTGTTGCGCTAAATCCACCATCACCTGATCGCGCCAGTTTTTCGCCAGGATCGAAGCAGCCGCGATCGACACCGATCGTGCATCGCCCTTCACAACGGCCTGTGACGGAAATCTCAGACCCTGCGGAATCAGGTTGCCATCGATCAACAGGAAATCAGGTGCCGGGGTCAACGCCTCCACCGCGCGCATCATCGCCAAGTGCGACGCCCTCAGGATATTGACCTCATCAATTTCGGCGACAGAGGCTTCGGCCACCGCGAACTCAGCAGTGTCCCGAATCTCGGCGTCCAGCACGGCCCGGCGTTTTGCGGTCAGCTTTTTTGAGTCATTCAACCCGTCAGGAAAGTGCTTCGGGTTCAGAATCACGGCGGCAGCCACAACCGGCCCGGCCAATGGGCCGCGCCCGACCTCATCCACACCGGCGATACGGATGTGGCCCATGTCCAGCAGCGCCTGCTCAAGTTCGAAGTTTGGCATTGTCATGCCCTTGGCAAACCGCGTTTCGCGTAGCACCGCAAGAAGAAAAGAGAGGGCGGCGCACACCACCCTCTCTCTCACGGCACTTCTTTGGCGCCGTTCCTGCTCAACCCGAACTACTGATAAACGACGCGGTATCCCTTCTGGCGCAGGCATGCAGGTTCATAGGCCCGCCTGACCTTTTTGCCATTCCAGAAACCGACCTTGCACTCTTGCGGCAGGCTATTGGCATGTTTGTAATGTTTCTCGAGGCATTTCGGCCCAAGCAGCGGATGGTCCTGCGAATACCCATCATAGGTGCGCAGGCAGCGCTGGGGCAGGTCGTAACGCGCCACATGCGGCGGCAACGGACGCACCGGCTGCGTCACATGTGGTGTATGGGTATAGGTCTGTTGACGCGTCGCCCGATCCTTTTTCTTTTCCTTGTTATAGTAATGAACGCCGGCACCGATAATAGCGATGGCCGCCAGCCCCCCAAGAATGTCCTTTGCGTCGGCCGCCTTCGCCTGAGAAGCCGACACACCGGTAATCGCAACCGCGGTCGCAATGATCAAAGCGATGAATTTCTTATGCATGATGCCTGTCCTTTCGGATGTTCGTGCGACCGTATGACGGACCGCGTGCTGATTGCCCTGAAAGTGGGGGCACCTGCCCAAGACAAGCAATAACGGCCCGGTGTTATCGGATATCAGGGGCAGCAAACCCCTTGGGTTATTGAATATCGCGGCAACTCATGCGCAGGATGCGGCCTATGAAACAGATCCTCTCTTCTCTGACCTTTGCGGCCCTGTTATCGCTTGGTTCTGCTGCGACAGCGGCAGATTGTTATGCGGACTACAAAGCCAAGAAGGACAACCCGCTGCGTTTGCATTACGGCGTCATGCAGGTCACAAGTTGCGACAAGGGGCAGGCCCGGGCAGATATCGCCCAGCGCCTGAACGCGTCAGGTTGGACCTTGCTTGAAGTGCAGTCCGTTTTCGGGCCGGAAGGGTTGGATCAGAGGAAAGGCAATGCCGGACAATTCTATCTCCGTTTCTGATGCACGCCGGTCGGGTGTCCGTCTGGTTGTGCTGGGCATCGCGGCCATTGTCGTCATTCTGATCACCGCTGCCGTTTTCCTGTTCTGGACCTTGCCGGACGCAAATGCGTTCAACGCACGTGTCGAGCGGCTGTTTGTCGAGGCCGATCTGACGTCACAGACCGAGATTCGCCTGCTTGAAATTCTGGCCCAGTCTGGCACCGCCTTTGCTGACACCCTGTCCAGTTACCGGATGGTAATCTATGTGCTGCTGGTTTTTGCCAGTGCGATGATGATCTCGGCACTGGTCTTTTTGGTGATGCTGGTCTTGTTGAACCGGCGCATGGCACAGATCGAACGTACCGGCATTCAGGTAACGTCGCTGCTGATCAGTCGCGAAGAAAACACTGTCTACCTTAACAACATGGATTTCAAACTGACGCCCGCCGCGATGGAAACCTTGTCGATTCTGGCGGAATCCCGGTTGGATGACGAGGTATTGTCCGGCGCCCAGATCGAGGCCATGATCTCCGGTCGCGATGCCGCCGATTGTGACGAAGCCGCGGGCGCAACACGGATCAAGCGGTTGCGCGACGCGCTTGGCAACCAGATGGTCAGCGAACTGCTGGTCAAGAATATTGCCAAGAAGGGGTATATGCTGTCGATCGAGAAGGACGTCATTCAAATGGTCTGACGTTTTGGCGCGTCGCTCGCGCCCGGTAAATTCCCGTTGCAGCCTCTTGGAATGTCAGGTGGAAAGCCCCATTCTAAACAAACCCCAGGCAGAGGAGGTCGCTTATGAACGTCCACGCCGCGCCACAGATGAATGGATATGGAATCTCAGTTGAGCCGCTGGAAGGCAGGATTGCCATTTACCGGAACGACATTCTTCTGGCTGAAAGCACAAACGCAAAGGTGATGTATGAAACGCGTTTGCCGCCAACGATTTACGTTCCCCGCGCAGATGTATGTGTGGATCTGAGCGAAGAAACAGACCTGCAAACATTCTGCCCGTTCAAAGGCACCGCCACTTACCACGACATCCAGCTGGCCTCGGGGCCTCTGACCAATTCCGTCTGGGCTTATGAACAAGCCCTGCCGGAAAGCGCTGACATCCGGGGCTGTATCGGGTTTGTGTCCGGCGCCTACACCCGGATTGACCTGGGCAACAATCGCCTGCGCGAGCCTGACGACGGCAATATCAGCGGACCACTGATCGACTGGCTGATGCGCGGTGCTTCCGCCGCGACCACGCCCGAAAGCTTTACCAAGGCATTGGCCGAGAAGATGCTGGAGCACGGCATCGCCATCCAGCGGCTGAGCATTCTGGCATGGTCCTTGCACCCCCTGATCGCGGGCAAACACTACATCTGGGAAAAGGATCAGGACGAGATTCTGACCCGCGCCCCGACCTACGAAATCTATGATCACCCGGCTTTCATCAACAGCCCGTTGCGCCATGTCTCGAACGGGTTGGGCGGCGTACGGCAAAGACTGAACGACGATAACCCGCATAACAGCTTCCCAATCATGGAGGAGTTGCGGGCAAAGGGTGCCACCGACTATGTCGCGATGCCGTTGCCCTTCTCTGACGGTCGGACCAACGTTCTGACCCTGACCTGTGACCATCCCAACGGGTTCACCACCGAGAATCTGGGTCTTGTATTCGAATGCTCTTCGGTAATCGCCCGCTTTTACGAAGTGTTCATGCAACGCGAGAATGCGCAGGTTTTGCTGGAAACATATGTTGGAAAACGCTCTGGCGCACGCGTTCTAGGGGGCGAGATCCGGCGCGGTGACGGGGATGAAATCGACGCTGCAATCATGTTCTGTGACCTCCGCAACTCGACAAGCCTCGAAGAGAAACTGGGGCGGGGCACATATATCAGTGTTTTGAACGAGTTCTTTGAAACCGTCTCGGGTATCGTTCACGAAAACGAAGGCGAAGTTCTGAAATTCATTGGTGACGCTGTTCTGGCGGTATTCCCGGCAGCCGATGAAAACGCAAGCGCGGCCCGTGCCAACGCCCAGCGCTCGGCAATCAAAATCGTCGAAACGTTGGGAGAGTTGCGCAAAGCAGGTACCGGCATACATTGCGACTGTTCTATTGGCGTGGCTTATGGGCGCGTCACCTATGGCAATGTGGGCTCTCGTGAACGACTTGATTTTACGGTTATTGGACAAGCGGCCAACATAGCAGCGCGGTTGGGCGAATATGGGAAAACCGAAGGCCATCGCATAGTCGTGTCCGAAGATATTGAGCCTGCTTGTTCCAACGCCTTACCATTGGGCGCGGTCAACCTGCACAACGTGACTCGACCCGTTATATGCTACGCATTGCAAACCACAGCCGACGAGATTTTGAACGGTTAACTTTTGGTTTGTGCAGGTCAAACGAGGGATGTCGGGTACTAGATTGCGACCCGGGCTTTTGCCCGCGTCTTCTGATTACACAGCCCCAAGCAAGATCAAAGCGGTCTGCGCTGGCGAAATCGTACTCTGAAGACCCGTGATTTGACTTCTGGTCAGATAGGTGTCGGTCAGTTTCTCAACCGCCTTCTGGTCGGAAAACTGTGCCAGATCATCCGATCCAGTCAGACGGAATAGCCGGCTTTTGAACTCGACCAATTGCTTGTCGATATCCAGTTGGGCGAATGATGGCGGTAGCCCAAGCGCCGTTTCCATCATTTTGCGCAACGGTGGCAATCCCATAAGATCGAACCATTTCGTATCTCTACTGCTTCCGCTTTTCGCCAGATCAGACAGCTCGCGCTGGGCATAAAGCGAAATGCGCATCGTCTCATCTGACTGTCCGACCGCGATCTCAAACCGCGCTGACAGGCTGGCCTGAGCTATCTCTTCCATATTTGTGACCAGCACCGTTTTTCGAACAGCTCCCGGACCAAACCCGAAAGCATCCGAAAATTCCCGGTACCGTTTATCCGCCAAACGATTGGACAAAGCGTCATCCGCCTGTGTTCCGTCCTCCAGGATTTTCCGGATAAAGAACCGGTTATCCACATCCCCTTCCAACCCAAAGGCACCCAAAGCGACCTGCAACAATCTGCGGTCAGAAACCAGCTGTTCGGCGGTCTTCACTTCCCCAATGTTGTCCAGGAAATACTTCGTCTCCCTCTCATTCACTGCCGAAGACGAGAAACTTTGAAACTGACCTTGATAAGTACGTTGCAGAAACCGCCAGCCGACGATTCCGCCAATCGGAATGACAGGTTGAAAGCTCATTGCTGATAGGCCATCAACCGTTCTTCGCGCGGAAGAAGCGAGCGAAGTGACTTGAGGCATTTATAGTATTGCTCGGCCACCAGCGCGTCTGTCGCCTCGGACAATACACGGCGGCTGTCTGTATCTGTAAAAACCTGGCTCAGCTCTTCGACGCTGCGCAACAGATGTTGACGTGCCCGAGCCGGATCCATGTCTCCGGACAGAACAAGCTGTGCGGCATAGCAGACACGGCGCACCGGAGTATTTACTTCATCCGGGTGTATCGCATCGCGCAGCCGCAGGACATTGGCCTGCGGCGTCATGATCGAAAACCGGCCACGGCGGTCGCCGTTTTCGATCACAACACCATTGATCAGCACCCTTTCCTTCGGGGCGAGTTTCAAAACCAGCCCGCTCATCAGGTTGCCCTCATCTGGCGCAATCCGCGCAAAATCGCCGTGTTTATTTCAAGCAATGGTTCGATGGACGCGCCATCCGCCAAAATGCGGCTGCTGTGCAGTTCCGTAAACTCGGCAAGGAAAAAGATCCTGGCGCGAATATCGTTTGGCAACGCGTTTGCCGAATCCGCGACACCCGTCGCCAACACGCCCCATAACCGGCGGTTTTCGTGCACGGCCTGAACAAACGCCGAGAAATCCGTTGCCTTGCGCGCTGTAGCCGCCTTGAGACGCCGTGTAATCCTGGAAATTGCCTCATATTCAGTGTCACGGGGCGTTCGCGTCGGCGCGGCGGCTTGCGCATAGGTGTATTGAGCGAGGGTTTGCGGGGTCACTTGAAATCCTTCCAAAAAGCCGTCGTCAGGTGGTCACGACCGGGGCGCGAAAACCGCGCCCCGGACCGCGTTGCGTATTAGCGGAACAGCGACAGGATCGACTGCGGGGCCTGGTTTGCGATCGAAAGCGATTGTGTTGCCAGCTGCTGCTGCACTTGCAGAGCCTGCAAACGCGCCGAGGTTTCTTCCATGTCAGCGTCGACCAGCGCGCCGATACCGGATTTGAACGAGTCAGAGAGATTCGAAATGAACTCTTTCTGGGTCTCGATCCGACCCTGTGCCGAGCCAAAGGCCGCCGAAGCATCAATCGACGTGTCGATCAGCGATTCGACAGCCGCCAGCGCAGCGGTTGCCCCCGCACCGGTCGACACATCAATACCTGCCAGCGCACCCAGACCACCGGCACCCGCATTCACGAACTGAGCCGAGAACGAGATGTCAGATCCTGTGCCGTTTGTAACCGACAGCGTACCCGCAGTGCCGGAGTCGTAATCGACGGTCAGACCGGTAATTCCAAGCTCTTCGATCTTCGATTTCAATCCGACAGCAACAAGGTCACCGGTCGTTGTCGCGGCAGCGTCTTCCGCGGAAACGGTATAGGACACAACCTGATCGTTAATGGCGACGACAACCTTGTCTCCGGCCGCGAAAGCGCCACTGGATTCATCGGTAACCAATGCCGTTGCGGCCGTTGCACCATTGTCAATGGTTGCCCCCACGCGGTCATTGCCGGTCGATGCGCCGGTAGAGCCATCGAAAACCTGTTTGGTGACATAGCCACCGGTCGACAGGTTCTGCCCCGAGACCGAAATTGACGACGCAGTCACCGCCCCGGTGTTGTCCCGATCCAGCGATGCGAGGATCGATGCAGAGCCGGTCGAGCCGTCGACAAGGTTCAAACCGTTGAACTGGGCCGCGCTGACAACCGATGCGATCTGATCCTTCAGTGCAGTCACATCGTCATTGATCTTACCGCGGTCAACGTTGTCTTCCTGCGCCGCGACGATCTTGCTTTTCATCTGAGTCAACAGGTCGGTGACTGTTTCAGACGCATTTCGCGCAACCGCAACAGTCGATTCGCCCAGCGCGAGGCTGTCTTTGATCGCGTTGAAGCCCTTGACGTCGGATTCCATCACCTTCGAGATCGCCCAAACCGCCGAGTTATCCTTGGCAGTCGCGACGTCCTTACCGGTCGAAATCGCGTTCTGGGTCATTGCCAGGTTCTTGTTGACCGACTTGAGAGTTTGCAGCGCAACCATCGCGCCATTGTTTGTCAGAATGCTGGACATTGCCTTTTCCTTTTGCCTTCGGGCCATTTTCGCCCATGTTCACCCCGCTGTATCTGCGGGCATTGGTGTCTTTCTGACTTGTGCGACGCGCCGCGTGGCTGTTCGCGCCACCTGATGTTTTCAGGTGCAGCATCACTTTTGAGCCCGATCCCCTAACGGAGTGCTAAAACGCCCGGACCAGAAGTTTCAGATTTGAATTAAACCCAGGCCTATGCGCGTTTTTCCAGCTTTGGCGTGTTACGAACGGGAAACTCACTTCGTTGCCCATCAGCGCCGTAAGTACTGAACTCCTGCCGAACCCGCCGCAGTTCAGCCATGCGGCTGGCGACGGCCCGAATCCCCTCGGCGGCACTGTTCAGCAATGCCTGGTTGCGTTCGACTTTCTGCTGCACTCGAACCAATGCATCACTGTCAAGCACCTGAAGGTCGTTGATCGCGCCGATCAGTTTTTCTTTTTCCGGCACCATATGCGTCAGACGATCCAGATCACCCTGGACAAGCGCGGCACGCTCCAGATCCAAAACTTCTTCCAGAGATTTGATCAGTGCCATGTCGACTTCAGATGTCATCGGTTTTCTCCATCAGTGATTTCAGCAGAATTTCTGACAAACCCACCCCGCCAGCCCGGGCCAGTTCGCGTGCCTGATGCTGAACAAGAAACGAAGAAAACTGATCTTCACCGGCTCCTCCTCCAAAAGACTGGCGCGTTTTGCCCAATCCGGCCGACTTCATCATTTCGCTGAGGAATGCGGCCTCCAACTCGATGGCCGCGTCTTTCAGTCGTGTCTGGGCCAATGGCGTTTGAGCCACCTGGGGAATTGCTGAGACGTGCATGGTTTTCTCCGAAAATGCTTCGAACTTTCTCGATCAAAGGTGAAAGCGGTTAAAATAAACGTAACTTCCTGCGGGCAGAGTTCTGATCAATCACACGGAGCCAGAGCAAAATGCCCAACCCACTAACGCTGGCAGCCGCAGCGCCAACAGCAACTGCGAAACCCAGTTCGCCCGCCAAAGATCCGGGTCGTACTGCCGGGTCGGACAGTTTCGAGGACATCCTTGAACAGGGAAACCAAACACATCCTCTCCCCGGCACCACGGCTTTGGCCACTTCTATCGAAACCACCGACGAAACTGCCGAGATTGAGGTTGAGGCCGTTCTGTCAAACACGGCTGAGGCATCTGTCGAGGCGATTTCACCTCGGGCACCAGAGTTGGCAAACAACATTTCGTCGCAGACCGAGATGGCCGGGACATCCGAAACGCCTGGGGCAGATACAGTGCATCCCGCGCCGTTTGTTCCTGCCGCAGCGGATATCCCCGCAACGGGTACGACAGAACCGGAACAAACCGTTGCGTCAATGGGTTTGCCCCGTCAGACCGACATTCAACCCTTTGTGCCCGGGCAACCAATCGAAGAGCAGGTTCACACCGCTTCGACCCAGGTCACGCCAGCCCAAAAACCCTCAGAGGCTTTGCCTGTGCTGAGCCAGCCAACCCGATCAAAGGACCAGACAGCCGGGTTGAAAGCCGAACCCCTCCTTGAAAGCGCAAAGACGGCGCCCGAGACAGCGGAAGTCGCTGCCACGCCCAATCCGACAAGTCCAAACCGCGCGACACCCGTTGCGCAGCTTCAGCTGATCCTCAACTCAATCGAAGCGGAACAGGCGGCACCGGTTCATGAGGTTGACTCTGTGCCCATCGCCTTAGACGAACCCGTTCAGCAAGCCCCCCGCGAGGTGGCACAACACTCGGCGATGCCCTCTCCGTTCGCCCGTGCTGAAATTGCCCGTGCCATAGCCGGGCAATTGGCGGCAACGATTCAGACCCGACCGGGAACCGGCATCATGGAAATCTCGCTAAGCCCCGAAGAATTGGGGCGCGTATCCATTGTGCTGAACGGTCGGGATGACGGGCTCCAGATGACAATCGCCACCGAACGCCCGGACACGATGGAACTTTTGCGCCGCCACCTGTCCGTTCTTACGGAGGAGTTTCAGAAACTGGGCTATGGGAACCTGAACATCGATCTGGGGACTCCGTCGGATTCAGGTGCACGGGATCAGTGGACAGATGAATTCGACGCTCAGGCCGCACCGGAATCCGAACCGGTTCAGAACGTACACCTCGCGCAAGCCACGCCGCTTCCACAAACTCCTGCTCCGGTCAGGGGCATCGATATGAGATATTGAAAAATGATCACACCCGTCACCGCCACACAGGCTGCCACCTCTCAGCAAACTGCCGGTCCGTCCCGGAGTTCTGCGATCACCTCGGATTTCGAAACGTTTCTGCTGATGCTGACCGCGCAGGCCCAGAATCAGGACCCGCTGGAGCCGATGGATTCAACCGAATACGCATCGCAACTTGCGCAGTTTTCGATGGTTGAACAACAGGTTCAAACCAATGACCTGCTTTCCGCCCTGACCAGCACGCTTGGCAGTGTCAATCTGAACGACCTTGCAAGCTGGGTCGGAATGGACGTCCGATCTGCATCGGGGTTCCATTTCAACGGCCAGCCGGTGACCCTGTTCTCGAACGCGGATTCTGACGCGGACGCAACCAGACTGGTGATCCGTGATCATGAAGGCACAGTCGTCGACACGGTTTCTGTTCCCACAACAGCGACGGAGTTTGCTTGGGCAGGTGTGAATTCCTCAGGCGATCCGATGGCCGCTGGCAACTACACCGCGACGCTGGAAAGCTATAAGAATGACCGGCTGATTTCCGAGAAACCGGTTGCTGCCTATAACCGCGTCGTCGAAGCGCAGGTGGGAGAGGATGCTGTTCTGCTGACCCTGCAAGGTGGTCAAGTGATTTCCGCAGATCTGATCACTGCGGTCCGAACGGGCGCTTGATCTGTCAGGCAGTACGGGCCAAAGGTTGGCAACTCGACTCGCCAGAAGAAGTGAAAAGACCTCTGCCCGACCTGCCTGCCCCCCCTCATGATCTGGTTGAACACCTCAGCACTATGGGGTTGGTCAACATGTACGCGCAGTTCGAAATCCTGTATGGTGGTCGGACCAACAGGGTGTGGAAAGTGCTGGGGGACAACGGCGACAAAGTACTGAAGCTCTACAGCCCGACCTTACGCAACCCCTTGTTTCGAAATGATGCAAAGCTGGAAGCTCTCTGCCTCAAGGCGCTTGGACCGACCGGATTTGTACCAAGGCTGCGCGCCGCAGGACAGCACAGGAACGCGCATTGGGTGTTTTACGACCACGCACCCGGAACACCTTGGCGGAATGGGTCGGACAAGGTTGGTGAACTGCTGCGCAGGTTGCACTCGCTGCCCAACACCATTCCAGCGCCCGCCGGGTGTAACGGCAGCGCGGACCTGATGGCCCATGGGCACAGAATTCTGCAAGGGTGCAGGTCAGAAACCCGAAACGAACTGGCAAAACTGCAACCTTCGATATCCGTCCCCCCCACGACCAAGACTTGCCTGATCCATGGCGATCCGGTCGCTGGAAATATTCTGGTCGCGTCCCGCGGCCTGACCTTGATCGACTGGCAATGCCCGGCCTTTGGCGACCCGTGCGAAGACCTTGCGCTGTTTCTGTCCCCGGCAATGCAAAGGTTGTACCGGGGCTCACCATTGTCGGACGCGGAAGAAGTTCAGTTTCTGTCCGCCTATCGCAGACCCGAGATTGTTGCCCGTTATCAACGGCTCAAGCCATGGTATGCTTGGCGCATGGCCGCTTATTGCCTGTGGCGCGCAGAAAACGGTGCACCCGACTATTCCGAAGGGTTGAAACTGGAAATCGAAATCCTGAAACCGATTGAGTTTACCTGAGGTCGGAAAGCGCAAAGAGGGCGTATGCCGGTGGCATCAATGCGCGACGCCAGCGGCCCATCGGAAACCGTTCAGGAGTTTGCCTCATCGGGGCTGGCAAGTGGGCCTCTTTGCCCAATGCCAGCCGCGCCAATGCGCGCCCGCTGTAAGTCCCCATAGCGACGCCGTTGCCATGATACGCAAATCCGGCAAACATGCCTGGCTGCTTGGGCACGGCACCGACATAAGGCATCAGGCTTCGCGAAAGGCACACCATCCCCGACCAGATATGAGTCGCCTCAACCGCTGCCCAGGCCGGGAACATGCGTTTGAAATCCTGTTGAACCTTTGCCCGGATCGCGGCCTCGGACCGGGGCGACGACAACAAGCCGCCTCTCATTCCGAACAAAAAGCGCCCATCCGGCATCAGGCGAAAATAGTGCAGAAGATTGCGCGTGTCGTAACATATCTGGTCCGAGTTCCAGCCCTGCGCCAATAGTTCTGCCTGGCTAAGTGGGCGTGTTACCATAACCGTCGATTGCGCAGGCAAATAGCGTCCGGACATCCAATCGGGGATGTCTTCGCTGGAATACCCGTTGGTACAAATCAGCACGACCTGTGCGTTAACCTGCCCCGCGCTTGTTTGCAGCCTGAAGCCGGACGTCGTTTTTTCAATGTTCAGAACGGGGCTGTTCTGGAAGAAATTCGCTCCCGAAGCTGCCGCAGCGCTTGCCAGCCCGAACAGGTATTTCCGGGGATTGAGCCCGAAGCCAACCGGCAGAGTATACCCACCGAAAAATGCACCACCCATACCGAGCGCTGGTAATTCAGCGGCTTGGTGCAGAATGCCGGTCTCGTCCGCGTATCGGCGCAGGACATCCATCGCATGCCGCGAATGGGCCAGTTGAGTCTCACCGTTGGAATGCGTATCGGCGTCAATCCGATGCCGCGCCAGCAGATCGGCAACAAGCTGGACCGCATCCTGTTCAGCCGTCTCATAGGCTTGCGCCGCTTCGCGGCCATAGCGGCGCACCATAGACTTTTGCCCAAGCTTCGATCCGCCAAGACAGCAGAAACCGCCATTGCGACCTGATGCGCCCCACCCCGGCGGGCCTGCCTCGAACACAGCTACCGAGGTCGCGTTTTCGGCCAGATGCAAAGCCGCTGAGACCCCTGTAAAGCCGCCACCGACGATGGCAACATCAACGTTCAGATCGCCCTGAAGCTCTGGCCAGTTCGGGTTTGCAATGGTTTCGTCCCACCAGCAACCACCACGAGGACCTGCGCCATAGGTGTATTCGGGAAATATCCGTTTCATTCGGTGCGCGCAGCGGCCTGCTCGTCCTGCCGTTGGCGCATCATCGCGCGTTTGGTCACAAGTGAGGCCGTGATCACCCCAACCGTCACGACCGCGATCATAATCGTCGACAGCGCGTTTATCTCGGGGCTGACGCCCAGCCGCACGGCCGAAAAGATCTTGATCGGCAGGGTCGTCGCCGACGGGCCCGATGTGAACGACGCGATAACCAGATCATCCAGCGACAATGTGAAAGCCAGCAGCCAGCCCGAGATTACCGCAGGCGCGATGATCGGCAGGGTGACCAGACCAAAGGCCTGCGCGGGTGAACAACCCAGATCCAAAGCGGCTTCTTCCAGCGATTTGTCGAATGTCACAAGCCGTGACGAGACGACAACCGAGACAAAACACATCGAAAATGTTGTGTGAGCCAGAACGATTGTCAGGATACCCCGGTCCAGCCCGATCCCGATAAACAGCAACAACAGCGACAGGCCGGTGATCACCTCGGGCATCACAAGTGGCGCGTAGATCATGCCGGAAAACAGTGTCCGGCCAAAGAACCGCTTGCCCCGAACCAGCACATAAGCGGCCGCAGTCCCCAGAATCGTTGCCAGTGTCGAAGAAAACACCGCAACCCGGACCGTGACCCACGCGGCATCCAGAAATGCCTCGTTCTGAACCAGTTCGCCATACCATTTGGTCGAAAACCCGGCCCAGACCGTGACCAGCTTGCTTTCGTTAAAGCTGAAGATGATCAGGATGATCATCGGAATATAGAGGAACGCAAAACCCAGCGTCAGCGAAACTGTATTGAACCAGCTTAATCTGTTCATCCGTCAGCCTCCGCCTGTTTCTGCTGGTTGCGCTGGAACAGCACAATGGGAACGACCAGAATAAGCAACAGCACGATCGCGACAGCACTTGCCACGGGCCAGTCTCGGTTCGAGAAAAACTCTTCCCACAGAACCTTGCCGATCATCAACGTGCCGGACCCACCCAGTAGTGACGGGATCACAAACTCACCGATCACGGGGATCATCACCAGAAAACAACCTGCGATGATGCCCGGTCTGGACAGTGGAATGGTGACCAGCCAGAAGGCTTGTGCCCTCGAGCAACCCAAATCCTCGGCCGCCTCGATCAACGAACCATCCATGCGTTCCAATGACGAATAGATCGGCAGGATCATGAACGGAAGATAAGTGTAGACAATACCGATATAGACGGCAGTCGAGGTGTTCAGGATCGTCAAAGGCGTCGAAATGATGCCCGTCCACAGAAGCAGTTGGTTAAGGTACCCTTCATTCGACAGAATGCCCATCCACGCATAGACCCGGATCAGGAATGACGTCCAGAAAGGCAGGATCACCAGCATCATCAGTGTTGGCCGCCATTCCTCGGGCGCACGGGCCATGCCATAGGCGATGGGGTAGCCAACCAGCAAAGTCAGGAAGGTTGAGATCAAAGCGATCTTGACGCTGGACAGATACGCTTTCCAGTACAGGTCGTCCTCGGTCAGCCAGATGAAGTTTTCAAGATCAAGCTGGCTGAAGAACTCTTTGATCCCCGACCAACCAGCTGAAAAATCCAGTGTCGGTGTATAGGGCGGGATCGCAAGCGCGGTGTCCGACAGCGAAATCTTCAGAACGATGAAGAATGGCACCATGAACAGCGCCAACAGCCAGACATAAGGTATGGCGATCAGAACAGCGCGGCGCATCAGTCGGCCAGCAGAACCGCAGCCGTGGCCGTCCAGGACAGCCAGACCGGGTCTTCCCAGGTGAATGAACGGCGCGAGATGCGGCGGGTGTTGGCCGTCTGTGCCTTGATGATTGTGCCGTTTGCCAACTCAACGTGGTAAGTGGACAGATTGCCCAGATACGCGATGTCATGAACCTTGCCTTGCACCGCATTCACTGCATCTGCCGGACGCTCGGCCGAGATTGTCACTTTTTCCGGGCGGATCGCCAGATGGCAAAACTGACTTTTTTCAAAGTTCTTCGCTGATGCGGCGGTCAGCGGCGCTTGCCCTTCGGCCCAGTCTACCTGATAGGTATCCTCTCCGACAGATGTCGCGCGCCCTTCGATGATGTTCACGTCCCCGATGAAATCAGCGACATAGACCGAGGCGGGGTTCTCATAAATCCGGTCCGGAGTGGCAACCTGCATAAGCTGACCCTGATCCATCACCGCCACACGGCTGGCGACTGTCATGGCCTCTTCCTGATCGTGCGTAACGATCACGAATGTGGTGCCGGTTTTTTCCTGAATATCCATCAGTTCGAATTGGGTATCCTGGCGCAACTTCTTGTCCAGCGCGCCCAGCGGTTCATCCAGCAGCAAAAGCTTGGGCGCTTTGGCAAGTGAGCGCGCCAGCGCCACACGCTGCCTCTGCCCACCCGATATCTGATGCGGTTTGCGGCGGGCGAACTGTTCAAGCCGGGTCAGGCGCAGCATCTCTTCGACCCGGTCTTCCAGATCGTGTTTGGGCATTCTGTCCCGGCGCAAGCCAAAGGCGATGTTTTCCCAGACGCTAAGATGAGGAAAAAGGGCATAGGACTGGAACATCATGTTCACGGCCCGCTTGTTGGGCGGGATCGGGTCGATATCCTTCCCCCCAAGCAGGATTTGGCCTTCGGTCGGTGTTTCGAACCCGGCCAGCATCCGCATCATCGTCGTTTTGCCACATCCAGACGGACCAAGCAGGGCAAAGAACTCTCGCTCGAAGATATCCAGAGACAGGTTGTCGATGGCAGTAAATTCACCAAAACGCTTGGTCACGTTTCGGAACTGGATCAAGGGTTTCGCCTGCGGGTCATCCCATGGCGCAAAGACGTCAGAATTCACTACGGCCCTCGTTCGAATAGCTGGAAAGAGAGGCAAGGCGGCGGCGCCGCCCTGCCGGTGCAATTCGGATCAGGTACCCGATTTGACCTTGGTCCACAGACGCGTCACGACCCGCTGTGTTTTCGCCGGATAAGGTGTCGTGATGTACAGGTTCTGCATCGTGGCATCATCCGGATAGATGGCCGGATCGCCGATCACGTCCTCTTCCAGAAATTCCTGAGACGCTTTGTTGCCATTGGCGTAATACACATAGTTCGATGCCGCCGCCATGTTGTTGGCGTCCAGAATGAAGTTGAGGAACGTGTGTGCGCCTTCGGGATTTGGAGCATCGACAGGAATTGCCATCTGGTCGAACCACATCAGCGACCCTTCGGCGAAGGGGTGGTATTCAATCTCTACACCGTTATCTGCTTCTGCAGCACGGTCGCGTGCCTGAAGGATGTCACCCGACCAGCCCACAGCAACGCAGATATCGCCGTTTGCCAGTGCATTGATGTATTCCGAGCTGTGGAATTTCTGGATATGCGGGCGGACCGCCGTCAGAACCGCTTCGGTCTTGCCAATCACGTCCGCGTCGTGGCTGTCGGGGTTTTCACCAAGGTATTGCAGCACCATGGGAATGATCTCGGCCGGGGCATCCAGGAAATGCACGCCGCAAGTGGCCAGCTTTTCCATGTTCTCGGGCTTCAAGACCAGATCCATGCTGTTCAGAGCAACGTCGTCGCCCAGAACCTCTTTGACCTTACCGACATTCACGCCGATCCCGGTTGTTCCCCACATGTAGTTGATCGAATACGCGTTGTCCGGGTCATAACCGGCGGTTCGCTCTTCGATTACATCCCAAAGGTTTCCGGCGTTCGAAAGCTTGCTTTGGTCCAGCTGCTGAAACGCGCCGGCCTGGATCTGGCGCTGAAGGAATGTACCTGACGGCACCACCACATCATAGCCCGAACCACCAGCCAGCATCTTGGTTTCCAGAACCTCGTTGCTGTCAAACACGTCATAGATCAGGGTCAGACCTGTTTCTGCTTCGAATTTGCTCAGCAGTTCTTCGTCGATGTAGTCGGACCAGTTGTAAACACGCACCTCTTCAGCAAATGCCGCCGAAGTCCCCAATGCGATGACCGCCGTCATAGTCAGCGTTTTGATTGTCATATTCTTCTCCCTGCAAGTGTACGGGTATTTTCCCGTTTTTTTGGATTTGATCAAGTTTTGCGTTTTCCCTCGATCCAGCGTATGGTTTCACGTGGCCAGTCACCTGACAAGTCAGGCTTAGTCGAAATGGGAAGAACCAATTGGATTTGATCAAAAATAAGGCATATGCGCCGTCGACCGAAGGGGGCAAACAACCCGCGCATGAGCAGGTTTACCAAACACTCAGATCACAGATTCTGTTCGGTGAACTGGTCCCAGGTCAGCCCGTCACAATCCAGGGCCTGACTGATTCGCTGGGTGTTGGGATGACTCCGGTCCGCGAAGCGATTCGCCGGTTGATCTCGGATGGAGGGTTGGTTTTCCAGGGCAATCGGCGCGTCAGTGTACCGCTGCTGAACTCGAACGATATTGAAGAGATGATCTTCGCCAGAATTTCAATAGAATCAGAGCTTTCCAGACGTGCAACCGCCAACCTGAAAACGCAGGACATTGATCACCTGGAACGCCTGGACAGGCATTTGGATCGCATGATCGCCGATGGTGATGTCGGTGGCTATCTGCGTTTGAACCAAGCTTTTCACGAAACGCTGTATTCTTACGCAAACGCGCCGATCCTCAGTGATCTGGCTGAAAGACTTTGGTTGCGGTTTGGCCCCTCTTTGCGTGTTGTCTGCGGGCGCTTCGGCACACAGAGCCTTCCGGATCGGCACAAGGACATTATTGCCGCTTTGCGCGCCGGTGACGCAGAAATGACTGCAAAGGCAACCGCTCAGGACATCGAACAGGGTATGGACCTGATGGCGGAGGCATTGACGTCTGTCTGATCTAACTTGATTCGATTGACAGGAAAAAATTTGATCATATTGTGTTCGCCAACTGCGTTCTTGTAGGAGATTCTCCGATGTCTACCATCACCAACCACATGCCGACCGCCGAATTGCAGGCGCTGGATGCCGCGCATCACATTCACCCTTTCTCGGCCAATGGTGCGCTGGGGAAGGAAGGGGCGCGCGTGATCACACGTGCCAATGGTGTTTATCTGACCGACAGCGAAGGCGAGGAAATTCTGGATGCGATGGCGGGCCTGTGGTGCGTCAATATCGGATATGGGCGTGATGAGCTGGCCGATGTTGCCGCGCGCCAGATGCGCGAGCTGCCCTATTACAACACCTTCTTCAAAACGACCCACGTCCCCGCGATTGCTTTAGCCGCCAAGATTGCCGAACTGGCACCGGGCGATCTGAACCATGTCTTTTTCGCAGCAGGCGGGTCCGAGGCAAACGATACCAATATCCGCCTCGTGCGCACCTACTGGGCCCAGAAAGGCCAGCCTGACAAGAACATCATCATCAGCCGCAAGAACGCCTATCACGGCTCATCCGTGGGTTCGGCCTCGCTGGGTGGTATGGCCGGGATGCACGCGCAGGGCGGCATTCCGATCCCGAATATCCACCACATTAACCAACCCAATTGGTGGGCCGAAGGCGGCGATATGTCGCCCGAAGAATTCGGTCTGGCCCGCGCGCGCGAGCTGGAAGAGGCGATCGAAGAGTTGGGCGAAGACCGGGTCGCCGCCTTTATCGCCGAGCCGGTTCAGGGCGCAGGCGGTGTAATCGTGGCGCCCGATACATACTGGCCGGAAATTCAGCGTATCTGCGACAAGTACGATATCCTGCTGATAGCTGACGAGGTCATATGCGGATTTGGCCGGACAGGCAACTGGTTCGGGTCGCAAACCGTTGGCATCAAGCCGCATATTATGACCATCGCCAAGGGCCTTAGCTCGGGCTATGCGCCCATCGGCGGGTCCATCGTAAACGACGAAATTGCCGAAGTAATCGGCGGTACCGAATTCAACCACGGCTATACCTATTCCGGCCACCCGGTCGCGGCCGCCGTGGCGTTGGAGAACCTGCGCATCCTCGAAGAAGAGAAGATCGTTGAGCATGTGCGCGACGTTGCAGCCCCCTATCTGAAAGAGAAATGGGAGGCACTGGCAGATCATCCGCTGGTGGGTGAGGCCAAGATCGTTGGCATGATGGCATCCATCGCGCTGACCCCGGACAAAGCCAGCCGCGCCAAATTCGCATCCGAACCCGGCACGGTCGGCTATATCTGCCGTGATCGGTGCTTTGCCAATAACCTGATCATGCGCCATGTTGGCGACCGGATGATCATTTCACCCCCGCTGATCCTGACACCTGCGGATATCGACGAGATGTTCGTGCGGATCTACAAGTCGCTGGACGAAGCGCAGGCCGAGATCATTGCACAAGGGCTGATGAAAGCCGCATCTTGATTTAGCGACTTATGCGTCTTCAAAGGCGGCCCATTCGGGCCGCCTTTTCTTTACCGTAACCTCTCCAGCAGG
The DNA here is from genome assembly GCF_056537065.1 of Ruegeria sp. CH2. Classification (NCBI taxonomy): domain Bacteria; kingdom Pseudomonadati; phylum Pseudomonadota; class Alphaproteobacteria; order Rhodobacterales; family Roseobacteraceae; genus Ruegeria; species Ruegeria sp. CH2. The sequence goes on from NZ_JBQFQV010000013.1 coordinate 88,718, forward strand.
TTTGGCGTGGGGTATCCGTCCGGGACCAGCCCCTGCGCCATTTGATACGCCCGAACCGCGTTGATCGTATTTGGCCCGGTACGCCCGTCGACACCCTTTGTGTCAAAGCCCGCATCCGTCAGACGGGTCTGAAGTTCCTTTTTCTCGGCAAAGCTCAGCACCCGGTCGCCGCGCGGCCAGTCGGATTGAAACGGTGCGCCCCCTGCAAGCCGGTCGGACAGATGCCCGATGCCAATCACATAGGCGTCGGCCCCGTTATACGCCTCGATCACGCTGAAATTTTCGAAAATCATCAGCGCAACGCCCTGACTTCCGGCCGGAAGCAGGATCGCGGCCTTCCCATGATCCGGCACGACGGTGCCATCCCGCGCCACGACACCCCTTGCAGCCCATTCGGTCGGCATCAGCGTAAAATCACGACGGGCTGAGGCGTAATCGAAATCGGCGGGCAAACGCACCTCCACGCCCCATGGCTGACCCCTGGTCCAACCATGCCGCGCCAGATAAGACGCCGCCGAAGCCAGCGCATCCGTCGGGTCATCCGACCAGATGTCCCGCCGGCCATCACCGTCAAAATCCACCGCGTGATCCAGATATGACGTGGGCATGAATTGTGTATGTCCCATTGCGCCCGCCCAACTGCCAAGCATGTTGCCGGCGCTGATATCGCCAGCCTGCACGATCCGCAGAGCAGCGACCAGCTGCGTTTCAAAGAATTGTGCCCGCCGCGCATCAAAGGCAAGCGTTGCCAATGAACGAAGCGTTGGACTGCTACCGCGATAGGACCCGAACGAGGTTTCAAGCCCCCAGATGGCAGTGACCACCTCTTTTTCGACGCCGTATTCCTCCTCGATCCGGTTCAACACCTGCCGATGCCGCTGCATGGCCGCACGCCCGTTCGACAGGCGCGTTTCCGACACTGCGGTCTCAAGATACTCCCAGATGGGTTTCGAAAACTCGGCCTGATTGCGATCCCGTTCCAGGACATCTTCGTCATAGCTCATCCCCGAAAACACCTGATTCAGTGTTCCCTGCGAAATACCCTGCCGTCGCGCACGGCCCTGAAAGGCGCCGAGCCAAGACTGAAACCGTGCCTTTGTCGCAGAAGTCACGGGCAAGGCCTCAATCAACGGGCGCGGGACCGGACGGATCGAAACGGTTACATCCGCCGAAGCCAGTTGCAGCACATCGCGCGATTTCCCGCCGTCTGCCCATCTGGAGTTTTCTGTTGTTTCCGCCTGCACTATGGATGCCCACAATGCGACGGTCATGACGCCGCCTACGCATTTTCGCATTCCGTTTTTTCCTGATTACTGCTCGACCACAGGGTAGCGCAAAATCGGAAATTCACAAAGTGCTCAGACGTTCGCCTCACGCTCCTGCGCAGCACGCTCTGCCCGAATGCGTTCCAATGCCTCGCGCAGCAGGGGCACGCGGTTCGGCCTGAAGCTTTGTTCGGTCACTGACATGTCCTGCAACCGATCCAACCGGAAAACGCGGAAATCCTGTCGCAGGTGGCACCAGCCCAACAACACGTTCGAGTGATCCAGATAGACGATACTCAACGGGTTGACGCGCCTGTGCGTAGCATCGCCTTTCGCATCTGTATAGAAAAACTCGACCGCGCGCTCATCCCACGTCGCCTGCCGCAGAGTGGCCACGTCAATCGAGGGTTCAGGCGGGCGGTTGAATCGCGTAGCCGCCAGAACCGCATGGCTGAGCCGATGGGACTGGCGTTGCGGCAAGCGTCCCTGAAGTTTCCGCAGGGCCGTACCCGCCGCGCCCGACAAAGCCGGATCGCCAATCACCTGAACTTCGCGCAGGCCCAGAACCAACGCTTCAAGCTCATCATCAGTGAACCCCAATGGGGGCAGGGTCGCGTCCTCGATCAGGGTAAAGCCAAACCCCGCTTCGCCGTCGATCACGGCACCCAGTCCGCGCAATGCATCAATATCCCGATGAATTGTTCGGGCCGAAACACCCAAATCCTGCGCCAACTGTTCGGATGTTCTGGGCGAAGGACCAGAACGCAGGGCTTGCATCAGTTGGAACAATCGGGCGGTGCGGGACATGATGTACAATAGCTTACCCCTAATGACAGAAAATGTCATTAGGTCCCGATACTCAGTCAGCACACAATGACACGGAGCCTCATAATGCTGACCCTTCTCACCTTCCCCTCTGCCTTCGGCCTGTTCAGTGCCAGCCCCTTCTGCGTCAAGACAGCATTGATGCTTGAGCAGTCCGGTCAGACTTGGCAACGCTCGGATATGCTTGACCCCCGCAAGATGCCCCACCAGAAGCTGCCCGTTTTGCGGACGCCGGAACGCCTGGTTCCGGACAGCGACCTGATCCGCGAATGGTTGGAACAGCAGGGCGCGGATTTCGACAAAGGGTTGACGGATGTCGAAAAGGCGCAGTCCCGCGCACTGGTGCGCATGGCCGAAGAGCATCTGTATTTTCACATCGTTCTGGATCGTTGGGGCAATGACGAAGTCTGGCCAGTCTTACGCGATACGTTCTTTACCGGAATTCCGGCGTTGATCCGGAAACCGGCATCCAATGCGATCCGGAAATCCGTTCTGAAGGGGATTACGTCACAGGGAATCGGGCGGTTTTCGCTGTCCGAACGGCTGGACCGGATCGAACGTGACCTCGAGGCGATCTCGGCCTATCTGTGGCAATCCTCTTTCCTGCTTGGGGACCGTCCGACATCGGCTGATATGAGCGTTGGTCCTATGCTTGCCGCGATGCGCGCCACACCTGCGGACACCCCCCTGACCCGCCGGATCAAACAGGATAACCTGCTGAACAGCTACGTGGATCGGTTGGAACAGGCGATACCAATTGCATGAAACCCTTTGAAAACCCTTTGGTCGCTTCGGCCTTTGAGACCCTGCCCCCGCAAACCCGTGCGGGGGCTCTGGCCTTGCGGGCGCTTGTGTTTGACACGGCAGCCTCTCTGCCTGCCGTCCGCACGGTGCGAGAGGAACTGCGCTGGGGTCAGCCCGCCTATCTTGCGCCCAAAGGGTCAACGATCCGGCTGGGCGCGCACAAATCGGCACGTTTCGCCTTGTTTGTGCATTGTCAGAGCCGGTTGATAAGCGATTTCACATCCGCCTTTCCGGGCGAGGACCGGATCGATGGGAACCGTGCCGTTCTGTTTGATGACACCGCACAAATCGATCCAACACGCCACGGATGGCTGATTGCCCGCGCGTTGACCTATCACCTCTGACGACGCTTGCGTTCGACCTTGCGCTTGATCTTGTCTTTCTTGCGCTTGGTGCTGATCGCTTTGCGCCGGGATGATCGCCCTTTTGGCCCATGTCCGCGCGGCAAGGCCTGGTCATCGATGGACAGCAGCTCCAGCTCCAACCCGCCGGTCACAGGTGTCGCTTCGGTCAGTCGAACGGTGACACGTTGGCCGATGGCGATAATCAGCCCCGTGTCCGCCCCCATAAGGGTCCCGGCCTCGCGGTCGAAATGGAAGAACTCGCGCCCCAATGATCGCACCGGAACCAAGCCATCCGCGCCGGTTTCGTCCATTTTGACAAATGCACCAAACCGGGCAATGCCGCTGATCCGGCCTGTGAACTCATTGCCAACCCGTTCGCTGAGATACGCGGCCAGATAACGGTCAGTCGTGTCCCGTTCAGCCATCATGGATCGGCGTTCGGTATCCGAGATATGAGTGGCCGTTTCTTCGAGCCGGGTAATCTCGTCTTCTGTCAAACCGTCCGTGCCCCAACCGTGGGCCGAGATCAGCGCCCGATGCACGACCAGATCGGCATAGCGCCGGATAGGAGAGGTGAAATGCGCGTAGTTCCGCAGCGCCAGCCCGAAATGGCCGAAGTTTTCTGGGTTGTAATATGCCTGTGCCATTGACCGCAGAGTGGTCAGGTTGATCAGTTCCGCATCCTCGGTCCCGGCGGCGGCGTTCAGCAGCGCATTCAGGTGGCTGGTTTGCAGCACCTGCCCCTTGGCAAGGTTCAATCCGGCGGCCTGCGCCGTTTCACGCAGGCTTTCCAGCTTCTCGGGCGCGGGTTCCTCGTGCACGCGAAACAGCAGCGGACGGCGCTTGGCGATCAGTGTCTCGGCAGCCGAAACATTGGCGAGGATCATGAACTCTTCGATCAACCGATGCGCATCCAACCGGTCGCGGAACGCCACGCTTTCAACATGACCCGTCTCGCTGAGCACGATCTTACGCTCGGGCAGGTCCAGTTCCAGTGGCTGTCGCACAGCCCGCGCTTTCTTCAGCGCGGCATAGGCGGCATAAAGCGGTTTCAAGACCGTCTCCAGCAATGGCCCGGTGCGGTCGTTCGGGTTGCCGTCGATGGCCTCCTGCACTTCGGCATAGTTCAGCGACGCGACCGAACGCATCAACCCCCGCACGAAACGATGACCAATCTTGTTACCGTCCGCGTCAATCTGCATCCGCACAGCGACACAGGCGCGCGGGACACCTTCATGCAGGGAACACAGATCACCCGACAGCCGATCAGGCAGCATCGGCACCACACGGTCAGGGAAATAACTTGAATTGCCCCGCTTGCGCGCCTCGCGGTCCAGGGCCGAGCCGGGCAGCACATAAGCAGCAACATCGGCGATAGCGACCCAGATCACATGTCCACCAGGGTTCTTGGGGTCTTCATCCGCGTGCGCGTAACAGGCATCATCACGATCGCGCGCATCCGAAGGGTCGATGGTCAGCAGCGGCATGTCCCGCAGGTCCTCGCGGCCCTTCAGGCCAACGGGTTTGGCATTGTCTGCTTCAGCAATGACCTTGTCGGGAAAGTCATCCGGGATACCGTGCTGGTGGATCGCGATCAGCGAAACAGCCTTGGGCGCGGTCGGATCACCCAACCGTTCAACAATGCGCGCACGCGGCAGGCCCATGCGATTTTTCGGCCCGGCCTGTTCGGCCTCGACCAATTCGCCGTCTTTGGCACCATGCACCGCGCCATCGGCAACCAGCCATTCAGTCTGGCCCGCCTTGTCGATAGGGACGATTCTGCCCCCTTCGGCCCCTTTGCGGAATATGCCCACGATCTTGCGCGGGTTGGTCCCGATTCGGCGGATCAGGCGGGCTTCGTAATTGTGATCTTCTTCGTGCACGACGGTCAGGCGGGCCAGAATGCGGTCACCCTCACCCAGGGCCGGGTCGCTGGCCCGCGCGATGATCAGAACGATGGGCTCGACGCCTTCGCCATGCCATTCCAGTGGGCGGGCAAACAGATCACCATCGGCATTCGGGGCCTTCACCTGCAAGACACTGACAGGTGGAAGACGGTCTGGATCGCGATAGCTGCGCTTGCGTTTTTCAAGGTGTCCTTCGGCCTCAAGCTCTTTGAGGATGCGCTTGAGGTCAATGCGATCCGCGCCCTTGATACCAAAGGCTTTGGCGATGTCGCGTTTCGAGGTCAGGGTGGGGTTCGCCGAGATCCAGTCAAGGACCTCCTGCTTGGTGGGGATGCGAGTCATGCTTCCGGCGTAGCACGCGTTTGCGACCGCGTCATGACCAAAAAACCTCAGGGTTTCAGATCAGCAACTGTATCCACATCGCGTAGCTGGTCCAGCAGGGTCACACGGCAGTTTGGGATTGAGGCAAGTGTGTCGCCCAAAGCATGTTCTGTCGACCAGCGCACATCGTGGAACAGACCTGCGGGCAGCGCGCCATAACGCTGCGCACCGACCAGCCAATAGCCGCCATCCGGCGCGGGGCCGAACACCATCTGGGATCGCCCAAGCGCACCAAATGCACGGGCAATATGTGCACACGAAATACCCGGAATATCCGCACCAATCAGGCAAACCGGCCCCTTGGGCATTCCGCCCAACATCCGCTTCATCCGGCCACCCAGGTCGCCGGACCCCTGCGGCGCGCGTGGCAGGTCAACGGGCCAGACGCGGCTTACAAGGCCCTCCGCATCGGGCGACACGGCCAGCACAATCTGCCAACGGGGATCACGTAGCCTGCGGATCAAGGCGCGGGTCTGATGCCGAAACCACCACGCGGCACCAACCATGCCGATATCGCGCCCCAGCCGCGTCTTGACACGACCCGGTCTGGGTTCCTTGACCATGATCACCAATGTGCGTTGCATGGATCAGGCGAAATAATCCGTCAGGATACGGGTATAGATCGATTTGAGCTGCTCGATCTGCGCAACCTCAACACACTCGTCCACCTGATGCATCGTGCGCCCGACCAAGCCGAACTCCACCACCGGGCAATGGTCTTTGACAAAGCGCGCGTCCGAGGTGCCGCCGGTTGTCGACAGCTCAGGCGTAACGCCGGTTTCGGCTTCGACCGCTTTGGCCACCAGATCCGACAAAGGCCCCGGCGGGGTCAGAAAACTTTCACCCGAAATACTGATCGTGACACCGATTTCGACACCGTACTGAGCTGCCACCAGATCCGCTTCTGACTGCAACCAGTCACTCAGGCTGGCTCCGGAATGCAGATCGTTAAAGCGGATGTTGACCGCGCCGCTGCATTGCGCCGGGATCACGTTGGTCGCGGCGTTTCCAGTGTCGATGGTGACAACAGCCAGCGTGGAGGCGTCGAAATGGTCCGTGCCCTGATCCAGTTCATGGCTGGCAAGCCGATCCATCAGCCGCGCCATGGCGGGCAGCGGGTTTTTGGCCCGATGGGGATAAGCCGAATGCCCCTGCACACCTGTAATCTTAAACCACGCAGTCATTGAGCCCCGACGACCGATCTTGATCATCTCACCCATTTTGTTCGGGCATGTTGGCTCTCCTACCAGACAGACCGACATACGCTCACCCGCGCCTTTCATGTAATCGAGAAGCGCAGTGGTGCCGTCCAACGCATCGCCTTCCTCATCACCGGTAATTGTCAGGACAATTGCCCCATCCGGAGGGGTGTCACGCACGAAATCCATTGCCGCAGCCGCAAAAGCCGCAACTCCGGATTTCATATCGGTAGTGCCGCGCCCATGCATCACCCCATCCCGCACTTCGGCCCCGAAGGGCGGCGCAGTCCAGGCAGCTTCGTCGCCGACAGGGACGACGTCCGTGTGACCATTGAATCCGAAACTGCGCGCATGACCTTTCTGCCCCCAACGCGCGAAAAGGTTGCTGATGCCGCCGCGATCAACGCGCGTGCATTCGAAACCTGCCTCCGACAGCACCGCCTCAAGCAAAACAAGTGCTCCGCCTTCTGAAGGTGTGACCGAAGGGCAACGGATCAGTTCGGCTGTCAATTGGACGGGATCAGTCATGCGGGGGCCTCTGGAACTGTGTCTGACGCGGGTTCGCGCACAGATTCAACGATTTGGCCGGTTTTCCAACCCCAATCCGTAAAAAAACGGTCATCCGAATATTTAGATGTCAAAGCGACACCCCAATAAAACATGGCACTTTACCCTGCGACCACCTTGCCGCCCGCCACAAATTCGCGTTACAGGGCCGCGAAACAGGTGAATTGAATATGAAGCGCGCCTTCTTCGCACTGATCTGCCTGACTTTCGCCGTCATCGCACAGCAAAGCCTGGCACAGTCCCTTTCGGTCACAACCGTGACCCGCCCGCCATTTTCCTATGTCGAGGATGGCGACGAAACCGGCTTCTCTATGGATTTGCTGGCGGCTTTGGCCAAGGCTCTGAACTGGGACTACACGGTCAACCGCGTCGAGGCGTTTTCTGACATGTTGGGTGCCGTGCAGAGCGGATCTGCAGACCTTGCCATCGCCAATATCTCGATCACCGCCCTGCGTGAAACGCAAATGGATTTCTCTCAGCCGATCTTCGAAGCGGGTCTTCAGATCATGGTACCCTCGGACGCGGTACGAAAACCATCGCTGTTGCAGGCCCTGCTCTCGAAAGAACTGTTCATCGCCATAGGGCTGGCCTTTGCCATTCTCCTCGGTGGCGGCATGTTGATGTGGAGCTTTGAACGCCGCGCCCAACCCTATTTCGACCGCGACTTGAACGAAGCGTGGTTCCCATCGTTCTGGTGGGCGCTGAACTTGGTTGTGAATGGCGGCTTCGAAGAGCGAATGCCGCGCACTCCGTTCGGTCGAATGTTGGGTGTCGTGCTGGTGGTGTCATCCTTGTTCATCGTTTCGGTGTTCACCGCCCGTATCACCTCGGTCATGACCGTGGACGCCATTACCGGCAGCGTGAATTCGGTGAACGACCTGTACGGCAAGACTGTCGGGACAATATCAGGGTCGACAGCGGCCAGTTTTCTGAACCGGCGCGAGATCGAGTTTACCAGCTATCCGGGGTTGAATGAGATGCTGGACGCTTTCAAGGCCGAAGATCTGGATGCCGTCGTATTCGACGCGCCGATCCTGTCCTATTTTGCGGCCCATGAAGGGCGGCGCATTGCGTCGATGACAGGTGGTGTTTTCCTGCGCGAAAACTACGGCATCGCTTTCCCGACCGGATCACCTCTGGTCGAGGATGTAAACCAGGCATTGCTTGGCTTGCGCGAAGACGGAACCTATGACGAAATCTATCGCAAGTGGTTCGGATCGCGGAACTAGGCCTGCGCCTCGTCTCCGAAAAACGGTGTCATCTGCGCGACGATCACTGCGTTTTCATCCAATGCCCTCTGCATCAGCGCACGTTCGTCCGCCTCGATATCGTGACCTTGCGCTTCACGCTCGGCCAATGTGCCGTATCCGGTGACATCCAGCGGTGCGGTGTCGGCCTGCTTCAGGATCGCGACCGTCTCACGCACGGCCTCGGCCTCATCCACGCCGCTGGCATAGCACATTAGCGCCGCGCCGGTCGCCCCATCGGGCAGCCCGTCGCCCTCCTTGCGGCCAATCTGGACCAGAAGGGTATAGACTTGCTGACGCGAGGGTTTCTTTTGCTTCTCCATGCACCGGGCCATAGCCCCGCGCCAGTTCGCGGTCAAGCAGCCAACAATTGCAGGAGCCCCGCCTTGCCCCCATAGTACCCGGAATAAACCGATCCCGAATACAAAGGACGCCTTCATGCCCTACCCAGATTTCATAGCGAGTTTTCCCAGCCTCGACGTACCGTTCCCCGACGACGTGGTGCAAACGGCCGTGATCCGGTCGGATGCAGGATTGGTGGCGTTCTTTACGTTTCTTCAGGATTTCGAATTGCCCTTACATTCTCACAAAGCCCAATGGGGCATAGTGGTGGAGGGTGAGATTGAATTGACCATCGACGGGCAGACCCGGACCTACCGCTCGGGCGACAGTTATTCGATCCCATCAGGCGTGGAACATGGCGGCAAAATCAAGGCTGGCACACGGGTCATAGATGTTTTCGAGGAACCGGACCGATATCCGATCAAGGGATAAGCTGGGTGAGAGACTCAGTGAACGCGAGTCTCGGCCTCCCTCATTGATTGAAGGCCTCCGGCCTGAAAAGCTGTTGAGTTGAATCCGGCACTTTTGCGCCAGTCTTCCTCTTCATTTTGGGCCAATTCCCGCTAGCCGGGACACGACGCCAGCAATTCACAACTAAGCGTCGATGCCGGCCCTACGCTGCGGGTACTGCATAAGTCATTTTCAAAGGAGAGTTGAGATGAGTGTTCTGTCCAGATTGATGACAACAACAGCAAGCGTGATTGTACTTTCCGGTATACCGGCTGTTGCAATTCTGTCCTTTGTAACAAGTGATGCTGCTTATGCCCAAGAAGCGGGCGGTGAAGGCGGCGAAACCACCGGTGGCGGCGAGGCCGAAGGCGGCGCGCAGACCGAAGGCGGAGGTGAATCCGGCAGCGATGGTGAGGCCGAAGGTGGCAGTGACACCGAGGGCGGTAGCGATTCCGAAGGCGGTAGTGAGGCCGAAAGCGGAGGCGAATCCGGCGGCGATGGTGAATCCGGAGGTGGCAGTGAAGCCGATGGCGGCGGCGAGGCCGAAGGCGGTGGTGCGGAAACCAATGCAGGAAGCACAGAAGTGGAAGCCATGCAGGGTGAGAGCCGCTAAGCAGCACTTCAAGGCAGGCTAGGACCACAAGCTTGGTATCTGCCTTAGCCGACCTGACCCAAAGAACAAATAAGGCCGGAGCGTAACTGCTCCGGCCTTATGACATTCCCAGAACGATCAGTCCCGCAGCAATTCGTTGATGCCCGTTTTCGAGCGGGTCTTTTCGTCGACCCGCTTCACGATCACAGCGCAATAGAGGCTGACGTTGTTCTTCGACGGCATGGAACCCGCGACCACAACCGAATAGGGCGGAACCTCGCCATACATGACTTCTCCGGTTTCGCGGTCCACGATCTTAGTGGACTTACCAATGAACACGCCCATCCCCAGAACCGAGCCTTCGCGGACGATACATCCCTCGACCACTTCCGAGCGCGCGCCGATAAAGCAATTGTCTTCAATGATGGTGGGGCCAGCCTGCATCGGCTCAAGCACTCCGCCAATACCAACGCCGCCCGACAGGTGCACATTCTTGCCGATCTGCGCGCAGGACCCGACAGTGGCCCAGGTATCAACCATCGTGCCTTCGTCAACGTAGGCCCCAAGGTTCACGAAAGACGGCATTAGCACCACGCCCGGTGCAATAAATGCCGACTTGCGAACCACGCAGTTTGGAACCGCGCGGAACCCGGCAGATCGCCACTGGTTTTCACCCCAACCGGCGAACTTGCTGTCCACCTTGTCCCACCAGCCGCCGTCCTGCGGACCGCCCGGCTGGATTTCCATGTCCTTGATACGGAAGCCCAGCAGAACCGCCTTTTTGGCCCATTGATTTACGTGCCAGTCACCGGTTTCCAGCTTTTCCGCCACGCGCAGCGAGCCACTGTCCAGCGCATTCAGCGTATCCTCGATCGCCTCGCGCTGCTCGCCAGTTGTGGCGGGCGTGATTGTCTCGCGTGCCTCCCAGGCGGCTTCGATGGCGGCTTCCAGTTGCGCGTTGGACATGGGGTGTCTCCCTACAGAATCTGTTCACGTTGATTTGGCCTATACGCAAGCCGGACCCATGGCGCAATGCGACGTAGACGGGCCCAATTGCGTCTGAGGCAGAGGGTCATCAGCTCGCGCGCCGAATATGGCGGGTCAGGATCGCCGTTGCTGTGGCCATTTCCTTGCGCTTCAAAGCCCGCACAATGGCCGCATGATCCGTGTCAGCCCGTTGCACCCATTTCAACCGCCATTGCGCGAACAGATGGCGTGCGCTTGCAATATGCAGATCGTCGATTGCGTGCAAAAGCCGAGGCAGCCCGCAAGGCGTCAGAATGGCGCGATGGAACGTTCTGTTCAGAGCCTCCCATTGCGGCATCGACTGCGCCTCATCACAGGCGATGCGTGCGTTTTCGATCTTTTCCAACGCGACCGGAGACATGTTTTGCATCGATTGCTGCAACGCCAGCGTTTCCAAGGCCACCCGCATTTCGATCACCTCCCGAACTTCTGCCGGGTCCAGCGCCGTAACCCGCATTCCCTTGCGCGGTTCATGCCGGGCCAACCCATGCGCCTCAAGCCGCAACAAGGCTTCGCGCACCGGAACATGGCTGGTGTCGAAGGTTCGGGCAATATGGTCTTGCCGCAGCTTTTCACCAGCTGCCAGCTCTCCGGTGATGATCCGCTGGCTGAGGCTTTGGTAAATCGTGTCGGAAATCATTGCAGTCATGGATTATAGATAAAATCCACCATCCACATCCACAACCCGATAATTCACCCAGCGAACGGGTCCGGCGCAATATTTGCACCGCACACCAGAACACCCACGCGTTCACCCTGTTCGGGTCGATACGCACCCGAGGTCAAGGCGGCCAATGCGGTCGCGCCGGCAGGTTCTACCAGAATGCGATGCGCGCGCCAAAGCGCCTGTTGTGCCGCCGCGATGGCATCGTCTGACACCAGAACCGAACTCATACCCTGCGCCAGTTCAAAACAGATTTCGCCGATCCGCCGCGCGCCCAGCGCGTTTGCGGCGATGCCCGACACGGAAACATCAACCGGCTCACCAGCGCACAATGCTGCATTCAACGCACAGGACGTTTCCGGCTCGACCGCCACAACCTTGCGCGCGCCACCGAACCAGGCCAGCGCCCCGGCGATCAGCCCGCCGCCGCCAACAGCGACCAGTACCGTATCCGCCTGCAAGCCCTGGGCGTCCCATTCGGCAAAACAGGTTCCTTGCCCAGCCACCGTGGCCGGGGCGTCGTAAGCATGGATCTGCATTGCCCCCCTTGTTGCCTCATGCTCCTGCGCTGCGGTCAGCGCGTTCGCGTATTCACCGGAAACAACGCTCAGGTCGGCGCCGGTTTGCCGGATCAGTGCGATCTTGGACGGGCCTGCCAGTTCCGGCACAAATATCTTTGCAGGATAACCCAGCGTCTGCGCTGCATAAGCCGCCGCCGCACCATGATTGCCACCGGATGCGGCGACCAAGCCTGCGGGCGGCACATCCGAGCTGAGCAGCGTATTGAACGCACCCCGCGCCTTGAAACTGCCAGTATGCTGCATGTGCTCGAGTTTCAGCTCAACCGGATAGCCGGGAATGTTGCTTTCCATAACCGGGGTCACTTGCGCATATCCCGCGATGCGGTCCCGTGCCGCCGATATTTCACTTTTCCAATTCATTCTCGTCTTTCCGTGACTGGCACTCTGCCCGCGAACCCTATAGCTGTTTGTCAAACACGCAAGCAGGGATCAATCACCGATGAGAGAAGACCGTCACAGTCCGTTTCGCGATGCGCAGACCGACCGCTCGACCGCGAAAGAGGTTCCGGACACACCGCAAACACGCTCTCCGGCCTACCGTCTGGCTTTCGCGGATGACGAGTTTCTGTGCCGGGACGAGCTGCGCCCTGTACGCTTGCAGCTTGAGTTGCTGAAACCCGAAATGATCATGACCGAGCGTGAGATCGCGTCGACCATCGTAATGTTCGGCGGCGCCCGCATTCCCGAACCCTCGCAAAAGCACACCGCGCGGACAGAGACTCTGGCCAGCCTGTCGAAATATTATGATGAGGCGCGCGAGTTTGCCCGGCTGATGACCGTAAAATCAAAAGAAACCGGCTGCCGCGAGAATGTGATCGTCACTGGCGGCGGCCCCGGTGTGATGGAAGCTGGCAATCGCGGTGCACACGAAGCGGGCGGGTGCTCGATCGGGCTGAACATCGTGCTTCCGCACGAACAGGCGCCAAACAGTTTCGTGACGCCAGAGCTCAGCTTTAATTTCCACTATTTTGCGATCCGCAAAATGCACTTCCTGATGCGCGCCCGCGCCATCACCATCTTTCCCGGTGGGTTTGGGACGCTGGATGAACTGTTCGAATCCCTGACCCTGATCCAGACCGGCAGAATGGATCGCGTGCCATTCCTGCTGTTTGGCCGCGCGTTCTGGGAGAAGGTTATCAACTGGGACGCACTGGCGGATGCCGGTACGATCTCGGAGGAGGATTTGGACCTGTTCCGCTTTGTCGATACCGCGCAGGAGGCGGCCGAGATCATCGAGAACTGGGAACCCGCCCCGCCCCGCGACGAAATTCCGGGGCGCTGAGCGATGAAACCCCCAAAGACAGGCGAAATGCTCCACCTACGTGGCAACGCGTTGTCAAAAGGCGAACCCGTCGCCCTTCCACTGACGCAAAGCAGCATGTTCCATCTGCCGGGCATGCCGGACGGTCACCCGACCTATGGCCGTGTCGATAACCCCACCTGGGTACATCTTGAGCATGTTTTGTCCCATCTGGAAGACGCGCCCTGCCTCAGTTTTCCTTCAGGGATGGCCGCAATTTCTGCGGCTCTTTTTGCAACGGTGCAAGCCGGGTCGCGCCTTCTGATTCCTTCGGACGGGTACTATGTCACCCGTCTGCTGGCCGACCGGTTCCTTTCGCGTCTTGGCGTGACAGTTGAAGAGCGCCCGACCACTGCGTTTGCCGCAGGTGGTTTTGACGGGTTTGACGTTGTGTTCGTCGAAAGCCCTTCGAACCCCGGTCTGGACATGATTGACCTGAAAGCCACAGCCGAACAGGTGCGGTCTGCTGGCGGGGTGACGATTGCCGACAATACGACGATGACGCCGTTGGGTCAGCGTCCGTTGGATTTGGACATCGACGTGGTCGTGTCGTCCGACACCAAAGCGATGGGCGGGCATTCCGACATGCTGATGGGCCATGTGGCCAGCCGCAACAGTGACATCATGGAACGGGTCGAGGAATGGCGGAAGGTCTCCGGCTCGATCCCCGGACCGCATGAGGCATGGTTGCTGCATCGCGGGTTGGAAACGCTGGATGTCCGGTTCGACCGGATGTGCAATTCGGCTCAGGTAATCGCAGAACGGTTGGCAGTTCACCCAGCGGTCAAACAGGTCCGCTATCCCGGGCTGGCCAATGATCCATCGCACGCACTGGCGCAGGCACAAACGGCACGGTTCGGATTTCTGCTATCCTTGACTTTGGAGAGCGAAGACAAGGCCGAAGCCTTCATCAACACCTGCCCGCTTTTGCGCCCCGCCACATCCTTCGGAGGTGTTCACAGCTCGGCCGAACGCCGCGCGCGATGGGGTGATATGGTCGACCCGGCCTTCATCCGCCTGTCCGTTGGATGCGAACCGGTGGACGAACTGTGGCAGGCGATCGAGGCCAGCCTGAACGCGCTGTGATTACTTCTTCGCGGCACGCAGGTCCTTGAAAACGTAGATCGGCAGTACCACGCTGGCGATCAGCGCCCCCAGCCAGACAAGCAGCGTCGCCGCCAGCAGGTTCGAGATACCGCCAACGGTCAGCCCCGACGCGATGAGGTCGGTCACCAGCAGGCCCACAAATGTCACGACCAGGGCGATCCCGCCTTTCAATGCGGGCGCTTTCTTTTCGCCAAGCTTTAGTATCAAGGGCTCGGCGATCACCTGAACGACGGTGAAAACGATCACAACCACGATAAATGAGATCGGTTTGATCGCGAAACCGGACAGTATCAGCGAAGCCAGCAACAGCCCGATGGCATTGCCGGCCAGCAGGGCCAAAGCGGATTTGATTCTGCGCGACATGGGATGGCCTCCGTCAATCTACAATCAGAAATATGAAGATATTAGCAGGCTTCTGAGTTTTTTCGAGACAATTCAATCGCCTCTTCCTTTTGACCCGTTGAAAACACGTGGTAGAACACATTCATCAAGATCAGACCTGTCCCTGACCCGTGAGTGTGAGATGAGCGACGATCCCTATTCCGTCCTTGGCGTATCGAAAGACGCCAGTGCCGACGAAATCAAGAAAGCCTACAGGCGTATTGCTAAGGAGTGCCACCCGGACCTGAAACCCGGCGACGCCAAGGCCGAGGCCAAATTCAAGGCCGCCGCCGCTGCGTATGACGTGTTGAAAGATCCTGAAACCCGCGCCCGTTACGACAATGGCGAAATCGACGCATCGGGTCAGGAACGCCCGCAACAACACTATTACCGGGACTATGCTGAGGCCGCTGGAAACCCCTATCGCGGGCGTCAGGCGGACCCGGACGACATGTCGGACATCTTTGCCGAATTCATGCGCGGCCGCAGTGGATTTGGCGGCCAGCAAAGGCATGAGTTTCATGCGCCAGGGCATAACCTGAACTATTCCCTGCAAATCAGCTTTCTGGATGCCGTGTTTGGCGCCAGTCAGAAACTGACGCTACCAGACGGCAACCGGATCGAGGTCAAGATCCCCGCCGGGATAACCGAAGGTCAGACCATCCGCCTGCGCGGCAAGGGTGCTCCGGGTTATGGCGAAGGCCCTCCGGGGGATGCGTTGGTGACCGTCACGGTCGCCAAACATCCGGTGTTTGACCGTCAGGGCGACGACATCCATATCACGCTGCCGATCAGCATCGATGAGGCCATTCTGGGCGGGAAAGTCGCCGCCCCCACCATCGATGGCGGTGTGAACGTCAATGTTCCGGCGGGCACAAGCAGCGGCAAAACCCTTCGCCTGCGCGGCAAGGGGGTGAAGAAACGCGGCTCGTCCCTGCGCGGCGACCAACTGATCGAATTGACTGTCTCGATGCCCGACAAGATCGATGATGATCTCAGGCAGTTCATGGAGACATGGCGCGAAACGCACCGCTACGATCCGCGGAAAGGAATGCCGTCATGACCCTGACCGAAAAGGAACTGATCGAAACCGTCTCGCGCCTGACCTCGGACCGCCTGACCGAGTATCTTGCGGCCGAGATCGTGATCCCTGAACAATCGGAGCAGGGGCTGGTCTATCACAGTATCGACGTTGCCCGGCTGGAACTGGCTTGCGAGTTGCACGAGCAATACGACATGGAGGCCGATGCGCTGTCGATGATGATCTCGCTGATTGATCAGATGCATGGGCTGCGCGCCGAACTGCGTGAGGTTCTGAACGCAGTCGAGGCGCAACCCGAGCCGGTGCGCCAACAACTGATCGAAGTTATCGGCACAGCGCGGTTCCGTCGCAGATAACAGGGTTTTGGGCGCAATGATTATGGCGTAGAAGGCCGCCTTGATCCTTTGTCAGGTAGCTTCCATGACCCAGCCCAGATCCGAGTTGCTGATGCCTGCGGGCAATCTGCGCAAACTTAAACTCGCCATCCTCTATGGGGCAGACGCCGTGTATCTGGGCACGCCGGATATGTCGCTGCGCACCAAGTCCGAGTTTTCGCTGGACGAGGTAATTGAAGGGGTCGAGTTCTGTCACAGCCATGGTCGGCGCGCCTACCTGACACTGAACTTGTTCTCGCATAACAAAGACATCCCGAAGCTGGACGAATACATCGACACGGTGCGCAAGGTGCAGCCCGACGGGTTGATCATCGCCGATCCAGGCGTGTTCCAATACGTCCGCGAGCGCGCGCCCGAACTGCCGCTGCATATCTCGACCCAGGCCAATATCTGTTCGTGGCTGTCGGTGAAGTTCTGGCAGGATCAGGGGGCCGAGCTGGTGGTTCTGGCGCGTGAGGTTTCCTATCCCGAACTGGTCGAGATCCGTGAGAAGTGCCCTGATATCAAGCTAGAATCCTTCGTGCACGGTGCTATGTGCATGACCTATTCGGGCCGTTGTCTGCTGTCGAATTTCATGGCCGAACGCGGGGCCAACCAGGGCAACTGCGCCAATTCCTGTCGCTGGAACTATGGTCTGAAACTGCGCCTCAAGGATGGCACACATCAGGAGCTGCGTATCACCGAGGAAAACGCCGACCTGTTCGAATTCCTGCTGGAAGAAGGCTGCCGCCCCGGTGACCTGATGCCCATCGAAGAGGATGATCGCGGCTCGTACATCCTCAACTCACGCGACCTCTGCATCATGCCGAAGCTGGATGAGTACCTGAAAATCGGTGTCGACAGCCTCAAGGTCGAAGGGCGCGGCAAATCGGAATACTACGCCGCGATCGTCGCACGGGCCTATCGTATGGCGATAGATGACTATTTCGCGGACCCCGAAAACTGGGACCCCAAGCCTTACATGCGTGAGCTCGAAACCGTCGGGAATCGCGGCTATACGCTGGCCTTCCACGAAGGGCGGCTGACCAATTACGCCCATGATTACGAACACACCGCATCCATCGCGCAGTGGGAATATGCCGGGATCGTCACCGAAGTGACCGAGGATGCTTTTCTGGTCGAGGTAAAGAACAAGCTGGAACCGGGCGATGTGCTGGATTTCGTCTCGCCCACCTCGCGCGAGACGGTTCTGCTGCGGGTCTATGATTTCGAACGCGCCCATGATGGTGCGCGGTTGGACGTGGTACATGGTAGCACAAAAACCATCATTCGGATGCCTTTCACCCTGTTCGATCACGAGGATATCGACGATCTGCGCGCCCGTTTTCCGGTCTATTCAGTGCTGCGCAAGGAACGCGCCCTGACCGACGAACACTGGAGCCGCATTCGCTTTGACAAGCTCGTGCAGGGATTGGAAACCTCCGGTCGCGACAATTCAACAGCTTATGCACGCCGTCGCGATGATCTGGTTGAAAAGATTGGCGAAGACGGTAACGAACGCCGGTTCAAGACAAACCGCATCGGCACGGAAGGATGCTGCGGCAAGGGCTGCAACGGATGCCTGATCTTCTGGCAGGATGACAAATACGCGTTGGCCCGCGAGGTACTGTCCAAACGAAAACAAGGCGAACAGCTCAGCCGCCGTGAGGCGACAGAACTCAAGCTGCCGGGTGAACCGGCTTAGTTTCCCACCCGATATTCTTCGGGGATAAAGAACGTATAGTCGCGATCCGCCACTTGCTCGTGACAGACATGGCAGTACGCGACCTCACTGGCGCGGTCCCCCATAGTATCCCCGAACACCGACCCGTCCGGCAGCACCATTATATAACGCCAGTCAGCGGTGATCGGGCTGGTACCGTCTGGCAATTTTTCCATTATGAACATGGCGCCTGGATGTATGTGACCTTCATCGGTCACCGTCATGCTGTCCTTGGCAAGCACCGATCCCATGGGAAGTTTTTCGCCTTGCTGCAATGTCCCGTAGTTATGTGCCATTCGGTTGGCATACGAGTTTACGTAACGCTGCCCGTGCGTGGCCGAGATATAAGGCGCGTCGTTAAAAAGCGGCCAGCTTTGGTAGTTGAGGATCAGATCCAGTTGCGCCGCGGCATACCCCCGTGCCATGCGACGGCTTAGTGAATGGTAGTGGGCCGCGGCCTCATCCTTGCTCAGCTCTGCCGGATTTTCGATCGCGATATGAGCGTTGTGACCATCCGCCGTTGCCAATCCTGAAGAAATCAGAAGTATCGCGCACGCAATGGCCTTGTGCTGGAGAAAAATTCGAAGATACGAGTCCATTATTACGACCCACCTGAAAATCAGTTCGCCTGAGCGCCACTTGACGGCAGTATTCGCATTTTAGCGGCTCCGGGATCTCTTACCAGCTCAGGTCCCGGAAACTCACCGCCTTGTGCATCGATTTGAACCTGCATCCTGCGGCATTGAATCATTAAAATATAGCAAACTTTGCATATTGAATCAGTACCTGAAACATTAAGTTTACAGGCACACTTCATGCGTGCGGGCGGTCATCTTTGACAATCAAAGCGCGACCATCCAAACCATGATGAATCCAACAGAAAAACTACCGGGTTAAACCGGCTTCGGACTCAATCTGTTTGCGCGATTTGCGGGCGCGTTCGGTTGCCGATTTCAACTGACCGCACGCCGCCATGATATCCTCGCCCCGTGTCTTGCGAATGGGAGAGGCGTAGCCTGCCTGATAGATGATGTTGGCAAAAGCGCGGATGCGGTTGTTCGAGCTGCGCTTGTACGGTGCACCGGGCCATTCGTTGAACGGGATCAGGTTGATCTTGGCCGGAATCTTGTGACGCTTGATGTGGTCGATCAAACGATGGGCATCCGCGTCGCTGTCATTCACACCATCCAGCATCACGTATTCGAACGTGATCCGCTCGGAGTTCGAGGCATTCGGATAGCTGGCCAGCGCCTGCAACAACTCCTCGATATTCCAGCGTTTATTGATCGGAACCAGAACGTCGCGGGTTTCATCCGTGGTTGCATGGAACGAGATCGCCAGCAGACAGCCGATCTCCTCGGCGGTGCGCGCAATTTCGGGCACCACTCCGCTGGTTGACAGCGTAATGCGGCGGCGCGACAGGGAAATCCCCTCGGGATCCATCGCGATCTTCATCGCATCGCGGACGTTTTCGAAATTGTATAGCGGCTCGCCCATTCCCATCAGAACGATGTTCGACAGAAGGCGCGTTTCATCCTTTGGCGCACCGGGGGTCGGCCATTCTTCAAGATCGTCGCGCGCCATCATGATCTGCCCGACAATTTCTGCAGATGTTAAATTACGTACAAGTTTCTGGGTGCCGGTATGACAAAACGAACATGTCAACGTACATCCGACCTGAGACGATATGCACAGCGTTCCGCGATCTTCCTCGGGGATGTAGACCACCTCGACCTCGTGCCCACCCGCGATCCGGCACAGATATTTGCGGGTGCCGTCCTCGGACACCTGTCGGGTCACCACCTCGGGTATCTCGACCACAAAGTTGTCGGCCAGTTGCGCACGGTAGGCTTTGGCCAGATTCGTCATCTGGGAAAAATCACGCACACCCCATTGATAAATCCACTGCCAGATCTGACCGGTGCGCATCTTTGCCTGCTTTTCCGGCGTGCCATGTTCGATCAGGACCTCGCGCAAACGGTCGCGAGTGAGACCGACAAGGTTCACCTTCCCCTCGGGCAATTTGCGAGGGAGGGTCATGAAGTCTTGAGTGATCGGCGCTTTGGGCGACATTGTGGTACCTGCTGAGGCGTATCTTCAAGGATTCTGGCTTGGAATGCGCCTCTATATAGGAACCTGTGCAAAGATCAAAAGGAATCGTTTCAGTCAGTTGGCAAAACTCAACAGTTCTTCAACGCGTGCCCGCCCTAAATTCACCCGGCATGATGTGATTGCGATACCTGTACCCGAACCGCCACCAAACGACGCGCCGACGGCGGTGCAATGCGTGTCACGATAGGTTTCCCAGGCCTGCTGCGCCGCCATGAGGGCAGGTTCAGCCTCTTTCCGCCCGGTGACCTCGTCCAGCTCCTTGGCAGATTGTACCGCCAAATCAAAACTCACCTGCAGAGCGCGCGAGACCCGTGCTTCCATCTGTCCGACGCAGGATCCGATTTCGACTTGTGATCCGGCGTCGGAACATTCCAACGCCGGGTCGGCGGTTGCGGTGGCTGGCAAAAGCAGCGCGATCAAGATCAGACGCATGGCCGTCTCATTCATCTATTCAGCAGGGATCAGGCCAGAGTAACATGTTTTGCCAGAAAGGTTTAGATGCCGGTTGGCCCCCTAAACCAACGGAAATGCAGTTCCGCGTCAGACACCCGCGGGTGGGACATAGCAATCTTCGGCATCCAGGGTCTTGACCGGATCGTTCGGTCCGCATTGTTCGCCGGTTACAGGATATGTCTCGCCCTTGTTTTCGCAGGCGCTCAGCAGCATGGCTGATATCATCATCAACGCGACAAGAGATTTGTTCAGCATGGTGGCAACTCCTTGGTTTCTCTTGAACTGATTAGTTCGGAAATCGTCAGAGCTCACATTGATACGGATCAAGTAAACGGGTTGATCCTGCGTAAAGGTACAGGGGAGCGTAAAAACAAAAAAAGCCCCGCCAAAGACGGGACCATTTGCTTAGGTCGGGGTGCTTACTTGGTGCAGCGCTTTTCGGCGTCTTCGATTGCTGCGGTAAAGCCCAGCAGCGAGAAGGTGTCCTTGGTTTGTGTGCCGCGTTCGGACCGGGCAGTCAGAACAGCCTCGGTTCCGCGTTTCAGCGCGGTGACGATCTTGGCGTCATCTGCATCTGATGCGGGCCAGGCCCACTCACCTTCGGTGAACAGCTCAAACTCGGACCCGTCGACATTCAGGTTCACCGTCGATCCCGGTGCAAACGGATAGCCGCCGGTAAAGGTCACTTGTCCTTTGACCTCGGCATTGGGGCGATAGAACACAAACAACAGGATGTCGCTGCGCCGCACGGATACGACGCGCCCGCCCCGGGTGTTCACGGTTTCCTTGGGGGCCGAAACGCTCCAGCATTCGGTGGGATCATCTTCGACAAAAACGCTCCAGTCCGTTTTTGCAGCAACCCGGTTTGTGCTTGTCGCCTGTTGGGCGAGTGCAGACGTTGCGGCGATGCCTGCCACACACAGGCCCGCGATCGTACGAACGAGCATTGATCCCATTTGTCCAGCCTCCTAGCTCGACCGATACCTCAAATCCATCGGACATGGCTGCGAACCCTTCCGGCCCGTCTATTCCGTTGCGCATTCCGATGATTGCCGACATACACACACTAACGCAGGTTTCGCCACAGGCGAAAGGGCGATTGGCAGAATTTTGCGCATAAATTTCGGAGGTCCAGATGACGCAGCCCGTAGCAATGACAGAACTGTGGCGTGGCAACTTGCTGGAAAGCCTGCATTTGGGCCACGCGGTCATCTGCGACGACACCGGCCAGATCGTGCGCAGCTGGGGCGACCCGCAGGCGGTTATCTATCCGCGCTCATCCGCCAAGATGATTCAGGCGCTTCCGCTGGTCACGTCGGGAGCCGCGGCAAAATACGGATTGAACAGCGAACATCTTGCGCTGGCCTGCGCGTCCCACAATGGGGCCGCGATCCATACCGACCGCGTGACAGCGTGGCTTGATCATCTGGGGCTGAGCGAGCACGACTTGCGCTGCGGGCCACAGGAGCCAGCGGACACTGCCGCGCGGGATCGGCTGATTCTGGCGGATGACACCCCGTGCCAGATCCACAACAATTGTTCCGGCAAGCATTGTGGTTTCCTGACACTGGGTCAGCATATGGGCGCAGGACCGGAATATCTGGAAATCGACCACCCGGTGCAGCAGGCCTGCCTGTCTGCCATCGAAGAGACGTCAGGCGAAACCAGCCCCGGTTACGGTATTGACGGCTGTTCCGCCCCGAATTTCGCCGTGTCGCTGGCCGGGCTGGCCCGGTCGATGGCGTGGTTCGCAAGCGCCTCGGATCGGTCCGACCGTTCCAGCGAGGCGGCGGTTCAGTTGGTGGCAGCCATGGTGAAGCATCCGGAACTGGTTGCCGGTGAGACCCGTGCCTGCACCGAACTGATGCGCGCCATGAACGGGCGCGTCGCCATCAAGACCGGGGCCGAGGCGGTGTTTGTGGCCATCATCCCGGAAAAACGCATGGGCGTTGCGTTGAAGATCACCGATGGCACCACACGGGCCAGCGAATGTGCCATCGCCGCCATTCTGGTGAGCCTTGGTGTGCTGGAGGCCGATCACCCGGCCACCCGCAAATTCATGAACGCCACGCAATACAGCCGCCGGGGGCTGGAATGCGGCGTGATCAAACCTGCGCCGGGTTTCCCCGGCTAAGGCCGCTACATCTCGATCTCGTGCACCTCGGCAACCTCGACCGAGCCCGAACCGTTGACGACCATCGGACAACCCTTGGCCATCTCGGTCGCGGCTTCGATGCTGTCGGCCTTAATCACGGTAAAGCCCGAAGCCGGGTTCGCACCGCCATTGTCGACAACCCCGCTGCTGCTGACCGTATAGGACTGTCCGACCGGGTTGCCGGGGATCTCTAACGCTTCGGCCATACCCTGAAACCATGCGCCCCAAGCGGCCATGGTCGCCTCGATCTCGGCGGGGTCGGTCGGGGTGTGTCCCCCGTGATAGACAAACAAATATTGGGGCATATCGCTCCTCCCTGATGAAACCTTATTTGCACTTCGCTTCGAGTTTGCGCAGCGAAGACGTCCAGCCCTGATTGTGGTTCGCGGCGGCTTCGGCATCGGCCAGTTCGCGGTGGTCCAAAACCAGGCGTGACCCCGTGCCTGTCGCTGTGACTGTAAAGGTGACGTGGCTTTCGCCCCCGCGCTGATCCTGATCGTCATGCCAGCCCCAGGTAAACCCCACCGAGTTTGGCGGGTCGACATGCGTGACGTGGCCCGAGACCTTGTATTGCTGGCCCTCGCCATTCTCCATCACCGAGTACCAAGGACCGGTGCGCGAGAAATCCAGATTGTGATCAGGTACGTGCATCCCTTCGGGCCCCCACCATTGCAACAACCGGCTGCCGTCGCTGATCCATGCGAACAGGTCTTCTGGGCTGACGGGGAAGTCCCGTTCCAGTTTCAGGTCGGCCATGAATTCTCCCTTTCGATTACTTCACTCAGACGATCCAGGCTGCTCTCCCAGAATTGCCGTTTGGAGATGGTCCAGTCGGCAATCATCCGCAGCCCGTCGGGCCGGATGGAGTACATCCGTTGGGTGCCCCGCACACGCTGCTGCACCAACCCTGCCTCGCGCAGCACCTTTAGGTGTCGCGAGATCGCAGCGCCGGATATTCCACGCCCTTCGATCAGGTCACCGGCGGGCAGTTCGCCCTGCTCCATCAGTTGCTCGACAATCGAGAACCGGGTGGCATCAGACAAAGCGGAAAAGGTGGTCAGAAGCGTGCTCATGACCTCTATTTAACACAAATGTTAAATAATGAAAAGCCCTGTCAGGATTCGACAAAATCCGTGCGACTGTACCCTTGCAGGTAAAGCAGTGCCGTCAGGTCGCCGTGATTCACCCGCACGTCGCATTTTGCGGCCACCGACGGTTTGGCATGAAGCGCAACCCCGGTTCCGGCCCGCCCCAGCATGCCCAGATCATTGGCCCCGTCGCCCACGGCGATCACGTCACTTTCGGACAGGCCAAGGCGTGTCGAGATCTGTTCAAGCGCTTCGATCTTGGCCTGACGTCCCAGAATAGGACGCGCCACATCGCCCGTCAGTTTGCCATCTGAGGCCAGCAGAGTGTTGGCGCGGTTTTCATCGAACCCCAGCAGTTCTGCCACCCGCGCGGTGAAGGCGGTAAAGCCACCGGACACCAGTGCAGCATAGGCACCGTTGGCCCGCATCGTTGCCAGCAACACCTGTCCGCCGGGCATCAGGGTGATCCGTTCGCGCAGGACTTTGCCAATGACGCTTTCATCCAGATCCTTCAGCAGACCAACCCGTTCGATCAGAGCACCCTCGAAATCCAGCTCTCCGTTCATGGCGCGGGCTGTGATGTCCTTGACCCTTTCGCCGACGCCAGCCTCATCCGCCAGTTCGTCAATGCATTCCTGCTGGATCATGGTGCTGTCCATATCGGCCAGCAGCATCTTTTTGCGCCGCCCAGCCGCAGGCTGTACAATCAGGTCCACGCCCATGCCTTGCAAGTCTGCCCAAACGTCCCAGCGATTGGCGGGCATGTCGCGCAGGTCAAACTCGACCGCCTCGTCCGGGCTGAGCCACAGGACATCCCCACCGCCCCACGCGTTGCGCAGCGATTCTGGCAAGGCGCGGTCCAGTGAGGGTGCAGCCGGGTTGGTCAGCAAAGTGGCGACGTACATATTCCAATCTCCAGTGTCATACCCATGCGGAACGGTCAGGGCGTCAATGGTGTTCGACCTTGTTCGGTCAGTTCCCAGCAATTCTGTCCCTCGAATACGGCGACGCCCGTCGGGCGTCCGTACCCGGCCCCCGTGTCCAGATTGATCCGGTTGCCATAATGCGTCGCCTGATCCACAGGCGTGTGTCCATGAACGATCAGTTTGGGATGCGGGCCTTGGTAGTCGTGGAAGTCCTGTCTGATCCAGATCAGATCACTTGCCTGCTGTTCATTCAGCGGGACACCCGGACGGATACCCGCGTGAACAAAGGCAATCTCGGGGGTCTGATGCATCACCACCAGATCGCGCAGGAAGGTCAGGTGCGACTTCGGCACCGCTGCCTGCGCCATCCTGTGCAGGTTTTCAAGGCGGATCTGACCTTCGAATTCCACCCCATAGCTGCGCAGGGTGTCGACCCCGCCCAACCTGTCATGCAACCAGTGGTATCCCACCAACAAATGCGGATCGTGGCGCGGAGTGTCTTCCATGAACCAGGCAAACATGCGGTCGTGATTGCCCAGCAGAGTAATCCAGTTCCGACCCGCATCACGCCCTTCAATCAGGCGTTCGATCAGCCCGCGACTGTCAGGGCCGCGGTCCACGTAATCACCCAGAAACACGATCTGAGCATCGGGTCCGCCGTCGCTTTGGATCAGGGACAGCGCACGCTCCAGCTCAGCCACCTGCCCGTGCAGATCACCAATAACATAGATTGGCTGCGTCATAGACGGCCTCCGGCGGTAAAGTTCAGCTTGCTTGTGCCTCAGATCATGGTTTGAGAGAACAAAGGACCCGGATATTCGCATAACCGGGTCCTGAACTGTTCCTCAAACTCAACAGCCCCGATCAGGCGACGTCGAATTCCAGTGGCTTGATCTGTGTAAACAGGCCTGTTTCGGCAAGCTTCGCCCGCGCTTCGGCCGGGACCGGTTCGTCGACGTAGAGCAGTGCAATCGCTTCGCCTCCGGCCTCAGCGCGGCCGAGGGTAAAGTTGGCGATATTGACGTTGCTCTCACCCATGGTCTGACCCAGCGTGCCGATGATGCCGGGCACGTCTTCGTTGGTGGTGTACAGCATATGAGCGCCGACCTCGGCATCGATGTTGATGCCCTTGATCTGGATAAAGCGCGGCTTGCCATCGCTGAACACGGTGCCGGCGATCGACCGTTCACGCTTGTCCGTTACGACCGTGACCTTGATGTAGCCATCAAAAACACCCGACTTGTCCTGATTGGTGGTCGAGATTTTGATCCCGCGTTCTTTCGCGACTACAGGGGCCGAGACCATGTTCACCTCGGGGTTGAACTTTTTCATGATCCCCGCGACCACGGCACAATTCAGCGCAGCCAGATTCATTTCAGCGGCCACACCGTCATAGAGGATATTGATCGCCTTGACCGGCTCGTCCGTCATCTGGCCGATGAAGCTGCCCAGATGACCTGCCAGCTTGATCCACGGCCCCATCAGCTTGGCTTCTTCCGCAGTCACGCTGGGCATGTTCAGCGCGTTTTCGACCGCGCCTGTCAGCAGGTAGTTCGAAATCTGTTCAGCCACCTGCAAGGCCACGTTCTCCTGCGCCTCGGTCGTCGCCGCGCCCAGATGGGGCGTGCAGACCACGTTGGGCAGGTTGAACAATGCGTTGTCCTTGGCGGGTTCCTCGCTGAACACGTCAAAAGCCGCTCCGGCAACATGGCCGGATTGCAGCATCTCGGACAGAGCCACTTCATCGACCAGACCGCCACGGGCACAGTTGATGATCCGTACACCCTTTTTGGTTTTGGCCAGATTTTCGCGGCTCAGGATGTTGCGGGTTTGATCTGTCAGCGGCACATGCAGGGTGATGAAATCGGCGCGCGCCAGCAGTTCGTCCAGCTCGACCTTTTCGACGCCCATCTTGGAGGCTTTCTCTTCGCCCAGATAAGGATCATAAGCGATGACTTTCATCTTCAGGCCCAACGCTCGTTCGCACACGATGCCACCAATGTTACCGGCACCGATCACGCCCAGTGTCTTGTTCGTCAGCTCGATCCCCATGAACTTGGACTTTTCCCACTTGCCCGCATGGGTCGAGGTGCTGGCCTCGGGGATCTGCCGCGCCACGGCGAACATCATCGCGATGGCGTGCTCGGCGGTTGTGATCATGTTGCCGAAGGGCGTGTTCATCACGATCACACCTTTTTTCGAGGCCGCCTCTTTGTCGACATTGTCAGTGCCGATCCCGGCGCGGCCGATGACCTTCAGCCTGTCGGCTTTTTCCAGCAGGGTCGGTGTGACCTTGGTGGCCGAACGGATGGCAAGACCATCATATTGACCGATCACCTCGGCCAGCTTGTCTTTGTCTTTGCCCAGCTCGGGCATGAAATCCACGTCGATGCCACGGTCGCGGAAAATTTGCACTGCGGTTTCGCTGAGCTTGTCGGATACCAGTACTTTGGGAGCCATTTTGCTTGGTCCTTTGAATTCTTCAGGGGGTGGCGGGCTGACGCCCGCCCTATATCGGTGATGGGGTAGGCCGGGCTTCAGCCCGGCACATGAAACTCAGGCAGCCTGCGCCTGCGCTTTGATCTCGGTCGCAAAGGCCCAGGCCAGCCAGGGCAGCATCGCCTCGATATCCGAGGATTCAACCGTACCGCCGCACCAGATGCGCAGACCTGCTGGCGCGTCGCGATAGGCGCCGATATCCAGCGCGATATTCTCGGTCTCAAGCCGCTTGGCGACTGCCTTGGCAAAGGCTGCACCGTCCTGAATACGGGCATCGGTGAACTTCAGGCAGACGGATGTGTTCGAACGCGTCGCCTCATCCTCTGCCAGGTTTGCGATCCAGCCGTTCTGGTCGCAGAACGCGTGTACCGCACCCGCATTGGCATCCGCACGCGCGATCAGCCCCTGCAATCCGCCCACCGATCGCGCCCAGTCCAGCGCAAACAGATAATCTTCGACCGCCAGCATTGACGGCGTGTTGATCGTTGCCCCGGTAAAGATGCCTTCGATCAGTTTGCCGCCCTTGGTCAGGCGGAAAATCTTGGGCAGCGGCCATGCGGGGGTATAGCTTTCCAGCCGTTCAACGGCGCGCGGGCTGAGGATCAGCATCCCGTGGGCCGCTTCGCCGCCCAGCACTTTCTGCCAGCTGAAGGTTGTTACATCCAGCTTGTCCCAGGGCAGATCCATCGCAAACGCCGCCGAGGTTGCATCGCAGATCGTCAGGCCCTGGCGGTCATCGGCAATCCAGTCGCCATTGGGTACCCGCACACCCGAGGTGGTTCCGTTCCATGTAAAGACCACGTCATTTGCGAAATCGACCGAGGCCAGATCAACGATCTGCCCGTAATCCGCGGTTTTCACCTCGGCGTCGATTTTTAACTGCTTGACCACATCGGTCACCCAGCCGGACCCAAAGCTTTCCCAGGCCAGCATCTCGACCTTGCGCGCACCCAGCAAAGACCACAGCGCCATTTCAACCGCGCCGGTGTCCGAGGCGGGAACGATGCCAATGCGGTAATCCGCCGGAATGCCCAGAATCTCGCGCGTGCCTTCGATGGCCGCCTTCAGCTTGTCCTTGCCGACAGCGGCGCGGTGCGACCGGCCCAATGCGGCATCGGCCAGTTTTGTCAGGTCAAATGTGGGGGGTTTGGCACAGGGGCCCGAAGAAAAGCGCGGATTTGCCGGCCGCGTCGCCGGTTGTTCGATCGTCATGTGTATTACCCTTCCAGATACACGCCCCTCGTTGGGGAGGGGTGTCCCACGGACAGACCTAGGGGGCCTTCGCACCTGCAGCAAGCGGAAAAGACGCTTTACCGGGTAAAAACGACATCTGAAACGGACACAAATCAGAACACGGGTTTCCGATTGGCGAAAAACCCCGCCGATGTCTCGGCGGGGTTTGGTTGTGTTACTCAGCGGCGTCTTCGTATTCTGTCATTGGTGGGCATGTGCATACGAGGTTTCGGTCGCCGTATGCGTTGTCGACGCGGTTGACGGGGGA
>NZ_JBQFQV010000014.1:0-114546 GCF_056537065.1 Ruegeria sp. CH2
CTGCGGTCAGCGTCGTCTTGCCGTGGTCAACATGCCCAATCGTGCCGATGTTGACGTGCGGCTTATTACGCTCAAACTTTTCCTTTGCCATTCCTCAGGCGCCCTTTTGCGATTTGGGGGACCCTTGGTCCCGGGTTACTATCTGCGCGCGCGAGATATTTGGTTCAAAGGGGAAAATCAAGCACATCCTGAGGGAAATGCGCTTATCCCGCCGGATTTTGCGTAACCTCGGTGGAATCGAGGGGCTGGATCAGGTCTGGCCGTTTTTCGAACCAACCTTTGTCTTCATGTTCTTCAGCCAGCCACTCTTCGACCCGGTCGGCAACTTTCAATGACAGACCGGCCATTTGTTCCTCTTTGGTGCGCTCGTGCCCCGACCCTTTCAGCGCACTGCCTCCGGTCGTGTCTTCCAGCACCTGGAACTGCTTTCCCTTGGCCAGAAACTTTTCTTTCTTCACGTCATAGACGTTGACCAACACAATCGCGGTGCTTTTGGGATTGTAGATGATCGGGATTCCCGGAGGCGCCAGCATGTAGCCTTCCAGGCTGATCCCGATGTCGTATTCCTGCGTGCCTTCATAACGGCCCAGACGAATATCGACCGCATTCTGGATGGCCTTCGTCCACTCGTCGGGCGTTGCGTCGCGCGACACTGGCCCTTGCACGGCCTTGTCAGCGAAGGCGTAGTTGACCCGCAGCTTGAATTCCCCCAGTGACTCGGGCGGTTCATAAACCTGTGTCTGGGTGCAAGCGCCCATCAGGGCCAATCCGGTGATCAGGGTCAGAATGCGCAACATGTCTCTTCTCGATAGGCCTGTTTTTCTTTGGTCTAGCGCACCGATACGGGTTGTGCCAAGCCGTATCGGTGGATTTCTACCGCAACCGAGGCCGGATCACGAAAACTTATAGTCCCGCGGGAAACCATAGGGCGCTTTTTTCCCTACGCTGGCGCGCTTGGACAGCCATTGGGACATATCTGCCTCATGCCGGGTCTTGTCGCCCCCCATGGACCATTTCAGGCCTTCCTCCCAGTTGAAGGTGGTGATGTCAGACAGACCGCCATCCAGCTCCAGCGTCCCCTGCCGCCCGCGTGCCATATTGTATTTTTGCAGGCGCACGCCCTTGCCGCGGGTCATTTCGGGCAATTCCTCGATCGGGAAGACAAGGAACTTGCCGTTCTGGGACACGATTGCAATGTGGTCGCCCTCGACCGGTATACAGATCACTGCTGTTTCGTTGTCCTTGACGTTCAGCACCTGCTTGCCGTTTCGCGTCTGCGCCAGCACGTCATCTTCGGGCACCATGAACCCGTTGCCCGCATCCGAAGCCACCAGCAGCTTGCGCCCCGGCTTGTGGATCAGGATATCGATGATCCGAGCCTCGTTCGGCAGGTCGACCATCAGGCGCAGGGGTTCGCCCATGCCCCGCCCGCCGGGCAGGTTGGCCGCGCTGACAGTATAGAACCGCCCGTTCGAAGCGAAGACCAGCAACCGGTCGGTCGTTTCCGCATGGAAGATAAAGCGCGGCCCGTCGCCATCCTTGAACTTCAATTCACGGGTCAGGTCGATATGACCGGTCATGGCGCGAATCCAGCCCATCTGAGAGCAGACGACCGTGATTGGTTCGCGGTCGATCATCGCCTCAAGCGGCACTTCTTCGACCTCGCCCGCTTCGGCGAACCGCGTGCGGCGCGCGCCGCCTTCGTAATCTTTGCCGAAGGTCTTTTTCGTCTCTTTCAACTGCTCGGAAATCCTGGCCCATTGCAGGCCTTCGTCGGCCAACAGGTCTTCGAGGTTGGCACGTTCCAGCATCAACTCATCGCGTTCTCGGACCAGCTCCATCTCTTCCAGACGGCGCAGGCTGCGCAGGCGCATGTTGAGGATCGCGTCAACCTGAACCTCGGACAACTCGCCCTCGCCCGGTTTGGGTGAGACATAGTCGGCCTCGCTGGTGGCGCGGATATGGTCGATCCCCCAATCCTCGCGCATCAGCGCGGCTTTGGGGTCTTCGTCGTAGCGGATGATGTCGATCACACGGTCGAGGTTCAGGAAGGCAACGATAAAGCCCTCCAACACTTCCAGCCGGTGGTCGATCTTGGCCATGCGGTGGCGCGAGCGGCGCAGCAGCACCTCTTGCCGGTGATCAAGGAAAGCGCGCAGCACTTCCTTCATCGAGCAGACTTTGGGCGTCACCCCGTCAATCAGCACGTTCATGTTCAGGCTGAACCGCACCTCGAGGTCCGAGTTGCGATAAAGCATGCCCATCAGCACTTCAGGGTCCACGTTCTTGGAGCGCGGCTCGAGGATCAGGCGGATGTCATCGGCGGATTCGTCGCGCACATCGGCAAGGATCGGGATTTTCTTGGTCTGGATTAGCTCGGCGATCTTCTCGATCAGCTTGGACTTCTGAACCTGATAAGGAATCTCGGTGACGATGATCTGCCACTGTCCGCGCCCCAGATCCTCAACCTCGTACTTGCAGCGCAAACGGAACGAACCGCGCCCGGTGCGATAGGCTTGCGCGATATTCTCGGGTGGCTCGACAATCACGCCACCGGTCGGGAAGTCAGGGCCGGGCACATAGTTCAGCAACGTGTCATCGCGCGCGTCCGGCGTCTTGATCAGATGCAGACAAGCGTCGCAGAGTTCCGAGATGTTGTGCGGCGGGATATTCGTCGCCATCCCCACCGCGATACCACTTGCGCCATTGGCCAGCAGGTTCGGGAACTGTGCGGGCAGCACGACCGGTTCGGTCAGCGTGCCATCATAGTTGTCGCGAAAATCAACGGCGTCTTCGTTCAACCCTTCCAGCAGCGCCTCGGCCACGATGGTCATCCGCGCTTCGGTATAGCGCGAGGCCGCCGGGTTATCGCCGTCGATATTGCCGAAATTGCCCTGCCCGTCGACCAGCGGATAGCGGACGTTGAAATCCTGTGCCAGACGCGCCATCGCGTCGTAAATCGCGGCGTCGCCATGCGGGTGATAGTTGCCCATCACGTCGCCGGAAATCTTGGCAGACTTCCGGAAACCTCCGGTTGCACTGAGTCGCAACTCTCTCATCGCATAGAGGATTCGGCGGTGAACCGGCTTCAACCCGTCCCGCGCATCGGGCAGCGCCCGGTGCATGATGGTGGACAGCGCATAGGTCAGATACCGCTCACCAATCGCGCGGCGCAGCGGTTCCGCCACCTCGCCCCCACCTGTGGGGGCCTGCATGTTGGGGTCATCGATCGTATCGTTCATATATGATGTGATACGACGCAAGTGCGCCTTGGTAAAGCGAGCAGCACATAAATTGCTGGGGAAAAGTCGTGCTTTTTGCAACAGGGGGAGACACCGTGTTGTTTTCCCCCATTTTTCGACTCGTCCCCCGAAATATGCTAAGATCTCATCAATTGATTTGCTGCCATTTGTTGATGTTACGATTGCTTTGGGGGATGCGCCATGACGCGCCTGATACTTGTTACCTTTGCCGCGCTCGGCTGGACCTTTTACGTGATGAGCGGTGGCCCTGATTTTGAACCGCGCGGCGTGCGCCCTGCCAAACCGGAACGCGTGGCTGTCGTGGCAGAACCGGTTGCCCCGGTCGTTGAACCTGCACCTGTCGAAGATTTGGTCACCCGTGCCGCCGTCAAACCCGCACTGGTGGTTCCACCTGTTGCCGAGGCGGTAACCCAGTTGGGTGAGACCGAAACAAAGGCCCTCCTCTCGCAGGTCGAGGCTGGCCTGAAAGCCAATCCCTCGCTGTTTCAAGACGAAAGCGTGACCCTGACCTTGGCATCACTGGAACAGGGTGTGACCGCACTGGAGCAGGTGGTCACCGATGCCGAGTTGCCCACAGTCGAACTGCCCACGCCTGCCGAGGCCCAGACCGACATCCGCGAGATTTCGGGCACCCGGGTCAATCTGCGCGATGGCCCCGGCACGATCTATCCCATCATCGGCAAGGCCGCGCTTGGCCAAAGGG
The DNA here is from genome assembly GCF_056537065.1 of Ruegeria sp. CH2. Taxonomy (NCBI): domain Bacteria; kingdom Pseudomonadati; phylum Pseudomonadota; class Alphaproteobacteria; order Rhodobacterales; family Roseobacteraceae; genus Ruegeria; species Ruegeria sp. CH2. Next base: position 3,967 of record NZ_JBQFQV010000014.1, read on the forward strand.
TCGAGGTCCTGAGCGATTCCGGCACCGGCTGGCTGCGCCTGCGCGTGTTGCCCGCGCAACAGGTTGGGTGGATTTCAGCATCGCTTGTCCGGAAAACATCAAACTGACGCCCGGACGTCATTGCCCTGCTGCAAACCCCGCCCTAGCTTTTGGCGGAGTTCAGCTTCGGAAGGCACATGCAGAAATCGATTCTTATTACGGGATGCTCGTCGGGCATTGGGCTGGACGCAGCACACGGAATGCGTGCGCGAGGCTGGCGTGTGTTTGCATCCTGCCGACAGCAGCGCGACTGTGACCGCCTGCGCGCGCAAGGGTTTGAAAGCCCAAGAATCGACTATACCGACCGCGACAGCATTTCCTCGGGATTGTCATATGTACTTGAGGCAACGGACGGAACACTGGACGCACTGTTCAACAACGGCGCGCACGGGCTGCCCGGTGCGGTTGAAGACGTCCCGACAGACGCTCTGCGTCATATCTTTGAAACCAATGTCTTTGGATGGCACGAGCTGACCCGACAGGTTATTCCCGTCATGCGGGAACAGGGCCACGGCCGGATCGTGCAATGTTCCTCGGTACTTGGTCTTGTTGCCTTCCCCTGGCGCGGCGCATATGTCGCCACCAAATACGCCATCGAAGGGCTGACCGACACCTTGCGGCTGGAGTTGCGTGACACAGACATTCAGGTCGTGTTGATCGAGCCCGGCCCGATCACCTCAAAGCTCAGGGAAAAGGCAATCCCGGTGTTCGAAAAATACATCGACTGGGAGAACTCGGCCCTGCGGGAAAAATACGAAGGTTCGCTGCTGAAGCGACTATACGAAAACAGTGCGCCCGACCGGTTCGAACTGCCCGCCTCTGCTGTCACCGACAAGCTGGCCCATGCGGTCGAGGCGCGCCGCCCCAAACCACGCTACTATGTGACCACCCCGACATATGTCGCAGGGGTTCTGCGCCGGATTCTGCCCACAAAAGCCACGGATCGCATCCTTTCGGATATCTGAGACGTTATTTCCCGTTCGCTTTTCGTCACCTTGACGCTAGATGGGGATAATCGAAAAAACCGGACGGTGACTTTAAATGGACCCTTTAATGGTCATTCTGCTTCTGGCCATGGCGGCAGTTGTCGTTGTGTTAGCCCTGGGCATCGCGAATTTCGGCAAAGGCGGCATGGAAGCAGCTAAGAAAAGCAACAAGATGATGCGCCTGCGTATCCTCTTTCAGTTCATCGCCGTTATTTTGATCGTGCTATACGTCTATCTACGCGGGCAAGGGGTGCAGTAATGGTTGTCCTGAACAAAATCTACACGCGCACGGGCGACGATGGCAAAACCGCTCTGGGCAATGGCGAGCGTGTGGCAAAGTATTCGGGTCGCGTTGCCGCCTATGGAACAGTGGACGAGCTGAACTCTTTTGTTGGCGTGGCCCGCACCGAGGCTGAAGGCGTAGTCGATGCCGCCTTGTCGCGGATTCAGAACGACCTGTTTGATCTTGGCGCAGATTTCTGCCGCCCTGAAATGGAGAAGGATGCAGAAGCGGACTATCCACCGCTGCGAATCGTATCCGCTCAGATCGACCGGCTGGAAGCCGAAATTGACATCATGAACGAAACACTGGAACCGCTGCGCAGCTTCATCCTGCCGGGCGGTTCGCGGCTGGCCGCGCATTTGCACGTGTGCCGCACCGTATCGCGTCGCGCCGAGCGGTTGGCGGTCGAGTTGACGAATATGGAACCGGTTAACGATGTGGCCGTCAAATATCTCAACCGGCTAAGTGACTGGTTTTTCGTCGCGGCCCGGTGCGCAAATAACGATGGCAAGGACGACGTGCTGTGGGTTCCCGGCGCAAACCGCTGAATATTTCCCTGAAAATAAGCGCAATGCGGGCAACAATCTTGCGTGCCTCAAGGTAAAAAACTGCAAAACGCGACGTCCCGACGCGACGACGTGACGATTTTGCTCTGTTTTGCGGGTGCAGCAGACGTTATCAAGTCCGACGAGAGCATTGGTGGAGTCGCCTTCGCGGCTTGCCGTTTTTTGAGGAGAAAGCGCTACAATGAAGGTACTGGTACCTGTCAAACGCGTGATTGACTACAATGTGAAGGTCCGCGTGAAAGCGGACGGTAGCGGTGTTGATCTCGCCAATGTCAAAATGTCGATGAACCCGTTCGACGAGATTGCGGTTGAAGAGGCCATTCGCCTGAAAGAGGCTGGCAAGGCAGACGAAGTTGTTGCCGTTTCGATTGGAGTGAAGCAGGCGCAGGAGACGCTGCGGACCGCGCTGGCCATGGGGGCTGATCGGGCGATTCTGGTTGTTGCGACGGATGATGTGCATACCGATATCGAGCCGCTGGCGGTTGCCAAGATCCTGGCCAAGGTGGTCGAGGAAGAGCAGCCCGGCATCGTTCTGGCGGGCAAGCAGGCGATCGACAACGACATGAACGCCACCGGTCAGATGCTGTCGGCCCTGCTGGGCTGGTCGCAGGGCACCTTTGCCTCGGAACTGGATATCGAAGGCGACAGTGCCAAGATCACCCGCGAGGTGGATGGCGGGTTGCAGACCATCAGCGTCAAGATGCCGACCATCGTGACCGTTGACCTGCGCCTGAACGAGCCGCGCTATGCGTCGCTGCCCAACATCATGAAGGCGAAGAAAAAGCCGCTGGACGAGAAAACCGCCGCCGATTACGGCGTCGACGTCACGCCGCGCCTGGAAATCGTCAAGACCGAAGAACCGCCGGCACGGGCCGCTGGTATCATCGTTGGCTCGGTGGATGAGCTGGTTTCGAAACTCAAAGAAGCGGGGGCTGTGTAATGGCTGTACTTCTGCTTGCCGAAGTCAACAATGGCGAACTGGCGCTGGACGCCACCGCCAAGGCCGTCAACGCCGCCAGGGCGCTGGGTGACGTGACCGTTCTGGCCGCGGGTGGCTCGGCCGCCGCTGCCGGCGAGGCTGCCGCCAAGATCGACGGCGTGTCCAAGGTGCTGGTTGCCGAAGACGCATCGCTGGGTCATCGCCTGGCGGAATCGACCGCCGCGCTGATCGTGGGTCTGGCCGATGGGTACGAGCATATCGTGGCCCCCGCGACCACCGACGCCAAGAACGTGATGCCGCGCGTCGCAGCCCTGCTGGACGTTATGGTGATCTCGGATGCCTCGGGTGTGGTTGACGGCTCGACGTTTGAGCGCCCGATCTATGCGGGCAACGCGATCCAGACCGTGAAGTCGAACGACGCCAAGAAGGTCGTCACCATCCGCACCGCCAGCTTTGACGCGGCGGGCGAAGGTGGCTCGGCTGCGGTCGAGACCATCTCGGTCGGCGACAATCCCGGCCTGTCGTCGTGGGTCGAAGACAAGGTGGCTGCAAGCGACCGTCCGGAACTGACCTCGGCTGGCGTTGTTGTCTCGGGCGGCCGTGGTGTCGGCTCGCAAGACGACTTCAAGCTGATCGAAGCTCTGGCTGACAAGCTGGGTGCCGCGGTTGGCGCATCGCGCGCCGCTGTGGACTCGGGCTATGCCCCGAACGACTGGCAAGTGGGTCAGACCGGCAAGGTTGTTGCCCCCGATCTTTATGTCGCCGTCGGCATCTCGGGCGCAATCCAGCACCTTGCGGGCATGAAGGATTCAAAGGTCATCGTTGCGATCAACAAGGACGAAGAAGCGCCGATCTTCCAGGTCGCCGACTTCGGACTGGTTGCCGACCTGTTCCAGGCAGTCCCTGAGCTGACCGAAAAACTCGGCTGACCACAGCCCGGGGCCTTAGCCCCACAATCACCAAAGGCTCGCCAACCGGCGGGCCTTTTTTAATTCAATCCCCTCAAAGCCACCTCAAGCTTCAAAGCTATCTCCCTATGCGCCGAGGGGCCGAGCATATGCTCGGCCACAGGCTGTTGCAGCGTCCCGAACAACACGTCCTCGATCTCGTCTGACAAGGAGGACACACTGACCGTGCATTCCACGACATCGGCACACAACGGTCGAACCTGTTCGATCATGTCAGCATCGGGCAAGACAAGGTCGCGATGCCGATCCTCCTGTCGCTGTATGTGCAGCCAGAGAAGAACAACCCGTGGCTTGATCCGTCGCACCAGCTCGGATGTGTTGCGCAACCAAGTCTCTCGCAACTCCTGCGCCACAACCTCAAAACGCGCGTCCTTTATGGCCCGCAACCTTTCCAGCAAATGCCTGACAAAGTGGATTTCCGTGAAATCGACCTCAGGATAAAGGCCCTGCAAGTCGCACGAGGGTTCAAGAAACCGATCATTCCGACGCGAATGCACGCGATAAAACCTGTTCGACTGGTACGGCACGTCCAGCACTTGCAGCACACAAAGGTCTGATCCGTTGACAAGATTTAAGACCCCCGGATCAGCAAGCAACGCATCAGCCCCACAAAAAAGACTGCCAAAATTGATACAAGGTTGCGGCAATCTTTTGGCAAGCAATGCCGGGTACGGATATTCCACGAACCGGCCAAACGTCTCTTCTCCACCCAGGCAGGCCACATAAGGCGTATCAAGATTTCCGGGCGGCGACCGAAACCAAAGATTTGATCCTGCATATTGGCACGCGGCCTCTGTGCCGTTGCTTACACGATGAAAGCTCATACCAAGCCCCCCAAATTTTCACCCAATTGCCAATTTGCGGCCTTAGGTATTGAGAATCTCCTAATGCGCGCATTTGAAGCAAAATTGACCGGTTCGATCCTCTTGCCGCCCGCCCCGGTCTGCCGATACTGTCCCGGTATCCTCCAGGGCAAAGGCAGCTGAACATGGAAGTTAAATCGGTCGGGGTGATTGGCGCGGGTCAGATGGGCAACGGCATTGCCCATGTTCTGGCTTTGGCGGAATACGATGTCTTGCTGAATGATGTCAGTCAGGATGCGTTGAACAGCGCAATGGCCACGATCGAAGGCAACATGGCGCGTCAGGCATCACGTGGCAAGATCACTGACGATGCGATGCAGGCGGCCCTGAAGCGTATTACAACCACCCTTGAATTGCCGCAGCTGGGACAGACCGATCTGGTGATCGAAGCCGCGACCGAGCGGGAAACGGTCAAACAGGCCATTTTCGAAGATCTGCAACCGCACCTCCTGCCGCATACGATCCTGACGTCGAATACGTCGTCCATTTCCATCACGCGTCTGGCCAGCCGTACCGACCGGCCCGAACGTTTCATGGGTTTCCACTTCATGAACCCGGTTCCGATCATGCAATTGGTGGAACTGATCCGCGGTATCGCAACAGATGAGGAAACCTTCAAAGCCTGCAAGGCGGTCGTGGACCGGTTGGGCAAAACAGCTGCCAGCGCCGAAGATTTCCCGGCTTTCATCGTTAACCGCATCCTGATGCCGATGATCAACGAAGCCGTTTATACGCTGTATGAAGGTGTCGGAAGCGTCCAATCCATCGACCAATCGATGAAACTGGGTGCGAATCACCCCATGGGGCCGTTGGAACTGGCGGATTTCATCGGGCTGGACACATGTCTTGCCATCATGAACGTCTTGCATGATGGTCTGGCTGATACAAAGTATCGCCCCTGCCCGCTATTGACCAAATATGTCGAGGCCGGATGGCTGGGGCGCAAGACGCAACGCGGTTTCTATGACTATCGCGGCGAGGTGCCGGTTCCGACACGTTAAGTAAACCGCCCGTGCCCGGTACAGTACCGGTCAGATGAAAACACGGGTCAGGACTTGCCTGACTTGCCCAGCGACAGTGTATGGTTTCTGAGCCAGGTCATGAAACCACGCGGGTCTCTCTCCAACTGTTCCATGTCCTGATCCGAGATCGGATCGCCAATGACCGGCGATTGCGGTTTTTTGCACGAGCGGACGATTTCATGCAGCAACAAGCCTTGCCGCAGGATCGGCGACAGTTTGTTGGCGATCTGGTACCAGCGCGAGTTGCTGCCGGGAAAGAAAATCGGCACCACACGCGCGCCTGAACGGCGGATCATTTTTGCGGTGAACACATTCCACTCGCGCTCGACCGCGGGGCCAAACCAGTCATCCGAAGACATGACGACACCGGACGGGAACAGCGCCACGACACCGCCGTCTTTCAGATGGTCCATCGCCTTGCCACGCATTTCCAGCATCTTGGCCTGCGCTTCGGGGTCATGCGGAAACGGAACCGGGATCATGAAAGACGTCGCGGCCTCATCAAGACCCGTCAGGACCGAGCGGGTCAGAATGCGATAATCACTGCGGATCCGCCCTATCAACTCGGCCAGAATCATACCGTCCACCATTCCGTGAGGGTGGTTGGCAACGACAACGACGGGGCCGGATTTTGGAATACGGGCAATCTGTTCTTGCGGTGTGGTCAGGTCAATCCCCATCACCTCAAGCGCGCCGCCCCAGAACCGCTGCCCACGATAAAATTCGTTCTTTTTCTCGAATTTGTTGACCATCCGCAGAATGGTCAGCTTGCCCGTGCACCATTCGATGGCGCGAATGGCCGTCGAAGTCCAGGCATCGTCGAAAGAGTTCGCATAGGTCAGAGTTCTACGATCGTAGATCTCGCCCTGATCTTCAGTCCCATCCACCACCGGGCTTGTCTTGGTCTCGTGCGTCGTTTCCGCCAATTCCTGGCCTTCCCGTTCTTTCTGTCCTGGCGAGGGCAGCTTAGAACCCCTCTCCGAACTTGTCGTTCACAAGCGCTTCCAGAGCTTCTGCCAATGCTTCAGCATCCGGTCCGGAGGTCTCGACGTCAATAGTTGTTCCGCGTGATGCTGCCAACATCAAAAGGCCCATAATACTGTCGCCTGACGCAGAAATTCCGTCCTTCGACACCTCGGCATGCGCGTCGAAACCTTCCACAACCTCGACCAGCTTCGCCGATGCGCGGGCATGCAGACCTTTTTCATTGATAATTTTCAGGCTTCGGGTGGTCATATTCATCAATCCGGTTTTAGTCCAATGTCACATTTTGCGCATTGATGTATTTCCGTCCAGCTTCCATTGCCTGACGGACAGCATCACCAACGGGTAAGTGGCGGCTTTTGGCCAATTTAATGAGCATTGGCAGGTTTGCCCCATACAATATCCGCCGATCCTGAGGGGCGCAGGCCCGCAGGCTGAGATTTGAAGGGCTGCCGCCGAACAGGTCGGTTACAACGACAACACCGTCGCCCATATCGACTGCGTCAGCCGCACGACAGATTTCCGCCTGTTTTTCATCCCTGTCGTGGTCAGGTTCGATCGCAATGGCCACAAGGCCGGGCTGCGGCCCGACCACATGCTGTGTGGCGGCCAGGTATTCCTGGGCCAAACCGCCATGCGCAACGATCACAATTCCGATCAATCCGACCTCACATTCAACGACCGACGTTCCATCTCGCGATGCCTAATTGCCACCTGCTGCCCATCCTCTGCAAGGGCCTTTGCAACGGCTTCTGCCATTGCGACGGATCTGTGTTGCCCACCCGTGCATCCGAAAGCCACCGACAGATGTGCTTTTCCTTCGGCCCGAAAGGCCGGCAGCAACAAGGTAAGCAAATCCATCACCCGTCCAAGAAAGGGTTCGTAATTCTTATCCGATTGGACATAGCGCGCAACGTCCGAGTGTCGCCCATCCGCCGCCCGCAACTCGGGGCGCCAATAGGGGTTCGCCAGAAACCGGCAATCAAAGACCATGTCCAGCCCACGCGGAAGGCCCCGCTTGTACGAAAACGACTCGATTGAAACTGCCAGATGTCGCCCCCCCTGGGGCGCAAACCAGTTTTCAACTTCTTCCCGTAACTGGTGCACGTTCAGTTGGCTTGTATCGATCAGGGTATCTGCAATCTCGCGTATGGGGGCCAGCAGCTCTTTTTCACGCTGAACACCGGTCTCAGGGCTGGCATTCTTGGCAACAGGGTGCCGCCTGCGGGTTTCCGAAAACCGGCGCACCAATACGTCATCACTGCAATCCAGATACAAAACGGTCAAATCCACCCGCGCCATGCGGCCCAGGCTTTCGGCCAGTTCGATAAACCCAATTGTCGAGAAATCGCGATTGCGGGCGTCAATGCCAAGCGCCATTGGGCGGTCGCTGTCCGCGCTGTCCAGCAGGCGCAGCAGCAGGCCCATCGGCAGATTGTCGATGGCCTCAAAACCCAGGTCTTCCAGTACATGAATGGCTGTGGATCTTCCGGCCCCTGATGGGCCTGTTACCAGCACGATCCGCCGTTGCTCTGTCATTTGTTCGGCCATTCCGGGTGTACACGCCCATTCTTCAGAAGCTGCATCAACGCTGCGGCCAAGTTGGGCACGCCCGCCCCGCGAAGCAAGGGAACAGCTTGCCCCAGCAGCACGATTGTCGCCTCGGCAGGTAACCTCTGTGGCTCATTTTGATCCAGATCCACAACATAGTCCAAGGAGACCGGTCCGAATACATCCGCTTTGATCAAACCAATGTGACGGGCCTCGATCAAACCCTGTATCTGCGGCACGGCGGCGGCAATGACCTGATGGTCCCGCCTTGACAGTTCGACCCGATCATCCGCGACCAGACCCGCCCCATAGGCCATCATCTGCAATGCTAGTGCCGATTTTCCCGCGCCCGAGGCACCGACGATCAACAGCCCGCGCCCGGCAACTGTTACGCATGAGGCATGAACACAAGCGCTGTCCCGGTCTTTGGCGTCTGACAGAGAACCTGCTTGCATGAGTTATACAGGTAACCCCACCACAAAGCGTGCCCCTAGCGGGTCTGACGTAATATCCGCTTCGGTCGGGCGGATATTCTCAGCCCAGATTACGCCGCCATGGGCTTCGACAATCTGTTTCGAGATGGCCAGACCAAGCCCCGAATTGTTGCCGAAATGCTCTGCCGGGCGTTGCGAATAGAAACGCTTAAACACTTTGGTCAAGGCCTGTTCCGGAATACCCGGCCCGGTGTCTTCGACCACGACTAGAACACGGTTGTCGCGCTGACGCACCCAGACGCGGATGGCATCACTTTCTTCACAGAAGGAAATGGCATTGGTGATCAGATTGACGAATACCTGCGCCAGCCGTGCCTCAAGCCCGTTTATGACAATCGGTTCGGATGGCAGATCGGTGATATAGTCGATCCCCTTGGACCGCGCGTCCTCTCCCAGATATTGACCGATATTGCCAATCAGCTTGAGCAGATCAAAGGGTTGTTCTTCTTCCTTAACCAGTTCCGCATCAAGACGTGACGCGTTCGAGATGTCGCTGACCAGCCGGTCCAGGCGCCGAACGTCATGTTCGATTACACCCAGCAGCTTGTCGCGCTGATCATCGCGCTTGACCATGCGAAGCGTGCCAACAGCGGATTGCAGGCTGGCCAAGGGGTTCTTGATTTCATGGGCGACATCAGCGGCGAACTGTTCGTTTGCGTCGATCCGATTATACAGAGCAGTCACCATGCCCCGCAGAGCGCGGCTGAGGCGACCGATTTCATCCGGACGGGCGCTAAGATCAGGTATGCGAATGCGCCCCGGATTGACCCCTGTGCCCCGATCCTTACCCATTTCCGCCGCTGCGGCCAGGTCTGCCAACGGGTTGGCGATGGTCGAAGCCAGCACAAGGCTCAGGCCCACCGAAACCAGCAAAGCCACCACGAACATTTGCAGAATGCGCTCCTGCTCACGGCGGGCCAGTGCGTCGATCTCACCGGCGGGGCCTGTGATGGCAACTGCTCCGGCAGGGGTATCCTCGTAAAGAATCGGAGCAGCGGCTACGATCACGGTCTCACCTGCGGCGTCCTGAACTGCCTGAACCTGCCTTTGACCTGCCAGCGCCTGTGGGATAATTCCCTGCACCCGCTGTGCCAGAGTCGGTGCCTCGACCTCGGTCGACCAGTTGAGAAGGTTCGACACACCGATCCAGACCGCGTTCAACGTGTCGCTGATCACCGTGCTGCCGGTTTGCAGCTCGGAATTGGTTTGCAGAAGAACCGGCATGGCCGACACTTGCGGGGCACCGCGTGTCCAGCCAATCAGGGTGCCACTGGCGTCATAGACAAAGACTTCCCCGCCTTCAGGAAGTGTCAAACCTGACAGCGTATCTCTGACGTCGAGGTTGCCAGCATCCTGCGCGGTGTGCTGCGCACCCTGGCGCAGCTGGGTTTCAAAGACGTTGCTGACCAGCTGCGCATCGCCAAGCAGATTGCGCGCCGTCTGCTGAACCGTCTCTTTCCGCGAATCGTCCAGATACAGCAATCCTGTAACCAGGATCACCAGCGCGATCAGGTTGAAGGTGATGATCTTGCGCGCCAAAGGCGAGCCTCGCAGAGAAAACAGGTTTCTCTGGGACCGCTTTTCCCTCAGTTCCGCTGACTCGGTATCGTCGGGAATGACCCAGTCATCCCCGAGTACGACGTCACCGTCACGTAGTTCGCTGGCTGCTTCGGTGTCGCGCACGAGAGCCCATTACCCCTTGCTGGCGTGGCGCCTATTCTTCGTTGTACCGATAACCGATACCATAAAGGGTTTCGATCGCCGAAAACTCGGGATCAGCCGCGCGCATCTTCTTGCGCAGACGCTTGATGTGGCTGTCGATCGTCCGGTCATCCACATAAACCTGATCATCATAGGCCACATCCATCAGCTGGTCGCGGCTTTTGACGAAACCCGGACGCTGGGCAAGTGCCTGAAGAAGCAGGAATTCGGTCACGGTCAGGGATACATCATTCCCTTTCCAGCTGACCGCATGGCGCAGCGGGTCCATCCGCAAGTCGCCGCGTTCCATAACCTTTGTGTCGTTGCTATTGGCCGCAATCGCGTCGCCGCTTGTTGCTTCTTGCCGACGCAGCAGAGCGCGGATGCGCTCAACCAGCAACCGTTGCGAGAAGGGCTTTTTCACATAGTCATCCGCGCCCATGCGCAGACCCAGAACCTCGTCGATTTCATCATCTTTCGAGGTCAGAAAAATCACCGGCATCTGCGTTTTCTGACGCAGCCGTTGCAGCAGATCCATGCCATCCATTCGCGGCATCTTTATATCGAGTACGGCCATATCAGGCAGCTTTTTGTTGAACGCATCCAACGCGGCCTGGCCATCATTATAAGTTTCAACCTCGAAACCTTCGGCTTCGAGTGTCATGGATACAGACGTCAGAATGTTTCTATCGTCATCCACAAGTGCAATCTTTGACATCGGGCTCACCCCTATTCCTGCTCACTCGCGCAATAATTCGCTTATTTGTAAGGCATTGTTGGCGGTTTTAAGACGCCGAATCAATCCGTAACTGCGAATCGTGCCTTTGTTGCGGCAGGTCTGCGGCAAATTTGCCTTTATGCCCGCAAAAATATGCCCGGTTCTCGGTCATTGAATTTGTGATGGCGCTAAACCCGAACTTGGTTGCGCTAACTGCGTCAAACCCGCCTGTTCATGTCCTGAACGACCGTGGTAAGACGCGCCCAACCGCCGGTTTTCCCGGTACACTGCCCCAAAGGCGCCTCAGGGCCCAAAGCCCCCGCGCCGCCACAGGAGAAGATACACATGACATCTGGACGGGTTAACCCGCAATTCCGCCTCGAGGATCAGGGCATCGAGGGTCTGGGCAATGTCTATTATAACTTCATGGAACCGTCGCTGATCGAAGAAGCGCTGAAGCGCGGCGAAGGTACACTTGGGAATGGCGGTGCCTTTCTGGTCACCACTGGCAAGTTCACCGGTCGCTCGCCCAAGGACAAGCACGTCGTCAAAACCAGCAGCGTGGCTGACACTATCTGGTGGGAAAACAATGCCGAGATGACCCCAGAGGGATTTGACGCCCTCTACCAAGACATGCTGGCCCATATGAAAGGCCGCGACTATTTCGTGCAGGATCTCGTCGGTGGTGCCGATCCGACCTACGCGATCAACGTGCGCATGGTGACCGAGCTTGCCTGGCACAACCTGTTCATCCGTCACCTGCTGCGTCGCCCGGATCGCGAGGATCTGGACGAGTTCACCGCGGACTTCACCATCATCAACTGCCCCAGTTTTCAGGCTGACCCGGCCAAACATAACTGCCGCAGCGAGACGGTTATTGCGCTGAACTTCGACCGCAAGCTGATTCTGATCGGCGGCACCGAATATGCGGGTGAGAACAAGAAATCCGTCTTTACCCTGCTGAACTACATGCTGCCGGAAAAAGGCGTGATGCCGATGCACTGCTCGGCCAACCATGCTGTCGGAAACGCGGTCGATACCGCCGTGTTCTTTGGTCTGTCCGGCACCGGAAAAACAACCCTATCCGCTGATCCTTCGCGCACGCTGATCGGAGATGACGAGCACGGCTGGTCAGATCGGGGCACCTTCAACTTCGAAGGCGGCTGCTATGCCAAGACCATCAACCTGAACGCCGAAGCCGAGCCGGAAATTTATGCGACCACCTCGAAATTCGGCACCGTGATCGAAAACATGGTCTTTGACCCCGAGACCAAGGAACTGGATTTCGACGACGACTCGCTGACCGCGAACATGCGTTGCGCCTATCCGCTTGAATATATCTCGAACGCCTCGAAAAGCGCGCTGGGTGGGCATCCGAAGAACATCATCATGCTGACCTGCGATGCCTTTGGGGTTCTGCCGCCGATCGCGCGGCTGACGCCTGCACAGGCAATGTATCACTTCCTGTCGGGCTTCACCTCAAAGGTGGCCGGGACCGAGCGTGGCGTAACCGAACCGCAGCCCACCTTCTCGACCTGCTTTGGTGCGCCGTTCATGCCGCGTCGCCCGGAAGTCTACGGAAACCTGCTGCGCGACAAGATCGCCCAGCACGGCGCGACCTGCTGGCTGGTCAATACAGGCTGGACCGGTGGCGCCTATGGTGTCGGCAGCCGGATGCCGATCAAGGCCACCCGCGCCCTGCTGACCGCAGCGCTGGATGGTTCACTGCGCGACGCCGAATTCCGCAAGGACGCCAATTTCGGCTTTGACGTTCCCGTCTCTGTCCCGGGCGTCCCCGAAGTTCTGCTTGACCCGCGTCGGACCTGGGATGATCAGGCCGCTTTCGACAAGCAGGCCGAGAAACTGGTGCAGATGTTTGCCGAGAACTTCGAGCAGTATCTGCCATTCATTGATGACGACATCAAAGCCGTCGCAATCGGATAAACGAAAAAAGGGGCCGCTGGGCCCCTTTCTTTTTGCCGATCCGCAGCTCCCTTAGCTGCCCACCAAATACTCATCTTATAGTTGTGTGTCATAAAGTGCACATACAAGTGCGTTGTTTCAAAGTCCGATCTGCGCTAGGCATATTTACTGTTGAGACGAAAAAGCCCGGCACATTCGCGCCGGGCACTGACTGAAAGGACTTTGTGGAAGCTCATTTGCGCACACTCACAACGCTGAATTGAGCAACCTAATCAGGCTTCTAGTCTAAGTAAACGGGGATGAGTGTCAACATGGGACTGGCTGATTGGTATTGCTATCAGTGTGGTTCAAATGGTCGCGGACATGCGGCGGTTGGCACAGAAAACTACAGGTAACACCATGACGGAAATCTCGAAACTCACCGAACTACGCAAATTGATGCAAAGCATGGAGCGGACGCTTGGGCTGGAAAAACTATCTCCGGTTGAGCGCGACATCTATTACGCCGCGGAAGAGCTTTCAAAATCCACTCAGGAAGTGCGTACGTTCGGTTTGATCGAGCATACTTTGGTCCAAAGCATTTCACGCCCAACTTTTTTCCGCGCGCTGAAATCGCTGGTCGAAAAAGGCTATCTTTCGCAAAGCGGCAGCGCCAATCGCGGGCGGTACATCGTTCATGCCCCCAGATGACGCGCCCCGTGCGCGCACGGTGATGTGATCGCAATGCGCGGCTGGGCGACTGACACCCTTGCGGCTTCACTGGCTTATGTGCTGGCGTCGATACTGACCTTCGCCGTGCTTATGCCAATGCAGAACGTGTTTTTTCCGGAATACCCAAGCCGGGCGAGCCTGCTGTTTTTGCCACATGGCGTGCGGGTTCTGTCGGCCTGGCTGCTGGGGTGGCGCGCGGTATTTGCGTTGCTGCCGGGTGTGTTCATCGTCTTTGCTTATCTGGCGGGAACGGATGTTTTCCTGCCCACCCGCCTGCTGGCAATTGCTGTCGCGGTTCTGACAGTTCCTGCGGTTTTCTATCTGCTCAAGGCTGTCGGATGGGACCTGTTCCCCAACCCGAACCGCAAACCCTGCTGGATTTGCGTTATGGGCGTGGGCATAGCCACATCCATTCTGGTCTCTGGCCTGACCAATCTGGTCTTTGGCAGTGCAACGGTTGAGTACATCGCCTTCCTGATCGGCGACATCTCGGGCCTGTTCTTTCTGATGCTGGGTCTGTATTTCGCGTTCCGATTTGCAGACAGGCGACCGGGCTAGCGCCTTAGCCCATCAGGCCACGCCGCAGCAGGTTCAATCCCGCCACCAGTAAAACGAACAGCGTGGCCTTGCGAAAGCTGGCCTGATCGATGCGATCCTGCAGTTTCAAACCAACCCACATGCCAAGCATGGCGGGAAAGATCAGTATTACTGAAAACGGAACCGTTTGCACCCGCAGAAAACCGGACCAGACATGCGCGGCCAGTAACATGACCGCCCCCAATCCATAGATGACGCCCTGAATTCGGATCTGCTCGGCCTTCGGGGTATTCAAAGCCGTCAGATAAGCAACTGTGGGAGGACCCCAGATGCCCGACATGCCACCCACGAACCCGGCGACGCCGCCAACAATAGCCTCAACACCGGTTGATGGATGATGTAGCACCAGCCTGACGCCCAGAACCTGCACAAGGGCGAAGAAGGACACGAATGCGCCGATCAGCAGCAGGAAGACCGAACCGGGCACCAGCGTAACCAGCTGTGCGCTCAGTACCAGAAAAACACCGCCAACGACCAGGAACACCCGAAACCGGCGAATAGAGCTGAGTGCGGCGCTGGCGCCCCCGCGAAAAGCCTGAACGCCATTGGTGACAAGGGTCGGCAGAATAAGCCCTGCTAGGGTCAGATCCGGTGGCAGAAACGAATTCAGGCCAGATACAAACACCATGGGCATGGCAAATCCAACCATGCCCTTGACCCATCCGGCGGCAAAGGCGACGGCGATGGCAAGTAACAGCTCTTGCGGCGACAGAAGGGAAAACAGGTCCATGCCTTCTAGATATCATCTGGATTTTCTTCTGCATTGCAAAAATGATAAGGTAATTTTTGAACTTTCTAGCAGCAAATTGAGTATTTTTGTTGCGCTGCACGTGCAGCATGATATGACCAGACGACCGAGGAAAGGACGCGATTCATGGCCCATGACGGACAGGATATGACCCAAATGACAACTGATGCAGTTTTGCCCGATCTTCTGGATTTAACGCGGGCCGCCGTGCCTGCTGTGGACGCCGTTTTTGAAAAAGCCCGCGCATCCGTGCGTGGCATGGTGACTGCTGAGGGCCGGGTTTCTGGCGCATTGATCGAAGCAAATCAGACCGCCGCGCATGGTCTGGCCTGGCTGGCGACATATTCGCAGTCGCTGCAACAGATGCAGCGCTGGGCAGAAGCGCTGCAAGCCGATGGTAAATTTGGCGAGATCGAGCAGTTGCTGCACCAGATAGCCTTTGGCGAATATCTGCATCAGGTCGCGGGCGGTATTCCGATGAACCAGGGCGAGGTGGTGCGTCTTCAGGATATGGGTCTTGGCTGGGACGCGCTGTCGGGCTTTCAATCGACCGAAGTACAGACCCTGATGGCACGGGCCAATTCTCAGGCCGCACGTAGCCGTCTGGTTGCGCTGATGCAGGATCAGGCCGGAGCTACGATGTTCGGCGCGTCCGGTCTGGATGAAGAGCTTGAGATGATCCGGGACCAGTTCCGCCGCTACGCGCAGGAAAAGGTCGAACCAAACGCGCATGACTGGCACCTGAAGGATGAACTGATTCCGCTGGAAATCATTGAAGAACTGGCGGAAATGGGCGTTTTTGGTCTGACCATCCCCGAGGAGTTCGGTGGGTTTGGCCTGTCCAAAGCGTCGATGTGCGTGGTGTCCGAGGAACTGTCGCGTGGCTATATCGGCGTGGGTTCGCTGGGTACCCGATCCGAGATTGCGGCCGAGTTGATCATCGCGGGCGGCACCGACGCGCAAAAGGCACAGTGGTTGCCAAAGATCGCCAGTGCCGAGATCCTGCCGACCGCCGTTTTCACGGAACCTAACACCGGTTCAGACCTTGGCAGCCTGCGCACGCGCGCGGTCAAGGATGAGAATGGCGATTACAAGATCACCGGCAACAAGACCTGGATCACCCACGCCGCGCGAACCCATGTGATGACCCTGCTGGCGCGGACCAACCCCGACAGCACCGACCACCGCGGCCTGTCCATGTTCCTGGCGGAAAAGACACCGGGCACAGACGAGAACCCCTTCCCAACCCCCGGCATGACCGGTGGCGAGATCGAGGTTCTGGGCTATCGCGGTATGAAGGAATACGAGCTGGGTTTTGACGGCTTCCACGTCAAGGGTGAGAACCTGCTGGGCGGAGAAGAAGGCAAAGGTTTCAAACAGTTGATGGAAACCTTCGAAAGTGCGCGCATCCAGACTGCCGCCCGCGCCATCGGCGTCGCACAGTGTGCGCTGGACATCGCCATGCAATATGCGATCGACCGCAAGCAGTTCGGAAAATCCCTGATCAACTTCCCGCGCGTGTCTGGCAAACTGGCGATGATGGCGGTCGAAATCATGATCGCGCGTCAGCTGACCTATTTCAGCGCATGGGAAAAAGATCACGGCCAGCGCTGTGACCTTGAGGCCGGTATGGCCAAGCTGCTTGGTGCGCGTGTGGCCTGGGCTGCGGCGGATAACGGGTTGCAGATTCATGGCGGTAACGGCTTCGCGCTGGAATACAAGATCAGCCGCGTTCTGTGTGACGCGCGTATTCTTAACATTTTCGAAGGGGCTGCCGAAATTCAGGCACAGGTCATCGCACGACGTCTGCTCGGGTGACCCATTCCGGCAGTCCTGTTTCCCCGACTGGCCCGGCGCTTGCGCCGGGTCTTTTTCCTGTTTTGTACAATCTGTACGCGGTCCGAACCGTGCAGAGTACGTTTTGTACAAAACATACCATCGCCCCTCGCGGCCCGCGTAACGGTCATATCTGACCTGCGTGTTTCAAAACTTCCCCCTTTGATCCCGCCCTTTTCACCGGTACAGCATCAACCGGACACGAGGCGTCGAAATTAACTTTTGGAATACAGCATGACCCGACCTTTCCTTGCCATTTGGGCCGTTCTTGCGGCTCTTGCTCTGGCGGCTTGCACCACCTCGCAGCCGACGGTGAGCCGGAGTGATGTGGACGCGCTGGCGCAATCGATCCGGGGGCTTGGGGCGGATGTCGATCCGGCCGAGGCACAGCAAGCGGCCACGATTGCCTATGCCTATTCGCAGCAGCTGAAGCAGGACTGGAACGTCACCGACCCGGCGATCATCCACAATGCCAAGGTCATCAACGGGTTCCGCGAAAAGGGTCTGTGCAATGACTGGGCCGAAGCGATGACCAAACGCCTGCGGCAGGAAAATTTCCGGACGCTGGATTTGCATTGGGCCACGTCGCCGCCGACCCCGCTGCGCATCATCCACCATTCGGCATCGATCAGCGCCAAGGGGGACACGATGTATGATGGCATTATCCTGGACCCCTGGCGCAACAGCGGTGCCTTGTTCTGGGCGCCGGTGCGCGAGGATACGCGATACAACTGGGCACCCCGGCTGGAAGTGCGCGAGCGGCTTCTGAACGGGTCATTGCCCTACTGACCCGGTTTCGCCGACAGGGCAGATACGCTAGAACGCTGCCATGACACGCCTGATCCTGACTCTGCCTTTGATGGCCCTGTTTCAATGCGACAGGGATGAAACCGTTGCCGCCTATGGCGCGGCAGACCGGACATGGGCGTTGCAGGAGATCGACGGACAGCCCTTTGCCGCCAGCGCCCTGCTGCGGTTCCCCGAAGAGGGCAGGATCGCCGGAAATGCCCCCTGCAACGGCTATGACGGCACGCTGAACGCGCCCTACCCGTGGTTCGAAATTCAGGACCTGAGAGCAACGCGGGCCGCCTGCGCCGGGCTTGAGGCCGAAGGGGTCTATTTCGCCGCCCTTTTGGCCATGACCCAATCCGAAGTGTCGGGCGATGTGCTGATCCTGCGCAATGAGGACGGGCACGAGATGGTGTTCACAGCCGCCGAGTGACCTGATCCACGAACCGCGCGCGCGCCTCGGGCAAAGGGTTATGCCCCAGCGCAGGGGCGACGCGGTGGTTCAGGAAATATCCGGTTGTGCGCAAAGCCTCGGCAATCTCGGCATCCGGCGCGGTGCCTTCACCCCGCAGACAGGGCGGCAGCGGCAACAGCTTGTCTGCCCAATCCCCGGCCCCTTTGGCACTGACAGCGCGCCCGGTCTTGGGCGACACATAGGTCAGCCCCTCGGTCGTGCCGGTCGCGGCGCAGGCGGTCAGATCAAGGCCAAAGCCAAGCTCGTCCAGCAGCGCCAGTTCCCATCGCAGGTAGGCCAGCGGCCAGATCTCATCCTGTCCCAACAGGTCCATCAACCGCTCGGTCCGGGTATAGAGCGCCGGGTGCGCCTCTCGTTCGGGCAGGCAGAAGGACAAAAGCGACACGACGGCGTTCAGCCCGGACAGGGCCAGCCGCCCGGAAAACGCCGCCGCCGCGCGCGAGCGCAGGGGTTCGACCTGAAAGGTGCCGATATGTTCTTCCAGCCGCGCGCGCCACAGCACGTCCAGCTGCGCGCCGGGTTGCAGGATCGGTGCGATCTTGCGGCTGGTCCCGCCCCGCACCACACCAGCATGACGCCCGTGGGATTCGGTAAAGACCTCGATAATCGCCGAGGTTTCGCCGTGGCGTCGAGAGGTCAGTAGGATGCCGTGATCGCGCCAGTCCAATTCGGGGTCCTGTCGGTGATTAAGTTGTGGTGTTCCCAGAAAATCGTGAAGGGTTCCGTTCTGCAATGGTTTTGCACATCAAACGCGGAAAGATACGTGAATCGCCTGGTCCGACGGCAGGGGGCTAGTGATCTAAGTGGGACGAAGTGCCAATTCGCTGCGGATGCGCCGAGGTCTACTATTCCCGCTTAGTCGTCCATACCGAGGGTGAAATCGCAGAATTGCGTATATTGCAGGGTCACGTTGCCGTTCGATATTTCAAGCACTCCGTATTGTGGTGCTTCTTTAGCAGGCTTGAAGCTATCCCAATCCCAAGGAGGACGCGGTGCTGGCGCTTGAAACGACAACGCACCCAATGTCGCGAAAGGGATACCACGAACTGTCCCACAGGTAGGCCTATGAACATGCCCCATGAATAAGTGCTTCACGTTTGTATGGCGGCAAACGACATTCAAAAAAGCTTCTTCGTCCTCAAGTCTGATTTCATCTTGTTTAGGCAATCCAAGCGCGAACGGCGGGTGATGCATGAAGATGTAAGCGGGGCGATCGTCATTCCTGCTCAACAGGCTATCCAACCAGCCTCGCCGCACTTCGCAAAATTGGCCTGCGTGGGAGCCAACCTTATGGGTATCCAAGCAAACCACTGTACCGTCAGCGGTCTCTAGGGCGAATTGGATAAAATCAGGCATCGTGTCTTCGGGCAAAGGAAGATGGGATCTAAATCCACCCCTGTCATCGTTGTTTCCCATCATCGGATAGATATGCAACTTAGACTTGGCGAGGTATCCCGCCAATGCGGTATAGTCACCCTCGATATCATCCCCAACCAAATCTCCGGACAGTATCGCGAAATCAGCGTCAGCGTGATGGGTGTTTGCATGATTGATGGCAGCAGCGAGCCGCGCTCGTGGGTTTAGCCCGTCGATTGTACCTTCATTCTGGAAATGAGGATCGGACATCCAAATGATTTTGGTCATTCTAATCCCTTAAACTTAGATTAAACAATTGTCGCCAGCTTCGGGTACGCTAACTGCAATAGCGAGTAGCTGCCAGTCTTGTATGGAGATTCCAGCCATTCCGCGACGACGGCAGCTTCGCGCGGAACTGGTACAGTTTGCTCTGTATGCAGCATCAGCGACTTGGCCTCAAAGCCGACATGCGTCTGGCCCGCTACTCCAGCCCCTCTTCGCCCAGCAGGTGTCGGCCTTGCCGGTCTTCGACCTCAATCACCCAGAGGTCGGGGTCAAAGCTGCGCTGGCGCTGGATGGCGTGATCCACGTAGCCCTCGGGGCCAGAGGACAGTTCGACCCATGTGCGTTCACCGCTCATCAGATCAAAGCTGCGTTGAAAGGCGGTGGCCTGCCCGTCGAGCGTGTTGAGCTTGACCAAAACCGCGCCCGCGGTGTCATCGCCATGGGCCACAACAAAGGCGGGGATTTCCTGAAACCGGAGCCGCGCCAGATAGGCGTGCACCCAGAAATCGGCGGTCAGGCGGGTCATGCGTTGCCGTCTTTGAAATCCAGACCCATTTCCGAATAGCGCTCGGATTCCTCAAGCCAGTTGGGCCGGACTTTCACTTGCAGGAACAGGTGGATCTTGCGGTCGAGGAACTCTTCCAGTTCCGCCCGCGCGGCCTGACTGACGGCCTTGATCGTCTCGCCCTTCTTGCCCAGAACGATGCCCTTGTGGCCGTCGCGCATGACATAGATGACCTGATCGATTCTGGCCGAGCCGTCCTTGCGTTCTTCCCAGGTCTCGGTCTCGACCGTCAGTTGGTAGGGCAGTTCCTGATGTAGGCGCAGGGTCAGTTTCTCGCGCGTCATTTCAGCGGCGATCATGCGCAGGGGCAGATCGGCGATCTGATCTTCGGGATAAAGCCACGGGCCTTCGGGCAATTCGCCCGCCAGCCATTTGCGCAGGTCGTCGACGCCGTGGCCTTTCTCGGCCGAGATCATGAAGGTTTCGGCAAAGGGGTAGCGCGCGTTCAGGTCGCTGGTCAGAGCCAGCAGTTTCTCGGACGGCACCTTGTCGATCTTGTTGATGGCCAGCGCGATGGTGCGGCCCTGCCCGATCTCGGCCAGCCCTTCGAGGATGCGTTCGACCCCTTCGGTGATGCCGCGATGCGCCTCGACCATCAGCACGACGATATCGGCATCGGCGGCCCCGCCCCAGGCGGCAGCGACCATGGCACGGTCCAGACGGCGGCGCGGTTTGAACAGGCCCGGCGTGTCGACGAAGACCAGTTGCGCATCGCCTTCCATCGCAACGCCCCGGATACGGGCGCGCGTGGTCTGAACCTTATGGGTCACGATCGAGACCTTTGCCCCGACCATGCGGTTCAGGAGGGTGGATTTGCCTGCGTTGGGCTCTCCGATCAGGGCGATAAATCCGGCGCGTGTGGTCATGTGTCTGGCAATCCTGTCTGCAACTGCGCCCCCCTATAGCAGAAAGGTGCGGCGGGCCAGAGGGATTTGTCGCATTGCGGCCCTGCGTTTGCGGTGGCAGGACAGGCTCAGATGCCCAGCCAGTTCCAGCCCGGCAGCAAATCCTTTCAGTGAGGTTGTCATGAAACGTCGCGAGTTTCTTCTTGGAAGCGGTGCCGCCGCTGGCGCGTTTGGGTTGGGCGGATGGTCGCTGGCAGCAGGTGATGCAGCACAGGAACTGGTGCTGCAACCCGCCAGTTACCGGCTGCGCGAAGGGCTGACCACAGGGATGGTCAGCCTGTCGCCCGATGCGCCACCGCCGGTTCTGTATGGGCGGCAGGGCGAGCCTATGCGGCTGAGCGTGCGCAACACCTTGCCGGATTACACTTCGATGCACTGGCACGGGTTGCGTATTCGAAACGAGATGGACGGGGTGCCCTACCTAACCCAGATGCCCATCGGCGAGGGCGAAAGTTTCGCCTATGAGTTCACGCCACCGGATGCGGGGACCTACTGGTATCACCCCCATTGCATGACGATGGAGCAGATGGCGCGCGGGCTGACCGGCGTGATGGTGATTGCCGAGCCGGAAGAGCCGGGGTTCGACAGCGAACAGGTGATCAATCTGCGGGATTTCCGTCTGGACGAGGATGACGCGTTCCTGCCTGCCTATACGGCGCGGGGTGCGGCGCGGGCGGGCACGTTTGGCACGGTGCAGACCGCCAACTGGCAGAGCACGGCGGTCTATGAGCACGCGGCAGGCAGTCTGGTGCGGCTGCGGGTGGTCAACACGGACACGACCCGCATCTATAAGCTGCATCCCGAGGGGGCCGAGACCCGGATCATCGCCTGGGACGGGCATCCGGTCGAGATCGACCTGCCGGTGCCAACGGCGGACGAACCGCTGTTGCTGGGCCCCGGTCAACGGGTGGATATTGCCGTCCGGATGCCCGAGGGCGAAGGGCAGTCGGCGGAGCTGATGGCCAAGTTTCCCGGCCAGCCGCACCGCGCCATGGCGCGCTTGCGGGCGACTGGCACATCAGCGGCGCGTGATCTGAGAGAGCTGCGCCCGTTGCGTGCAAATCCCGTTGCGCGCCCCGATCCGGACCGTGCGGAATTGCATGAGTTCGTCTTTGGCTGGACCCCCGAAGGCGGTGCCCCGAATGACGGGTTCTGCGGCACGCTGGGGTATAGTTTCTGGTCGATCAACCGCAAACCCTGGCCGGGTGATGCAGCGCAGGGCACCGGGCCGCTGGCGGTTCTGGAACAGGGCAATAGTTATGTCCTGCGATTGCGCAACGAGTCGCCCAACCTGCATCCGATCCACCTGCACGGGCTGGCCTTCGTGCCGCTGCGATCCAACCTGCGCACCCTGCCTCCGCTGATGACCGACACGATGCTGCTGTTGAAGGATGAGGTGGCGGACATCGCGCTGGTGGCGGACAATCCCGGCGACTGGGCCTTTCATTGCCATGTGATCGAACATCAGAAAACCGGGCTGACCGGGTTTTTCCGGGTGGAGTGAAAAATGAAAGCCGTCGGCCCGACACCGGACCGACGGATAGAACGGATCAGATCACGGGTGACGGCGCAGGATGGGGTTCAGCACGGCAACAAACACGATGCCGTACAAAACGTGGCCGATCAGCGCGACCCATGTGATCCCGACGAAGTTCAGGAACGGCGGCAGACCGGCAAAGGTCGTGACACCTCCGATTGCAAACACCCACAGACCGAATCCATAGATTGCCGAGGCTGCCAACATGTGGACCGGACCCAGTACCTTGACCCAGATTGGCTGGAAAATAAGGAACCAACCCAAAGGATAGGCAATCAGGCCGACAATGTAGAAATGCACGAAGAAGCCCAGAAAAGCGTTGCTGGGCAAACCCAGACTGGACAGCAAACTCTGCGCCAGACCTTCGGGTGACAGGTTGGCCCAGCCGATCCCCGGACTGACAACTTGCCCCCAGAAATCGAAGGCCATGGTTGCCACAAACCCGGCAATGAACAGGAAGCCGATATTGACGAGCGAGAGTTTTGCACGTTGCATTGGATTGCCTTTATACGTTGTTTCCCGAGTGCTTTGACCTGCCGCAGTCTGACGGGTGCCAAAACGACTGATACCCAGATACAGGTCGTCTGTCGTGGCTTCTATAGTCTTCAAGTTAGATTGAAGTTTGTGACAGGCCGAGCTTCAACAGGGATCAGCCGACCCGCTCCAGCAACGCCTTGGCAGCCGCCTGTTCGGCCTGGCGTTTGGAGCCCGCGGTGGCTTGTGCCTCGGTTCCGTCCTGAAGGCGGGCGGCGATGGTGAAGACGGGGGCGTGGTCGGGGCCGCTGCGCTTGACCTCGACATAGCTGGGTGGTTTCTGGCCGCGCGCCTGCGCCCATTCCTGAAGCGCGGTTTTGGCGTCGCGGGCGTCGGCCTCGACCTTGTGGATGCGGTCGCCCCAGAGGGCGAGAATGACATCGCGGGCAGCTTCGAACCCGGCGTCGCGGTAGATGGCGGCAATCACCGCCTCCATCGCGTCGCCCAGCAGCGCCTGTTTGCGGCGCCCACCCGAGAGCATCTCGGACCGGCCCAGTTTCAGCACCGCCCCCAGATCGATCTGGCGGGCGACATCTGCGCAGGCCTCTTTGCGGACCAGAGCGTTGAACCGGGGCGCAAGCTGGCCTTCGGAGGCTTTCTTGTCGGCCTCAAGCAGCGCGGTGGCCATGACAAGGCCCAGCACCCGGTCGCCCAGAAATTCAAGCCGCTGATTGTCCGGGCGTGTCGACGATGAGACCGAGCCGTGGGTCAGCGCACGCACCAGCAACTCAGGGTTCAAGAACTCGTATCCTAGACGCTTTTGAAACGCATTCATTTCCGCAGATAATTTCATTGCACCTCCACAAGAATTCTATCCGGGCGCCAAGCCCAGACGAACCAAGGTGACCGCCCTGTCGACGAGAATACAACGCGGCCCGCGCGACCCGAAAGGTTTTCGCGTGGAACAAAACCGATACCACCCGCGGGTTGCGGGATCCGGCTATCGTTTGAGTTATCGCGATTGTCTCCGAGAAGGAAATAGTGCCCCTCTGGCACGGTATACATACCAGTATCATCGCCAGATTGGGTCGCAATGTTCAATACAGGATAGCTTACCCCATTCGGCAAGCTTTCAATAAAGTGACCTTTGTGGCAGGCATCACCTAAAGCTACCGGGCCGTTTTCGCACCGTGGGAAGAGACGAAATGGGCCTTGTCTTTCCATGGTTTCAGAAAAAACACCATCGGGTAACTGCGGAACCGCCTCTCCATTCAGAATGATACTGCCATCTTGCATTTGCACAAGGTCGCCTGGCACCCCGATCAGGCGCATAATATGATCTTGGCCTGTAACCGGGTGGCTGAACACGTACACTTCGCCAGCCTTCGGCACATTCCCTTGATCGAGTTCTGTTGTTACTAAATAGTCGCCCACAAGAAGAGTTGGCTTCATGTTGCCCGATGGTATTGTATAGGGCGTCCAAAACGCACGACTGAGGGCGAGCACAGCCAGAGACATAAGCGCCATTTTTCCCAGAAGATGACCTTTCTTGCCCACCCAAGCTGCATGCTGATTATGCTTGCCAGCCACAATGGCGCAAATCATCAAGAAAGCGATGTTCAGGACAGGCACTACTACCAATATTGCCCAAACCCCAGACCTGGCCATGTCGTGCAGACGCCGAACTGAAACCGAAACAAGCGGAAACATGGTGACGACCCAAAGCAATAGCCAAACCCACTTGGCAATAAACCCCCGCTCGACCATCCAAACAAAGGCCACTTGCAGCGCGAAGCAAAATAGAACCGTCAGCCAGAACTCAGGGCGTTTTGCAGTGCCACGCCAATCCAATGGCTGTCTGAAGATGTAACGTAACACCATTGTCTGGGGCGGGATCAATTGACCGCCTTGAAGAACCGATCCCCGCGCCAGGTCCAGAAGAACAGCATGGACCGCCCGGCGGACGAGAACATGATCCGGTCGGCGCGTCCGATCAGGTTTTCGTAGGGTACATAGCCAACCCCGCCAGCGGATTGCGGCAGGCGGCTGTCAGCCGAGTTGTCGCGGTTGTCGCCCATGAAGAAATAATGGCCTTCGGGCACGGTATAGATGCCGGTATTGTCCGAGCCCTGATTGCCGATATTCAGCACGTCATAGGTGACGCCGTTGGGCAGGGTTTCAATCAGGCGCGACTTTTCACAGGCGCCGCCAACGCCAACGGGGCCGTTTTCGCAGCGCGGGCGCAGGCGTTGCGGGCCCTGCGGTTCGGCGATTTCGGTGAATATGCCGTCAGGCTGTTGCGGAACCGGTGTGCCGTTGAGGATGATCTGCCCCTCGCGGACCTGAATGCGGTCGCCCGGCAGGCCGATCAGGCGCTTGATATAATCGCGCCCGCTGACCGGGTGGCGGAAGACGATGACATCGCCGCGCACGGGATCGCCGCCCCAGATGCGGCCGCCGTCGTCGCCCTGCATCCAGCCGCAGAGATCTTCGGCGTCGATATTCAGACCGACACTGGGGATGATCAGGCTGGGGCATGAGGCGTAGGAATAGCCGTAGGCCATCTTGTTGACGAAGAGGAAATCGCCGATCAGCAGCGTCTGTTTCATCGAACCGGAGGGAATCCAGAACGGTTGAAAGAAGAGTGTCCGGAACACGCCCGCGATCAGCAGGGCATAGACGATGGTCTTGATCGTTTCCCAGACGCCGCTTCCGGTTTTGGCTTCGTCGGCCATACTGCTCTCTCCAGTTCTCTGTGCTTGGCTTCGCTGCTACATGCGGGGGGGATGGGGTCAAGTCAAGGCTGTGTGACGTGATCTTGCAGAGGACGCGCCTCGATCACGACAAAGGCCTGTGCCCAGGGGTGGTCGTCGGTCAGGGTGACGTGGATGATCGCCTCGTGCCCTGCGGGGGTCAGTTCGTTCAGGCGTTCGGCGGCCCAGCCGGTGACATGCATCACCGGCTGCCCGGTGCGCAGGTTGGTGACGGCCATGTCCTTCCACGAAATGCCCATGCGCAGGCCGGTGCCGAGCGCCTTGGAACATGCCTCTTTCGCGGCCCAGCGCTTGGCATAGGTGCCTGCGGTATCCGCGCGGCGTTCGGCCTTGCGCTGTTCGGTGTCAGTAAAGACACGGTTGCGGAACCGGTCGCCGAACCGGTCGAGCGTGCCCTGAATGCGGTCGATATTTGCAAGGTCTGTGCCGATGCCGAGGATCATGTGGCTCTCATTTCTCTGGTCGGGCCAATCAACGGCAATTGATGACCACACGCAAGCGGTTGGTTGCCGCATTCCGTGATATACTTTACCGGAATGTTCAATTTTTACGTTGGTGTGGGGGGACGCAATGTCGAAAATTCCGTTCATGGCAATCGCGGTGGCTGGCATTGTCGCAAGCACCGTTTTCCCCGCTTTTGCACAGGATTGCGGAACCGAGGATACCCCCTGTCAGGTAGGAGAGTTGTCCTATCGGGTGGTTCTGCCCGAGGCCGCGCCCGAGCCGCCAGCTGTTATCTATCTGCATGGCTATGGGGCAACGGCGAATTCAGCCGTGAATCTTTCCGGCCTCGCGGCGGCCTTTACCGACCGCGGCATCGCCTTTATCGCGCCGAATGGTCAGGTCGACATTGGCAACCCCAAGGTGTTGGACTGGGGGGTGCATGATGGCTATCGCTGGCCGCGGGATGATCTGGCCGCGCTGGAGCAGATCAAGGAAGACGCCATTGCCCGTTTCGACCTGAACGCAGATCGCATTTTGCTGGCGGGGTATTCACGCGGCGGATCACTGGTTTGGGACAAGGCCTGCACGGATCATTCCTTTGCCTTTGCCTATGCCTCGGCATCAGGGGCTTTTTGGGAGCCAATGTGGCGGCGGTGCAGCGGCCCGGTTCACATGCATCATTCCCACGGATTTGCAGACCGGACCGTCCCGCTGGAGGGGCGTTTTGTGACCTTTGGGGACTATGATTTCGAACAGGGTAGCGTTTTGAAATCCATTGAAATTCTGACCAGAACCAATGGATGCGGGCAGATGGCGAACAGCGTTTCAACAGAGGGCGCAACCTGGCGAAAGAAGTGGACCGAGTGTCAGGACGGCTCTGTCACCCTGGCGCTGGGGCCACATGGCCACGGCAGGCAACCCGGTTGGGCAAATGCCGTGGCGGAATGGTTTTTGGAAATCTCGAACGCGCCCTAGCGCTTCCACCGGCTTTTGCCGAAATCAATTTCGCCTGCTTTACAACAACCGCACCGTCAGGATCTTGTAACTCGCCACGCCAAAGAACCCGGCGAAGGCGAAATCGAACCAGCGGCGGGCGCGGCGGTAGGTGCGGACCATGCGGGCGGATGAGAACAGGAACGCATAGCCGATGAAGATCAGCAGCGATCCTGCGTACAGCATGGCGAAATAGCCCAGCAGCATCGGCAGGTTGGCATCGCTCGGCGCGACGATGGCATAGATCGACCCCCAGCTGAGGATCGCCTTGGGGTTGGTCAGGTGGATCGCCGCACCTTTGGCAAAGATCGTGGGCAGCGTGCCGGTGACCGCTTTGCCCAAGGCGACCTCATCATCCGAGGTCATCGCGCGTTTCAGGGCCTTCAGCGCCAGCCAGCCCAGATAGGCCACGCCGACATAGCGGATCACCTCGAACAGCCAGACATTGGCCAGCATGACCGCCGACAGGCCCAGCGCTGCGGCAATGCCCCAAGCGGCCGATCCGGCGCAGATGCCAAGGGCAAAGGCCAGCCCGGCGGTGCGGCCTTCGTTCATGGCGGTTCCGGCAATGCCCATCGTGGCCGGGCCCGGCGAGCCCCCGGCCATCAGCCAGGCGAACCAGATGGCGATAAAGCCGGGGGTGATCACGCGCGTGCCTCGTCCATCAGACGGCGCATTTCCCGAATGGCGGGGGTGAGACCCAGAAAGATCGCCTCGCCAATCAGGAAATGCCCGATGTTCAGTTCCATGACCTCGGGGAAGGCGGCAACCGGCTTTACGGAGTCATAGGTCAGGCCATGGCCTGCATGAACCTCGAGCCCCAGCGAATGGGCAAAGGTGGACATCTGGCGCAGCGCTTCAAGCTCGCGCGCGGCGGCGTCCATGCGGCCTTCGGCATGGGCATCGCAATAGGCGCCGGTGTGCAGTTCGATCACCTCGGCACCGATACGGTGCGCGGCCTCGATCTGGCGCTGATCCGCGGCGATGAAGATCGACACGCGGCACCCGGCCTCGCGCAGGGGGGCGATGAAATGGGCCAGCTTGTTTTCCTCGCGCGCGACTTCGAGCCCGCCTTCGGTTGTGCGTTCCTCGCGCTTTTCGGGAACGATGCAGACGGCGTGCGGCTTGTGGCGCAGGGCGATTTTCTGCATCTCGTCGGTGGCGGCCATTTCAAAGTTCAGAGGCACCGACAGAACCTCCATCAGGCCGTCGATATCGGCATCCGAGATATGGCGGCGGTCTTCGCGCAGATGCGCGGTGATGCCGTCGGCGCCGGCCTCTTCTGCCAGCTTGGCGGCGCGCAACGGGTCAGGATAAGCCCCGCCGCGCGCGTTGCGCACGGTGGCAACATGATCGATATTCACACCCAGACGCAGACGGCTTTCGGACATCATTTGGTTCCTTTTGCAGATTTTCGCCCCGACCTTAGCGATCTTGGCGCGGGACTGGCAGATGTTTCTCCGGCCAGACGTTTGATTTCTTCAAACTTTGCCTTGATCTTCGCGCGGCGGCGCTGCTGGTAGGTCAGGATCAGTGGCAGGCTGAGGTAGTAGCAGATGATGCCCGCCACGATACCGGGGATGATGCCGCCAATCATGTAGGGATAGAAAACGTCGTGATAGAACTGCCCCAGCCCGTGCCAGTCGGCCACGCGATCGGTGAAGAGCGCAAGAAGGTTGTCCTTGAGGTCACCGATGGCGTCGGCAAATTTGCCCATCAGCCCCTGCGTGTCGCCTTCTTCATATTCGGTGCCCAGCAGGAAATGCCCGGTTTGCAGGCAGATCACCCCAATCGGGACATAGGTCAGGGGGTTGCCAAAGAACGTGCCGCTGAGCGCGGCCAGAATATTTCCCTTGATCAGCCGCGCACCAATTGCCGCGACCAGAAAGTGCAGCCCGTAAAACGGCGTGAAGGATGCGAAAACGCCCGCCCCGATGCCGCGGGCGATCCGGTCAGGGGAATCCGGCAGGCGGCGGACACGGTGTTTGACATAGTGGAAGGCGCGGGTCCATCCGCCACGCGGATAGACGAGTTCCGATGCGACCTGAACAGGAGAGCGTCGGTCTCGGCGCTTGAATACCACCCGTGATCACCCCTTCTCAGCCAGCCGCGGTCGCGGTTTTGGTCCGGTCCCGATAACGCTCGACCGCTGCAACGTCGCTTTCAGCCTCAAGCATCAGCATCAGCGAATGCAACTGTTCAAGGTCGCGCAGTTCGACATTGATCAGCAGGCGGTAAAAATCCGGTTTGCGGTCCACAAATTCCAGGTTCGAGATATTGGCCTTTTTCTCGCCGATCAATGTGCAAATGCGCCCCAGAACCCCGGCATCGTTGCCGATGGTCAGATCCAGTGTCGCCCCATAGACGGCCGGGTGCGTGCCAGAATGCCAATGCAGATCGACCCAGCGTTCCGGTTCGCTTTCATATTGGCTGAGCTTGTCGCAGTCGATGGCGTGCACCACAACACCCTTGCCCCGGTAGGTGATGCCGACGATCCGTTCGCCCGGCAGCGGCTGGCAGCAGGGCGCGCGGTCGAATTTCTGGCCGGGTTCAAGACCGATCACGGCGCGCCGCAGCGGGATGGCGTCGCCGTCATCCTGAGCCAGTTCGGGATAGACGGCCTGAACCACCTCATGAGCGGTCAGTTCTGCACTGCCCAGACGGGCCAGCAATTCATGCCGGTCTTTCAGGCGCAGGTGCTTGGCGGCGGTATCAAGCGCCTTGTCGGTGGCCTTGCGCCCCACATGGTCAAAGCCCGAGCGCGCCAGTTCCTTGCCCAGCTTGATGAACCGTTCGCGATCCACCTCGCGCAGGGCGCGGCGGATGGCGGTACGGGCCTTGCCGGTGACAGCGATCTCAAGCCATGTGACCTGCGGTGTCTGCCCGTCAGCGGTGATGATATCGACCGACTGGCCGTTCTTCATCCGCGTCCAGAGCGGCACGCGAATGCCATCGACCTTGGCCCCCACACAGGCATGGCCGATCCGGGTGTGGATGGCATAGGCGAAATCGATCGGGGTCGCACCGCGCGGCAGTTTCACCACGTCGCCCTTGGGGGTGAAGCAGAAGACCTGGTCCGAATACATCTCGAGCTTGACGGCTTCGAGGAAATCTTCGTGATCATCCTCGTTGTCGAATTGCTCGGTCAGGTTGGATATCCATTTCGCCGGGTCGACGGCAAAGGGGTTTTCCGTGCGCACCCCGTCCCGGTAGGACCAGTGCGCCGCAACGCCGGTTTCTGCCACATCGTGCATCTGGCGGGTGCGGATCTGAACCTCGACCCGTTTGCCATCGCGGCCTGAAACGGTGGTGTGAATCGAGCGGTAGCCGTTCGATTTCGGCTGGCTGATATAGTCCTTGAACCGCCCCGGCACCGCGCGCCAGCGCTGATGGATGGCCCCAAGCGTGCGATAGCAGTCTTCTTCCGTCTGGGTGATGATGCGGAACCCGTAGATGTCCGAGAGGCGCGAGAAGCCCTGATCCTTTTCCTGCATCTTGCGCCAGATCGAATAGGGTTTCTTGGCGCGGCCAAAGACTTCGGCCTCAATGCCTGCCTTTTCCAGCTCGTGGCGCATGTCGCCGGTAATGCGGTGGATCACATCGCCGGTTTCGCGTTGCAGCGTGATAAAGCGACGGATGATCGACTGGCGGCCTTCGGGATTCAGGACGCGGAACGCGAGGTCTTCGAGCTCCTCGCGCATCCATTGCATCCCCATGCGGCCCGCAAGCGGCGCATAGATATCCATCGTCTCGCGCGCTTTCTGAACCTGCTTTTCGGGCCGCATCGCCTTGATGGTGCGCATGTTGTGCAGACGGTCGGCCAGCTTGACCAGAATGACCCGCAGGTCCTTGGACATGGCCATGAACAGCTTGCGGAAATTCTCGGCCTGCTTGGTTTCGCGGCTGGACAGTTGCAGGTTGGTCAGCTTGGTGACGCCATCGACCAGTTTGGCGACCTCATCCCCGAACAGATCGGACACCTTGCCGTAATTGGCCTTGGTGTCTTCGATCGTGTCATGCAGCAAAGCCGTAATGATCGTCGCATCATCCAGACGCTGTTCGGTCAGGATGGCGGCAACGGCAACGGGGTGGGTAAAATAGGGCTCGCCAGAGTGGCGGAATTGCCCTTCGTGCATCTTCTGGCCGAACTCATAGGCCAGCGCGATACGTTCAGCATTCGTCTTGGGATTGTAGTTGCGGACCAGCGCAATCAGATCGTCAGCAGAAATCATCCGGTCCGCACCTTCGTCTTTGGAGCTTACCCCTGCCCTTGAGCCTCCATCAGGGCGCGCAGGAGTTTTTCTTCGGACATGTCGTCCATCGCAGGCTTGTCCGACTCGGCACCCATCAGCAGCGCCATCTGATCTTCTTCCGGCTCATCAACCTCGATCTGGGTCTGGTTGGCCTCGATCAGGCGTTCGCGCAGGGCGTCCGCGCCTTGGGTCTCGTCGGCGATTTCGCGCAGGGACACGACAGGGTTCTTGTCGTTGTCGCGGTCAACGGTAATCGCGGCACCGGCAGAAATCTCGCGCGCCCGATGGGCGGCCAGCATCACCAGTTCGAACCGGTTTGGAACCTTGTCTACGCAATCTTCAACCGTCACGCGGGCCATTGGGCGCTCTCCGTTTCTGAGTCCATGTCAGGAAGGGGTTTATCTAAGCGCGATTCCGCGCCTTGACAAGCAGGAAATGCTGCATTTGCAGGGATCACAGCGGCGTAACCGCCGCAACCTCGGGCGGGGGCAGGTCGGCAACCATCTGGGAAACCGTGCGATCAAGCACGGGGTGGCGCCAGTCGGGCACAATATCCGCCATCGGCACAAGCACAAAAGCGCGGTCCTGAAGGCGCGGATGCGGCAGGATCAGCTGATCCGGTGCCTCTTGCCGCTGTGCCTCGGGCGGCAGGGTCAGCCAGCGGTCGAACAGGGCACGATTGGGCAGAATCTGATCGCCATAGCACACAAGATCCAGATCCAGCGTCCGCATTCCCCAGCGCTGCACCCGTTCACGACCGAACTGGTGTTCAACCTCGTGCAGCACGCGCAAAAGCTGGGCCGGGGATTTGTCGGTTTCGATCAGCACAGCCGCATTCAAGTAGTCCGGACCAGCGCCAGCGGGGAAGCAGGGTGTCGCAAAAAACCGGCTGACAGAGCGAATCACTACGCCCTGTTGCGAAAGTGCGTCAATTGCGCGCTGTAGCGTTACAGCGGGCCTATTTCCTCTCAGATCGAGATTTGCGCCCAATGCCACAACCGCGTTTGGCAAAGAATTGTACATATGCTACCCTATATTCGACACATTGCATACTTGCGATAACGGCCAAAAGTTCTAACTATAAGCCCACCAGATTGCGTCAATTTATAAAACACCCACTCACTCACGTAACGCGGCGCAGTCTGGATTATACCGGAAGGACCTATTTATGTTTTATAAGGACGAACGGCTAGCGCTGTTCATCGACGGCTCGAACCTTTATGCCGCGGCAAAAGCACTCGGTTTCGACATAGACTACAAACTTCTGCGGCAGGAATTCATGCGCCGTGGCAAGTTGCTTCGGGCTTTCTACTATACAGCGCTGCTTGAAAACGACGAGTATTCACCGATCCGCCCATTGGTTGACTGGCTTCATTACAACGGCTTCACCATGGTCACAAAACCGGCCAAGGAATACACCGACAGCATGGGGCGTCGGAAAGTCAAAGGAAACATGGATATCGAGCTGACAGTCGATGCCATGGAACTGGCACCGCGTGTGGATCATATCGTGCTGTTCTCGGGTGACGGGGATTTCCGCCCGCTGATCGCCAGCCTGCAACGTCAGGGCGTTCGCGTGTCGGTCGTGTCAACGATCCGCAGCCAGCCGCCGATGATTTCGGACGAGCTGCGCCGTCAGGCCGACAACTTCATCGAGTTGGAAGATCTGCGTGACGTGATCGGTCGCCCGCCGCGTGAAATGCCGGCAGAGCATCGCAGCGTCGCGGTTGCAGGCGGCAGCTGATCCGGCACCACTGCCTGTTGATGGGAAAAATTCGCGCGGTCAGGACCGGAGTCCTGGCCGCGCTTCTTTAACTAAGGATTGGTGCTGAAACATCCTCTGACTAACAACGATTCGTGTCAGATGAATGACAATGTCCTGTCTGGACCAAGGCCGGGAAAAGACTTACCTGTGCCCTAAGGAGACAGCCGAATGACCAAGCCGCCACTGACACTTTACCTGGCCGCCCCCCGCGGGTTCTGCGCCGGTGTGGACCGCGCCATCAAGATCGTTGAAATGGCCCTGCAGAAATGGGGGCCGCCGGTCTATGTGCGCCACGAGATCGTGCATAACAAATTCGTGGTCGACGGGTTGCGGGCCAAAGGGGCTGTGTTTGTCGAAGAACTGCATGAATGCCCCGATGACCGCCCGGTGATCTTTTCCGCCCATGG
Source organism: Ruegeria sp. CH2 (assembly GCF_056537065.1). Lineage (NCBI taxonomy): Bacteria > Pseudomonadati > Pseudomonadota > Alphaproteobacteria > Rhodobacterales > Roseobacteraceae > Ruegeria > Ruegeria sp. CH2. The sequence goes on from NZ_JBQFQV010000014.1 coordinate 37,919, forward strand.
TGTTCCGAAATCGGTACCCGCCGAAGCCGCGCAACGTGAGATGATCTATGTGGATGCCACCTGTCCGCTGGTGTCGAAGGTTCATGTCGAGGCGCAGCGCCATGCGGATGCGGGATTGCAGATGATCATGATCGGCCACAAGGGCCATCCCGAAACCGTTGGCACCATGGGACAGCTGCCCGAGGGTGATGTGCTGCTGGTCGAAACGGTCGAGGATGTGGCCGCCGTGCAGGTGCGCGACCCCGACGCGCTGGCCTTTGTCACCCAGACCACCCTGTCGGTGGATGATACCAAGGACATCATCGCAGCCCTTCAGGCCCGGTTCCCGGCCATTGTCGGCCCGCATAAGGAAGACATTTGCTATGCCACGACCAACCGGCAGGAGGCCGTGAAGGCCGTGGCCCCCAAGGCCGATGCGCTGCTGGTTGTGGGGGCTCCGAACTCGTCCAATTCCCGCCGTCTGGTCGAGGTTGCATCGCGCGAGGGGTGCAAATACGCGCAACTGGTCCAGCGCGCGACCGAAATCGACTGGCGCGCTTTGCAGGGCATCAAAAGCGTTGCGGTGACCGCTGGCGCATCGGCCCCGGAATTGCTGGTGAACGAGGTGATCGACGCCTTCCGCGATCATTACGATGTCACTGTCGAGCCGGTCGAGACCGCAATCGAAAACGTCGAATTCAAAGTGCCGCGCGTGTTGAGGCAACCGGCGTGACCGGCGTGCCGAAGGCGCCGCTTTATCTGGGGCTGGCGGGACTGGTCCCGTTTGTCTGGGGCGCGCTGACATATCTGAACGGTGATCTGAACGACTGGGGCACGCATACATTTGGCCCGCGCTTTGTCGGGCCTTATGTGCAGCTGTTTTATGGCTCGGTCATCCTGAGCTTTATGTCAGGTGTGCTGTGGGGCTTTGCCACCAAGACCTCGGGCAGCAAGGCGGCGCTGTGTTATGGGCTGTCGGTCCTGCCTGCGCTGTGGGCCTTTGCCATGACGGGCGGCGGGCCGGTCACTGCGGGCACCAATCTGATCTACGGGTTCACTGGCTTGCTGCTGCTGGACGCCCTGTTTTCATACTGGCGGCTGACGCCGGTCTGGTGGATGCAGCTGCGTATCCTGCTGACCGCGGTCGTTCTGGCCAGCCTAGCCGTCGGAGTGTACCTGTGAGCGACAAACGCACAATTGATGCCTATACGACCAGAGTGAACGAATATCTGGCCATTCCTTTACCAGCCGAACAGCTCAAGACCCGTCAGGATTTTGCCGATGCGGTCGGTGCGGGCGGCTATGTGCTGGATCTGGGGTCAGGCCCCGGATCGGACAGCGGTTTCCTGATGCGTCAGGGGCTGAAGGTGCGGGCGCTGGATGCCACCCCCGCCTTTGTCGAACATGCCCGCCAGAACGGGGTGGACGCGCATCTGGGCACGTTCGACGATGTTACCGAAACCGCCGAGTATGACGGTGTCTACGCCAGTTTTTCCCTGCTGCACGCGCCGCGAGCGGATTTTACGCGTCACCTGAAAGCGATCCACACGGCCCTGAAGCCCGGAGGCCAGCTGTTTCTGGGCATGAAGCTGGGCACGGGCGAGCATCGTGACGATCTGGACCGCTATTACACCTATTACTCGGAAGCCGAGATCCGAGAGGCGCTGACCCAGGCCGGGTTCACGGTTGACCGCACGGTCGAAGGGGTGGGCAAGGGTCTGGCCGGGTCTTACGACGGGTTTATTCTGGTGTTCGCCCATGCCTGAGTTGTTTGCCTATACAGATGGCGCCTGTTCCGGCAATCCCGGCCCCGGAGGCTGGGGCGTGCTGCTGCGTGCGAAGAACGGGGACAGGGTATTGAAAGAGCGGGAACTGAACGGCGGCGAGGCCGAGACGACCAACAACCGAATGGAGTTGCTGGCTGCCATCAGCGCGCTTGAGACGCTGGAGCGCCCGTCGAAGATCACCATTGTCACCGACAGCGCCTATGTGAAGAACGGCGTCACCGGCTGGATATTCGGCTGGAAGCGGAATGGCTGGAAAACCTCGAACAAGAAGCCGGTCAAGAATGTCGATCTGTGGCAGCGACTGGACGAGGCGCAGGAACGACATGATGTGACATGGGAATGGGTCAAGGGCCATGCGGGCCATCCCGAAAACGAAAAGGCCGATGAACTGGCCCGCGCAGGCATGGCGCCCTTCAAGCCGAAAAAGGCACCGGCGTGAGCGCGCTGACGCTGCTGGATTATGCCTCGGTTCTGATCTTTGCGCTGACCGGGGCGCTGGTGGCCAGCCGGGCGCAGCTGGATCTGGTGGGCTTTGCCTTCATGGCCTGCCTGACCGCAGTTGGCGGCGGCACGGTACGCGACCTGCTGCTGGACCGTCACCCGATCTTCTGGGTCGGCCAGCCGGATTACATCCTGATCGCCGTCGCGGCGGCGGTGTTTGTGTTCTTTACCGCGCATCTGGTGGAAAGTCGCTATAACTGGCTGGTCTGGCTGGACAGTTTCGCACTGTCGGTCGCCGTTGCCGCCGGAACCGGTGCCGCGCTGTCACTGGATCAGCCCGGTATCATCGTCGTGCTGATGGGTGTGACGACCGGGTGTCTGGGCGGGCTGATGCGCGACGTGGTCTGCAACGAGGTGCCGCTGGTGCTGAAACAGGGCGAACTTTACGTCTCGTGCGCATTTGTGGGGGCGTTGACGGCGGTATTTGCGGTCAGGCTGGGGCTGGAGCCCGCCTTTGTATTGGGCATGTGCGCCCTTGTGTGCTGGGCCTTGCGGGCAGGGTCGCTGGTGTTTGGCTGGCAGTTGCCCGTCTACAAAAGCCGCCCGCCCCGCAACTGAACCTGTCGGTGGACGCGACCGGGGCGGGCTGATAGCTGTTTGGAACGCGCAGCCCGGAGGCCAAATGCCGTTCAGACTTACATCGATTGCGGTCTCACTGGCTTTGCTGGCCTCATGCGGCGCATATTATGCACCCGTCCGCTTTGTTGCTGAGGGTGACCGGATCATCGCCTCGGGCACTATTGACGAAACGACGCTGTCCGCTTTTGAAGACGTCACCGCCGAAAATCCCGAAGCGCGCACGCTGGTGCTGCAATATATCGAGGGGTCGGTGGATGACGACGCCAATGTCATCTTCAGCCGCGAGGTGCGCAGGGCCGGGTTCGATACTATCGTGCCCTCGGACGGTCTGGTTGCCAGCGGCGGCACCGATCTGTTCCTGGCCGGACGCCGCCGCGTTTTGCAGCCGGGAGCCTGCGTGGGCGTGCACAGCTGGGCCGGATCGGGGCTGGTGGCCACGGAGCTGCCCAAGGATGACCCGGAACATGACCGCTATCTGGATTATTTCAGGGACATCGGCGTCGATGAGTCGTTTTACTGGTACACGCTGTATGCGGCCCCGGCCGACAGCATCCACTGGATGACTGCCGCCGAGGCGAACCGGTTCGATATGACGACGAAAGCCGCCCCGGCGCTTGGTTCAGCGCTGGAGTGCGACGAGCGCTGATCTGCTGCGCTATCTGTCGAGTGAAGGTTTGCGGGACGGAATGCGCAGCCAAGGAATATGCTAACGGCGCAGGTAGGTCTGCCAGATCCAGATCACCAGCAATGCGCCCAGAACCGCGCCCACAAAGCCCGACATCCAGCCAGCGTCGGGTATCAGAGACCACAGAAGGGGCCCACCGATCATAGCCCCAACAATGCCGATCAGCATCGTCGCCGGGAGCAACCTGGCGAGCAAAACTTCAAGCGCAGCTTGGATGATGATCAGAGCGACGATGGGCATGTCACTTCCTCCAATGCGTCGGCACGATGATCAGGGCGCCGACAGACGAGATCACCGCATCCAGACCGGGAGGGCCAAAGCTGATCCCGAACATGATGCGGATGAAGTAGAACAGGAACGCCCCGCCCACGCAGATGATGATCGACTGAAGATAGCCGTTATGAGTGAACCCGGTCTGTTCGGACAGATATCCGACGATCCCGGCAATCACGACGGTCCCCATCATCACCATGAACATCGGGCTTCTCCTAGGTCAGGCGGGTGCCGGTGGGAATGGGCCAGCCCCGCAGGAAGGTTTCCCTATCCTGCGCGCCTTTGCCCGCCCGTTGCAAGCGCAGCAGTTCGACCGCGCCCTGACCACAGGCCACGTGCAGGTCGTTGTTCAGAACCTCACCCGCTGCGCCCTGCCCGTCTGCCAGCCGCGATGCCAGCAGCTTGACGCGTTCGCCATTCATTTCGGTCCATGCGCCGGGAAAGGGTGACAGCCCGCGGATTTGCCTGTCGACCTCGACCGCCGGGCGTGCCCAGTCGATGCGGGCCTCGGACTTGTCGATCTTGGCGGCATAGGTCACGCCATCCTCGGGCTGCGGTTCCTGTATCAGGCCCGGCAGCTTGGCCAGCGCCTCGACGATCAGCGCGGCCCCCATGGCCGAGAGCCGGTCATGCAGATGCGCGGTGGTTTCTTCAACCTCAATCGCGGTTGCCTGTCGCAGCAGGACCGGGCCGGTGTCCAGACCGGCCTCCATCTGCATGATACAGATCCCGGTTTCGGCATCGCCGGACATGATCGCCCGGTGGATCGGGGCGGCACCGCGCCAGCGCGGCAGCAGGCTGGCGTGGATGTTCAGGCAGCCGTGTCGCGGCGCGTCCAGAATGGGTTGCGGCAGGATCAGGCCATACGCGACGACGACGGCGATATCGGCGTTCAGCGCGGCAAATGCGGTCTGTTCGTCAGCGGATTTCAGAGAGGTTGGGTGGCGAACGGGCAGGCCCAGCGCCTCGGACCGGGCGTGAACCGGCGTCGGGCGGTCTTTCTTGCCGCGTCCGGCGGGGCGCGGGGGCTGACAGTAGACGGCGGCGATGTCGTGCCCGGCCCTGACGAGTGCGTCCAGCACCGGGACCGAAAAATCAGGGGTTCCCATGAAGATGATGCGCATCGTTGGCTCCGGCAGTTGGGACGGGTGCCGGGCTGAAGCCCGGCCTACAGACGTCAGGTTTGTTTGCGTGCCTTGCGCAGCAGCATGTCACGCTTGACCTTGCTGAGCCGGTCGAAATACATCCGCCCGTTCAGGTGGTCGATCTGATGTTGTACGCTGGTCGCGTCGATCCCGACGAAATCGCGGCGATCCAGCATGCCATGTTCGTTCAGGAACTTCACGGTCACCGCGCGCGGGCGTTTGATTGTGGCCGAGACGCCGGGCAGGTTCGGGCTGGCCTCTTCATGTTCGCGCAGTTCGATCGAGCTGTGCAGGATTTCCGGGTTTGCCAGACGCACGGCCCGGCCCCGTTCGGCAGAACCGTCAACAACGGCCAGCCGCAGCATCACCCCGATCTGTGGCGCGGCAAGACCGACGCCGGGCATCGCCTCCATCGTGTCGATCATGTCGTCCCAGATGGCGCGGACCTCATCAGTGATCTCGGGCACCTCATCCGCCTTGGTGCGCAGGCGTTTGTCAGGCCATGGCAGGCAGGTACGAACGGTCATGCACGGGCCCGTTCGCGTTTGAGCTTTTGCATCTTGCGGGTGATCATCTGCCGTTTCAGCGGCTTGAGATAGTCGATGAAAAGCTTGCCGTCCAAATGATCGATCTCGTGCTGAACGCAGGTGGCCCAGAGCCCGTCAAAGGTTTCCTGTTGCAGGTTTCCGTCGCGGTCCATCCATGTCACATCGACCACTTTGGGGCGCGTCACCTCGGCGTATTGATCGGGGATCGACAGGCAGCCTTCCTCGTAGACATTGGTTTCTTCCGAGGCCGCGATGACCTGCGGGTTGAACATGATCAGGGGGCGCGGTGCCTCGCCTTCTTCCTTGACGCAATCCAGCACGATCAAGCGATCCAGCACGCCGATCTGTGGCGCGGCAAGGCCAACACCGGGGGCGTCATACATCGTTTCCAGCATGTCATCGGCCAGCGCGCGCAGGTCGTCCGTGAGGTCGGCCACGGGGGCACAGACCTTCTTGAGACGGGGGTCGGGATAGATCAGGATGTTACGTTTCATGAGGCTGATTTAGGCCATCCCGCCCCGCGCCGCAACGCCCCCCTTGCACCTGCCTGAATTGCGGTTAGCTTTCGGTCGAGAAAATGGAGCAGACATGACTTTCAACGACCTGATCGACCGCCGGGGCACCAACAGTTCCAAATGGGACAAGATGGAGATGCTGTATGGCGTTTCGCCCGAGGACGGGCTGGCCATGTGGACGGCCGATTCCGATTACCCGACAGCCCCCTGCGTGATCGACGCGGTGCGCAAGGCCGCGGATCACGGCGTGTTCGGGTATTCCTGGGCGCACCCGGAGTATCTGGCCTCGGTCCAGTGGTGGATGAAAACCCGCCACGACTGGGAGATTGACACGGACTGGGTTCTGACCACTCAGGGCTTGGGCAATGCAATCGCCCTGTCGCTGGATGTCTGGACCGATCCCGGTGATGGCATCGTGATCTTTACCCCCGTTTACCATGAGTTTGCCCACAAGGTGAACAAATCGGGCCGCCGGGTCGTGGAATGCCCTTTGGTGCGGGACGGGGAAAGTTATGGCCTTGACCTGGAAGATGCGCAGTCGCGGCTGGACGGGTCCGAGAAGATGTTGCTGTGGTGTTCGCCGCAGAACCCGTCGGGCCGGGTCTGGACGCCGGAGGAACTGCGCGCTGTGGCCGCATTTGCCGAGCGCAACGAGTTGATCCTTGTCTCGGACGAGATTCACCACGATCTGGTCTATCCCGGTGCCAAATTTGTGCCGATGGATGTGGCAGCCCCGGATGCGCGGCCATGGACGGTGACGCTGACTGCGGCATCGAAGACCTTCAACATCGCCGGGCAGCGGACCGGCAACATGATCATTCCCGACACCCAACTGCGCGAAGCGATGAAGCATCGGCTGGCAACGCTGGATTATGGCCCCAGCGCGTTGGGTGTGGCGATGATCACCGCCGCCTACAGCCCGGCTGGCGCGGAATGGGTGGATGCCCAGATCGCGCATCTGGACGGAAACAGGCATCTATTCGACCAGACCATCGCCGAGATTCCAGGCCTGTGGTCGATGCCCTTGCAGGCAACCTATCTGGCCTGGGTCGATTTTTCCGGCACCGGCATGGATCACGCTGAATTTGTCCGCCGATTGCGCGAGGACGCGCGGATTGCAACCTCGTCCGGGCCGGGCTTTGGCACTGGCGGAGAGACCTTCGAACGGTTCAACCTGGCCACGCAACGGGCGCGGGTCGAGGACGCCTGCGCGCGACTGAAAGGGGCCTTTGGTGACCTGCAATAATCCAGGCGGTGGCTGGGGTGGCTGACCTCACAATGGACCGCGCCTGTTGGCCGGGCGCGGACCCCATGGCGAAATCCATAGCGATAGCCAGTCCTACGGCATGGTGGGCGTCACCCTGACCAAATCTGGCACGATGAAAATCCGAGCCTAGTCTTCGTATCCCAGCAGTGCGATGGGCGCATCCGGGGCGCGATAGAAATCCAGCGGTGCCTCGTCATGGGCGGCGGTGCTGCGCTTGAACTCATACCGCATCTCGCCGCCTTCATCCTGATCGGCAATGATCAGGCATTGATACAGAAGATTGGCCCCGTCATAGATATCGACCAACCCGCGCAGGCGCGGCGTTGTTTCCGCCTCAACCGTGAAACCATCTTTCCACAATTTGAGAATTTTATACGTATTGTCACCCATTTGGACACGAAGGCGACTGGCCTTTTTCAATGTGGCGATTCGGGCGGCGTCCAACTCGGCGCGTATTTCCTTTGAAACATAAGTACTCATAAAATCACTCCCCCGCTAATGACCTCTATTGTGCGGGAACTGTTGTAAAAATCCAGTGAACGCGTTCACGCAACGGGCTGTGCCTGCGGTTTGTTGCACAGAAATCCCAGCATTGCCTGTGCGCGCATGCAGGTCTTGTGCGCGGGCAAATGCATAGGAACAGGCGGGGCTTGGACCTATCTTTGGCCAAACGCCTATGCGGAGGATGAGATATGGGCCTGCTGGTCGATGGAAAATGGCAAGACACCTGGTATGACACCAAATCCACGGGTGGCGCATTCAAACGCAGCGCGGCGCAGTTTCGCAACTGGCTGACCGCCGATGGCCGCGCGGGACCGTCGGGCAAAAGCGGGTTCCGGGCCGAAGCCGGGCGGTATCACCTGTATGTCAGCCACGCCTGCCCCTGGGCGCATCGCACCTTGATCTTTCGCGCGTTGAAGGGGCTGAGCGATCTGGTTTCGGTCTCGGTCGTGCATCCCGACATGCTGGGTCACGGCTGGACCTTTGAGGCGGATGATCACGGTGCCACGGGTGACCGTCTTTACGGGCTGAGCTATGCACATCAGATCTATACCAAGGCGGATCCGTCCTATTCCGGTCGCGTCACAGTGCCGATCTTGTGGGACAAGGCGCAAGAGACCATTGTTTCGAACGAAAGTTCGGAAATCATCCGCATGTTCAATTCGGCCTTCAACGACATCACTGGCAATACGGACGATTACTGGCCCGAGGCGATGCGGGACGAGATCGAGGAGGTCAACGCGCGCATCTATTCAGATGTCAACAACGGCGTCTACAAGTCGGGTTTTGCCACCTCGCAAGCGGCCTACGACGCCGCCGTGGGCCCGTTGTTCGACACGCTAGACTGGCTGGAGGAGCGTCTGGCGCGGAACCGGTATCTGATGGGGGATCGGATCACCGAAGCCGATTGGCGGTTGTTCACAACCCTGATCCGCTTCGACCCGGTCTATCACCTGCATTTCAAGTGCAACCGGCGGCGCCTGGTCGATTACCCGAACCTATGGGCCTATACGCGTGAGCTGTATCAGTGGCCCGGTGTCGCCGAGACCGTGAACATGGCCCACATTGTGCGCCACTATCACTACAGCCATGACAGCATCAATCCGCACCGGATCATTCCGGTGAACCCGGTGCTGGATTACATGGAGCCGCATGGACGCGGTCAGCGCCCCGCAGCGTAATGTTCGACCATCGCCGCCAGATCCTCTGGCGGCGTTTCGCTTTGAACATAGGCACAGGCATTGGGACTGTGCGCAAAAATCGACCCGTCGGAAAAGAAGGTGGTGTTGGTGACAAAAATCACCCGCGCCTCGGGGCGGCGATAGCTGGCAAAATCGGCCACAGCCAATGCGCTTCCGGTTTCCAGAACCAGATCCAGCACGATGATATCAAAATCCGTGCCATAGAGCGCCAGAATGGCGGCCTCCTGAGCGTCAACCAGCGTGACTTCGGCGTCTTGCCGCTCCAGATGTCTTTTCCAGACCCGACCAAGGTCGGGGTTACTCTCAACAATCAGAACTTTCATTTGCAACAACCTCGGCACTTGGTATGGTGAGTGGTGCCGACCCCCGTGGTCCGTGATCTCGTTATTTCCTTAACAAAGTGTTAACAGCAGCCGCACGCTTGCGTGTTCGGGCGGATTTGCTTGTGTAAATGGCAAAAATCCGCTTGAAGCACCCCGAAACCGGTCAATCCCCGCAGAGAGAGCAGATGAGTACACTTGATCACGGCTTGGACCCCCGCGCAGTTCGCGACCACGGCGGGGGGCTGGACAGGGCGATTGTCAGGTATGGCGGAGCGCGTGCAGATTGGATCGATCTGTCGACCGGAATCAATCCGCATCCTTACGCCGTTGCGGGCCTGACCACCGGGGATTGGGCCGAATTGCCGGATCACGGTGCCTTTGAACGGCTGAGTGATGCGGCCCGCAGGTTCTGGAACGTGCCGCAAGGGGCTGCAATCTTGCCGGCACCCGGTGCATCGGCTGTCATCTCTCGCATTCCGGCGCTGGCCGCGCCAGGGCGTGTCCAGATCACACCGCCTACCTATAACGAACACGCCGCCGCCTTTTCGGCGCAGGGGTGGCGTGTTCAGCCTGAGGGCGTGGCTGACGCCCGCGTGATCGTGCATCCCAATAACCCGGACGGGCGCATCTGGCAGGAACGCGATGTCTCGGCCCCGCTGACCGTGATCGACGAGAGCTTTTGCGATGTCACGCCAGAGGCATCGTTGATCCATATGGCGGAACGTCCCGGCGTGATCGTGCTGAAGAGTTTTGGCAAGTTCTGGGGGCTGGCCGGGATGCGGCTTGGGTGTGCCATCGGGCGGCCTGAGTTGATCAACCGCCTGAACGACCTGACCGGACCCTGGTCGGTGTCCGGCCCGGCCCTGCGGGTTGGAACGCAAGCCCTGTCGGACGATGACTGGGCCGATGCCACACGCGCGCGACTGGCGGATGAGGCGGCCCGGCTGGATGCGCTGATGCTGACCAGGGGCGCGGAAATTGTCGGTGGCACCAGCCTGTTTCGTCTGTATCGGGTTGATGACGCCTTGGGGTGGCAGGACCGGCTGGCCCGCGCCCATATCTGGAGCCGTATCTTTCCTTATTCAACAACCTTTCTGCGTCTGGGTCTGCCACCGGAAAAGGGGTGGGACAGGCTGGAGGCCGCGCTGTGAGCCCTGCCCTGATGCTGGTCTGCGCCATGTGTCTGGACGCCACTCTGGGAGAGCCCGACTGGCTCTGGTCCCGCGTCAAACACCCGGCGGTGATGATCGGCAACCTGATCGGATGGCTGGACAAACGCCTGAATTACGGGCGCGGTCGGCGGTTGAAGGGGGTGGCGGTGCTTGCCCTTCTGATCGGCGGCGCATGGGGCCTTGGGTGGGGTCTGTCCCTACTGGGGCCGGTGGTTGAAATTCTTGGCTGCGCGATTCTGCTGGCGCAAAAGTCGCTGGTTGCCCATGTCCGCGCGGTTGGTGACGGGTTGCAAACCTCGCTGGAAGACGGGCGGGCGCAGGTGGCTATGATCGTCTCGCGCGACACGCAGGATATGACCGAAGCACAGGTGGCGCGTTCCGCCATAGAAAGCGCGGCTGAAAACCTGAGCGACGGGGTCATTGCCCCTGCATTCTGGTTTCTGGTCGCCGGGCTTCCGGGGTTGCTGGTGTACAAGGCGGTGAACACCGCCGACAGCATGATCGGCTATCGCACCGAAACGTACTGCGATTTTGGCTGGGCCGCGGCCCGGTTCGACGACCTGCTGAACCTGATCCCTGCCCGCCTGACCTGCGTGATGATCGTGGCGCTGTCCGGCCAATGGTCGCGCTGGGTTGAGATGGTGCGGGATGCGCGGCGTCATATCTCGCCCAACGCTGGCTGGCCCGAAGCCGCCATGGCCCGCGCCCTGAATGTCGCGCTGGCAGGGCCGCGCAGCTATGACGGGCAAGTGCGCGATCTGGCCTGGGTCAATGGCGACGCCCCGCGCGAGATCGGTGCATCAGAAGTTTTTCGCGCATGTGACATGCTCTGGCGGGTTTGGGGGCTTGCGCTTGCGCTCGTGTCAGTGTGGGTTGGGGCCGAACTGATATTCTGACGGACCCTTTCATGCGTATACTCTCTGGCCTGATCGCCGCCGCCCTGTTTACCTCACCTGCGCTGGCGCAATGTGGCGGTGGATTTAACTCCTTTGTCAAAGGGCTGAAGACCGAAGCCGTGCAGCAGGGTTTGGACAAATCAGCGGTGAACGGGTTTTTTGACGGGGTGCAGCAGGACAGCGCTGTGCTGAAGGCCGACCGGGCGCAGGGCGTGTTTCAGAAGCCCTTTATTGAGTTTTCCCGTCGTCTGATTTCGCAAAACCGGATCGAACGCGGGCAAGCGATGTCGCGCAAATACGATGCGGTCTTTGATCGGATCGAGCGCGAGTATGGCATTTCCCGCGGGGTGCTGCTGGCCTTCTGGGCATTTGAAACCGATTACGGATCGTTTCAGGGCGACTTCAACACCCGCAACGCTTTGGTGACACTGGCCCATGACTGCCGCCGCCCGGAGCTGTTCCGGCCGCAGATCTTCGCCGCCATCGAGCTGTATCAGAACGGTGATTTCGACCCGGCCCGCACCACCGGCGCATGGGCCGGAGAGATCGGCATGGTGCAGATGCTGCCGCGTGACATACTGGAAAACGGCGTCGATGGTGACGGTGACGGGCATGTCCGCCTGAAGAGCTCGGCCCCTGATGCGCTGATGTCGGGGGCCAGAATGCTGTCTCATCTGGGATGGCGCGCGGGTGAGCTTTGGTTGCAGGAAGTCACCGTGCCCGCGCAGATGGACTGGTCCCTGTCCGGCCCCGGCAAACCGCGTTCGGTGGCTGAATGGCAGGCGATGGGCGTTCAGGCGCGCAGCGGGTCCTTGGCCAACCTGCCCGCCTCGCTGATCCTGCCACAGGGGCACAACGGGCCTGCCTTTCTGGCCTACCCGAATTTCGATGTCTATTTCGAATGGAACCAGAGCTTTGTCTATGTTCTGACCGCCGCTTATTTCGGAACACGGCTTGAAGGCGGCCAGATCTATGACGCGGGCAATCCCGCGCAGGGCCTGAATGGCGCACAGATGAAACAGTTGCAGACCAAGCTTCAGGCCAAAGGATATGATGTGGGCAAGATCGACGGGATCCTGGGGTCAGGGACGCGAGCTGCGACGCAGGCGGAGCAGAAACGTCTGGGCCTGCCTGCGGACGCATGGCCAACGATGGAGTTGCTGGGAAAACTCTGATCCAGCGGCCCGCACTGCTGTGTTATGACGCAAAACCCGAAGATTATTCGACGATATTGGCACCGTCACCGCTGATTATGTGACCGGATATTTCTCGGGGTCAATTCCATGTCTGTGACAGACAATATCGATATAACTTCCCTTAGGAGGAACACCGCCAAATTTGCTGCGAATACCACTGCGGGTTTCGCCCTGGAAGTGGTGAAACCGGGCCCAATCGGGTTCGTAGTCTTCAATGTTCTCGACCGGGTCCAGAAACCCGCGACGCGGCCAATATAAATGCCAATGCTGGCCTCGGTCGATTTCACCGGTGACCCCCAGCGCCCAGCGGGTCACGCTTGGGCCGGTTGTCGTCCACGGAAGGTCGTAGAGCGTGAGTGTCTCGCCCGCCTCATAGCGTTTGACCAGTTTTTCAATGTGATCACTGCCCAACCAAAACGGGATCGGGACTTCTGATTCAAGGAAATTCAGGATCAGCTTCAGTGCCAGAGAATTTTTGGGAAGACGCAATACGCAATTGTTCATCGCCTTATTGCGCCAGACGACACCAAACAGATAGTCCGGTGGAACATCCAGCGGCCGGACGCAGTAGATATCCAGGTCAACCCACACATAGTCGGTTTTTTGCAACATGTGGATCCGGAAGATGTCTGAATAGACCGCCATCCGTCTCCGGCCACCGGTCAGGTTTTCGGTGGTTTCATCTGTATAGATTTCGCGGGCATCATGAACAACGACGCCGTCGGGAACATCTATGTTCAGATCCAGCACGTACAGGTGGAAGACATAGCCATGATCCAGAAAGGACTGAATGCATACTCTTTCAACGCAAGATAACGGCGAGCCAAACCAGAAACTTGCAACTTGAAAATCCAAAACAGCACCTCTTGCCCAAAGCCGAAACGGGGTCGCTGCTGCACTAACGAAGCGGTGTGTGGCTCGTCAACCGCGGCTGCTGTTTTGGCGCGACTTACCCTGCTTTGCGCCAGTGCGCTGTGTCGAGGTGCCCACAGTTTGGTTCTGGCCTATCTTCGGGCGCGCATTTTTGGCTGGTGTTCCCAACATAGCCGTTAACGTCTGCCGCGGGTTCAGATTGCTGCGCGGATTGGTCCGTTGCCTACATGGCCGGCCCAAATTGTGACTTCTTTATTTGGGCCGCACCGGGTACCTATCCCCTTTCTGATCGATCAGGATCAGCCGCTCGCCACTGTGGACATACAGGTCGCAGCGGCTGAACCCGTTGCGATACGCGATGCAGACGGAACCGTCATCGGCGATGGAGTAGGTTCCGAATGCAGACCCCCCGCCCGCGTAGGTATAGGAATAAGCGCCCCCCGCCGAAAACTTGGCCTGACCATCATCGTAGAAGGTCAGCGTCTGGCCCGCGAGGGCGTCAAGCTCGGCCACTGTCAGCGGGACATCGCCGGATTTGACGGGCCATTCAGCGGCGACAACTGAAGTGGCGGCGATGAGGGCGGGGATCAGAAAACGCGTCATGAGGCCAAGGTAGCGCGTTATGCCTGCAATCATCATAACGTTGCGGTGAGCGGTCAGGCCACCATCTGCTCGGCCTTTTTCAGGTCGACCGAAACCAGCTGGCTGACGCCCTGTTCCTGCATGGTGACGCCGAACAGACGATCCATGCGCGCCATGGTCACCGCGTGGTGGGTGATGATCAGGAAACGGGTGTCGGTCTGGCGGCACATCTCGTCCAGCAGGTCACAAAAACGGGTGACATTGGCATCGTCCAGCGGCGCGTCAACCTCGTCCAGCACACAGATCGGGGCCGGGTTGGCCAGGAAAACGCCAAAGATCAGCGCGGTCGCGGTCAGGGTCTGTTCGCCGCCCGACAGCAGGCTGAGGGTCGAGAGCTTCTTGCCCGGCGGCTGGCACATGATTTCCAGCCCCGCATCCAGCGGGTCGTCGCTTTCGACCATGACGAGATTGGCCTCGCCACCGCCGAACAGGTGCTTGAACAGCATGGCAAAGTTCGAGTTCACCTGTTCAAAAGCGGTCAGCAGACGTTCGCGCCCTTCGCGGTTGAGGCTGGAGATGCCGCTGCGCAGGGCTTTGATCGCCTCTTCCAGATCGGCCTTTTCACTGCTGAGCGTGTCGAATTCTTCCTGAACGTCCTTGCTGTCTTCCTCGGCCCGCAGGTTCACCGCGCCCATGGCGTCACGCTGGCGTTTGTGACGGTTCACTTCGGCCTCCAGAGCATCCGCAGCGGGCATCTGGTCGGGGTTTACGTCCAGCTGGTTCAGCAACTGGTTCGGGGTCAGTTGCTGGTCTTCGGCAATTCGTTCTGCTGCCGCAAGCACGCTTTCCTTTGCCGCGTCACAGCGCGCCTCGGCTGCGGCGCGGTTTTCGCGGGCTTCCGAGGCCAGGCGTTCCGCCTCACGCTCGGCCATCACCACGTCGCGCAACTGTGTTTCTGCTTCGGCCAGCTTGTCGGCGGCATCGGCCCGCCGGGCTTCGGCGGCTTCGATCAACTCGTTGAGCTCTTCCCGTGCCTCGGCGATTTCGCCGGGAGCGGCCATGGCCTCGGTCAGTTCCTCTTCCGAGCTTTCCTTGCGCTCGGCCAGTTCCGAAATCCGTTTCTCGGCCGTTTCCAGACGGTGCCGCCAGCCGCTGAGATCCTTGGTGACCTCCTGCGTGCGACGGGTGCGGGCGTCGCCTTCACGGCGCAGCTCATCATGGGTCGAGCGGTGGGTCAGCATGGTGATCCGCGCCGCCTCGACTGTCTGTTTGATGTCCTCAACCTCGGCGCGGGCGCTGTCGAGGTCACCCAGATCGTTCAGCGCCGCCTCGGCCTCGCGCAGCTGCACGCGGGCGGACATGGCGTCTTCCTTGTGACGGTCCACGGCAAGGGTCAGGGTTTCCAGCTTGCCCTGCGCGAGGTTGCGATCCGCCTCGGCGCGGCTGAGCTGGCGTGCGGTTTCGGCCATGCGCTGATCAGCGGCGCGGCGGGCTTCGCGCGCGCGGCGGTCGGCCTCGGTCACGTCCGCCAGTTGCCGCGACAGGGTTTCATGCGCGGCGCGGGCGCCGTCGGCCTGCGCCTCGGTGCGGGCCAGTTCCTGTTTCAGCGCCTCAAGCTTGTTGAGCTGCTCCAGTCGCAGCGCCGCCGCACTTGGCGCATCCTCGGCCCAGGCGCGGAACCCGTCCCAGCGCCACAGATCGCCCGAGCGGGACACAAGACGCTGGCCCGGCTTCAACGACGCCTGCAGCCGCGCGCCCTGATCCGCATCGACCAGTCCGATCTGCGCAATGCGACGGCTGAGCCTGTCCGGCCCCGACACGTGCAGCGCCAGCGGGTCGACCCCATCTGGCAAGGGCTGATCACTGTCATAACCTGCCACCTGAACCCAGCCGGACGGGCCGTCACCTTCGACCAGCGGCGCACGGAGGTCATCGGCAAGCGCAGCACCCAGAGCCTTCTCAAAACCCGGTTCCACGCGCAGCAGGTCCATCACCTGCCCGCCCTCGGCCGTGTCGCGTTCCACCAGCTTGGCAAGCGCGGTGGTTTCGGCGCGGATTGCACCCAATTCACCTTCGGCCTCGGACCGTTGCGCGCGTGCCTCGGCTTCGCGGGCCTGCGTTTCATTGCGCAGCTCATCTGCGGCGGCCAGCGCCTCTTCGGCGGCCTCGGCGGCTTCGCGGGCTTCTTCCTCACCCTCCTGCGCGGTTTCAAACGCCTCGCTGGCGCGGGTCAGGGCTGTTTTGGCCTCATCCACGGCCAGCCGGGCTTTTTCCTCTTCCCCCTCAGAGCGGGCCAGTGTCTTGCGGCTGTCTTCGACCAGACGCTGCGCCGACTGGTGACGGGCGACAAGACGCGCCATATCTTCGGTCTGCTGCGACAGGTGGTCTTCGCGGTCCTGAAGGATCGAAGCCGCTTCGCGGGCAATTTCTGCGGCTTCCGCCACCTTCGCGTCATGCCCTTCTGCAGCCTTGGCCAGTTCGCGGGCTTCCCATTCCAGCCGTTCGATCATCTGGCCCGCATCGCGGTTCAGGCCGGTTTCCCGTTCGATATCCTTTCCGAGCTGATGAATGCGGCTGGTCAGCGTTTCAATGGTCTGGCGCGCGCGGGTTTCCTGATCGGTCAGTTGATCGCGCTGCACCTGCTGGCGTTGCAGGACAGCGGCGGCGATGGCCTCTTCCTCGCGCAGGGGCGGCAGGGTTTCTTCGATCCCGGCCCTTTTTGCGGCGGCAGCGCGGGCCTCGGCCTCGGCGCGGGAGGCCTCGGAAATCCGGTCCCTTAGCTTGTCTTCGGCCTGCTGGCGGGCCATGTCGGCCTCTTTCCAGCGGCGATAGAGCAGCATTCCCTCGGCCTGACGCAGCTGTTCGCCGATTTCGCGATAGCGTGCGGCCTGACGGGCCTGACGGGCCAGTTGCGCAAGCTGCCCACCCAACTGCTCGAGCACGTCATCGACGCGGGTCAGGTTGGACTCGGTCGCTTTCAGCTTCAGCTCGGCCTCATGCCGGCGTTGATAGAGCCCCGAGATCCCGGCGGCCTCTTCCAGAATGCGGCGGCGGGCGCGGGGTTTGGCGCTGATCAGCTCGGCGATGCGGTTCTGCCCCACAAGCGCGGGGGAATGGGCACCGGTCGAGGCATCCGCGAACAGCATCTGCACATCGCGCGCGCGCACATCCTTGCCGTTGGTCTTGTAGGCGCTGCCGACATCGCGGGTGATCCGGCGCACGATTTCAAGCTGGTCGGTGTCGTTGAACCCCGCAGGCGCCAGACGTTCGGAATTGTCCATGGTCAAGACAACTTCGGCGAAATTGCGGGCGGGCCGTGTGGCGGCACCGGCAAAGATCACATCCTCCATCGCGCCGCCGCGCATGGATTTGGGGCGGTTTTCACCCATCACCCAGCGCAAGGCTTCCAGAAGGTTGGACTTGCCACAGCCGTTCGGACCCACCACACCGGTCAACCCGTCCGCGATGATCAGATCGGTCGGATCAACAAAGCTTTTGAAGCCGGTCAGTTTGAGCTTGCTGAAACGCAATGGCCGCGTGTCCCGTGATTCCTATGAATTGAAAGTCTGCGCAAGGGATGGGGTCCGAGTCAACGCAGTTGCGCAGGATATGGGAGATCAGTGCAAGTTATCCACAACATCTTGCCGAAATGCGCAGGAACACGCGTATGTCAGTATGGGCTGCATTCGAAGACCTGATAGCCGCTGTCGCCCCCGACATTTTCATAGATACCATAGTCGATACATTCATACCGGGGCGTCGAGATAGCGGTCAGCAACAGCCGTTCCCCCGCCTCGCGGTCACACCCCAGTACACCAACCGTGACAGCCGCGTCACCCAGCACGTCGAGGATCGGGCAGCCTGAAACCTGCGCCATGGCCAGCGCGGCGCGATCCCGAACAGGGCCAAGCCGCGGGGCGTATTGCGCGTTGATCCGCACCGCCTCGGCCAGATCGCCGCGCACGCGCACGTCGAACACACTACCGTTCACCGCCACGCGGGTGGCCGGAACGTCGCGGAAATGCGGGGTCCCGGCGGCGCAGGCGGCCAGCAGGAGCGGAGCGAGAAACCGGATCATGCCGCAGAGTTGCAGCAATTTGGTTAACAGAACCTTTCTGGACGTCAGGCGCGCAGAACTTCGCCTAACCGGCGGATACCTTCGCGGATCGTCGCCTCGTCCGAGTTCGAGAAGCTGAGCCGGATCGTGTTCGCCCCGCTGCCGTCGGGGAAAAACGCCTGCCCCGGCACAAAGGCCACTTTCACCGTATCCAGCGCCTGCGCCAGCAGGTCAGACCCGCTGATTCCCGACGGGAGTGTCACCCAGACGAACATGCCGCCTTCGGGGCGCGTCCAAGCCACCCCGTCGGGCATGTGCTGTTGCAGCGCACCCAGCATCGCATCACGGCGCGCGCGGTAAGTGTCGCGCACTTTCGGGATATGGGTGTCAAAGCACGCTTCCGCCACCTGATGCACGGCCATCTGGTTGATGGTCGCCGAATGCAGATCCGCCGCCTGTTTCAGCAGAACCATCTGCGAGATGATCGGCTTGGCCGCAACAACCCACCCCATGCGCAGACCCGGTGACAGGGTTTTCGAGAAGCTGCCACAGTAGATCGTCCGGCAGTTTTCGATCGATCCCTTGCGCTCCTGTTCCAGAGCCAGGATTGGCGGGATCGGATCGCCGTCATAGCGCAGTGCCTGATAGGCGCCGTCTTCGATCAACGCGCAGTCCAGTTCGTCGGTCAGGTCCAGCAATGCCTCACGACCCGGGCGGGTCAGGGTTTCGCCTGTCGGATTGGCAAAATCGGGCGACAGATAGGCGAATTTCACAGCGCCATCCCCTGCCGCAACCCTGAATTCATCGGCCCCCTTGTTGCCATTAAGCCGGTCAAAGCGCGGCTCATACGCGTTGAACGCGGCAAGCGCGCCCAGATAGGTGGGCCACCCGACCAAAGCCGTGTCGCCGGGGGACAGGAACAGCTTGCCCAGATAATCCAGCGCCTGCTGCGAGCCCGAGGTGATCAGGACGTTGTCCATGTCACATTCCACCCCGATTTCGCGCATGTGCTGCACCAGCCACCGGCGCAGGGGGGCATAGCCTTCGCTGACCGAATATTGCAGCGCCTGCGCCTGCATGTCCGGCCCCAATGCCTGCTGAAACGCCTGAGCGAAAGCTTCAGCCGGGAAAAGCGCGGGGTCCGGAATGCCACCTGCAAAGGAAATGATACCGGGCTGATCGAGCAGTTTCAGCAGCTCGCGGATTTCTGACGCCTTCATCCGGGAAGCCCGGGTGGCAAACAAAGGGTGATGGGACATGAGGCTCCTCCGATCTCATTTCGGCGCAGCCTATGCTTTCTCAAATTAAAGTCAACACTTCTGACCTAATATTTCAGCGGATGTGACCGGGTATTCTTGAACAGCCCCCCTGTCCATGGTCAAATGAGTTGACCAATTTCGGAACGGACCATGCCATTTCAGAAAGTTCAGACGGAAAAACTGTCACTTGCGGTCGTTCGCCAGATCGAGCTGTTGATCCTGCGCGGCATCCTGCGCCCCGGGGAGCGCCTGCCGCCCGAGCGTGAGTTGGCCGAACGGATGGGTGTGTCGCGCCCGTCCCTGCGCGATGCGGTGTCCGAGCTTCAGGAACAGGGGTTGCTGACAACAAAAGCCGGCTCCGGGATCTATGTGGCCGAGGTTTTGGGCTCGGCCTTTTCGCCGGCGCTGATCCGGTTGTTCAGCAGCCATGACGAGGCCGTATTCGATTACCTGTCCTTTCGCCGCGACATGGAGGGGCTGGCGGCGGAACGGGCCGCGCGGCTGGGATCAGAAAGCGACCTGAAGGTTGTTCAGACGATCTATGACAAGATGCGGGCGGCCCATGACCGGAACGCTGCGGACCAAGAGGCGCAGCTGGATGCCGAGTTTCATATGGCCATCATCGAAGCCAGCCACAATGTGGTGATGCTGCATATGATGCGGTCAATGTATGACCTGCTGGTGCAGGGTGTGTTCTATAACCGGCGGACAATGTTCCGGCAGCGCGCGACCCGCGAGGCCATTCTGGACCAGCACAGCACTATCAACGCAGCCCTTCAGGCCCGCGATCCGGCAGCCGCACGTCAGGCCGTCGAAACGCATCTGAGCTTTGTCGAACGCTGCATGATCGATCAGCAGAAGGCCGAGCGGAACGAGGCTGTTGCGCAGCAAAGGTTGCAGCACGAAACCCGTCAGGCCTAGCGCTTTCCAAGTGCCCTCAGGGATCAGGCGGCCCCGGTCTCGGGCTGGATCAGGTGTGACGGGAAAGGTGCGCCGCTGCCTTCGCCCAGATCGTCATTCGGGGCGATGGTTGTCAGGGCCGGGTCGATGAACAGCCGCGCGCCCCGGTCCCTGAGGTGTTTATGCAGCATCACATGCTCGCACACGAGGTCGCCCTTTTCGTCCCGGCAGGAATAGCGCAGGCCACGCAAGGCGCGGGTCTTGTACATTCCTGCACCGCCGAAGGCGCTGTCGACCGGTATCAGGGGCATATCGGACGGGATGTGGTACTGCCGGTCGAAAACCGCTGATTTCAGAAGAACTTTCCGCCACTTTCGGCGCCCGAACAGCGGTTTGCGCGTTGTCTGAATTCTTTGCCAGACGTCTTCGTCACACCAGCCCGCGCAACGCAGGGCGTAGATATCGTAATAGGCCGGTTGGGAATTGGCGAAGACACCTTCCCAGCGCGGTGCGGACCGTTGTGCGGCAGTCAGAACCGTCTGAACGTCCAGACAGACATTCGGCCCGTTCAGATCCAGCACCAGTGTCAGGTCGTGACCGCTGTCGCGTTCTTCCAGCCTGTTGAGGACTGCGTTTCTGGCCGCCGTGATCCGCTCGACCCGGTCTGGCAGTCTGGACGCCAGACCATCCATGCGGACAAGGTCCACATTCGGGTCGCGGCGCGCGAATTCGGACAGAACCCGATCTGTACGATCGGCGTTGTCGTTTGTCGCGATGGTCACGGAATAGCGGTGCAAGCGGGTGGTCAGGTCTTCGATCCTGTTGATGCTTTCGATCAGCGCGGCCCCGCCGTTCCTGACCACCCCAACAATATTCATCGAAACGTCTTCGCCTGCCACGGCCCGTCTTTCCCTGCTCTTTTCGCACCCTTAGACCCCAAGCGGAACATTCAGACCCTCTGAAGGGTACAGAATCCGGGTGATGTTGCGGTCAATACAATCAGCCCCGTCACCAAAACAAAAGACCCGACAGCGCAATGCTCTCGGGTCATCTGCGTTTTTTACCGGCCGGTGTCCCCGTCAGTGCAGCTTGGCGCCCACATCTGCGATCGAGGCATCGATCAGCTTGTTCGCCTGCGCGGCTGTCATCTGCTTGGCCAGAACCGAGCTGGCAGCGGCAATCGCAACCGAAACGGCCTGATCGCGCACGTCTTTAACGGCAGAGGCTTCGGCCGAGGCAATCTGGTCCTGCGCAGCAGCCAGACGGCGTTCGATCGACTTTTCGAGATCGACCTTCGCCTGGTCCGCAGCCAGAGCCGCGTCCTGTTTGGCCGCCTCGACTATCGCGTCGGCCTGTGCCTGCACTTCACGCTGCTTGCGCTCGTACGAAGCCAGCAGGCTGCGTGCTTCTTCATGCAGGGCGCGGGCTTCGTCCAGCTCGGCCTTGATGCCTTCGGCACGGTTGTCCAGCGCACCGCCGATCATGCCCGGCACCTTGAAGTAGAACAGGACCGCGATGAAAACGATGAAGCCCAGAAGGACGACAAAGTCAGTATTGCCAAGCGAGAAGAACGGACCGCTTGCAGCCAGCGCGGGGCTGGCGGCACCAACGGTCAGGATAAGGGCAAGAGTGTTCCGCATGTCACTTATCCTTTCATCTGCGCGTCAATGGCACTGTCGATGGCTTTGGCATCCGCCTCGCCGCCCAGCGCGGTGACCAGTTCAGCCGCCGTATCCTTGGCGACCACTTGAATGCTTTCCAGCGCACCGGCACGGATTTCGGCAATTGCCTTTTCCGATTCAGCCGCCTTTGCAGCGATTTCCGCATCCGCCCTGGCAATCGCATCATCCAGACCAGCCTGGATTTCTGCGCGTGCTTCGGCCGCGATACGCTGCGCTTCGGCACGGGCATCGGCCAGCGCCTTGTTATAGGCCTCCTCGGCCTCGACCGCTTTGGCCTTCAGATCTTCGGCCGCAGCCAGGTCATTTGTAATGGTCCCCCGGCGCTCGGCCAGGATTGCCGCGATGCGGGGCAGAGCCACGCGAGACAGGACCAGAAAGATGACGACCAGCGTAATGACCAGCCAGAAAATCTGGTTGGGGAACCAATCGAAGCAGAGCTGCGGCATCCCGATGGCAGAGCCATGCGAGTCGACGCACGCGCCAACTACTTCTTCGCTAATGGGTTCAGTCGCCATGATGTCCTCCGTCGGAACGTTGTCTTTACAACAGGTGGGCCGCTATGGCTTGGACCCACCTGCGCGTAAGGATCAGGTTCCGCAGATTAGACGGCGAACATCAGCAGCAGCGAGACCAGGAATGCGAAGATCCCCAGGGCTTCTGCGAATGCGATACCGATGAACAGGGTTGCGGTCTGCGAAGCAGCCGCCGAAGGGTTGCGCAGGGCGCCGGCCAGGAAGTTGCCTGCAACGTTGCCCACCCCGATTGCGGCTGCGCCGGAACCGATTGCTGCCAGGCCTGCGCCGATGTGTGCGAGATCGCCTTCCATGATGTATCTCCTTACGAATTGGAAGTTTCGATGTTGGGTTATCGGACCTTAGTGCGAAGGATGCAGCGCATCTTTCAGATAAACACAGGTCAGAATGGTGAATACGTAGGCCTGAATGAAGGCCACCAGGACCTCGAGACCGTACATTGCGGTGATCGCCAGAACCGACACGGGCGAAATCAGGGAAATTGCGGCAAAGCCCGCAAACACCTTGATCACCGCGTGGCCCGCCATGACGTTACCTGCAAGACGAATGGAGTGGCTGACGGGGCGCACGAAGTACGAGATCAGCTCGATAATCGCCAGAATCGGGCGCAGCGCCAGCGGCGCGCTGGAGACCCAGAACAGGCCCAGGAACGCGGCACCGTTCTTGACGAAACCCAGAATGGTCACGGTCAGGAACACGGCCAGCGCCAGCGGGATGGTCACGGCGAAATGCGACGTGGTGGTGAACGAGGTCGGGATCAGGCCCAGGAAGTTTGCGGTCACAATGAACATGAACAGGGTCATGACATAGGGGAAGTACTTGACACCGTCCTTGCCGCAGATGTCTTCCAGCATCTTGTAGATGAAGCCATAGGCCAGTTCCGCAATCGACTGCATCCGGGTCGGGACGATGGCGCGCTTTGATGTGCTGAGAACCAGCAGGCCAAAGATCGCCACGATGGCCAGGAACAGCCACAGGGTCACGTTGGTGGGGGTGTACCAGGCAATCTCGCCACCGAACAGCGGCTTGACGATGAACTGGTCCATCGGGTGAAACACCAGGCTGCTGGCTTCTGCTGCGTGGTCTGCGCCTTCGGCGCCGTGTGCTGCGGTGGTCTCGCTTGCCACGTTCAGTCCCTCTCGTCCTTTTCGGCCTGCATATGGGCCGCTTGTTTATCTTGAACCTCTTTCGCGCTGCGGAGCATAACCTTCACGCCCGCGACAAGGCCCAGCAATGTGAACAGCACCAGAAAGATCGGGATTGTCCCGAGCAGGCTGTCCAGCCCGTATCCGATGCCAAATCCGATCCCCAGACCGGAAACCATTTCGATGACCATCCTCCAGGCAAGCTCGCCCCCGGATATGTCACTGTCAGCGCGGGCAGCCGGTTGTCTGGCCTTTTTCGCCGCGTCGATCTTGGCCTCAAGCTGCGCCATACGCTGCTTTTGGTCGTCATCGGTCACGGACGGAATCCTCGCGCTGTCTTGCGCATGGTGCTAAGGCGCGAAAGGCCCAGAGTCAACGGCGTTGATGGCGTGAAATGACGCAGGTTAGTGTGTTGTTTTTAAACTGTTATTACTGGTTAACTCGTCCAGCCAAATTGCTTGCCCATGCCCTGAACGGCAACAATCTCCCAAAAACCCATATTCAACCTTTTGGTTGATCTTTGTGCGTGCGCTGAGGCCACAGGTGTCGAACAAGGCGTCCGTCGATCAGCAAGAGCCCGGCAAAAATCGCCGCCATGCCCATCAAATGTTCGGGTTGCAGAGTTTCCCCCAGAACCCAGGTTCCAAGTATCAGGGCGGAAACCGGCGCGATCAGCGTGACGGTCGAAATGTTGGTTGGCCCGACTCTGGGCAGCAACCAGTAGAAGGCAATGAAAGCGGCCGAGGTCAGCACAAAACCGATCATCAGCAACGAAAGCCATGTTTCAGTGTGCTCGATCACCGGCAGGCCTTCACGCCAAAGCGCCAGGGGTAAAATCGCCAATGTCGCTCCTGTCAGGGCCAGGGCGACCAGCACCACCGGCTGCATGTCACGGAAGGCCCGCGCAATGTTGACGGAAAACGCGTAACAGATCGGCGCGCACAGGGTCAGCAGAACCGCCCAGAACTGAGAGGTTTCGCCATTGCGCAAAATCGGGACGGACAACACGACAATCCCGATGAAGCCGCACAACACGCCAAGCGATTTCAACAGCGTCGCACGCTCGCTTCCCGGCCAGAAATGCGAAACGATGACGGCAAAGGCCGGTGTTGTCGCATTCACGATCCCTGCCACGCCGGACGCGATATGCTGCTGCCCAAGCGCATAGAACGCAAATGGAGCTGCATAGCTGAGCGCCCCGAACCCCAGCAGACCGATGGCACGCCGGAGTGTCAGGTGAACCGGCATGCGGGCGGCAATCACATAGATCCAACAGCCCAGCGCCCCAAATGCAACGCGTCCCAACGATACGGATAGCGGCCCAAGTTCGCGCAGCAATATGGCATTGAACATGAAAGACATGCCCCACCCGATGCCAAGGACGCAGATCACCAGCCAGTATTTCAGCGCCATAGCCGCCCCCTTTGCGCATCGCCGCTGAACAGTGACGTGATGGGGGAAATTGTCAAACGGGTTCTCGCCCATTAGGAAAGACCCATGTCCAACGATCTCGACACCGTGTTTGCAGCCCTTGCCGACCCCACCCGCCGCGCCATTCTGGCGATGCTGCTGGAGGACGATATGGCCGTGACGGATGTGGCCGAGCCGTTCGAGATGTCGCTGGCGGCGATCTCGAAACATCTGGTCATCCTGACCAAGGCCGGGCTGATATCACAGGAAAAGCGCGGCCGGGTGAAATGGTGCAAGCTGGAACCCGACGCGCTGCGCAACGCTTCGGTCTGGATGCAGGGGTTCGGTCAGTTCGAACCCATCAACCTGGATGCGTTCGAACGGTTTCTGGAAGTCGAGCTTCCGATCTCGGACGAGACCTAGCGCACCACAAAGACCGACATGCTGGCATGTTTGGCCAGATATCCGGCGTGGCTGGAAAAGATGTAGTCGGTGATCCGGGGCGCATGGGTGCCCACGATGATCAGATCTGCACCGATCTCTTCCGCTGCGCGGGTCAGGTCGCTGTCCACTTCGGCAGCAACATCGACCGAGTGTATCTTGCGCACCGCAACTTCGGCCGCGCCTTCTGATGCAAGCTGTTCGGTGAAGTCGGCCAGTTGCTTGTCTATCTCGGCCTCGGTTTCCGAGGATGCACCCATATGGGCCCCGCTGACACTGACCAGAGTGATCTTGGCGCCCTGCCATTTTGCCACCTGCGCGGCGACATCTGCGGCCTTTCGAACCTCGGGCGGCAGGTGGCGGTCAATCGGCAGCATGATATGTTTGAACATAATCTCCTCCTTTTGTCCGCCTTCCAAGGTAGTCCTGAGACCAAGGGCCTGCCTTGATCTGGCTCAACAGATTTTGCCTTTGGAATTCGTGGGCAATCCGTACCGGTTTCAGACCGGGAGCGGCCTTATTCAGCTGCCCGGCGTTGGGGGCTGTTGCGCGGGGCCTCTTCTTTCAGCAGCATCAGCAGGGCAATGACCGTCAGCGCCACACCGCCCAGGATCAATCCCGTCGGGACAGGTTTGCCCAGCGCGATTTCCCACAGGATCACCCAGCTTGGCACCAGATAGGTATAGGCCATGACCTTGGCCGACGGCAGCCGAAGCGAGGAGAATTGCACCAGAACGAAACTGGCCGCTGTTGCGAAGAATGAGATATAGAACAACCCGATCCAGACAATGGCGGGAAGAGCTGCCCAATCGGTCGCCTTCAGGTCGGACCAGCCGAACAGGACCAATAACAGGCACCCGGCAACCAGCGTTCCGAACGTGAACACGACGGCAGGTTCTCCGCGGTTCAGCCTGCGGATCATGGGGGTATAGATCGCGTGCGCAACACATCCCCAGAAATAGATGATCTCGCCCCCGCCGATCTGGAAGGCGCGGAACATCTGCCAGTCGGCCCGAAAGATCACCCATAGCGCCCCAATCGCACCGATGGTCAGGGCCATTGCCATGCGCGGCGTGGTGATCTGGCGCAGCAGGACCCAACCCGCAATGGCCGAGACAACGGGGGTCAGGGTGAAAACCGCGGCAGCGCTGACCGGCGGGGCAGTTTGCAGCCCGTAAAACATCAGGACAAAGTAGGTGGCGAACAACCCGCCCAGCACCAGATACCGCCAAGGCGCCTGTGCGGCACTGCGGGACAGACCGGTTGTCGCCAATGCCGCCACACCAATCACCACAGCCGCAATGGCAAAGCGCACCGCATTCAAGGCAGCAGGGGCAATTTCGTTGGCAATCATCGACCCAAGCGAGAAGCTGCCTGCGACTAGGGCCGAAAAGGCCAGCATGGCCAGATGGCCACGCATCTGCGGGTTCATGGACACCAGCCTTTGGAGGCTTCTTTCAGAAAACTCAGGAACGCTTGCACCTTGGTCGTTCGGTGCAGGTCCACATGGGTCACCAGCCAAAGGTTGCCGAACCATTCCGGAAGCGGGTCGATCACTTCGACCAGAGTGTCATGACGGGCGGCCTCCCAACGGGCCATAAAGCCGATACCGGCCCCGGCCAGAACGGCCTCGCGCATACAGAAATTGTTAGTGCAGCGAAAGGTGATGCGGTCGGCGGATACCGTGTTACGCAGCCACCGGGTGAACGGCGCGCGGCTGCTTTCATCGTCAGAGCTGACGAAGTGGTGGTTTCCGAAATCCTCGATGCCTGAGGGTTTGCCGTGCCGTTCGATATACGAGGTGCTGGCATAGAGGCCGACTTCTTCCTGCCGGAAAGGTTGCACAACGTTGTCGGGTTGATCCGGGGCCGATCCCGCACGGATTGCAACATGCGCCTCGCCATATTCCAGCCGGAACAGGCGGTCTCCGGTCAGGTAGCGCACGATCAGCTCGGGGTGCACCTTTTGAAATTCGGTCAGCGTCGGCACCACCAATGGCGCGATGGAGCCCAGCGACGTCACCACCAGTTCGCCCGATACATCGTCACCGCGCCCCTTCATCCGGCCGACAAGCTGGTTGAACTGGTCTTCGGTAGCCTGCGCCACGCGCAGCAAATCGTCGCCCGCTTCGGTCGGGGTGTATCCCCGCGCATGGCGCTGGAACAGTTTGACACCCAACCGGGCCTCGATCGCGTCGATGTGGCGGATCACCGTGGCGTGGTGCACGCCCAGAACCTCGGCCGCACCGCTGACGGTTCCCATGCGTGCCACCTGATAGGCGGTCCTCACCTCATCCCAATTGTCCATCGTCACACCGTTCTGTGCAATTTCCAACAATAACTGTTGATGTATCCGAGTTTTGTTCGCAAACGCAACAGCCATATTGGGATCAGAACAAGATTACCCTGACCTTAAGGACCCAGAAAATGGCTAAAACCATCCTGCATATCGACGCCTCTGCCCGCCGCGTTGCTTCGACCACCCGCGACCTGTCTGACAGCATCGTCCGGCAGTTGGGTGCGGACCGCATCATCCGCCGCGACCTGGCTACCCCCCTGCCCCTGCTGACCGAAGACTGGATCGCCGCCAACTTTACCCCGGCCGAGCAGCGCGACGACCTGCAGCGCGACCGGCTGGCCCTTTCGGACGCGCTGGTGACCGAATTGCAAGAGGCCGATACCATCGTTATCGGCCTGCCGATCTACAACTTCTCGGTCCCCGCTGCATTCAAGGCCTGGATCGACCTGGTCGCCCGCGCGGGCCTGACCTTTTCCTATTCGGAGAACGGCCCAAAAGGGTTGCTGGAGGGGAAACGCGCCATTCTGGCAATCGCGTCGGGCGGTACTGCCGTCGGATCCGAGATCGACTTTGCCACCAACTATGTGCGTCACGTTCTGGGCTTTATCGGCATCCATGATGTAGCGGTCATCGCTGCGGATCAGATGGCGGTGAACCCCGAAGCCGCGTTGGAAAGCGCCAAAAAGGCGGTGACAGAACTGGCGGCCTGATCGCCTCTGGTCATTGAGCCCTGAAACGTCCAGTCTGCTGGTCAGATGGAACTGGCGGACTGGATGGCGCGCATGAAAAAGATCGGAATTCTGGGCGGTGTGGGTTGGGCCTCGACCGTGGACTATTACCGTGCCATTGCCGAGGGTGCCGGGCGTCACTTTGCGGCGCGCGGCCACGGCGCGCCCTTGCCGATCCCTGCCATGACCATCGAGTCCGTCACACAGGCCAAGACCCGCGCCTTGCGAGGTGTCGCCGGGGACGAAGCCAGCTGGGCGGCGTTTGATGCGGTGTTTCGCGACGCGCTGCTGACGCTGGAGCGCGCGGGATGCGATTTTGGCATCATAGCGTCCAACACCCCGCACGCGCGGCTGCACGCGATCAGACAGGGTGTTTCCATGCCCATCCTCAGCATTTTCGATGCAACGGCAGAGGCCACGGCCAGCACAGGCGTGTCAAACGCATTGGTGCTGGGAACAACCGTGACAATGCAGGCCACCAACTATGCGGATCGTCTGGCGGCCGAGGGCATCACCGCGAATGCGCGGCTGCCCGACTCCGAGATTTCCGAGATGCAGGCGATGATCGACAGTGATTTCTACGGTGGTGCCTCTGATGCGGCCCGCGCAAGACTGCTGGCCTTTTGCAACAAACATGCCCGTCCCGGAACCGCCATCCTGCTGGCCTGTACCGAGCTGCCGCTGGCCTTTCCAAAGCATCTGGATGACCCGGTATTCGAGGCCGACGGGCACCTGTTCATCAACCCGTCCGCCGCGCATGTCGCCGCCGCGCTGAAACTGGCGCTTGAGTGATCAGGGCAGCCACATAACGGTGCAACCGATGCGATCGAAGAACGCCATCACGTCGGATTGTTTCATCACAACGGTACGGTCATTGACCAACGGGTGCATATAAATCACCTCGGCCCCTTGGGCAGCGGCGTCCATGAAGAACTGCACATTGTTCTGCACACCGTTGATCATCGCCAGCGGGCTGACCGCGCCGGGGCGAATACCTAGGTTCTGCAACAGCCGGTCTGCCGACCCAAAGGACAGGGCGCCGACACCCAGTTCTGCGCCCAGCGCCTTGAGGTCAATCTCGCGGCTTTGTTCCAGCGTCACCAGGTAGTTGCGCTTTTTCTTGTCGCGCAGATACAGGTTCTTGACCCGCAACGCGTTCTCGCCCGGCACCATGAACTGGCCTTCTACGGCCTTGGAGTCCTCGACCGTGCGCAAGGGAACATGGGTATGCAGGCGGTAGGGCAGCCCCCAATCATCCAGCTGCGCCAACAGCGCGTCAGAACTGAGCGGCAATGTATCCTGAAATGTGGATGATGCGTCCATGAGGCCCTCCTGTTTGTAGCGCTCATCGCGCAACATGGCAGCGAATTCAAGCTGGGGCAGAGCAGAAAACGGTGCTAGCGTGCCGCCATGAAAGTCACACGAAACACTCCGACCCAACTGATCCTTGCCGACACGCCCTGGTTCATCGGAATCATGCTGGTCTTTTTCATACTGGCCTTTGTCGGCGCAGGGCTGGTCATGGTCAGTGACGGCGGCGAGAATATCTGGTTCGGGCTGTTCTTTGCACTAATCGGCGGCGGGCTAGGTGTCGGGGCGTTCTGCGTTTTCGTGCGGCGGGTTCAGGTCATTCTGGACCGCACAAAGAACCGCATTCTGATCCGCAGGCAGTCTGTCTTTGGCTATGAAGCGGTCGAGCATCAGCTGTCCAGCCTGTCCCATGCCGAAGTTGAAAGCTCGACTTTCCGCAGCGACAGCAGCAGTTCGACGCTGTATCGCCCGGTTCTGGTGCTGGACAAGGGAATGAGCGAAGGGCGTCATCCGATTGTCGATGCGTTCTCGAACGGGCGCGGCGCGCATAAACTGGTTGACGCGGTCAATGCATGGCTGCCCGCGCAGCAGGAAGACACGAAGGAACAGGCCTGACGATTACAGGACTTGTCCGTGCTCCAGCCAGGCTCGATCGGCCGGTGTCACCATTTCGGACAGGCGCGCGTCGTATCGGGCCATGTCATCGGCGGTCAGCTTGCCCTCCCATTTGTTGCTGGTCCCGGACGAGAAGAACTGCGCGTAGTCCTGAAACGCGCTTTTGAAACCAGGCTGCTGCGAAGCGCGCCGGGCGTTTTCCTTCATTGAACCAAAGCTTGCGGCCTCAGCGATATCGTCGATCAATTCTGGCGCGATCTCGGTCCCCAAGATGTTTGCGATCCGCGCCACCTGCCCCGGCAAATCGCGGCTGAGTTCGGCGTAGTGCAGGAAATGGATGTTTGGCAGATGCCGGAACGCGCAGAATGAACGGTAATGGTGGACGTATGAGGCCAGCGTCAGATCGTCGGTGCCCTTTGACGAGGCGGGCCGGTCCAGAAACATCGCGAAGGCTTCGGAAAGATCATCGGGAAACAGGTAGTCCAGCCAGTCGTCTTTCATGTTTTCCACATGGCGGCGCAGCGAGAAATGCACGTCAACCGGATGGCGATGCACCACCAGATAGGTCGCATCCGGGGAATAGGTGATCCCGTCCAATGGCGTGTGGGTCTTGATGCACCGTCTGTGCGTCTGTGCGGCAAGTATTCTGTCCTGCTCCTCACGATCTCTGAACCCGCAATCGAGCCAGGGAGAGACCGCGTTGTTGTACACGACTGGATCCGCGGTTTTGGTGATCAGCATTCGTACCAGCGTCTGCGTCCACGTGGTGCCGCATTTGGGAGGCGTGCAGACAAAGATGTCGTCGGGACGGATTACGAAGTCGGACCAGATATCGGTATTCGTGACTTCACCGACATAATCCCTGGTGCGCTGCGGCAATGGTTGACTCATGACCAAACTCCAAAACTGACCCCGACCTTTGGACGCTACACCAAGTGGCCAGATGCTCAAAGCGTTTGCCTTGACTCGCAGCGCCCAGAGGCGTAGATGACCGCCAAACATCCGGAAGCGTCTTGATCTTCCGGTCCCTTGAGTCGTTCAGGGATCGCCCCCCACCAGCGAGTTTCGCCCGTGGGGGCGTTTGTGCATTTAACCGACGCATCCTATCTAGGACGCGCCATCAGATAACCGGCTAAGGAGGCCGAAGGCATGTTTGAAAATCTATCCGAACGCCTTTCCGGCGTCTTTGACCGGCTGACCAAACAGGGTGCCCTGTCTGAAGAAGACGTCAAGACCGCCCTGCGCGAGGTCCGTGTTGCCCTGCTCGAGGCCGACGTCTCGCTGCCGGTGGCGCGTGAATTCGTCAAGAAGGTGCAGGACCAGGCAACCGGTCAGGCGGTGACCAAGTCGATCACCCCCGGCCAGCAGGTCGTCAAGATCGTGCATGACGCGCTGGTCGATACCCTGCGTGGTGAGGAAGACCCCGGCAAGCTGAAGATCGACAACCCGCCTGCCCCGATCCTGATGGTCGGTTTGCAGGGTTCGGGTAAGACCACCACCACTGGTAAGCTTGCCAAACGCCTGAAAGAGAAAGAGGGCAAGAAGGTCCTGATGGCCTCGCTCGACGTTTATCGCCCGGCGGCGATGGACCAGCTGGCGGTTCTGGGCGCGCAGGTCGGCGTTGATACGCTGCCGATTGTACCGGGCCAGAAACCCGTCGACATCGCCAAGCGCGCCAAGCAGCAAGCCACATTGGGCGGCTATGACGTCTATATGCTGGATACCGCCGGTCGCCTGCATATCGACGAAGTGCTGATGGACGAGGTCGAGCAGGTCCGCAATGCGGTTGACCCGCGCGAGACCCTGCTGGTGGTTGACGGCCTGACCGGTCAGGTCGCCGTTGAAGTGGCCGAAGAATTCGACGCCAAGGTCGGCATCTCGGGCGTGGTCCTGACCCGGATGGACGGGGACGGGCGCGGTGGTGCGGCGCTGTCGATGCGCGCAGTGACTGGCAAGCCTATTCGCTTTGTCGGTCTGGGCGAGAAGATGGACGCGCTGGAGACCTTTGAGCCGGACCGGATCGCCGGACGTATTCTGGGCATGGGCGACATCGTTGCCCTGGTCGAAAAGGCCCAGGAAACGATGGAGATGGAACAGACCGAGCGCATGATGAAGCGCATGGTCAAAGGTCAGTTCAACATGAACGACCTGAAGATGCAGCTGGAACAGATGATCCAGATGGGTGGCATGCAGGGCATGATGGGCATGATGCCGGGCATGGGCAAAATGGCCAAGCAGATGGATCAGGCGGGTCTGGACGACAAGATCCTGCGCCAGCAGATCGCCTTGATCCAGTCCATGACCAAACGCGAACGCGCCAACCCACAGCTGCTGCAAGCCAGCCGCAAGAAACGGATTGCAGCCGGTTCGGGAATGGAGGTCAGCGACCTCAACAAGCTGCTCAAGATGCACCGGCAGATGTCGGACATGATGAAAAAGATGGGCAAGATGGGCAAAGGCAAGATGCTGAAACAGGCCATGAAGGGCATGTTCGGCAAAGGCGGCCCCAGCCCCGAAGACATGGCAACCGGCATGGACCCCAAGGCACTGGAACAGGCGGCCAAGGCGATGGGCGGCAAAATGCCCGGCGGACTGCCCGGCCTGGGCGGAGGCATGGGGCTGCCTCAGGGCCTGAGCGGGTTTGGCAAGAAGAAGTAATGAACGCCATCGCCCAACATATCCCCCGGCTTGAAACCGAGCGCCTGATCCTGCGCGCGCCGTCCGAGGCTGATCTGGACGCCGATACCGCGTTTTTCGCCAGCGATGCGGCGAAATTCGTCGGCGGGCCACTGCGCCGGGATGAGGTCTGGCGACTGATCGCTTCGCTGCTGGGCCACTGGTCCCTGCGCGGTTACGGGTTCTGGAGCGCCGAAGAAAAAGCCTCGGGCACTTATGTCGGGCGGATCGGGCTTTGGTGCCCCGAAGGCTGGCCCGAACCCGAAATCGGCTGGACCCTGATGAACCATGCCACCGGCAAGGGATATGCGACCGAGGCGGCACTGGCCGCGCGGTCTTATGCGTATGATGTTCTGGGGTGGGAGACGGCGATCTCGCTGATTGATCTGGACAATCATGCCAGCAAGGCCGTGGCGAAACGGCTGGGCGCGCAGTTCGAGTATCACTATGACCATCCCAAATTCGGCAAGTCCGAGATTTGGCGGCACCCCGCGCCTGCCGATCTGGTGAATGGCGGGATGGAGGCCTACGCATGACCGCGTTCACCATCCCCACCGTTGAAACCGAACGCCTGATCCTGCGTGCCCCGCATCTGGATGATCTGCCTGCGCTGACCGCATTCTTTGCGACCGAGCGCAGCCATATGGTGGGCGGACCCCGGGACGCGCTGGAAAGCTGGGGCATGTTGGCCAGACGCCTTGGGCACTGGGCGTTGAAAGGATTTGGCCTTTGGCACCTGACCGAGAAATCCAGCGGTCGGTTCGCAGGCAACGTCGGCCTGATTAACGCCCCCGGCTGGGACGAGCCTGAACTGGGCTGGACCGTGATGGAAGATTTCGAAGGCAAAGGCTTTGCCTACGAGGCGGCGCTTGCCGCCCGGTCCTATGCGGCGCGGCATCAGGGCCTGAACGGGGTGATTTCGTATATCGCCCACAAAAACGACCGTTCGCGCGCTTTGGCCGAGCGGTTGGGTGCAACGCTGGAGCGTGACAATGCCGAACTGCTGGGCCAGTCCTGCCAGGTGTGGCGGCACCCCAAGATTGACGTTTCGACAGCCGAAAGGACCGGCCAATGAACAACCCCGTGACACGCGCGGCTGCATTGCTGAAAGAGCATCGCGAAAGCATCGACCGGCTGGATGCGATCCTTGTCTATACGCTGGGCGAGCGGTTCAAACACACACAGGCCGTTGGCAAGCTCAAGGCCGAACACAACCTTCCCCCGTCCGATCCCTCGCGTGAGGCCACGCAGATCGCACGGCTTGAAGACCTGGCGAAAGAGGCCGATCTGGACCCCGATTTCGCCAAGGCTTTTCTGAATTTCATCATTCAGGAAGTCATCCGACACCACAGGAAACACCAAGGGTGAACCAGAGGTTCAGCAAGTTAGAAGTGAACCAGAGGTTCAACAAACACCAGAATTAACCGGAAAAGACACCGGCCAATCAAATACACGCCTCCGGCGTGATGCCATTCAAAGGAGATACCACCATGGCAATGAAAATTCGTCTCGCCCGCGCAGGCTCGAAAAAACGTCCGTTTTACCGCATCGTGGCGGCTGACAGCCGGATGCCGCGCGACGGCCGTTTCATCGAGAAACTGGGCACCTACAACCCGCTGCTGCCGAAAGACAGCGAAGAGCGTGTGAAAATGGATATGGAACGCGTTCAGCACTGGCTGGATCAGGGCGCCCAGCCCACCGACCGTATCGCACGCATGCTGGAAGCTGCCGGCACCCGTGACAAGGCCGAGCGCAACAACCCCAACAAGGGTACCCCGGGCAAGAAAGCTCAGGAACGCGCGGAAGAGAAAGCTGCAAAGGCTGCGGAAGCTGCCGAAGCAGCTGCTGCACCGGCTGAAGAAGCGGCTGCAGAAGAATAAGCAGGCCGAAGCGTGCGGGATCAGACCTTTACTGACGCATTTCGCACGCAGTTCGATCTGTTGTTGCGGCTCCGGCGCGATGTGCGCCGGTTCCGAGGCGACGCGGTAGACGAGGCAGTGCTTGCGCGCTGCCTCGACGCGTTTCGGCTGGCCCCGTCGGTTGGGCTAAGCGAACCGTGGCGCGTGATCCGCGTCGAAAGCGCCGCAGCCCGGGCTGCGGCGCTAAGGAATTTCCAAACCGCCAACGATGACGCCCTGGCGGGCTATTCCGGCGACAGGGCGCAGCTTTACAGCCGCCTGAAACTGTCGGGAATGCAGGAAGCGCCGGTGCAACTGGCCGTGTTCTGCGACGACAACACCGACAAGGGAATGGGTCTCGGCGCGGGCTCGATGCCCGAGATGCGGCGTTATTCCGTGGTCTCTGCGATCACCCTGTTCTGGCTGGCCCTACGGGCAGAGGGGCTGGGGCTGGGCTGGGTATCCATTCTGGACCCCGAACAGATGGCGCGCGATCTGGATGTGCCGGGCAACTGGCGTCTGATCGGGTATTTCTGTGTCGGATGGCCGGAACAGATATCTGACACCCCCGAACTTGAGCAGGTTGGCTGGGAAAACCGGGCCGACAGCCTGAAGATCGAAACAAGGTAGGGCCGCATGTTCGGATTGATACGCCTTCCCATTCTGCTGCTGATCGCCTTTATTGTGGGCGTGTTCTTTGAGCGCAACAATCAGCGCGAAGCCTGCGAAGGGCTTGGCGAGTGGAGAAACGGGATCTGTTTGACGACGGGGGCTGCCAATGAATGATCTGATCTGCGTCGGCAGCGTCGCGGGGTCTTATGGTGTACGCGGTGAAGTGCGCCTGAAAAGCTTCTGCGCCGTTCCCGAAAATATCGAGACGTATTCGCCACTGACGGATGAAACCGGCAAGGAACGTTATCCGGTGGTTCTGACGCGTACGATCAAGAACGGTTTTGCCGCCCGTCTTGGCGGGGTCGAAACCAAGGAACAGGCAGATGCCCTGAACGGTTTGCGCCTGTTTGCGCGGCGCGATCAGTTGCCCTCGTTGCCCGATGACGAGTTCTACCACACAGACCTGATTGGGCTTGAGGTCTATGACACCGGCGGCACCCTTCTGGGCAAGGTCAAATCCGTGCAGAACCACGGGGCCACGGACCTGCTGGAACTACACGGGCCGGGCCTGAAGGCGACGGTTCTTCTGCCGTTCACGATGCAGGTGGTGCCAACCGTCGATCTGGAACAGGGCCGCATCGTGGCCGACCCGCCCGAAGGCCTGATCTGATGCGACGTGTTCTGCTGCATCTGGGTTTTCACAAGACCGGCATGACGGCAGCACAGTCCTTTCTGCACGAAAACCGCGAGCTGATCTGGCCGCATTTCGCTCTGGTTCTTCCGTATAAGACCCGCAAGGCCGGGTTGAACGAAGCGGCCACGCGCCATTCGATCTATCGACTGGATGACACGCTGGCGGGTTTTGGCGGTCAGCTGCACACTTTTTTCGACGGTCTGGATTTCGGAGCACGCCGGGGATTGATCCTGAGCGAAGAGAATTTTCTGGGCCTGCGCCCCAGCAGGAACAAAAGCGAAGGATACGGGGCGGCACCCGAACTGGCGGAAACGGTCGTCAGCGTGCTGCGCCGCCGTCTGATGGGCGAGGAAACCGACATCTCCATCTATCTGTCGTTGCGCAATCGCGATGAGTGGCTGCGCAGCCTTTGGGCGCATGATCTGCACCTGTCGCGCATGGTTCAGGACCTGGACGGATTTTGCGCCGATCTTGCGCATCTGCCATCGCCACAGGACACGGCAGACCGGATCAGGGACCGGTTGCCAACTGTCACGGTACAGACCGCGTGGATGGAAGCGCTGAAAGGCCACCACCTTGGACTAGGCGCACCATTTGCCGAATTTCTCGCCCTGCCACCCGGAAAATCTGCACGGCTTGTGAAGCCCGCGCATGAAAGCCTTCAGCTGTCCGACGACGTTCTGAGGGAAATGCTGGCCCTGAACCGATCATCGCTGGACGAAGCGGCATTGATCACTCAGAAAAAGGCCCTGATTCGAACCGCCCAACATGAATTGGCCCGCCAGAAATGACTGACAAACCCAGCAAATCCTATGGTCGCAAGGCGATCCGGGCCACGCTGAAACCGCGTGAGCTGATGACACCCACCCCGGACCTGCATGGCGTCTGGAAGGCGAAGATCATCACCCTGTTTCCAACCGCTTTTCCGGGCGTTCTGGGAGAAAGCCTGACCGGCAAGGCGCTGCAGGAAGGGTTGTGGCAGCTGGAAACCGTGGACTTGCGGCAATTCGGCGTCGGCAGGCATCGCAACGTGGATGACACGCCTGCCGGGGGCGGCGCGGGTATGGTTTTGCGGCCCGATGTGTTGGGCGAAGCCATTGAGCACACCATGGCGGGCATTCAGGGCAACTGGCCACTGATTTACCTCAGCCCGCGCGGGCGGCGCATGGACCAGCGTATGATGCAGACCCTTGCACGCTGCGATGGCATGACCCTGCTGTGTGGCCGGTTCGAAGGCGTGGATGAGCGTGTACTGGAGCATTACGGTGTGCAGGAGGTCTCGTTGGGGGATTTCGTGATGACCGGCGGTGAGATTGCGGCACAGGCCCTGATCGATGCCACGGTGCGCCTGATCCCCGGCGTTCTGGGCAATCAGGCCTCGACCGAAGAGGAAAGCTTTTCCTCGGGCTTGCTGGAGCATCCGCAATACACCCGCCCTGCGGATTGGAAAGGCCGCCCGATACCCGAGGTTCTGATGTCGGGCCACCACGGCCGCATCGCCGAATGGCGTCACAAGATGGCTGAGGACATTACCCGCGAGCGGCGCCCGGATATCTGGGCCGACTATGCAAAATCCCGATCGGATTCGTCTGATTAGAACGCCCGAATGTTGCAGACATGCCTTAGGTTCTGTGTTTGCCGGAATTCTATTTGCAGTTGATCGTCCTCCAAAATATGCACGTTTGAAAGCCCTGCGTTTTCAGGACCTTAAAACGAAAGACTAATTGCATAATGAAGAAGTTATTGCTTGGCGCTTTTCTGGTTGCCTCTGCCTGCACGACCAAACCACTGGGGATGTCCGTGCCAACGCAAGCCGGTCACAATCTGCATTCGGCGCGGGTTGCGGTCGATTCCTGCTCTCAGGAAGCTGACGAAGGTGGAAACAGCGCCGTCATCGGGGGATATGCAACGAATATCCTGCTGTGGGGTATCCTCATCGGCCCTGCGATTACCGCCCCGATCCAGGACGAACTGCGCACGCAGGGCGAAATCGATCAGGTGGACCGTTGCCTGCAAGAGCGCGGCTTCGAACGCCGGGAACTGAGCGCAGGTGAATCGTTCTGGGTGCGCAACGCCTTTGGGGAAGAGCGGGAGCGCCGGTTGGACCATCTGGTTGGCGGCGGCACTATGGAAACCTACGGTACTCCTAAGACCTAACCCCCGACCTTCCATCTGGCCCAGACGTCTGGTGTGCCGTTGAAGGTGTTGATGTCTACCCGGCCCTGAACGCCCGGCACCAGACCGGTGCCGGTATATTGCCAGAACCGCCAGACCGCGCGGGGATAGACAGTGCGGGGGTGGCCCGCAACCGATCTCAGCCAGAACTCGGTCTTGGGCAGGCGCCCGATATCGGTGTCTTCATAGAAATCCACCGTGGTATAGACGATCGGGCGGCGGCCATAATGTCGTTCGAGAATGTCCAGAAAACGCTGCGCCTCGGCGCGGACGGTTCTGCCATCAGGGCGCAGCGTGCAAGTCTTGGAATGCGGCGTCCATTCCATATCCAGCACATGCGGCAGGTCTGCCCCTTTGGGCACGTTCTGGATGAACCAGCGGGCCTGTTCCCGGGCCGAGCGGCAGAAATAATAATAGTGATAGGCGCCCCAGGGCACACCAGCCGACTGTGCGCCGCGGCGGTGATCATCGAACAGGGGATCGGCCACGTCGCCGCCTTCGGTCGCCTTCAGAAAAACAAAGCTGACGCCTGATGCCCGGGCCGTGCGCCAGTCAATCGGCCCCTGCCAGCGTGAAACGTCAAGGCCATGGATCGGGTATTGTCCGGGGTGACGCCCTTCCCAGTCATGGGGATCCGCGTCGCCAAAATCGGGGTAGATCACAAGCGGTGCTGTCCTGTCCACGCCCGGAACGGGTTCTACGGCCTGAGGTTTCGGGCCGCCCCGCCCGCAAGACATCAGCGCGACGGCCGTTATGGCCAGCATGAATGCCAATCGCATCATAGGGTCCTGTCTGAAATATCTGCTCATATTATTTGCCTCAGAATGCCTGATCTGGGCCGCTTGGCAACGCCTTACTTTCAGGCTGGCGGATTCCTACCGGCGCCTTGGGCAAGACAGGGCGTTTTTCCCTTGATCCCTGCCGGCAATACCCTTAAACGACCGCAATCCGGTGCCGCGTTCTGCGACTCCGGTGTTTTGGTTTGCACCATGGCGTGACGTCCCGCTTTCTTCGGCAGGGATGCGCCGGGTCAGGCCAGACCAAAGGAACATTCGATCTGACCTCTGGCGGGCTGTACGCAGGACCCGGTGAAGACCAAGAGCTCTCAGGCCGTACCCAACTTCGTGGACCAACCACGAGCAGATAGGAGAAACTGCGATGGACCTGATCGCACAGCTTGAGGCGGAACAGATTGCCGCCCTGGGGAAAGACATCCCCGATTTCAAAGCCGGTGACACTATCCGTGTCGGCTATAAGGTGACCGAAGGGTCGCGCACCCGTGTGCAGAACTACGAAGGCGTCTGCATCGCGCGCAACAACGGCAACGGCATTGCCGGTTCGTTCACCGTTCGCAAAATCTCGTTTGGCGAAGGCGTGGAGCGTGTGTTCCCGCTGTATTCGACCAATATCGACAGCATCACCGTTGTCCGCCGTGGTCGCGTTCGCCGCGCCAAACTGTACTATCTGCGCTCGCGTCGCGGTAAATCCGCACGTATCGCAGAGGTCACCAACTACAAGCCTAAAGCTGGCGCCGAAGCGTAAGGAGCGGAAAGATGAAAAAAGACATCCATCCCGATTATCACGTCATCGACGTCAAGATGACCGATGGCACCGTCGTTCAGATGAAATCCACCTGGGGCAGCGAAGGCGACCAGCTGGCACTGGAAATCGACCCTTCGGTACATCCTGCATGGACCGGTGGTTCGTCGCGCCTGTTGGACGCTGGCGGCCGCGTGTCGAAGTTCAAGAAGAAATACGAAGGCCTGGGTTTCTAAACCTTTGCCACAGTCTTTCAAAGGAAGGTCGCCAGCGGGCGGCCTTCTTTCGTTTCAGGCCCCTGCTTTCCCCGGTTTCTGATCCTTGGGTTTCGTGAGTTCGGCCGCGTCGTGCAATGGCGGAACCGGACCGCGCAGCAACAGCAGCGCGATCACCAGCCCGATACAGGCCGCGATAGCAGCCATGAGCATCGCCGCATCAAATGCATTATCCTGCAGGTCACGCAATGCTTTGGCTAGTGTTGAGCCTGTTGACGGGTCAAGCCCGGCAATCAACTGTTCCACCTGTGTTGCCGTGCCATGCGTCAGGGCGCGCGCAAGGTCGCCGCGCTGTGCCGACCCGTCGGGCAGCGCCGCGATGACTTCGGACAGGCCGGAGCGGATGGTCAGGGACGCGGCCAGACCGCCGACAACCGATCCCATCGTGGCCCCGAAATACAGGAATGTGTTGATCACCCCGGACCCCTGTCCGACATGTTCGTCGGGCAGCAACCGAAGCCCGAGACGGGGCAGCAACGAAAAACAAATGCCGATGCCAACCCCCACAATGATCAGCTTCCACCAGATTTCAGCATAGCTGTCGATGTTCGAGGTTGTTGTCAAAAGCAGGAAGCCGCAGGCCATCAATCCCATTGCGACGGTCACCGGCCATTGAAAACTGTATGGCGCAAGCAGGCGCGGAGCGGTGACGGAAATGACAAACATGCTCAGGCTTAGCGGCAGTATCGCGACGCCTGCCTCAACCGGTGAATAGCCGAACGCGTCCGGGGATTGGACGAACACGTTGAAATAGATAAAGAAACAAAACAACGCAAATCCCACAAAGAACATCCCCGTTGCCGCCATAAGGTAGCGCGGGTGCCGGAAATATCGGAACTCGACCAGCGGATCGTCGCTGCGCCGCGAGGTATAAACCAGACCGACAGCCGCCAAAGCGGCGACCCCCAAAGGAACAATGGTCAGGGCATTGTCCCATCCGCGTGCTTCACCGTTGCTGAGTGCGAATGACAATGGACCCAGAAGCAAGACAATAGCTATCGCCCCTGCGGTATCGAATTTCGCACCCTGAAGGCGCGTATCCGGGACATAGTTTTTCCTGCTGACCTGCAGGCCGATCACAAACGCAATGGCAAGTAACACAAGGTCTGTGGCGAATACCCCGCGCCAGCTTAGGAAATTGGCAAAACTTCCTCCGACTATGGGCCCGATGCCTATCGCAAGGCCCACGATCGCGCCCCACACACCGGTCACGCTGGCCCGTTCTTCCTCGGGCGTTGCGGCGGTCAGCAGGGACAATGAGGTGCCGAACAGGGCCGCAGCCCCTGCCCCTTGCGCGCCACGCCCAATCAGCAGCATCGACGCGTTCTGTGAAAACAGCACCGAAGCCGAGCCACAAGCAAACACGATCATGCCAAAGAAAAAGACACCCATCTTGCCCGTGATATCCCCAAGCCGACTTACAATCGTCACAAGGGCCGCGCTTGCCACCGTATAGATCGCCATCACCCATTGCAGACCCGAGGGCGTCAGATCGAACTCGGCCTTCAGATATGGAAGGATGGTCGCAACAGCGGTGGTGTTGAAGCCAACGACCATCATGCAAATGGCCGTCATTGCAAGAACAACGCGTGAACCGCCTGAACTGTCCGCAGCAGTGTCCGGCATGCCTATGCCCCTTTCACCTGCTTTGAAGATGAACCAAAGAGGACCTGCGCAAAGCCTGCGAGGTTATTCGATGTAAATCTGTTTGGTATTTAATCAAATTTTCCGTCCCCCGCATAGTTTTCACGATCCGGCCCAACCGGCGCTACCGCGAAAGGACCCATTGGGCGGGCGATCTGTGCGTGTATGAATCAGGCTAAAGGCGCGATTGATTCCGACGCGGATCGTTGCAGGCAGCGGTTGGTGTATGCGTTCGGAAACACGCACTGACGCGGCGATTTCGCTGCCAAACCCGTGATCAGATGGCAGATCGTGGCAGATCACCAGACAGGCACCTTCGCGTAACCCGCGCACGGCGCTGTGTTTTCCAAAATAGAGTCCGATAATGCCAAAAAGCG
Organism: Ruegeria sp. CH2; assembly: GCF_056537065.1. Classification (NCBI taxonomy): domain Bacteria; kingdom Pseudomonadati; phylum Pseudomonadota; class Alphaproteobacteria; order Rhodobacterales; family Roseobacteraceae; genus Ruegeria; species Ruegeria sp. CH2. Next base: position 80,212 of record NZ_JBQFQV010000014.1, read on the forward strand.
CCGCTTGAGGTTCTTTTCATCGCAGGCGACACAACATATAGTGGGTGCCAACAACGTGTAGTCAAACACGGCAAGACTTGGGAATACAAGCATGGCACATATCATTGTGGTCGGGAACGAAAAAGGCGGCGCTGGCAAATCGACCGTGTCGATGCATGTGGCAACCGCATTGGCCCGACTGGGGCACAAGGTCAGCACGCTTGATCTGGACCTGCGGCAACGCAGCCTTGGACGGTATTTCGAGAACCGGAACAACTTTCTGAAAAGCGCGGACCTGACACTGCCCAGCCCACGCCATCACGACCTGCCCGAGATCGATGCCAGCACGTTGAAACCGGGCGAAAACATCTATGACCACCGCCTGTCTGCTGCCGTGTCACAACTGGAAAGCGACAGCGACTTTATCCTGATCGACTGCCCCGGCTCTCATACCCGGCTGAGCCAGGTGGCCCATTCGCTGGCCGACACGCTGATCACGCCTTTGAACGACAGTTTCATCGATTTTGACCTGCTGGCGCGGATTGATTCAAAGGGTGAGAAAATCCTCGGCCCGTCCGTCTATTCCGAGATGGTCTGGAACGCCCGGCAATTGCGGGCGCAGGCCGGGCTGAAGCCCATCGACTGGGTCGTTGTGCGCAACCGCGTCGGTACCCAGCGCATGGTCAACAAGGAAAAGATGCAGCGCGCGATCGAAATGCTGTCGCAGCGTATCGGCTTCCGCGTCGCCGCGGGCTTTTCCGAACGGGTGATCTTTCGCGAACTGTTTCCGCGCGGCCTGACCCTGCTGGATCTCAAGGATATTGGCGTCAAACAGCTGAACATCTCGAACATCGCGGCACGGCAGGAACTGCGCGACATGATGCGAGAGCTGAACCTGCCGGGTGTCGAGATCGACTTCTGATCAGCTGTATTGGAGGTAGGGACGCGGACGAAGCGGATATCTATCGTCAATGAATGTCGTTCTGGTGTGCGGGAACTCTTGGCACATCAATCGCCAAGGAACTGACCCATTTACATTCGTGGCCGTTACGAGCAGCGACGATCCGGTCTTCAACATGACTTGCCTCCCAAACAGCAACGCATTCCAATCCAAGGCACTCGCTCAGAAGCGCTGGCCGTTCCCAGCCTTGCTCCGCAAAGTCTGAATGATAAAGCGAAAGAGCCCCAGAAACATTGTCCTGCTTGAAACGGTAGTCTTCCTTCATCACATCACTTCGAGGCTCAACCCAGCCAACTTTCAGCCAAAAACCTCTGCTAATAACGTCACGGTAGACAAAGGACTTGAACAATATCGGTAGGTGAATCAGATCTTTGATTGCCGGGCGCTCTGAGAAATATCCTTCAAAAACCGCGACGAAATACTCTTCCCCAAGTTGCCCATATGCCCAACAGTTTTCAGCTATTGGAATCTCAACTAAAGCCCCAGCTTGCCAGCGCTGCCGTTTTGTAGCTTGGCCTCTTTGTGCTCGTAGAAAGTTATTCGTGCCCATGCTTCGTGCATCGCACGCTCAGCACCTATTCTCAATGTCAAAGAAGGCCTCAAACCAGCCCTTCGTTCAAATCCTCGCTGCCCTCGAACATCCGCTCCAACCCGCCGTTCTTGTCCGGTAGAACAAAGGTGCTCCCTCAGGACTTTCAGTTTCGGAACCGCTGAACGGGGCAGCCTCGGTTTCACCCGGTAACTGATGGCCCGCCGGGACTGTATACCGTGAACAGCTCTTTGGGTTCGTTCACCCCGCGCAGCATGTAGCGCCCGACCGAGATGAGGTCTTGTGCGCAGGGGCGTGCCGCGACCGCGACGTCGTCCGAGATCAGGATTCGCTGACCCAGCGACCGGTGCATACCCGCGATGCGGGCGGCCTGATTGACGGCGGGGCCGATCACCGTGAAATCCAGCCGCGTTTCAGACCCGATATTGCCATACAGGATTTCGCCGGAATGCAGGGCCAGCGTGAAATTCGCAACCGGCAACCCCTGCGCCTGACGTCTGGCGTTCAATTCATCCATACGGGCTTGCAGCAAGGGCACCGCGCTGAGCGCGGCACGGGCGTCCTCGTCGATTTCGCCGACATCGAACATGGCCATCAGCCCATCGCCCATGAATTTCAGGATATTCCCACCCTTGTCGTGCACAACGCCCACGGCCACGGCCAGGTAATCATTGAGCATGTCGATGATCTCGTGACCCGGCAGATCTTCAGACAGGTTGGTGAACCCTTCCAGATCGAAATTCCAGATCACCGCATCGATCTGCTGCAATGATCCGCGACGAATCTCACCCGACAGGACGCGGCGCCCGGCATCACGACCCAGATAGACCCGCATCAGGTCTTCGGTCAGGTTCTGGTTCTTGGCGGATTTGAGCGCCAGCCCCAGATGCGGCAATACCGCATGAATGTGCCTGAGATCGCTGTCATCAAACCCGGACGGCGCATCGCTGGCCCAGGACATCAGGACGCCATCACTGACTTTTTTGGTACCGTCGGGGCGCATCTTCCCCGACCCCTCATACGAGATGCCGGTGGCATAATAATCGGTCGCCCCAACCTCTCTCAGGTCGTTCAACAACGGAAATCGGCTGGGTTCATTATGGTCGACCAGTTTGACCCGGATTTCATCCAGATCCTCGTTCAGCAGCGCATAAAGCGGGCTTTGTTGCCACATTTCGCTGGGCGTATCCGTGTTTTCAAACTTCTCGGATTCACCGCCGGTGCTTTTGTACCAGCTATATCCGGTTCCGCCATAAACCGGGTGCAAGGTCGACTGCGCCGCATGAAACCGCATCAGCGGAATGCCCATATCGACCAGGCTGGTGCAGAAGCCTTCCAGCAACTCTTCCTGCCCGGCACCCTCAAGCCCCTTCTGGACCAACCAGTCGATCAGGGTGTGTGTGGACACCTTGGCAGGTTCGAATGACGTCATTTCAAATTCCGTATCAAGCATGACACATATCTGGGGACGGCAGGTGCCAATTACCAGTGGTCAGTCCACACCAGCCAACCGTCGCAACATCTGGCGCAGCAAGGCGGCCTCTTTTTCGCTGAACAGGTCCGACAGCCTGGCGTCATAGCTTGCCGCCACCCCGTACAAGTCGCGATACACGGCTTGCCCGGCGGGTGTCAGTGTCAGCCATTCCGCCCGCCGATCAGCCTCGTCCCGTGTGCGTTTCAGGTACCGGCGCTCCTCGAGCTTGGAGACTGCACGGCTGATCTTGGTCTTGTGCATTCTGGCCCGTTCACCAATTTCCTTGGCGGTCATTTCGCCAAACAGCCCCAGATGGAACAGCACCCGCCATTCGGTTCTGAGCATTCCGTACCGCCCCTTGTAGACAGCCTGAAATTCCAACGAGGCGCGCTCGGCCGCCTGGTTCAGCAGGAACGGCAGAAAATTCTGCAGGAAAAAGTCATCATTTTTTTCAGATTCGTCATGTGTCATGCTTGTTAGTTACAAAATCAACTATTAACCGACAAGCAGCAAACGGAGGAATACGTAATGAACCGTCCGACGGATCCGCATTCATTGACGCAAGCAGCAACGCCTGTTGGTACCCATGCCGGTTACATGCCCGGCTTTGGCAACGACTTTGAAACCGAGGCGCTGCCCGATGCGCTGCCGCAGGGGATGAACAGCCCGCAAAGGTGCAACTACGGGCTTTACGGTGAACAGCTGAGCGGCACGGCCTTTACCGCCAACCCGCCTGAACGCACCTGGTGCTATCGTATTCGCCCGTCGGTAAAGCATTCGCACCGTTACGAAAAAATCGACCTGCCCTATTGGAAATCGGCCCCCTGCATCGACCCGGATGTGATCAGCCTGGGCCAGTATCGCTGGGACCCGGTGCCGCATTCCGATGAAGGTCTGAACTGGATGACCGGGATGCGGACCATGACGACGGCGGGGGATGTGAACACCCAGGTTGGCATGGCCTGCCACATCTATCTGGTCACCGAATCCATGGTCGACGACTATTTCTTCTCGGCTGATTCCGAGTTGCTGGTGGTGCCACAGGAAGGGCGCCTGCGCTTTGCGACTGAACTGGGAATCATTGACCTTGAGCCCAAAGAAATCGCGATCATCCCGCGTGGACTGCTGTACCGGGTTGAAGTTCTGGAAGGCCCGGCACGCGGCTTTGTCTGCGAGAATTACGGCCAGAAATTCGAACTGCCGGGTCGCGGTCCGATCGGGGCCAACTGCATGGCCAACCCGCGCGATTTCAAAGCTCCGGTCGCTGCCTATGAGGATCGTGAAACCCCGTCGACCGTGACGATCAAATGGTGCGGCCAGTTTCATACCACTAAAATCGGACACAGCCCGTTGGATGTGGTGGCGTGGCACGGCAATTATGCACCCTACAAATACGATCTGCGCAACTATTGCCCGGTTGGCGCGATCCTGTTTGACCATCCCGACCCGTCGATCTTTACCGTTCTGACGGCACCCTCTGGCCAGCCCGGCACCGCAAATATCGACTTTGTCCTGTTCCGCGAACGCTGGATGGTGATGGAGGATACGTTCCGCCCGCCCTGGTATCACAAGAACATCATGTCCGAGCTGATGGGCAACATCTACGGTCAATACGATGCGAAACCGCAGGGCTTCGTTCCCGGTGGCACCAGCCTGCACAACATGATGATCCCGCATGGCCCCGACAGGGAAGCCTTTGACAAGGCGTCCTATTCCAATCTGGGGCCGGAAAAGCTGGACCAGACGATGTCGTTCATGTTCGAAACCCGGTTCCCCCAGCACCTGACACCGTTTGCCGCCAATGAGGCACCGCTGCAGGACGACTATATCGACTGCTGGACATCGCTTGAGAAGAAGTTCGACGGCACACCGGGCAAGAAATGACCCTCAGACCGGGTTCGCCAGACGGCACCCGTCCTGACGGCGATGAACATACCCATTCCGGTTGCAGACGTCTTGTCGCCGCAACCGGAAAACAAAGACGGGACCCTGGCAGTCGACATGCTGCAACTGCGCCCGCTGTGGGCTTTGGCGCCTGTCTATTCGGGGTTATGATCGTTTCGAACCACGTACCAAATATAGCAAAATAGGGGCAAAATATGCCTTTGATGAAGTCCTGGGTGGCCTCGGCCAATGACGCGGCGCATCCGTTTCCACTGAACAACCTGCCTTACGGTGTCTTCTCGACCGAAGGCAATGATCCGCGCTGCGGCGTGGCCATCGGTGACATGATCCTCGACGTTACCGCCGCCGAGGCCGAGGGTCTTGTCGCGCTGAACGACTATCCGCTGTTCGACGTGCCCTATTGGAACGATCTGATGGAAGAAGGCCCCGCCGTCTGGGCCGCCCTGCGCGAGCGGCTGACCGCGCTTCTGTCCAAAGGGTCGAAAGAGCAGGAGACTGTTGAACCGCTGCTGGTGCCGATGGCCAAAGCCACGCTGCATATGCCGCTGGTTGTCAGCGAATACACAGACTTTTACGCCGGCAAGCAACACGCCCAGAACATGGGCGCCATCCTGCGCGGCTCGCCCGATCTGCCGGCAAACTGGCTGCATATCCCGATCGGGTACAATGGACGAGCCTCCTCGGTCGTGGTGTCGGGCACGCCGATCCACCGCCCCAATGGCCAGACCAAGGCCCCCGATGCCGAGATGCCGTCCTTTGGCCCCTCGAAACGGCTCGATATCGAGCTGGAGATGGGCGCCATCGTCGGCACCGGGTCGGAGTTCGGCCAGCCGATCACGGTGGACGAGGCCGATGCGATGATCTTTGGCTATGTGCTGCTGAACGACTGGTCGGCGCGCGATATCCAGGGCTGGGAGTATCAACCGCTGGGGCCGTTCCAGGGCAAGGCATTCGGCACCTCGATCTCTCCGTGGATCGTGACGGCTGCCGCGTTGGAGCCGTTCCGCGCGCCCACCCCCCCGCGTGAGAAAGAGCTTTTGCCCTATCTCAAGGGCAGCAAGGACGGGCTATACGACATCGAGCTTGAGGTTCTGATGCAGCCCGAAGGCGCCGACCGCGCCTCGGTCATCGCCAGGACCAACTATAACCGCATGTATTATTCGGCGGCTGAGCAGCTGTGCCATCACGCCATTGGCGGCTGCGCGATGAACCCGGGCGATCTGTTGGGCTCGGGCACCATCTCGGGGCCGGAACGCAGCGAATTCGGCTCGCTTATGGAACTCAGCTGGGCCGGGCGCGAGCCATTTACGCTTGAGACCGGCGAGACCCGCAGCTTTATCGAAGACGGCGACACAATGACCCTGACCGGCGCTGCCAGGGGCGATGGCTATACCATTGGCTTTGGCGATTGCACCGGCACCGTTCTGCCTGCACTCAATTCCCCATTCGGGCGATGACGCACTGAGCTTCATCTTTTTCCAAATACTCCCGCCGGAGGCATCCAACCTCTGCCTTCCGCGCAACCGCAAAAGGACAAAACCAAGATGGCCAAAGCATTCGCGTCCCAGGGGGACATGTCGGAAAAGAAAATCTCGTTCACTGAAGTGGGCGAAGGGCTTTATGCTTTCACCGCCGAGGGTGACCCGAACTCGGGCGTGATCATTGGCGATGACAGCGTGATGATCGTCGAGGCACAGGCGACCCCGCGCCTGGCCAACAAGGTGATCGAATGCGTGCGGTCTGTGACCGACAAGCCGATCACCCATGTGGCGCTGACCCATTACCACGCAGTGCGGGTTTTGGGTGCCAGCGCTTTTGGCGCGCAACAGATCCTGATGTCCGACATGGCCCGCGCCATGGTGGTGGAACGCGGTCAGGAAGACTGGGACAGCGAATTCCAGCGCTTCCCGCGCCTGTTCGAAGGGCATGAAAGCATCCCCGGCCTGACCTGGCCCACCACCACATTCAGCGACACGATGACCGTTTATCTGGGCAATCGCCGGATCGACCTGATGCATCTGGGGCGCGCCCATACCGCCGGTGATATCGTCATCCACGTGCCAGACCAGAACGTGATGTTCACCGGCGACATCGTCGAATATCACTCGGCCTGCTATTGCGGTGACGGGCATTTCAACGACTGGGGCGACACGCTGGACGAGATCAAGTGGTTCGATGTCGACGCCATCGCACCGGGACGCGGCGATGCGCTGGTTGGCAAGGACATGGTCAATGCCGCCATCGAAAACACCCGCGATTTCGTCGAAAGCACCTACCGCCCGGCGGCCAGGGTTGCGGCGCGCGGTGGCAGCCTGAAAGAGGCATGGGATGCCGTCCGTGCCGAATGTGACCCGAAATTCGCCAATTACGCGATCTACGAACACTGCCTGCCGTTCAACGTCGCCCGCGCCTACGACGAAGCCCGTGGCATCGACACACCCCGCATCTGGACCGCCCAGCGCGATCTTGAGATGTGGGAGGCCCTGCAAGGGTAAGGAAAAACGGCCCAGTTTGATCCAGATCGTTTTAGGCGGCGGGATTCAATGAAACCATATGCCAAAGGCTTCGGCACATGTTGCCGGGGCACAGGACATGCAGCACTTTGGCCCATCTGCTTGGGGGGAAGCCCATGAACAAGATCTTTGAAACTCCGCTTTACGGCTATGAACGCAGTCCGGATCAGGACAGCCCGACGCCAGTTCGGCGCAAGGTTATCGTGATCGGCGCGGGCCCGGTTGGTCTGGCCGCCGCGATTGATCTGGCGCAGCAAGGGGTCGACGTCGTGGTTCTGGATGAGAATGACAAGGTCAGTTTCGGCAGCCGCGCCATCTGTTTCTCGCAACGCACGCTGGAAATTGCCGACCGGCTGGGATGCGGGCGCCGACTGGTCGACAAGGGCGTCCTGTGGGACCGGGGCAAGGTCTTCTTCGATGATCGGCAAGTCTATGACTTCAACCTGCAACCGGATGAAGGTTATGCCAACCCTGCCTTCATCAACCTTCAGCAATACCATTTTGAGAACTATTTCGTTGAACGGGTCCGCGAGTTGCAGGCAGAAGGCGCACCGATTGAGATACGCGGACGCAACAAGGTCGAGGCGATTGGCACGCATGACGATCACGTGCGGCTGGAGGTCGAGACACCAGAAGGACCTTACACAATCGAAGCCGAATGGCTGATTGCCTGTGATGGCGCGACATCCCCTGCCCGGCGGATGTTGGGCATTGATTTCGAAGGACGGATATTTGAAGACAACTTCCTGATTGCAGACGTGATCATGGATGCGGATTTTCCGTCTGAACGCTGGTTCTGGTTCGATCCGCCGTTCAATCGCGGGCAATCCGCGTTGTTGCACAAACAGCCCGACAATGTGTGGCGCATCGACTTGCAGCTGGGTTGGGATATCGACAAGGAACGCGAAAAGCGCCCCGAGAACGTGATCCCCCGCCTCAAGGCGATGCTTGGGGATGATGTCGAATTTGAGCTGGAATGGGTCTCGATCTATACGTTCCAGTGCCGTCGCATGGAAAGCTTCCGCAAGGGCCGTGTCCTGTTTGCGGGCGACAGCGCGCATCAGGTCAGCCCCTTTGGCGCGCGCGGGGCCAATTCCGGCCTTCAGGACACCGACAACCTGTGTTGGAAACTGAAGCTGGTTCTGGACGGGAAAGCACCTGAAACTCTGCTGGACAGCTACAACGCCGAACGCGTGTACGGGGCGGACGAGAACATCCTGAATTCCAGCCGGTCGACCGATTTCATCACCCCGAAATCCGAGATGTCGCGGATCCTGCGCGATGCGGTACTGGACCTGAGCGAGCATTATGACTTCGCGCGCCCGCTGGTGAATTCTGGCCGCCTGAGCCAGCCCTGCACCTATGATGGATCTTCGCTGAATTCTGCGGACGCGCTGAACGGCCCCGCCGGAACGCGTCCGGGTTCGGCCTGTCCAGACGCTCCGCTTGGTGACGAGTTTCTGCTGCCCAAGCTTGCAGGCAAGTTCACGCTTTTGACTATCGATGCAGACGCCCCAGATACCCTGGAAGAAGATGGGATCGAGGTCACGCGACTGGCGCTGTCGGTCAAGGATGATATGACACTGGCCCTCAAACGCCGCTATCTGGGCGACGCGACCAGCGCAGTCTACCTGATCCGCCCGGACCAGCATGTGGCCGCCCGGCGTGACAGTTACGAAGAAAACACCTTCCGGCACGCGATCCGCAGAGCCTGCGGTAAGGAGTAAGCCCCATGTCAGACCTGATCCTAACCCCGAACATCAAAAACGCCGATGACTTCTATGCCGAACTTCTGGCCGCGCATGAAGGCCTGGAAAAAGCAGACAGCGACGCGCTGAATGCGCGGCTGGTACTGGTGTTGGCCAACCACATCGGTGACAGTACGGTGCTGACGGACGCCCTTCGCGCTGCCGCTTTGACTGACAGTTGACAGGCCCGGACGTGAGCGACGTCGTCCTTTATGACTATTGGCGATCCTCGGCCAGTTACCGGGTGCGGATCGCCCTGAATCTGGCCGGGATCGCGTATCGCCCGGTTGTTGTCGATCTGGTGGGCGGCGCACAAAAGGGCGATGAACATATCGCGCGAAACCCGCAGGGCTTTGTGCCGGTTCTGGATATTGACGGGCTGCGGTTGACGCAATCGCTGGCCATCCTCGACTATCTGGACCGGACCCGGCAGTTGAACCTTCTGCCTGATGATCCGGCGGAACGCGCGCGTGTTCAGGCGCTGGCTTATGCGATCGCCGTCGACATCCACCCAGTCTGCAACCTGTCGGTTGCGCGCTATGCCACGACCCTGAGCCATAACGCCCCCGACATGCCCGGCGACTGGATGCGGAATTTCATCAAACCCGGGTTGCAGGCGTTCGAAACCATGTTGGGTGATTTCGAACAGGCCCCCTACTGTGTTGGGTCAAAGCCCGGTCTCGCCGACCTCTGCCTGATCCCGCAGATCTATAACGCGCGCCGGTGGCAGGTTGATTTGTCGGATATGCCCCGCCTGCTGCGGGTTGAAGAGGCCTGCGCCAATCACCCGGCCTTTGTCGCGGCACATCCCGACGCACATGCGCCGGGTTAACATTGCACAGACCCTGTGTGCATGCGCAGCTAGGTTTTTTTCCTTTTAGGCCTTAGCTTTGAGCCAACAAAGCAGACGAGGTTCCTATGCCCGAGATCACCGGCTATCACGCCCATGTCTATTTCGACGCCGACACGCAGGACACCGCGCGGCAGGTCTGTGAAGAGGCGGCCCGCCTGTTCCCTGTTCAAATGGGCCGGATGCACGCCCGAAACGTCGGCCCCCATTCGCGCTGGAGCTGCCAGCTGGGCTTTGCTGCCAGCGCATTCGACCAAGTCATCCCATGGCTGATGCTGAACCGGCAGGGCCTGACGGTCTTCACGCACCCGGAAACCGGTGAACATCTGGAGGATCACCGCGACCGCGCGATCTGGATGGGTGAGATGCTGGCGTTGGACCTGTCGATCTTCGACAATCTTTAACCCAGCGCCCGTGCCTGATCCCGCAGAACGAATTTCTGCACCTTGCCGGTAGATGTCTTGGGCAGAGTGCCGAACACAACCGTTTTGGGTGCCTTGAAATGGGCCATCCGGTCTCGACAGAAGGCGATAAGCTCTTCCTCGGTTGCGGCTGCGCCGGGTTTCAATTCGACAAAGGCGCAGGGCGTTTCGCCCCATTTCTCATCGGGACGGGCCACCACGGCGGCCTCCATCACCGCCGGATGCTTGTAGAGGATACCTTCGACCTCGACAGATGAGATATTCTCGCCGCCCGAGATGATGATGTCCTTTGAACGGTCCTTGAGCGCGATATAGCCATCGGGGTGCATGACACCCAGATCACCGGACGCGAACCAGCCGCCGTGAAAGGCCTTGTCGGTAGCGTCGGGATTCTTGAGGTATCCTTTCATCACCACGTTGCCCTGCATGAATATCTCACCCATGGTTTCGCCATCAGCCGGAACCGGTTCCAGCGTTTCCGGGTCGGCCACCATCAGTCCGGACAACGCGGTATAGCGCACCCCTTGCCGCACCTTGAGGGCCGCGCGGTCTTCAGGCCCTTTGCTGTTCCATTCTTCTTTCCATGCGCAGACAACCGAAGGCCCATAGGTTTCGGTCAGGCCATAGACATGCGTGACCTCGACACCCATCGCCTCCATCGCTTCGATCACGGCCGCAGGCGGCGGGGCACCTGCCGTCATCACTTTGATCTGGTGGTCAAAGTCCTTCAACTCATCCGGAGCGTGGGCCAGCATGTTCAGAACGATCGGCGCACCGCAGAAATGGGTCACTTTCTCGTCCCGGAAAGCAGCATAGATCGGTTCGGCCCGCACCGCGCGCAAGCAAACGGAAACACCTGCATTGGCTGCCATGGCCCACGGGAAGCACCAGCCGTTGCAGTGGAACATCGGCAGGGTCCACAAATAGACCGAATGCTTGGGCATATCCCAGTCCAGCAAATCGGACTGCGCATTCAGGGTCGCGCCGCGATGGTGGTAAACCACGCCCTTGGGGTTGCCCGTGGTGCCCGAGGTATAATTCAATGTGATCGCGTCCCATTCGTCCGCTGGCAGTGACCAGTCAAACGCTGGGTCGCCTTCGGCCAGCAGGGCATCATAGGTCAGGCGGCCCAGCTTTTCACCGCCGTCGAAGGTGGGGTCTTCGATATCGATGACCAGAATGTCATGATCGACCTGTTGCAGTGCATCTTTCACCACATCCGAAAACTCGGGGTCGACCAGCAGCGCCTTGGCTTCGGCATGGTTCAGGATGAATGCGACAATCGGTGCATCCAGCCGCGTGTTGATTGCGTTCAGAACAGCGCCCGTCATGGGCACGCCAAAATGCGCCTCGTACATTTCCGGGATGTTGGCCGCGATAATCGACACTGTGTCACCCCGTCCAATCCCACGCGCTGTCAACGCACTCGCCAGACGCCGGCAACGGGCATAGGTTTCAGCCCAGGAATACCGGCGATCCCCATAAACCACGGATGGATAATCCGGGTAGACCTGCGCCGTCCGTTCAATGAACGTAAGGGGCGACAGGGGTGTGTAATTTGCCCGGCATTTGTCCAAATGACGCTCGTAGATATGTGTCGCTGCCATCCGCTGTCCTCCCGAAACGCAGTTTGGGCGAATTGAGCACAAAGTTCGCGTTCTGACAAACCCGTAGAAATACGGCGGCAAAATCGACTGGCAATACGGGATGATACGATCTGGCCCTATCTACAGCAGGGCTTTCGCGGTGATCTGAAGCATCTTAAACACATGCTGGGATGTGGTATTCCCATATCCCGCGCACCGCTTCCTCACTGAAAGGACATGTCATGGACGGCACGTTCAACGAAAACGATCTTTCCCGCGTAGTCGAGGCTGACCGCGCCCATATCTGGCACCATCTGATCCAGCATAAACCCTTTGAAACCAATGACCCTCGCATCATTGTCGAGGGCAAGGGCATGCGTGTCTGGGACCAGAAAGGCAAAGAGCATCTGGATGCGGTTTCTGGCGGCGTCTGGACCGTCAATGTCGGCTATGGCCGCAAATCGATCTGCAAGGCGGTTTACGATCAGCTGATGAAGCTGTGCTATTTCGCCAATTCGGCCGGTTCGATCCCGGGTGCGCTGTTTGCCGAGCAACTGATCGACAAGATGCCGGGCATGAGCCGCGTCTATTACACCAATTCAGGTTCCGAAGCGAACGAGAAGGCGTTCAAGATGGTGCGCCAGATCGCGCACAAGAAATATGGCGGCAAGAAAACCAAGATCCTGTACCGCGACCGGGACTATCACGGCTCGACGCTGGCGACCATGTCGGCAGGCGGTCAGGACGAGCGCACAGCGCAATACGGCCCCTTCGCACCTGATTTCGTGCGCGTGCCGCATTGCATGGAATACCGCAAGCACGAGCTGGATGGTGCACCCAAAGAGAATTTTGGCGAATGGGCCGCAGATCAGATTGAAGCCGTCATCCTGCGTGAAGGCCCCGACACCGTTGGCGCCCTGTGCCTTGAGCCGGTAACAGCGGGCGGCGGTGTGATCGAAGCGCCTGAAGGATACTGGCAGCGCGTGCAGGAGATCTGCAAGAAATACGACGTGCTGCTGCATATCGACGAGGTTGTCTGTGGCGTGGGCCGCACCGGCACGTGGTTCGGGTACCAGCAATACGGTATCAAGCCCGATTTCGTGACCATGGCCAAGGGCGTTGCGTCAGGCTATGCCGCGATTGCCTGCATGGTCACCACCGAGGAAGTCTTTGACATGTTCAAAGACGATGCCGCGGACCCGATGAACTATTTCCGCGATATCTCGACCTTTGGTGGGTGCACCGCTGGTCCGGCAGCGGCCATCGAGAACATGCGCATCATTCAGGATGAAAACCTGTTGCAGAACTGCACGGATATGGGCGCGCGTATGACGAACAACCTTCTGGCGCTGATGGACAAGCACAAGGTCATCGGCGATGTGCGCGGCAAGGGCTTGTTCCTGGGGGCCGAACTGGTTGTGGATCGCGGCACCAAAGAGCCGGTGGACGAGAAACTGGCGCAGGCCGTTACTGCCGACTGTATGGCACAGGGCGTGATCATCGGCGTCACCAACCGCTCGATCCCCGGTCGCAACAACACGCTGTGCTTCTCGCCTGCGCTGATTGCTACGGCCGATGACATCGACCAGATCACCGACGCGGTTGACGGCGCGCTGGGGCGTGTGTTCGGGTAAGATCACCGATATCCCTAAAAAAAGAAACCGGCGCGTGTTGCGCCGGTTTTTTTGTCGGGATGCTGGTCGTGAATGTGTACGTTCAGCCGTGATTATTCGGCCGCAACACCAACCTTTTCACCGGTTGCGATCAGGCTGTCCGGAAGAACGAAAGCAACCAGAACAAAGACGGCACCCAGTGCGATACCGAGAATATCGCCGGACATTAACAAAACACCCTCGTAAGCGGATCCCGGAACTGTACCCAGGGTGACTTTGCCGCCAGCAATTCCATCGAGCAGACCCGTGGCCTTCCAGGCCGGATATGTCGCCATATAGGCCGCAGCACCCAACAAACCACCGACGATGAAGAACAAGGCGTCACGGCGACCGGACGCAGCGGCGCAGACCCCTGTTCCCGGACAGTAGCCCGATGCAGCCCAGCCCGCACCCAGTAACAATCCGCCAATGAAGACACCGACATAGGCCGATTTCACCGACATATGGCCGACATCCACAAACCCCAGCATCTGCCCGCCGAACATGAGGATCGAACCGGTTCCGATTGCCAGAAGGATCGTTTTCATCAGCTGGAGTCGACGCAGTGTCAGCATGCCCACAATCCAATTTGGATTCGCTGCGCCAATCCGGTCAAGTACGGCTCCGAAAGCGGCGCCAATGATGATCGCAAGAATGATTTCCATCGCCTTATCCTTTCCGGTAGATCAGCATTGCCGTAGGAATTGCCGCTGCAAATGCCCCGGCTGCAAAGATATAGCCTGACAGGGCTGTCTGCATCATACCGGACATCATGTGACCGGATGTGCACCCACCCGCCAACCTGGCCCCATAGAGGACGACAAAGCCGCCCAATAGCGCAACCAGGTTTCGAGCCCAGGGCGTATCGCCGTAGTTTTCGCGCCAGATCATGGGCAGCTTGCCCTCTCCGCGTTCCAGACCACCGCGCGCCTTGACCGACAAGAACGCCCCCGCGGCCATAGCCAAAACGAAGACAAAGCTGTAATTCAACGGATTGGATACGTACTTGGCGTATTTGCCATTGGATTTCGCCATGTATGCGTTGGATGAACTGTAACCGTCATCCGTCTGCGTCACGAATTCCGAATTGACGGTGTCCGCGATAATTCCGTCAAGGATGACGAATTGGGTCGAAACACCGATCGGCTTCACCAGAAGAACTGCCCCGAAGAACACGAGCCCTAGCAGAACACCTCCAACTTTCCAGTTTAGTGTCATGATTTCACCCTTTTCATTTATATTCATAAAATCATATATAATATGATCCGAGGGCTGTTACATGATCTAGATCAAACCGGTCATGCCTGAAACTGGTTGGCGTCATCCCAATGCAGAAGGGATGGATGCCCTGATCCAAGAAGCGCTTGGAATGCACCGCATGTTGCAACAAAAAAGACCGCCCCAAAGGGACGGCCTTTCTTTCACTGTCTCTTTTCAGAGGTTCAGGCAGCCAGAGCAGCCTGAGCTTTGGCGACGATCGCGCCGAACGCTTCCGGTTCGTGCACGGCCAGGTCGGCCAGAACTTTGCGGTCCACTTCGATACCGGCCAGGTTCAGACCGTTGATGAAGCGGGAATATGTCAGAGCCTCGTCATGGCTGCGCACAGCAGCGTTGATCCGCTGGATCCACAGCGCGCGGAAGTTGCGCTTGCGGTTCTTGCGGTCACGGGTCGCGTACTGGTTGGCCTTGTCGACGGCCTGAGTTGCGACTTTGAAGTTGCTCTTGCGACGACCATAATAGCCTTTTGCGGCCTTGATGATCTTCTTGTGACGGGCGTGAGTTACGGTTCCACCTTTAACGCGGGACATCTCTTACATCTCCTCTTAGCGGTCGTAGGGCATGTAGCCCTTGACGATCTTTGCGTCGGGGGCGGACAGGGTGGTGTTGCCACGGGCGTCGCGGATGAATTTCTTGGTCCGCTTGATCATGCCGTGCCGTTTGCCGGCCTGGCCAGCAAGGACCTTACCGGTCGCAGTCACCTTGAAGCGCTTCTTGGCGCTTGATTTGGTCTTCATCTTAGGCATTTCCGTCTCCTTTTTCGGGTTCGGTTTCAGACGCGACTCGGCATGCCATCTCGGCCGGTCACGCGATCAGATGCGCCGTTTACGCAAGTTCGGTCATACTGGCAAGGGGGTTTGGACCAGAATCTGTGCTTTTTGCAGCCTGGTCAGGCACCGGGGCGACACAAGCCGCCCCGGTGATTGGATTTAGTGTTCGAATTTGCGGATTTCACCGCTCTTCAGCCTTGCGGAGTAGGACGCCAGTTCCTGCCGCACCACTTTCATCAGGAAGTAGAGAGCAAAGACGTTCACAACCGCCATCGCAAAGATCGCCGCATCCGAGAAGTCGATAACGGGGCCGAGGTTGGCCGCAGCGCCGATCACCACGAAGACACAGAAGATGACCTTGAAGATCAGCTCTTTTGTGTGTCCTTCTCCGAACAGGTAGGTCCAGGCCTTGAGGCCATAGTAGGACCAGCTGATCATGGTCGAGAAGGCAAACAGGATCACCGCAATCGCAAGGATGTACGGGAACCAGCTGAACGCGCTGCCAAACGCGGCAGAAGTCAGGCTGACACCGGAATTTCCATCCACTGTTGCGATGGCGGAACCCGCTTCGTTCAGCATGTAGTTGCCGGTTTCAGGATCGATGATCAGCTGTTGCGTGATGATGATCACCAGCGCCGTCATGGTACAGATCACGACGGTATCGATGAAGGGTTCAAGCAGCGATACAAAACCCTCGGTGATCGGCTCCTTGGTCCGAACCGCCGAGTGCGCGATAGCTGCAGAGCCCACGCCCGCCTCGTTCGAGAATGCCGCGCGCTTGAAGCCCTGGATCAGCGCGCCGACCATGCCCCCTGCAACGCCCAGCCCCGTGAAGGCACCGGCAAAGATCTGACCAAAGGCCCAGCCGATCATGTCCGCATTCATCGCGATGATGACCAGTGCAGTGGCAACATACAGCACACCCATGAACGGCACGACCTTTTCAGTCACCCGAGCGATGGATTTCAGACCGCCAACAATGACCATGAACACGACCGCAGCAAAAACAATACCGGTAATCCAGCCCGGATAGTCGCCAACGATACCTGCGATCTGCTGATGTGCCTGGTTGGCCTGGAACATGTTCCCGCCGCCCAACGCGCCCAGAATACAGAAGATCGAGAACAGCACCGCCAGGATCTTGCCACCGGGCAGACCCAGCTCGTCAAAGCCCTTGGACATGTAATACATCGGGCCACCTGAAACGGTGCCGTCTTCGTATTCGTTGCGGTATTTCACGCCCAGCGTACATTCGGTGAACTTTGATGCCATGCCCAGAAGGCCCGCAAGGATCATCCAGAATGTTGCACCCGGCCCACCGATGCCAATGGCAACGGCCACACCCGCGATATTCCCCAAGCCCACAGTTCCGGACAGCGCCGTGGCCAATGCCTGAAAGTGGCTGACCTCGCCCGCGTCGTTGGGATCGGAATAGTCACCTTTGACAAGGCTGATCGCGTGACCAAAGAACCGCAGCTGCACAAGCGCGAAATACAGTGTGAAAACCGATGCAGCAATCACCAGCCACATGACGATCCACGGAAAGCTGGTTCCGGGCAGCGGTGCAAAGATGAAGCTGACAAACGGTCCGGTCAGGTTTGCAAAGGCCTGATTGATTTTTTCATCCAGTCCCGGCGCCTCTTGTGCAAGGGCAGGGCTGGCGGCAATGGTGGCGGCCGTTACGGCGCCAAGTGTTTTTAGCGTTCTCATTTTAGCCCTCCCCTCAGTTCACGACCGTAACCGGAACGTCGGCATGCATTACCAGATATTGCGTCGAACTGCCGAACAGGCGTTTCTTGATCCCGTCCGCAGATGCCCGACCCACGACGATTTGCGAGCCTCCGTTTTCGACCGTGATGGCGTTCAGCGTTTCCGCAACATCGCCATGGCGCACAATGCCCTGCGCCTCGAATCCCGCAGCCCTGAGGGCCTCTACAGCAGGTGTCACGACACGCGACATTGCCAGGTCAACCTCTTCTTCGCGGCGCTTGTGGCGCTGGGCGTTTTCTTCAGGTGTCTGGAATGTGTAAGGTGACCATTCGATCACATAAGCGACCAGCAAATCGCACGTTCCGATCAGCTTTGCCAAATCCTTGGCAAAGGCAATCGCACGCTCGCCGGTTTCAGTCCCGTCGAGTCCTATGACAATCTTTGTTGTCATTTCGTTCCTCCGTTTTTGTTGTTAAGGCCGGGGCCCACGCCCCCGGCAGGGCGGCCGGAACTTGGAACTTTTCAACAAGACCGCCCTTTGGTAAGTATTAGGAAATTTCACTAGGAATTGGAGATTTTTTTGGGCCAATTTCAGTGTAATTTATCGTATTACGCCAAAAATACAGGGAATTTTACTGATTAGCAGAGATTTAGACAATATCGATCAACGCATCCTGCACGAGCTGGAGGCCAATGGCAGGCTCTCGATAGTTGAGTTGGCGGCGCGTGTGAACCTGACCAATACGCCCTGTTCCGAGCGTGTAAAACGACTTGAGAAGAATGGCTATATCAAAGGGTACAGAGCCGTTGTCGACAAAGAAAGAATGGGGCTGGCACTGCTGACCGTGGTGCAGGTATCCTTGGTCGCAACTGCGGAACAATCCCTTGTGAAATTCAATGAAGCCGTTCGGAGTGTTCAGGAAATCGAAAGCTGCCTGATGGTGGCGGGCTCGTTTGATTATCTTCTGACCGTTCGAACGCGCGATATTGCGCATTTCCGGCTGGTGCTGGGCGAGAAGATCAACAAGCTGCCGGGCATACACCAGACCAGCTCTTTTACAGTTATGGAGATTGTAAAAGAGCCGGTTGGCTGACACGACACTCGGGCCCGAGTGTCGGCCTTCGGTTATTCCGGATCCGTGCTGTAGATCAGCCGTTCATCACACGGGGCCACGCGCAGAATGTTAGTCGTGCCCGGTACGTTGAACGGGACACCGGCCGTAACCACGATCTGATCGGTTTCGGTTGCAAACCCCCCTGCCCGCGCCGCGCGGGCCGCGTTGACCACGGCGCTTTTGAACCGCTGGAGTTCTGGCGTCATGACGCAATTGCAACCCCAGCTCAGGCAAAGCCTTCGCGCAGTTCCCATCAGCGATGTCATCGCAATGATCGGAACACCGGGACGTTCACGGGCTGTCAATGAGGCGGTGGTTCCACTTTGCGTAAAGCAGCAGATGGCCTTGATATCGGTCTTTTCAGCAATCTCGCGGGCAGCCGCAACAATGGCATCGGCCACAGTGCTTCCTTTTGCCGTGCGGGACGCGGCGATAATCTGGGAATAGGTCGGGTCGGCCTCGACCTCGATGGCGACCTTATTCATGGTCTGCACAGCCTCAACCGGATAAGCACCTGCCGCCGATTCCGCGCTGAGCATAATGGCGTCCGTGCCCTCATAGATCGCGGTGGCCACATCCGACACTTCGGCGCGGGTGGGCATCGGGCTTTCGATCATGCTTTCCAGCATCTGGGTGGCGACAATGACCGGCTTGGCGGCACTACGGCACTTGCGGACCAGCCTCTTTTGAATGGGCGGCACCGCAGATACCGGCAGTTCCACACCCAGATCGCCCCGCGCCACCATAATCCCGTCCGACGCATCAAGGATGTCGTCGAACGCCTCGACCGCCGCCGGCTTTTCGATCTTCGACAGGATCGCGGCGCGTCCATCAGCCAGCGCGCGGGCCTCGAACACATCCTTGGCGCGTTGCACGAAACTCAGCGCCAGCCAGTCAACGCCCAACTGGCAGACAAACTCCAGATCACCACGGTCCTTTTCCGACAAGGCCGCCAGCGGCAGCACCACATCCGGGACGTTCACACCTTTGCGGTTCGAGATCGTACCGCCGACCTCAACTGTGCAATTGGCAAAGTCCTGACCACAATCCTCAACGATCAGACGGATCTTGCCGTCATTGACCAGAAGGCGCGCGCCCGGTTCAAGGGCCGCGAAAATCTCGGGGTGCGGCAGGCACACGCGGGTGGTGTCGCCGGGGGCTGGATCAAGGTCCAGACGGAACGCCGCGCCCTCTTCCAGTTCCTCAGCATCATTTGCAAAAACACCAACCCGCAGCTTGGGGCCCTGAAGATCAGCCAGAATGGCAATCGGGCTGTCCAGATCCTTTTCAACCTGCCGAATGATCCTGTGGCGTTCGCGAATCTCATCATGGCTGCCGTGGCTCATGTTCAGACGGAACACATCCGCCCCGGCCTCGTGCAGGGCGCGAATGGTGTCATAGTCACTGGACGCCGGTCCCAGCGTCGCCACGATTTTTACATTTCTCAGGCGTCGCATTGGTCTTGACCTCCTCATGCCGGTTCAGATTGCGCAGATCAGCTTTTGCAAAATGTTACCGCAAACACTGCTGTGGCGCTTATTGCGCAATTCCCTTTTTAAAGCAACTGCCCTACACCTGCGACAAACTAGATGACAGGCTTATGACTTACACCCCGTTTTTTGTTCACGGCGCGGATCGCCCGTCCCGATGGCTGATCACATGCGACCACGCAACCAACATCGTCCCCCCCGAGGTCAATGACGGAGACCTTGGCCTGCCGCGCGAGGATATGGAGCGCCATATCGCCTATGATGTCGGCGCGTATGAGGTATCAAAACATCTGGGCGAGATTCTGAACGCGCCGGTGATTGCCGCCAATTTCTCGCGCCTCGTAATCGACCCGAACCGAGGGGAAGATGACCCCACGCTGTTGATGAAACTGTATGACGGGTCGATCATTCCCGGCAACCGCAATGCCGATGCCGCCGAACGCGAACGCCGCCTGAACATGTGCTATCGCCCCTACCACACAGCGTTGGCCGAGTTGGCGGCACTTCCACATGCGGTAATTGTGTCGATGCATTCCTTCACGCGTCAGCTGCGCGGACGTGATCCGCGTCCGTGGCACATTGGTGTGCTGCACACGCCGGACGAGCGGTTCTCGCGTCCTTTGATCGAACGGCTGCAACAGGAAGATGACCTGTGCGTTGGTGTTAATGAACCCTATACCGGCGTTTTGCCGGGTGATGCGATTGACAAGCACTGCACCGCTTTTGGCCGTCCCAATGCATTGATCGAGCTACGCAATGATCTGATCGCCGATCATGCCGGACAACGGCATTGGGCCGAGCGGCTGGCGGTAATCCTGCAAGAAGCGCTGGACGCCAGCGACCTTTGACCGCAAGGTTTTCAGGGACGTTCCACCCCTCACGCCATTGTGAGCAATGCCTCTGATCCCCATATAATGCGGGAAAGGGGATCGTCATGACACATGAGTTTCTGACAACGTTTTTCGGTTGGATGGCCACGCTTAATATCGCGGTTTTGCTGTTCACCACCGTCATGATTCTGCTTTTGCAGGACTGGATCGCTGGCATTCACGGCAGGATGTTTCAGATGGATCGCGCCGACGTGAAACGTGCCTATTTCAGATACCTTGCCAACTACAAGATCCTGACACTGATCTTTTGCATCGTGCCCTGGCTGGCCTTGAAACTGATGTAGGTAGCGCTGACCACAAGCGCCGTTGTTGTAACGACACGGCAGGATTGTTAGGTCAGACGCAACACACACTGCCTTCCGGAGCCACAAGATGGACAAGCAAACCGAAATCGAACTTCAGGCTGCCGCCTTTCGTCGGCTGCAAAAGCACCTGATGGAAGACCGTACCGATGTGCAGAATATCGACATGATGAACCTTGCTGGATTCTGCCGAAACTGCCTGTCGCGCTGGTATCAGGAAGCAGCCAATGAAAAAGGCATCGAGATGGGCAAGGAAGAAGCCCGCGAAGTTTTTTACGGCATGACCATGGATGAGTGGAAGACCAACTACCAGACCGAAGCCAGCCCCGAGAAACAAGACGCCTTCAAGGTTGCCTTCGAAGAAAATGTCACCAAAAAAGGCTGACGCCTGAGAAAAGGCCCGCCGCTGCAGCGGGCCTTTTTCTTCAGATCGCCGCCTTGCGGCTTTCGTCCAGATAAATCTCGCGCAAACGCTTGGCAATCGGACCCGGTGTTCCGTCGCCCAGCGCCACACCGTCGATCTCGACCACCGGCATCACAAAAGCACTGGCCGAAGTTGTGAATGCCTCGTCCGCCTCTTTGGCCTCGTCGATGGTGAACAGACGCTCTTCCACCACCATCTGCGCCTCAGCCGCCATCCGCAGCACGGCCTTTCGGGTAATACCGTGCAGGATATCGTTGGACAGAGGGCGGGTAACAATCTTGCCGTTCTTGACGAAATAGGCGTTGTTGCTGGTGCCCTCGGTCACAAAGCCGTCCTCGACCAGCCATGCGTCGTCGCACCCCGCTTTCTTGGCCATCATCTTGCCCATCGACGGGTAAAGCAATTGCACCGTTTTGATGTCACGGCGGCCCCAGCGGATGTCTTCGATCGAGATGATCTTGGCACCTTTCCTTGCCGCCGGGCTGTCAGCCAGCCCGGGCTTGTTCTGCGTGAACAGAACGAGGCTGGGCTTGGTATCTGCCGACGGAAACACGAAATCCCGGTCGCCATCGCTGCCGCGCGAGACCTGCAAATAGACCAGACCTTCCTCGATGCCGTTCAGCTCGATCAGCTTGCGGTGGATCTCCAGCAGTTCATCCTTGGTGCAGGGCTCGGCCATCTCAAGCTCGTCCAGCGAACGCTTCAGACGGACTGAGTGACCTTCGAATTCGATCAGCTTGCCGTCCAGCACACTGGTGACTTCGTAAACCGCGTCCGCAAACAGGAAGCCACGGTCAAAAATGGAAACCTTGGCCTCAGTCTCGGGCAGGTATTCGCCATTTACGTAAACGGTACGTGTCATGTTCGTCTCCTCAGCCCCAAAGTGCGGCCGCAGGCGGGTGCACTCCGGCGTCGTCAAAATTCAGCGGGGTGTCGCGGTCTTCGGCCAATAGAAGCGGGCCGTCAAGGTCCGTTACCATCGCGCCCTGTGCCAGCAATGTCGCAGGCGCCATGGCAAGCGAGCTGCCAACCATGCATCCCACCATTATGTCATAGCCTTCGGCAACTGCCGCCGTGCGCAACTCCAGCGCCTCGGTCAGGCCCCCGGTCTTGTCGAGCTTGATGTTGATGACATCATATTTGCCCTTCAACTTGGGCAGGCTGGCGCGGTCATGGCAGGACTCGTCAGCACAGACTGGCACCGGGCGCTTCATCCCGATCAATGCGTCGTCATCTCCTGCGGGCAAGGGCTGTTCCACCAACGCCACGCCCAGCCGCACCAGATGCGGGGCGAGGTCGGCGTAAACCTCGGCCGACCAG
Organism: Ruegeria sp. CH2; assembly: GCF_056537065.1. Lineage (NCBI taxonomy): Bacteria > Pseudomonadati > Pseudomonadota > Alphaproteobacteria > Rhodobacterales > Roseobacteraceae > Ruegeria > Ruegeria sp. CH2. Next base: position 103,151 of record NZ_JBQFQV010000014.1, read on the forward strand.
CCTTCGTTTGCATCCACAATGATCTTGGAGTTCGGCGCCCCTGCTCGCACTGCCTCAAGTCGGGGCATATCATCGGGCGTGCCCAGCTTGATCTTCAAAAGCGGGCGATGCGCGTTCCCGGCGGCCTGCGCCTGCATTGCCTCGGGGGTGTCCAGCGACAATGTATAGGCGGTGATCTCGGGGCCGGGCTTGGGCAGACCTGCCAGGTCCCAGGCGCGTTTGCCGGTTCGTTTGCACTCCAGATCCCACAAGGCGCAATCCACGGCGTTTCGCGCGGCACCTGCTGGCAGCAGACCCATCAGCGACCGGCGGTTGACATCCGCGGGCAGACCGGCAATCTCGGCCTCTACGGACTCCAGCGTTTCGTCATAACGCGCATAAGGAACGCATTCGCCCCAGCCCTGATGAGTTCCGTCCGACACCCGAACCGTCAGCACCTTTGCTTCGGTCCGCGACCCGCGCGAGATGGTGAAGACCTGCGCCAGCCGGAACACATCGCGAGAAACCTCAATCTGCACGCACCCGTTCCTTCATCTTTTCCCAAATACTCACGCCGGAGGCGAAACAGCCCCGCCTCCGGCGCATTGTTCAGATCACATTGCGGCCAGCGCGTCCACCAGCTTGCCCGAACCAAAGCGGAACGGGTCGGTCGCAGGCAGGCCCATATCCGCTTCGATCTTGGCCAGGTAGGCGGTCGCGTCAGCCTCGGACATGTGCTGCGTGTTGACCGAAACGCCAACAACCTGACAATCCGGGTTTGCCACTTTGGCCAGTGCCAGCGCGGTGTCGCGCAGGGCCTCCAATGTCGGCAGTTGATAGGTTGGCAAGCCGCGCATATGCGCACGGGTCGGTTCATGGCTCAGGATCAGGGCGTCCGGCTGGCCGCCATGGATCAGTGCCATGGTCACGCCGGAATAGGATACGTGGAACAATGATCCCTGCCCTTCGATCAGATCCCAGTGATCCTCGTCATTGTCCGGTGTCAGCCATTCGACCGAACCAGCCATGAAATCGGCAATGACTGCGTCCAGCGGCACACCGTCACCGGTGATCAGGATGCCGGTCTGGCCGGTCGCGCGGAAGGTCGATTTCATCCCGCGCTCACGCATCTCGGCGTCCATCGCCAGCGCGGTGTACATCTTGCCAACCGAACAGTCTGTTCCGACGGCCAGACACCGCTTGCCCTTGCGCTTGATCCCGTTTGCGATCGGATAATCGATCTCGGGCACCCGTACATCATGCAGTTTTCGCCCGGTTGCTTCGGCAACGGCTACCAGGTCGGGCTCATCCCGCAGCAGGTTATGCAATCCCGAGGCCAGGTCGAACCCTTCCTCAAGCGCCATAACCAGAACCTTTTTCCAGTCCTGGCTGATCACACCGCCGCGGTTTGCCACGCCGATCACCAGCGTCTTGGCTCCGGCTTCTTTCGCTTCGGTCAGGGTCATGTCAATCAGGCCCAGATCGGCCTTGCAGCCATCCATTCGATACTGGCCCACGGCGTTTTCCGGACGCCAGTCCTTGATCCCAACAGCCACTTTGGCCGCCAATTGGTCGGGCGCATCGCCCAGGAACAGCAGGTACGGTGTCTCGATCATTGCGGTCACTCCTTTGATTCCGGGGCAGGCTAGAGAAGCGGCAAAACGAGCGCTTCGCGTTTTGGCCCGTCAACCACGAGCTATGCGCGAGTTTCTTGTGCAATATTCGCAATATGCGCAAAAATCTTCGAAGTTTTCAAAATGATTAAACTTTAATCGCCCCAGTCGGGCAGTTTTGAAGCCGCTTTCTGCAACCGCATTGCCGCAGATGCACAATCGCTCTTGCGCCGCACCACGCAATTTAATACCTCATTGAGCAGAAAAATCGTAATTTCATTACTCAGACGAGGTCCAGATGAGCTTTCGCATCCAACCTGCCGCACCGGCGCGCCCCAATCGCTGTCAGCTGTTTGGCCCGGGGTCGAACACCAAACTGTTCCCGAAGATGGCAGCATCCGCCGCAGATGTGATCAACCTCGATCTTGAAGACTCGGTTGCACCTTCGGACAAGGATGCGGCCCGCGCCAATGTCATCGAAGCACTGAACACCGTGGATTGGGGCAACAAATACATGTCCGTTCGCATCAACGGATTGGACACCCCGTACTGGTATCGCGACGTTGTCGATGTACTGGAACAGGCGGGCGACCGTCTGGATCAGATCATGATCCCCAAAGTCGGCTGCGCGGCGGATGTCTATGCGGTAGACGCACTGGTTACCGCCATCGAACGCGCCAAAGGTCGTGCCAAACCGATCAGCTTCGAAGTTATCATCGAATCCGCGGCTGGCATCGCCCATGTCGAAGAAATCGCGGCCTCCTCGCCTCGTTTGCAGGCTATGAGCCTTGGCGCGGCTGATTTTGCCGCTTCGATGGGGATGCAAACCACCGGCATCGGTGGCACGCAGGAAAACTATTACATGCTGCACGAGGGTGCGAAACACTGGTCCGATCCATGGCACTGGGCGCAGGCCGCCATCGTTGCCGCGTGCCGCACCCATGGCGTGCTGCCAGTCGACGGGCCCTTCGGTGATTTCAGCGATGACGAGGGGTACATTGCGCAGGCCAAACGCTCGGCCACGCTGGGCATGGTCGGTAAATGGGCGATCCACCCCAAGCAGATCGCGCTGGCCAATCAGGTGTTCACCCCATCAGAAGAAGCCGTGTCAGAGGCCCGAGAGATTCTCGCCGCGATGGAACAGGCCAAAGCCAATGGCGAAGGTGCGACAGTTTACAAAGGACGTCTGGTCGACATCGCGTCGATCAAGCAGGCCGAGGTGATCGTGGCACAGGCCGAACTGATCGCGGCCAACGGCTGAGAAACAAAAAAGGCGCCTGACCCGGCGCCTTTTTCAGGTGTTTTCTGGCGTCACCGCCCAAAGACAGCATTCGGCGTCCAGGTGAACCTTTCGCCTTTTTTACCCGACTTCATCATCAGACAGGATGTTCCAAGCTTCTGGAAATAGATGATCTTGAGCGGGTACCACCCGGCCTTGGGCACTTCGACTTCGGTCCGCTGGTTGGCCTCGCAGCCCTGAATACCCGTGACATAGCCGATATTCTGGCCTCCGACGAATGCTTCTATCCCGTCATTCGACCAGGTTTCCAACTCGTAAACCCCAGGCGAGTCGAACCGCATATATCCCGTAATCTCGGCGGCAACATTGTAAGCTCCGTCGAATGTCATGACATTGTCACCCTGATTGGTGTCCCTGTAATCCAATCCCTGCAACGGTTGCCCAGGCTGTGCTTTGGACAGCATGCTTTTTGCCTGACTCAGATCGCGGATCTTCTTGTGTTGATTACCTGTACCAACATATTTCACATTCAGCCCCGCCTTCGGAGAAGGCTGCGGGTTGGCAGGTTGCAGTTTCAGCGGGGCAGACAAGGCGGCCCCGGCAACCACTGACAAGGCAACTGCGGCCGCCACTGTTCGAACGCGTTTCATCGTAATCTCCCTGTTTGCGTGCCGTTATGGCTGTGCATATCCACTGGCAACGTCATTTCCACGACATTAGGCCGTGAGTTTTCGCCCTGCAAGTGAGTGTGCCTTCACAATTCAAGACGTCACGCCCGTAAATTCTTGGGCGAACCCATAACCACATAGGATGTGATCGAGGTGACATGCGGCAGCGTTCCCAACACCTCGGTATGGAAGGTCTTGTAAGACGGCAGGTCTGCACATTCGACCCGCAGCAAGTATTCGATTGTTCCCGTGATGTTGTGGCACTCAACAACTTCCGGCGCTTGTTGGAGCGCGCGTTCAAACCCCTCCTGCGCGGCCTTCGTATGCTCGCCCAGCCCTACACCGATGTAGGCGACAAAGCCGATACCCATCGCCGCCGGGTCCAGAACTGCGCGATACCCCGTGATCACCCCGGTCTTTTCAAGCTCTTGCACGCGGCGCAGACAAGCAGAAGGGGAAAGGCCCACACGCTCGGCCAGATCCAGATTGCTGATCCGTCCGTCGCGAGATAGCTCTTGCAATATCTGGCGGTTTATCCGGTCATTCTTCATCATTGATTGCACAATTACAGGAAACACGCACAAAAAAGCAATTTCATTTGCCGCAGCGCGGACAATACTTCGCTCCATGACTTATGACATCCTGATGGCCCTGATCGCCTTTGCCTTCGTAACCTCGATCACACCGGGGCCGAACAACCTGATGCTGATGGCTTCGGGGGCGAATTTCGGCTTCCGACGCTCGATCCCGCATATGTTGGGCATTGGGCTTGGCTTTACCTTCATGGTGCTGCTTGTCGGGGCCGGTCTGGTGCAGGTCTTTGACCGGTATCCCGTCAGCTATACGGTGTTGAAAGTCCTGTCGGTGATCTATCTGCTCTATCTGGCCTGGAAGATCGCGCATGCCGCGCCGGCAAACAGCGCCGAAGCCACCGGCGTGCCCATGACATTTCTGCAAGCCGCAGCGTTTCAATGGGTAAACCCAAAAGCCTGGGCCATGGCCCTGACCGCCACCACGGCCTATACACCAGATCGGACGATGTATGCGATTGCCATCGTTGCGTTTGTCTTCGGAGCCGTCAACTTACCGTCCGTCAGCACATGGACCGTTCTGGGACAGCAGATGGCCCGGATGCTGACGAACCCGCGCCGATTGGTCGTATTCAACTGGACAATGGCTGTGCTGCTTGTGGTTTCGCTCTATCCCGTGCTTTGGCCGGGGTGAGTTTCCTCAATGGTCGATTTCAGTGATTGTTTTGCTGGGCATGTCGGGAATGTGCTGGCAAGCAAACGAATCTCTTAATCTGATCAACGGCTTTTGACATGAAAGATGCCGCTTCCGTGTCATCTAGTTGCATCTGAGGCCAGCCAGCGGCATATAGCTAGGAAAATTCACGCAGATGAGGCGTCATGACCCAGTATCTGGATTTCGAAAAACCGCTGGCCGAGATCGAAGGCAAAGCTGAAGAGCTGCGCGCGCTGGCCCGTGCCAACGAAGAAATGGATGTGGCCGAAGAAGCCGCCGCGCTGGATGCCAAAGCCTCCAAGCTGCTGGATGAACTCTATCGCGACCTGACACCCTGGCGGAAGTGCCAGGTGGCGCGTCACCCGGAACGCCCGCATTGCAAGGATTACGTGGACGCATTGTTCACCGAGTTCACACCGCTGGCTGGTGACCGGAACTTTGCCGACGATCTGGCCGTTATCGGTGGTCTTGCGCGCTTTAACGATCAGCCGGTGATGGTGATCGGCCACGAAAAGGGCAGCGATACCAAGTCGCGGATCGAACGCAATTTCGGGATGGCCCGCCCCGAGGGCTATCGCAAGGCCGTGCGCCTGATGGAGATGGCGGGGCGTTTTGGCCTGCCTGTCATTACCCTGATCGACACCGCCGGTGCCTATCCCGGCAAAGGGGCCGAGGAACGCGGTCAATCCGAGGCGATTGCCCGGTCGACCGAGATGTGCCTGAAAATCGGCGTGCCGCTGGTTTCGGTCATCATCGGCGAAGGCGGCTCGGGCGGCGCTGTGGCGTTTGCGACCGCTAACCGTGTGGCGATGCTGGAGCATTCGGTCTATTCGGTGATCTCGCCGGAAGGCTGTGCATCGATCCTGTGGAAAGATGCCGAAAAGATGCGTGAAGCGGCCGAAGCGCTGCGTTTGACCGCTCAGGATTTGCACAAACTGGGTGTGTGTGACCGGATCATCCCGGAACCCAAGGGTGGCGCACATCGCGATCGCCCGTCTACGGTTGAGTCGGTGCGCGCGGCCATCACCGCCATGTTGGCGGAATTGGACGGCAAGGACGGGGCGGCCCTGATAAAAGACCGCCGTCAGAAGTTCCTTGATATCGGGTCTAAAGGGCTGGCGGCGTAACGGTCAGCCACCCAACCTGCGCAACAACGCAACCGAAGGCTCACCTGTCACCGGCAGACCATTGGCGCTTTGATAAGCGCTGATGGCTGTGGTGGTGTTGTTTCCGATCACGCCATCTGCGCCCTGCGTGTCATACCCCGCAGATGTCAGGCGGCGCTGCAATTCCTTGCGGTCGTCCAGTGTCAGCCCACTTGCGTCCGGCCCAAACGAGGCCTGAAACGGCGCCCCGCCCGCGATCCTGTCGGCCAGATGACCGACACCAATCGCGTAGCTGTCCGAGTTGTTGTAGCGTTTGATCACCTGGAAATTGCGAAACACAGCGATGCGGGGGCCGGGTGTTTGCGGCTGCAACACGGCTACCGGAGCACCGGATACACGCCCCGCCTCTCCGCCCCACGGTTGGCCCCGCACCCAACCTGCACGCGCCAGATAAGCCGCCGTCGAGGCCAGCGCATCTGTCGGATCATCTGACCAGATGTCGCGCCGCCCGTCGCCGGTGAAATCCACGGCATAGGCAAGATACGAGGTCGGAATGAACTGCGTGTGCCCCATCGCCCCGGCCCAACTGCCGGTCATGTTGGCAGGCGTGGTATCGCCGTTCTGGAGGATCTTCATCGCCGCGATCAGCTGGCTTTCAAAGAACTGCCCGCGCCGGCCATCATAAGCCAGCGTCGACAACGCCGATACAACGGGCACATCACCGCGGCGCGCGCCATAGCGGCTTTCCAGCCCCCAGACGGCCACGACGATTTCCTTATCAACGCCATATTGCGTCTCGATCCGCGACAGGGTGCCGTTATGTTGCCGCAGCATCTGCTGGCCGGTGCTGATCCGCTCGTCCGACGCCGCGATGGCTAGGTAATCTTCGAGGCTGCGCTTGAATTCGACCTGATTTCGGTCGCGTTCGATTACGTCGGGCAAATACCCAGCCCCCTGAAAGGCGCGGTCAACGGTTGTCCGAGATATTCCCTGCGACACTGCCCTGCCCTTGAAACCGGCAACCCAGGCATCCCACCCGGCATTGGGAACAGCCCGCATCCGGGTTGCAGGCGTGCCGGACGGAGCGGCACCACCCGTGCAGGCGGCCAAAAGCGTTGATCCGAGGCAAATGGAAAAGGTCCGGCGAGTGATCATGGTTTGGGTCTGCTCTTGTTTGTGATTTGCCGCAAGAGTAACCCAGCCGGGTTGCACAGGCCAGAACAGTGACACCTTGGACGGGCGCTTTGACGATGTCGGCAGGAAGCCGCTCAGCTGACCAGCAAACGCAGCCCTTGTGTCACATCCGAGCGCACTGCCAGCCGCAATCCCGGCTCGTCCCCGGCCTTGAGCGCGGCGATGATCAGCTTGTGGTAATGTGGCGGCTCTGCGCGCCTGAGACGTCCGTAAAGCGCCCGCATCGTCGGCCCAAGCTGCAGCCAGACGGTTTCGGCAATGGCCAGCATCGCAGGAGCCTGAGCGCGCAGATACAGGGTTCTGTGAAATTCCAGGTTCGAACGGATATAGCCAACCGCATCCCGTTTGGTCACCATCTCGGCAACTGTCATGTTGATGCTCTGCAACCTATCGATCAGGGCCATGTGTGCCCTGGGCAAGGCCCGGCTTGCCAGTTCGACCTCAAGCAAGGCGCGCAAGGCAGCCAGTTCCTCAATCCGGTCATTCGTCAGCTCCGGGGTCGATACCCGGCCCGATGTAGACAGGAACAATGCCCCTTCTGCGGCCAGGCGGCGCACCGCCTCTCGCGCCGGGGTCATTGAGACGCCGAACTCCTTGCCGATGCCCCGCAGGGTCAGGGCCTGCCCCGGTGCCATCTCACCATGCATGATCCGGGATCGCAGTGCCCGGTACACCCGGTCATGTGTTGCGGTCTGGGTTTCGGAAGGGCGCGCGGTCAACATATGCTCATGTGATCACAAAAAGGCGCCACGTCAACTCGGCTCGGTATCAAATCTGTAGCGATGCAACTCGGCCCCGTTGTCGCGCAACCAGCGGCGGGGCGGCTTATACGGGCCAAATATCTTTTCGACCTGCGCCCAGAAGGCAGGTGAGTGGTTCATCTCGGCAAGATGTGCCACCTCATGCGCCGCAACATAGTGCAACACATCAGGAGGCGCCAGAATAAGGCGCCACGAAAACATCAATCCGCCATGCGAGCTGCACGACCCCCAACGCGACCGCGTGTCACGCAGGCTGAGTGTCGTGTACGAACGCCCCAGCATGCCTGCATAATCATCACAGGCTCCGGTCAACCGGTCCCGCGCCAGTTCCTTCAGGAACCGGCCCAACCTGCGGGCCTCGGCTCCTGTGGGCACGGCAACCTCATCTGCATTCAGCAGAACCCGCCGCCCGGTTGCAGGAACGATTCGGCGCGCTTTCCCTTCGATCGGGATCACTTGCCCAAACTGCACGGTGGTCATATCGGGCCGACCCTGAAGATGCTGCCGGATCCACCCTTCTTTGGTGCGCGCAAAACTCAAGGCCTCAGATTCCGGCACGCCATTCGGGTAAGTCAACGTGACGCGCCCATCCAGCTGGGAGATTCGCAGGCTGATACGCCGCGCCCGAGCCGATTTGCGCAATCTCAGTGGCACCGGCGGTGTCCCTGGCAATGCGTGCTCTCCCATATCGCGACCTCTCTTGCGCAAAGACTTTGACAGTGCCCTCTGCCTGTGGCAGGTGAGCTGAATCATTTAGACGACTCACCTGATATCAAGGGGATTTGACATGCCCAAGGAAGAATGGGGCGTAAAGCGTGTTTGCCCGACAACCGGTAAGCGGTTTTACGACCTGAACAAGGACCCGATCATCAGCCCCTACACTGGCGAGATCGTGGAGCTTGAAACATCCAAAAGCCGTATGATCTCGGCGGATGCAGAAGACGCAGCTTCGGTCAAAGCACGTGAAAACACGGCGGATGACGATCTGGTTCTGGACGATGATGACAACGTCGACGTGGATTTGGATGACGATCTGCTGGACGATGATGATGACGACAATGATGATGTTTCTCTGGACGACATCACCGACATGTCATCAGACGACGACAACTGACCAAGTAAAAGGCGATCCCCAGGGTCGCCTTTTTCACCTGAGGAGCAGCTCGGGTGAAAATTCGCGCCCGATTCAAACTTTGGACTTGCACTCGCTGCCGCTGTCTCCTAAACGTCCGTCCACCGTACCGACGGTACAATGATGGGGCCTTAGCTCAGTTGGGAGAGCGCTTGCATGGCATGCAAGAGGTCAGGGGTTCGACTCCCCTAGGCTCCACCAAAACCTAACAATGATCCGACACCCATAGATCTTCCTTTTTGGCAGCAAGATTTTCCTTTGGTGGAAAATTCTCCATATTTTTTTGTTAATTTGCGAGTTTCTTCGAACTTTTAGGGCAATGCGGCCTATGGGGTTCTGCATGCAGCCGTCACCACGCCATGTCCAATTGGTAGCTGTTTTTTTGCCATAAGCGCATCGTCGCCGTTTTGAATACAAGCATTTGTGCTGGCGTTTTGCCAATCCTCCTGCTTTCCCGACGACTAGGCCTCCAACTTTTACAAGCCCAAGATTCAAAAAACTATGTTCGATTCCTATCTTGCACAGCATTAGATGGTTAAATGACAATCGCTGATCGAGACCGCGATCTTTGAATTCATTGTTCTGAGACGAAAATATGATCCTCTACAAGACAATCGCCTTGCAGTATGGGCGCTATCTCGAAGCCGGCCAGCCCGGCGACGAGTACGATCTCGTGGCTCGTTTGGGTCCAGAAGAGGAAACCCGCGTGCAACGGCGGGGTATCCTCCACGATCTCGCCGCGGCCCGCATATACCTGCTTGACCATCGCGCTGCGAATTACCTGGATAGCCTGCGAATGGATGTCCAGGGTATGCCGTGGGAGGATCGACCGGAAGCCCACATCCAGGACTATGTCCGAGAAGTTGATTTCCCGCAGGACTTGGTTTGGATCGAGTATGACAGCCAACAACTCTGGAAGGACCGCATTGCGCGCGGCCTGACGACCATGAGCGAGGACGAGCTGAGCAACTTTCACCAACGCGGGTTCCTATTCGACAATCGGTCTCCGGACACGCTGTCCGTGCGGCTCTTCACTGCCATAACCGATCGTATCTTCTGGGACCCGCCTGTCACACTGGTTCTGAACAAATCACAAGGCGGCCACCCGGACTTCGACAATGCGAACTGGCAGCTTCAGAATAATGTCATCTTGTCGCGTATGCAGATCAGCTCCGGCGACCAGCAGAGTGAACTTGAGGAACACATAGAAACGCACAAAGGTCATCTAACCTACGAAATGGTGATTGGTTTCATGCTATTTGCCGCGCTCGCGGCACGCGAGGACGATCTTTTATCGCGTGAAGGTCCAAGCCTCTCGACCGCGCAGGCGAAGGCGGCACGAAAATTCGGCAAAACCTGGATGACCGAAACGTTGCGGTCGCACGTCACAATTCAGATTGGGCCGGCTGGCGAGCGGCACCTTACCGAGCGCGAGGCACGGCGACGGTTCGAAGAGGCTCAGGACTCAGGCCGCGCGACGCCGACGGAGCACTGGGTTGCCGAACATGAAAGACGCTATTCGAACGGAAAGGTAGTGCGGGTCCGTGCGCACAAGCGGGGTCGACCTGCTGATCGGGACTTACCGGTGAGAGTCGTCGGGCCAAAAATTTGAGAGCTAATCCGCTCGGCAGCCCTGTTAGAACGACTCGAGGTCTGAGGTGACAAACGAGGGAAGCGTAACAACCACTAGCTGACATTTTGCGCCACTAGGACCTCCCTCTTTTGCGCTAGAAATGCAGACACGCGCTGTTGTATAGCAAGCGACAATCAATTGAAGCATTTGAAACTACACTGGACTCTGGCATCGCCCTTTCCCCTGTTATACCATAGAACCTATCAAGCGTTACCAGGTTTCCGCACAGCATAGGTGTCAATGTTGGATTCTAAGTCGTCTTCATACCCTAGTGTGCTCAGCCTGTTTTCTGGCTGTGGCGGGTTAGATTCGGGGTTTACCTGCGGTGGATTCGAAGTTTTAGCAGCCTTAGATTCAGACGCCAACGCAATAGGTACTTACAATGCGAACCATAACCCCGTCGGGCAAGTATCGATGATCGGACAGCATGATGTCAGCGTCTTCGCACCTGAGCAGCCTCATCTGACTGGTCCAAGTTGATTGTTAGTGGATCATCGGCCTGTGATCCATCGGGATGATGGTTTCAGGTGCCGGCGGGCGATAGCCCAGTGCACTGTGGGGGCGTTTTGTATTGTAGTGTCTCCTCCATTGTTCGATCAGGATTTGTGCTTCGCGCAGGCTGTAGAAGATTTCGCCGTTGAGTAGTTCGTCCCTGAACCGGCCATTGAAGCTTTCGCAGTATCCGTTCTCCCACGGGCTCCCAGGTTCAATGTAAGCCGTCTGGGCGCCAACTGTGGACGTGTCGCGGTTTGCTGCCGCTCCTTTGATAGCATTTATTGCAGCAAAGGAGACGAACTATGGGACTGAAACGGACGGACGAATTTC
>NZ_JBQFQV010000015.1:0-112625 GCF_056537065.1 Ruegeria sp. CH2
GAACCGGCATCTCCCACCCGGCAAAATCAACCATCTTGCCGCCCAACTCAACGTGAAGCCCAAAAAGCGGCGTGCGTCTAATCTCGGTCATTGATCCAACCTTTCACTCAACGGGACTGGTCGCGAACAACCATGACGGTGCAATGCGCGTTGCGCACGACACGGGCCAGGTTCGGACCGATTTCATAATTCGGAAAATCACCCTTGGTCGAGGCCATGACGATCAGGTCAAAGCCGTCCTTGTAGGCGCGCTTGAGGATTTCACGGTAAACGCTGCCTTCTTCAATATGGACAGGCACGTCCGATGCGTTGCCATGATCCAGAATGGCCTGAACCGCATTTCGCACGTGATCTTTGGCGCCGGCGCCGTAGTTGGCGGGCAGGTTCGGCAGCTGGATGATCTCGGGGATAACGGCAACCGCATGCAGCTCAGCCCCGTAGAATTTCGCCTGTTCCAAGGCAACTGGCAGGGCATTTTTCCACGAACGGTCGTCGGTGTGATCAATGGGCAGCAGGATTTTCGTGGCCATCACGTCTCTCCTCGAGATATGGAATTCTGTTTCAAAGGCGGGGGGCCGGAATGGCCCCCCGGTTTCAAGTCAGACCAAGCTTATTCGGCAGGCGCGCCGCCCGGCTCTTCGGACTTGCCGCCCGAGGCGAAGAACTCTTTCGTCAGCTTGAAGACGATCGGGCTCAGCAGGGCCAGGGCGATCAGGTTCGGAATGGCCATCATGGCGTTCAGCGTGTCGGCCAGCAGCCAGACAAAGCCCAGATCCGCGGTTGCACCGAAGTAGATCGCGATGATCCACAGGATGCGGTAGGGAAGCAGGGATTTCACGCCCAGCAGGAACTCGACGCATTTCTCGCCATAGAAGGACCAGCCGAGGATGGTGGTAAAGGCAAAGATCGACAGAGCGATGGCGATGATCGACCCGCCGATACCCGGCAGAGTGGTCTCGAACGCCAGCGAGGTCAGCGCCGCACCGGATTCCCCCGATGTCCAAGCACCTGACGAGATGATCGCCAGACCGGTAATCGAACAGACGATGATAGTGTCGATGAACGTTCCCAGCATCGCGATCAGGCCCTGATTGACCGGGCCTTTGGTCTCGGCTGCCGCGTGCGCGATCGGAGCGGAACCCAGACCCGCTTCGTTCGAGAAAACACCGCGCGCAACACCAAAGCGGATGGCGGCCCAGACGGCTGCACCTGCGAAACCACCTTCGGCGGCTGATGGGGTGAAGGCGTAGGTGAAGACCAGCGACAGCGCATGACCGATGTTGCCGATGTTGATGATCAGGACCAGCAGTCCGGCAACGATATAGGCAATCGCCATGAACGGAACCAGTTTACCGGCGACCGCACCGATACGGGTGATACCACCCAGAATAACAGCGGCGGTCAGAACCATCAGAGCGACACCGGTGACCGAGGTGTTTACTCCGAAATTCGATTCCAGAACCTGTGCAACACCATTGGCCTGCACACCGTTACCAATGCCAAAGGCCGCAACTGCGCCAAACAGGGCAAAGGCAACACCCAGCCACGCCCATTTCGCGCCCAGACCGTTCTTGATGTAGTACATCGGGCCGCCGACGAAGTTGCCCAGCTCGTCCTTTTCGCGGTATTTCACCGCGCAGACAGCCTCGGCATATTTGGTGGCCATGCCCACCAGGGCGGTCATCCACATCCAGAACAATGCGCCCGGACCGCCCAGGAAGACAGCAGTGGCAACACCGGCGATGTTCCCCGTACCGATGGTGGCCGACAGCGAAGTCATCAACGCGTTGAACGGGCTGATCTGCCCTTCGCCCTGACCTTCACGGCCTTTGAACAGCAGGCTGAAGCCCGTGCCAATGCGCAGGATCGGCATGAACTTCAGTCCGACCTGCAGGAAGAAGCCGACGCCAAGGATGAGAACCAGCATCAGCGGCCCCCACACGACGCCATTGATGGCCCCTACGATTGAATTTAACGCTTCCATGGATTCCCTCCCATTTGCGTTTGGTTTATGCCCCTTTGGCGATAGCCCGCTGGCGAGCCTGCCTGAGAGCAGCGAAATCTTCGTCCGCATGGAACGACGACCGGGTCAGCGGGGTTGCTGACACGTGCAAAAAGCCCTTGGACCGGGCAATCTGTTCCAGCTGGGCGAACTCTTCCGGTGTCCAGAACCGGTCGATTGGATGGTGTTTCGGGGTTGGTTGCAGATATTGGCCAACGGTCAGGAAATCGACCTGCGCTGCACGCAGATCATCCATGACCTGACGCACATCCGCGAGTGTTTCCCCCAGGCCCACCATCAGGCCGGATTTGGTGAATAGTTCCGGATTGGCGCGCTTGGCATCATCCAGCAGCCGCAGCGACGTGTAATACCGCGCGCCAGGACGGACGGTCGGATATAGGTGCGGCACGGTTTCCAGATTGTGGTTGAACACGTCCGGTGCGGCGTCAAAGACTGCCTTGGCGGCGTCGCCCTTGCCCAGAAAATCGGGGGTCAGAACTTCGACCGTGGTGCCGGGGTTTTGGTGGCGTACCGCCCGGATGGTCTGGGCAATATGCTCGGCCCCGCCATCGGCCAGATCGTCGCGATCGACCGAGGTGATGACGACATGGCGCAGGCCCAGCTTCCTGACCGCCGCTGCAACGCGACCGGGTTCGAAAGCGTCCAGCGCGTCGGGGCGGCCAGTCGATACGTTGCAGAACGAGCATCCGCGTGTGCAGACCTCGCCCATAATCATCATGGTTGCGTGGCGCTTGGACCAACACTCGCCGATATTGGGGCAGGCCGCCTCTTCGCAGACCGTCGCCAGATTGTGATCCCGCATCAGGCGCCGGGTTTCGTAATAGGCGGAGCTGTCGCCTTTTTTCTTGCGTATCCACTTGGGTTTGCGCGGAATGACGCTGTCGGCCTTTTTGGCTTTTTCCGGGTGACGTGGTCTTAGCTGGATGGTCATCTGGCTGGTCCCCGCTACGCGTGAATTGCCCGGCCCATGGCGTCAAGGCAGGCTTCTTTCACAGCCTCGCCCATCGCCGGGTGGGCATGGCAGGTGGCTGCGACCTCGGCGACCGTGATGCCCTTGGCCATGGCCAGAACCAGCTCGGCAATCAGATCTCCCCCATGCGCACCGCAAATATGCGCGCCCAGGATCTTGCCTTCGGAACTGGCCAGCACCTTGACGGCCCCGTCGGTCTCGCCGGTCGAACGCGCCCGCGAATTGGCCATGAAGGCAAACTTCCCGACCACGTATTCAATGCCCGTTTCTTGCAAGGCTTCTTCGGTCAGCCCGACCGAGGCGACCTCGGGGTCGGTGTAAACCACGCCGGGCACGGTATTGTAGTCAACATGCCCCGCTTCGTCTGCCAGCATCTCGACACAGGCAACGCCATCCTCTTCGGCTTTGTGCGCCAGCATCGGCCCTGGAACGCAGTCGCCAATGGCATAGATACCGGGAACAGAGGTACAGAATGTGTCATCCACCTGAATAAAGCCGCGCGGGTCGCAGGCTATCCCCAGTTCTTCCAGCCCCAACCCGCGCGTTACCGGTCGGCGTCCGACGGCGATCAGAACCTTGTCGGCCTCGATCACCTCTTCCTTGTCTTTGCCAACCCGATCCAGAGCAAGCGTCAGTCCGGCCGCGGTCTTGTTGACGGATTTCAATGCCCGACCAAGCTGGAACTTCAGGCCGCGCTTGGCCAGCGCCCGCTGCGCCAGTTTTGCAATCTCGCCATCTATGCCGGGCAGCACACGGTCCAGATACTCGACGACGGTGACTTTCGCGCCCAGACGCGCCCAGACCTGACCAAGTTCCAGACCGATCACACCTGCGCCGACCACCACCAGATGATCCGGCACGCTTTCCATCGCAATCGCGCCGGTCGAACTCAGGACGTCCTGCTCATCAATCTCGATCCCCGGTAGCGTGGTAGGTTCCGACCCGGTCGCGATCAGAATGTTCTTTGCCTCATAGATGTCAGCGCCAACCTTGATCTGCCCGACTGAAGGGATGCTGGCCCAACCTTCGATCAGGTCAACGCCGTTCTTCTTGAACAGGAATGCGATGCCTTTGGTCAGGTCGCCCACGATCTTGTCCTTGCGCTCCATCATCGCGCCGACATTGATGCTGGCCCCCTCGACCGCAACACCGTGGGAGGAGAGATGTGCAAGCTCGGCATATTTGGCCGAGGAGGTCAGCAACGCTTTGGAGGGGATGCACCCCACGTTCAGACAGGTGCCGCCAAGAGCGCCGCGCCCTTCGACGCAGGCAACTTTCAGTCCCAGCTGAGCCGCGCGGATCGCGGCAACATAGCCGCCCGGTCCGCCTCCGATGACAATCAGATCGTAGGTGTTCATTTCGCGCACTTTCAGTAGATCGGGTGGCTTGCGCAAAGCGCGCGAACCTTTTCGCGGGTTTCTTTTTCGATGGCCGCGTCGCCTTCGGGCGACTGCGCCAACGCGTCCAGAACATCGCCGATCAGATGGCCGATCTGTTTGAACTCTTCAGGGCCAAAACCCCGGCTGCACCCGGCGGCAGTGCCCAGACGGATACCGCTGGTGATGGTGGGTTTCTGGGGATCGCCCGGAACGCTGTTCTTGTTACAGGTGAACCCGGCACGTTCCAGCGCGGCCTCGGCATCCTTGCCGGTCACACCGATCGGGCGCAGATCGACCAGCATCAGGTGGTTTTCGGTGCCACCCGAAACGATGTCACATCCGCGCGCCATCATGACATTGGCCAAAGCCGATGCACTGTCGACAACGCGCTGCATGTATTCTTTGAACTCCGGCTTCAGCGCCTCTCCGAATGCAACCGCCTTGCCGGCGATCACATGCATCAGCGGGCCACCTTGCAAGCCCGGGAATACGGCAGAGTTGATCTTTTTCGCCAGCGCTTCGTCATTGGTCAGAATGATCCCGCCCCGCGGGCCGCGCAGTGTCTTGTGGGTGGTTGAGGTGACGATATGCGCGTGCCCAATGGGCGAAGGGTGCAGGCCAGTTGCGACCAGACCCGCGATATGCGCCATGTCCGCCAGCAACCACGCACCAACTTCATCTGCGATCTCGCGGAAACGGACAAAGTCGATCTTCTGGGAATAGGCCGATGCGCCTGCGATGATCAGCTTGGGCTTTTCCGCCCGGGCCAGCTCGGCCACCTGGTCGTAATCGATCAGGCCGGCTTGGGTCAGACCGTATTGTACCGGCCGGAACCACTTGCCGGATTGGGCAGGTTTTGCACCGTGTGTCAGGTGTCCGCCCGCATCCAGCGACATGCCCAGGATGGTGTCACCGGGGCTCAGCAACGCCAGTTTGACCGCCCCGTTCGCCTGAGCGCCGGAATGGGGTTGAACGTTGGCGTATTCACAACCGAACAGCTGTTTCAGCCTTTCGATGGCCTCGACTTCGACCTCGTCGACATATTCGCACCCGCCATAATAGCGGCGCGCAGGATAACCTTCGGCGTATTTATTGGTCAGGACCGAGCCCTGAGCCTCGATCACAGCTTTCGAGACGATGTTCTCGGACGCGATCAATTCGATCTGTTCCGCCTGCCGTATTCCTTCGCGCGCGATCGACGCGGCGATTACCGGGTCAGCCTCATTCAGCGACGTTTTGAACATTATCCCCTCCTCTGGTTCCGAATCCTCAGTACGAAACTTTGTTTCCAATAGTGGAAAATGATCCAACAAGGCAACATAAATCTCTTATTCAAGAAGTTGCGTATGTATGGGAAAACCTGTAGCCTTTGAAAAACAGGGGGAAATCCATGGTCGATGAAAGCCAAAACGATGTTTCCGGGTTGGAAGAACCGGATGAAGGCGAGGCTTTGGGCCGCTCCATTCGCGATGCGCGACGATCAAAAGGCTGGACTTTGGAAGAGGCTGGCCGTGCTGCGGGTATTGGTCGGTCCACTCTGTCCAAGATCGAAAACAACCAGACACGGCCCAGTTTTGAAATCGTGCGGCGCCTGACGCAGGCGCTCGACATGAGCACGCCACAGCTGTTCCTGCAATCGGGTCAGTCGGGCATCTCGGGTCGCCGCGATTTCACCCCAAAAGGCGAAGGGGAATTCAAGACCACGCCCACCTATCATCACGAACTGCTGTGTTCCGAACTGACCAGCAAGCGGATGCTACCCTATATCGCAACGATCAAGGCGCGGGATGTATCCGAGTTCGACACCTGGATTCGGCACTCTGGCGAAGAATTCATGTATGTACTCAGCGGCGAGCTGATTTTCCTTTCCGAACATTACCGACCCCTGCCCATGAAGGCGGGGGATTCACTGTATTACGACAGTGGAATGGGCCACGGCTGTATCTCGACCAGCGACGAAGACGCCAAAATTCTGTGGGTTTCGCTGGAGTGACATCAGAAAACCGCATGCTTTATTGCAGGTTGTGAAAAGCAACAAACGGCTTCCCGCCAGTCCGGGCTCATCGCCCCGACAGGTTTCCATTCCGAAATGCGGTCGGCGTTTGACCGAATTCGGCCTTGAACGCGCGGGTCATGGCGCTGGCGTTTTCATATCCACAGCGCCCCGCGATCTCGGCGATGGATTGTTCTGTATCCTCGGCCAGATTGCGCGCGCGGTTCAGGCGCAGACGCCGGTACAGCGCTTGCGGAGTTGTTTTCAGTTCCGCCTGAACACGTGTTTCAAGCCGTTTTTGCGAACATCCGATTTTCCGGGCCACACTCCGGACCGAAAGCGGTGCTTCAAGATGCGCCTGCATGACAGTCAGCGCGCGATTGACCAGCGTGTCCTCGGATTTCAGAGGCAGGTCATAATGGCCACGCCCGTTCCGGCTCATGAACAGGTGCTCGACCTCCATCGCCAGCAGCGGGCCGTGATCCCGGCGGATCAAGGTCAGAGCCAGATCGAAGGCTGCCATGGCCCCGGAACAGGTCAGCCGGTTGCCATCGATGACAAACCGTTCCTGCACGGCCTCTACCGCCGGAAACCTTTCCTCGAACCGCGAAAACTCGTCCCAATGAATGGTCGCCCTGTGGTCATCCAGCAATCCGGCACTGGCAAGCAGCCAGCTTCCCGTGTCCAGCCCGGCCAGGTGCTTGTGTTGCTTGGCCGCAGCCAGCACGGCACGTATGGTCGGCCGCATATCCAGCTTCAGGTATCCATATGACGGCATGACAACAAGAAAATCCCCCTGTTGATCGCCGATGGCCCCGTTCGGGGTGACGACAAGGCCGCTGGAGCTTTGAACAGGGTTGCCGTCAAGCGAACAGAAGCGCCATGCATATAATGCCTGCCGTGACAGGGTGTTCGCCGCCCGCAACGGTTCGACCATGTTCGCAAGGCAATGGTTCGAGAACCCGTTGAACAGCAGGACATTGTATTGCTGCGATAATATTTTCGAACTCGGCATGAAAATGATCTATCTCTGCATGCCGCGACCATGAGCGATGGCGTTTGGTTGGTCAACCACCGATCCAGGGAACACGCGCCATGCAGTTTGGTCTGACAGAAGAACAGGACATGATCGTCTCGACGGTCCGCAGCTTTGTAGAAAAAGAAATCTACCCGCATGAAGACGCGGTCGAACGCAGCGGAACGGTCCCGCCGGAGCTTGGCAACGAGATCAAGCAGAAATGTATCGATCTGGGGTTCTATGCCTGCAACTTCCCCGAAGAAGTGGGCGGCGCGGGCCTGTCGCATCTGGATTTTACACTGGTCGAGCGTGAACTGGGCCGTGGGTCGATGGCGCTGACGCATTTCTTTGGCCGCCCGCAAAACATCCTCATGGCCTGCAACGACGAACAGCGCGAACGCTATCTGCTGCCCGCAGTGCGCGGGGAAAAGATGGACGCGCTGGCGATGACCGAACCGGATGCCGGATCGGACGTGCGCGGCATGAAATGTCAGGCGGTGCGCGACGGTGGCGACTGGGTCGTCAACGGTTCGAAACATTTCATCTCGGGCGCGGAACACGCGGATTTCTTCATTGTCTTCGTTGCCACCGGCGTGGATGAGACCCCGAAAGGCCCCAAAAAACGCATCACCACCTTCCTGGTGGATCGCGGCACACCGGGCTTTGAAGTGCGCGACGGCTACAGATCCGTCAGCCACAGGGGTTATAAAAACTGTATCCTGTATTTCGACAATTGCCGCCTGTCCGATGCCCAAGTTCTGGGCGAGGTCGATGGCGGTTTTGCGGTGATGAACGAATGGCTCTACGCGACCCGCCTGACGGTTGCGGCCTTCTCGGTCGGTCGTGCGCGGCGCTGCTTTGACTATGCGCTGAACTACGCCGCCGAGCGCAAGCAATTCGGCCAGCCCATCGGCAAGTTTCAGGGCGTTGGCTTCCAGATTGCTGACATGATCACCGAGATTGACGCCGCCGATTGGCTGACCCTTGCCGCCGCTTGGCGTCTGGATCAGAACCTGCCCGCAAACCGCGAGATCGCCTCGGCCAAGCTCTATGCCTCCGAGGCATTGGCGCGGGTCACCGACACGACGCTGCAAATCTTCGGCGGCATGGGCCTGATGGATGATTTCCCGATCGAACGGTTTTGGCGCGACGCCCGGGTCGAACGGATCTGGGACGGCACCAGCGAGATTCAGCGCCACATCATCAGCCGCGATCTTCTGCGTCCGCTGGGCGCCTGACCATGACCAAAGACCTGACCCGGCTGCTGCGCCCGAAATCCATCGCTGTCATTGGCGGCGGTGCATGGTGCCAACAGGTTATCCTGCAATCCGAACGCATGGGATATGCCGGTCAGATCTGGCCGGTCCACCCTAAAGCTTCGGACATTGCGGGCCACAAGGTTTATGGCCGGATCGAAGACCTGCCCAACGCACCTGACGCGGTTTTTATCGGCATCAACCGCCATGCCACGATTGAAGCGGTTCAAGTCCTGTCCAGTATGGGTGCGGGTGGCGCTGTCTGCTTCGCCTCGGGCTTTTCCGAGGCCGTGGCCGAGGACGACACCGGCGGGGATTTGCAGGATCAACTGATCGCAGCGGCCGGTGACATGCCCATTCTGGGCCCGAACTGCTATGGGTTCATCAACGCGCTGGACGGGGCATTGCTGTGGCCGGATCAGCACGGGGTTGTGCCCGTCGACAAGGGCGTGGCGATCCTGACGCAAAGCTCGAACATCTCGATCAACCTGACCATGCAGAAACGCGGGCTGCCGATTGCCTATATGGTCACCTGCGGAAATATGGCTCAGACCAGTCAGGCGCAAATCGCCTCGGCCCTGATCGATGACCCGCGCGTGACCGCAGTGGGCCTGCATATCGAAGGCTTCAAGAACATCCGCGAGTGGGAGGCGCTGGCCGCCAAGGCCCACGCAAAAGGCATCCCTCTGGTCGCCCTCAAGGTCGGCGCATCGGAACAGGCGCAAGCGGCAACCGTTTCCCATACCGCATCTCTGGCGGGCAGCGATGCCGGGGCGCAGGCGCTGCTTGACCGGCTTGGCATTCCGCGCGTTTCGGCACTGCCTGACTTCCTTGAAACGCTCAAACTGTTGCATTGCTACGGGCCGCTGCCGGGGGGCAACATTTCCTCGATCAGCTGTTCGGGGGGCGAGGCGAGCCTGATTGCCGATATGGCCGTCGGCACGGGGTTGCAATTTCCACGGCTGAGCGGTGAAAAGCTGACCCGCCTGCGCGGCGCGCTCGGGCCAATGGTCGCGCTGAACAACCCGCTGGATTATCACACCTATATCTGGCGTGACGAGCAGGCGATGACGCGGGCCTGGTCGGGCATGACGGGTGACGATATCGACATGACATTCTCGATCGTCGACTACCCGACCACCGACTCCACCGATTGGGCCTGCGCAACGCAGGCAGCGCTGAACGTTCGGGCAGAAACCGGCGCCCGGTTTGCGATTGTCGCCACCTTGCCGGAACTTTTGCCGGAAGACATCGCACAACAGCTGATGGCCGGGGGTGTTGTCCCCTTCATGGGCCTGCGCGAGGCGCTGTCTGCGACCCGCGCCGCAGGGCAGGTCAAGGCCCCATCCGCTGCGCCCGTTTTGCAACCGGGTATGATGGAACCAACCCAAACCCTGACCGAAGGCGCCTCGAAGGCGGCGCTGGCGGAATGCGGCCTGCGTATCCCGCAGAACCGGACGGTGCGGGGCGCGGAAGCTGCCCGTGCCGCAGCGGACCAGATGGAAGGCCCCTTTGCCGTCAAAGGTGTCGGGCTTGCGCATAAATCCGAACACAGCGCCGTTCGGCTGGGCATCCGGGCCCAGGACGTCGCGGCTGTCGCGGCAGATATCGGCACCGAAGACATCCTGATCGAGGAGATGGTCACCGGACCCGTTGCCGAACTTCTGATTGGCGTGGTGCGTGATCCCGCCCATGGGTTTGTTCTGACCCTTGGGGCAGGGGGCGTGCTGACCGAACTGCTGCGCGATACGGTATCCGTGCTGGTGCCCAGCCCGCCCGAAGACATCCGCTCCGCCCTTAGCCAATTGAAGATCGCCCCGCTGCTGGCGGGCTATCGCGGTCAACCGGCGGCTGATATGGATGCGGTTGTTGCCGCGGTCGAGGCCGTTCAGACCTATGTCATGCAAAATGCCGACACGCTTGGCGAGGTCGAGATTAACCCGCTCCTGTGCACGCCGAACAAGGCCGTTGCCGTGGACGCCCTGATAAGAAAGGCCTGAGATATGGACCCGATCAAAACCCGCCGCGATGGCTCGATCCTCGAGGTTACGCTGGACCGCCCCAAGGCAAACGCGATTGATCTGATCACCAGCCGCAGAATGGGCGAGGTCTTTGCTGAATTCCGCGACGACCCGGACCTGCGCGTGGCCATCCTGACCGGCGCGGGCGAAAAATTCTTTTGCCCCGGCTGGGATCTGAAAGCTGCCGCCGACGGCGACGCGGTGGACGGAGATTACGGCGTCGGCGGGTTCGGAGGCCTGCAAGAGCTGCGCGACCTGAACAAACCCGTGATTGCCGCCGTCAACGGTATCGCCTGCGGCGGCGGGCTAGAGCTGGCCTTGTCCGCAGACATGATCCTTGCCGCTGACCACGCCACTTTTGCCTTGCCGGAAATCCGCTCGGGCACCGTTGCGGATGCCGCCAGCGTCAAACTGCCCAAGCGCATCCCCTATCACATCGCGATGGAGCTGCTTCTGACAGGCCGCTGGTTTGATGCCGAAGAAGCCAACCGCTGGGGTCTGGTGAACGAGATCGTCGCCGCTGATCAGCTGATGGACCGCGCGTGGGACCTCGCCCGACTGCTGGCGTCAGGGCCGCCGCTGGTCTACGCGGCCATCAAGGAGATCGTGCGCGATGCCGAAGACGCCAAGTTTCAGGACGCCATGAACCGCATCACCAAACGGCAACTGCGCAGCGTGGATGTCCTCTATTCCAGTGAGGACCAGCTTGAAGGCGCGCGTGCATTTGCCGAAAAACGTGATCCGGTCTGGAAAGGCAAATAATAACGCGGTGTGTTTGTCGCGCGGATCCGGCAAATTTCCCATTTACTGATCCGCGCCACAGGTGCACAGTTAGGCATGCCTTATTTCGAACGAAAACCATACGTTAGCACGCCACTTCCGGTCAGCCCGATCGCGCCGCAGCCGGATGCGCAACCGATCTCGGACATTGCCCGCCGCGTGCTTGGGGCTGAACGGGGCGCGCAACAGCCGCTTGAAGGGCCATTTGCGTGCCGCAAAACCTGCCACCCCGGCGGCACCGCAACCATATTGCTGTCCTTTGATGCGCCAAGTGGTGGCGGGCCTGTCGCACTACAGTTCGAACCGGGCGACCTGATCAACCGGAACGGCGACACTCTTCCGGCAAACCGGGTCAGTGTTGTCCCCCCGCAAATCCAGCTAAACCCCGGCGAGTCAACAGATGTTGCCGTCATTGTAACCGTGCCGGACCTCGCCGATCCCGGCGAATATCACGGTCGGATTGCCTGCACGGGCACAGTGCAAACCTCGATCGTCGTGATGTATGAGGTGGCGGGCGCTCAAACCTGACGGGTTACGAGATAGTCCATGAAATGGCCCAGAAACGCGCGCGGCACCTCTTCAGTGGCTGCAAAAACCTGCGCAAACTCCTGACGGGCCGAGGCCAGCAAGTCATTGGCCGCGTCCTGTGCATATCTGATGCAGCCATAGTGATCCATGCGATCCAGAACCCAGCTGACATCCTGCGTCGAGCGGCTGTCGCGCGGGTTTGACAACATCTCCGACAGGCGCGCTTTTTCGGGCTCGTCCGCCTGCAAGCTAAGCCGCCCCAGCATCAGCGTGCGTTTGCCTTCGTAAATGTCCCCGCCGATCTCTTTGCCATATTTGTCCTGCGAGCCGACGAGGTTCAGAACATCATCCTGTATCTGAAACGCGGCCCCCAGAAAAAACCCAAACGCGTTGAAATCGTCCAGGTTCAACGCGCCAGACGCCACATCATGTGGCCGGGCTATCAGCGCCCCGATGCGCATGGGGTGAATGAAGCTGTACCAGCAGGTCTTTTTCAGACACATCGTCAGATAATCCGATGCATCCACGTTTAGCCGGTTGTCCCGTATCCAGCCAAGCTCCAGCGCCTGACCTTCAATGGACTGCTGCAACAGATGATCGAACTCGTCCAACACGCGCATGCCGGTTTCAGGGCCCAGCGGCCCAAGGTTCTGGCGCAACAGGCGCAGGGCCAGCGATTGCATCCCGTCACCGGTATTGATCGCCAAAGGGACCCCAAGACGCTTATGCATACATTCGCGCCCGCGCCTGAAATCGCTTTGATCCTCGATATCGTCATGGATCAGAAACGCGTTATGCAGCAGTTCAAGAACGGCGGCTGACACTCGCGCGGTCTCGCTGTCACCACCGAAAGCCTCGCAGGTGGCCAGCAACAGCGCGGGCCGCAACCCCTTGCCCGAGGTTTCGATGTAATCCCGCATCGGCCCGTACAGATAGGCCTGCGGCTCGCCCGTCGGCAGCAGTTGCAAAAGCGTCTCACGGGCCCGATCCCCGTATGAGGTCAGCGTTTTCAGAAAATCCTGCTGTACCGCAGGATCCAGATGTGCTGTGCCAGTGGCCACAGGGTCATCCCTTCTGGGTGATGATCACACGGGTTTTGGTCTCGTTCCTGCCCGTCTCGGCAAGGTTTGGTCCGGTTGCGGAAAAAGGTGAATCCGTCAGCGGCAAGGCTTTGGACAACACCCCCGTCTGGCCGCTGTCCCGGCCCAGATCAAAGGCAACATCCTCTGCAATCTCCTCTCCGGGGATCGGAAGATCAGCGGTCGGCTCGTAGGCCACCATCAGGTCAAACAGCTCTTTCGGAGGGCAGATCATGCGCAACGCGTCCGCAATCGCAGGGTCTTCGGTAATCCCGCCGGGTTTTGAATATTCCGTAGCCGGTTTCGCAATGACGGCAAGCGGCCCTTCGCCGCCACGCTCAACACCCACGGAATCCTGTCCCATCCTCAGCGCGGCTTCGACCGCAACCGCAAACCGGTTGTCCCAGGGCAGGCCGGCCTGATAACGGGCAAAATCATAGGCGCGCAGCGGTTTCAGGATATCCGGCTCGTGCAGGTCCCAGATCTGGCAGGGCTCAGCTTTTGATCCACCGCGTTGCAGGATGGCATTGACCGCCCGGCGCGCCGCTTCGTTCGCCCCTTCCATGGTGGCAAGATCGGTGTAGGTGCGCACATAATCCGACGCCAGCATGAAGTTCGGGATTAATGTGGCCGCCTCAGGGCGCAACCGCCAGCTGTTGATGCGATTGACCAACAGCGGCTCCACATTGGTTTGGCGCTTGGGGTCGTTGGGATCCTGCACAATATCCGGATCAAGGAACCAGTAATGCATGTCCTCGTCGCGCAGGACGGTCTGGCCATCCACGTTGACGCTCCGCTTGAGCTGTTCCCAAACCTCTTGCGCAATCTCCTCGCGGCTGCAATCACGCGCGGTTTTTCCGTTCAGGCCCGGCTTGTCCCATTCCGAAATATCTATTGAAAGCAAACCCTTGGTCTTGCCTTCTGCCCAGTTTTCAAAGTTGATGGCCGACCAGAACTGTTTTTGCGAAACCGCGGTCAGGGCCCATGGGCTGTCAATGAAAATGACATGGCCGTGCGTCAGTTCAACATCCTTTGTCAGATAGAACTGAATTCCGTTCATCCATTGCACATCTTCGGCCAGCAGGGGCAGCTTGGCCAGAGACGGGTCGATTGCCGTCATCGCAGGGGTGATCAGCGGAGCGATCCGTTCGATCGGCATCGCACTGATGAACCAGTCCCCGGTGACCTGCTTTTCTTCGCCATCCTGTTCAACCGTCGCGCTGACGATGCGGCCATCCTCGCAGTCGATGCCCGTGACCTTTGAGTTGAACTTGTACACGACCCCCTTGCTTTTGAGGTAATCCAGCCACGGCTGTATCCAGACAAGGTTGGTGGGACCGTTCAACAGCCGGTTGCCATGCGGCTCGGGCGTCGCGATACCCAGCTGAAGCTGAACCGCAATGTCGCCCACGGTCTTTGTACTGGCAGTTGTCGCCTTCGCGGCCACCAGCGAACGGGTCAGGCCAATGGCCAGAAACTTCTGATACGCTTCCGAGCGTTGTTCGGCACCGATGAAATCCCACCACCCGATGCGCTCATATTCATCGAACCGGCGTTCCTTGCAGGATGTCGCGATGCGCCACATGCAGGCGATGAAATGTTCGACATCCTCATAGGCGATCTGGTCCCGGGGCGAGAGCGTGAATGCAACCGTCTTGAGCACGTCGGCCACGTCTTTCAGCGTGCGGGGAAACCTTTCGGGAACAATGATGCCTGGGTCGTCGAACTGGCTGACCAGAACCTGAGTGGTGGACACCAGATTATCGTAACAGGTGCCTTTGCCGTAATAGGGCGTGCGCGCCATCGTATCGGTGATATGGCGGTAGAAATTCGGAAAGAACCGGAACCCATGCTCGCCGGGCAGCCAGGGGCGTTTCACACCGGGAGGATAACTGGCACCGTCCATCTCGGCCCATTGTTCAAGCGCCTTGATGTGTTTCGCCTTAGACCCGTGATCGCCTTCGCCCTTCATCACGGGGATGCTGCGTGCCTTACCGCCGGGGATCAGCTGGCGCTCGTGAATCTCGACCTCGTACCCGCGCTCGATCAGCTCATGCGCGGCGCTCATTCCGGCCACGCCACCGCCCAGTATGACAACCTTTTCAGCCATCGGATGTTCCTTTCGCGGAATAGACGTCAAAGCGCAGGGTGATATCGGACAGGCTGGCTTCGCCGATGCCGAACCCCTGCAACCTGTTCATCCAGGCATAATTCGGGTTTGACGTCAGGTATCGCGGTGCCAGCCGGACCGGGGCCGAGGCGGGCAGAGTGCCCTTCGCCAGCCCGGCATACCCATCCGGGCCAAAATCACACACGCCGGTATCTTCAAACAGGATCGGCGCACCCCCTTCAACGGGTTGGATAAGCGCTCGGGCGTGCAAAAGCCCAACTCCGTCGGATCGCACGCGCATCCAGTCGCCCCCCAGCGGATCGATCGTCCCCTTCAGATGAGGCCCTTCAACCGTTCCGCCCTCTTTGATCCCGAAATGCAGCCAGATGCCGTCCGGTGTTTCCCCCGACGGATAGAACTCGTCGGTGAACGGCACCACAAACCTGCCAACGTGTTCAAGCGCGGGCATTTGCGTGACAGGCTTTGCCGGGCTTGGCGGCGCAGGCTCGGGGGCCTTTCCGGGGCCGGGATCATATTCGCGACCACCGGTCGTCAGCACCGGTCGCCAGGTCAATGTCTTTTCCTGGGTCACAGATGGCAGCATGGCTGCAAACTGCTGAAACCCCGTCATCGGGTCGCATTGCAAGGGCCAGCCGCGAATGGCGCGTTCGGGGCCGCCATCTTCGGAACAGATCACGCGGACCACGTCATGCGAAGACACAGCGGGTCCGGCTTCGATCAGCACCCGATTAAGCCCATTTTCGTTGATCAGCTCCGACCAACGCAATGTCACGCCCCGGTCTGTAAACTCCCCCATGACCAGATCTCCGGTCAGCACGTAATGGTGCAGATCGCCTGTGCTTCCTTGATCCTCAGGTGGAACTTCTGCTGCACGCGGAAGATGTGCTCACCGTCAGACGAGGTTTGCAGATACTTCACCGCGATATCCGAAGGCACGACAATCTCGACCGGCGCACCTTGCAGCGATACAAGTGCTGCCTTGTTTGCGGGCAGGGTGCCCGATCGCAGCAGCGGGCCGTCAAGGAACGGAAGAATACTGTCACGCGGCAGCACCATCGAGTTTTCGATCGGCGTGGTCACGGCCTGAAACAGCCCATTGCCCATCACACAGGCAAAAGGCCCAAGGTATCCATGCGCTTCCAGCTTGTTGATGCCCGCGACCACGGCCTCGAAAACCTCGGGGCCGGAACAGGGCTTTTTCTTCCCGTTGATCGATATGGATTGACCTTCGCCAGCCTCCAGCAGCCCCGGATATTTGCCGCCACCGCTGACGGTATAGATCGGCGGTAGATCCGCAGGTGCGCCACCGGCATGTTTGGGCGCTTCGCTGCTGCCTGGCTGGCCGTTGAAAACGATGTCATCCTCGACCTTGGCCACGACGGCGGCGGCCCGGCGGAACATGATCATGGCCGCGGCCAGTTCCGGATCAGCCACCTGCGCGCCTTTCAGGTAGACGTTGACGGAAACCGTCGTCAGCCGCAGGGTGTCATAATCATTCACTTCCAGACGCTTGGCCGCGCCTGATGCGTTGTCGACCAGACCCAGCTTGTTCAGGGGAATAGATTGCGTGTCCGCCGGCAGCGGCCCATAAAGCGGCAGAAAACTCGCAGCCACCCGCGCACGCAGCGCTTCATCATGGACGGCCTTGTTAACGGCATTCCACTGTTCGGTGTTCCAATCCAATGCGTCGGTCATTGTAAATCCCTCTTGGTGATGCTGCCCTGTTTGGCCGGGCAGTCCGTCTCGTTCATTCGGCTTTCGTCAAACTGTCCAGAAGTGCCTCGGCGCGTTGTTCCTGAACAACGGCACCACATTCGCGGGCAAGCGCCAATGCCAGTTCACCCTCGGCAATCGCGCTATCCCGATCACCCTTGGCAGCAAAGGCTTTGGCCCGCACGCGGTGATATTCCGGTTTGTTCAGCGTTTCTCCTCGTTCCCAACCGGGGGTACACACGGTTTCAAGCCGGTCCAGGGCCTGATCAATATCCCCGTGATCGATCATCAACTCAGACAGAACAATCTGATTCTGCGGAAAAGTAAAGTTTCCACCAGACTTTGAGATCAGGTTCATGCAGGCCTCGATATGGGCCGGGACGCCCTCGATGTCACCTTTTCCCGCCTGCGCAAGACCCATGTAGATATCCTGCATGGCGTGAAGATACAGGAACCCTTCCTCATCGGCGATCTTGCGCGCTTCTTTCATAGTGACGTCCAGCCGGTCCCATTCGCCCGCGTAGGGCAGGAACATGCTGCACGCGCCCATGACATAGACAAGATTGGGTGCGTGGTTCAGTGCCCGGCTGACGTCGATGGCTTTCAGACGTGCGGCCTCCGCCTCATCAAACTTGCCCTGCTGCCACAGAAGGCACCCCTGAATGGCCAGCAACGACGCCGTGGTCGAGGACTGGGTCATCGGCATCATGGCCATGTCCAGCTCAGGCGTGATCAGCGCAAAGGCACGGTCAAGCTGCTGCTCGCAATCCGCGAACTCCCCGCGGAAGTAATGCGTGAAACTCAGCGCGCGGGCTGCCAGCACGTTGGCGACAGGATCGCCACTCATACCGGCCATCGCGTCCAGAGCCTGTCCCATCTCCATTGCCCGGTTCATCTGGCCTGCCACAAAGAAATTGGTCCAGCGGCAGAAGGTGGCCGCGAAAAGGGTTTCGCCATCGCCCAATGCATGGGCAAGCTCCATCGCGCGGGCGGCTGTCTCTCCGACCTGATCGGAGGACCATCCATAGATCGCCATGTAAGCCGGAAGGATATTCATCTGCACCCGAAGCTCGAACCCGTCACGCTCGGCATTGGCGGGCATCGTTCCGATATTGCGCAGTGCCGCGCGAAATGCCGAGATTGCAGGCAGGTTCGCCAACCGCGTCAGGGCTTGTTCGCCTGCCGTAAACCAGTTGGACACCGCCTCATCCTTCAACCCGCCATGGTCGCAGTGATGCGCCACGGTATCGGGGGCAGGGTTTCCGAATGCGTTATGTCCGGCCAGCAAGGCCCGTGCGATTTTAAGATGAACCTTCTGCCGGTCTTCGCGCAGCAGCGAGTTATAGGCCGTATCCTGAACCAGCGCGTGGTTGAACGTGTAGGTGGCCGTTCCGGCTTCGCCCGTGATCAGCACAACGCCAGCCGCCATCAGCTGCATCAGCGCGCTTTCCACATCCATGTCTTCCTGCGCCACCGCCTGGATCATCGCCGAGGTGAAACTGCGCCCGATAACAGACCCAAGCTGCGCGATGGGCTTTGCGTTTTCCATCCGGTCAAGACGCGACATCAACGAATCCTGAAGGGTCGCGGGGATACTCAGGGCATCCAAAACCTCGGCGTTGATCGGCGCATCTTGCGGCAGCTGATCCAGAACCGCCTTTGTCATCTCTTCGATGTAAAGCGGCACGCCATCGGCTTTCTCGACAATCTGCCTGATCAGGATGACCGGCAAACTGTATGGCTCGGCCACGCGCCGGACCAGTTCCGAGGCTTCACTGCCGGCCAGAGGCGTCAGATCGATGCGCGCCGCGCGGCCCTCGTAATGCTCTGGCGGCTCATATTCAGGGCGATGCGACAGGACCACAAGTATCGGGAACCCGTCCAGTCCTGATGCCAGCGCCTCCAGCACGTCCAGCGTGGTTGCGTCAGCCCAGTGCACGTCTTCCACCACCAGCAACAAGGTGCCGCGCCTGTCACACAGGCTGCCAAGGCTGCGCAACAACACGTCCAGCGATTTGCGGGCCTTCTTCAGGGGATCGGGATCCGGCGCTGCGCCCGTTTCGACCCCGGCCATATCCAGCAGAACAGGCAAATCCGCGTCGCTCAGACGAGAGGCGGCCTGAACAAAATCGGAAATCGCGGCCCTGATGCTGTCATCGGATTTGTCGCCTGAAACACGCCTCAACTCTCCCACGATCGGGTGAAGCGGAAGGCTGGCCAGATGCGGAATGCACTGCAAGGTAAAGGGTTTGACGCCAATTGTTTCAGACAGGGACTTGATCAGCCGCGACTTGCCAATGCCTGCGGCGCCACCGACAAACGCAAACTTGCCGGACCCCGCCTGTGCGTCTTTCCAAAGCTGGGTCAGGACCGAAAGATCGTCGCCACGGGCGACAAGATCAACGGCTGACTGTCCGACACGCGCATCGAACCGGCTGGTCGCGACGCTTTCGGAAATTGCGCGATAGACGGTGCGCTGATTGTCAAACCCTTTCAGGTTCTGGCTGCCACGGGGCTCGAACTCGAATGCGCCCTGTGTCAATCGCCACGTCTCTGCGGAAACGATCACCTCGCCCGGCTCGGCCAGACCTTGCAGGCGGGATGCAAGGTTCGCGGTTTCACCGACCAGAAAGTCCTGCGAACCAAGACTTGTTGACGAGACCACTCCCACAACAACCATACCGGTGGCAATTCCCGCGCGCAGATCCAGTTTTTCGCCAAACCTGTTTTCAAGGTTTTGTACGGCTTCGATGGTCTCCAGCACGGCGCGAACGGCGCGCTCGGCATCGTCCTCCATGGCTTTGGGATATCCGAAATAGACCATGATTCCGTCGCCCTGCCTGTAGGCCAGATGACAGCCATGCTGTTTCAGGGTGCCGATCGCCGTATCCAGATACAGATTCATGATCTGCATCAGGTCTTCCGGGTCATACCGCTGGGCCAGCTGCGTGGACCCTACGAGATCGCAGAAAACCAGCGTAAGCTGCCGCCGTTCGGCTTCCGACCTAAGCTCCTGCCGGGTCGAAGCTTCCTCAGATTTCAGACGCGCCTGCGCCTTGCGAAACCGCTTTCTTTCACCAACCGTCAGCCCCAGATCGCGCAGTTCGGGATCTGTCAGCTCGTCCAGAATATCATCATCCACGCCTTCCTGCCGAAACAGCGTGGCATGGTTTTCCAGATCAGCCAGTTGAAGAACTTTTGAGATACGCGGCGATGCCTCAAGGACCCCCGTCATCGTTCTGCGCCCCCGCCCATTTTCCTTCCCCCCTTACTCCCCTCAAAACATATTGTATTTGTATAAGCAAAAATAGAGAGGAATTTACGTTCTATCCACATGACGCAGGGACACCATTATTAACTTGTTATCTGCTGTGACAGATGTCGTTTCGAATTTCCACTCCACTTTGAATTTTTCTTGTCAAATCATTGGCTTTCGGTTTCATATTGATTTTTCACGCGCAAATCTGGGCCGGGCCTGCTGCCTTGCCGCACGGAATGGGAATGGGTGTTTCTCCCTAGGCTCTAGGGCCTGGTGCGCTTTCATCGAAGTTGTGGAAATGCGAAAATCACACCCTGCCGATTTTTGGCGCCACCGCGCGCCTTAAACGCTTCCCTAGCGTCAATAGACGCGTCGCGCGCGGCACAAGCATCTGCTTTGGCGCGGGAAACGTGACCCGGCAGGATACCGGCTCCACCAAACGGGCAGAACCGGTTTCTTCTTCAGACGGTTGCGCCTTTCAGGCGGATGGCAGTGCCAAGGCTGCCCGCGCAAAGCCCGACCAGAACCGAGATACCAAGTTCCAGCGCTTCCACATGGGCAAACTGAAAGCCCGCAAAAACCAGCGTTTCCAGAATGCCGACAACGGCCCCCAGTGCCGCGCCCAACCACAGCTTGCGGGTCATCATTCCAAGCGCCAGTCCCAGTATGCCGGGCAGGCCCAGGACATTGGCACCGATTGTTCCAAGTAAGTCTAACATGTCTGCCCCCACCCTAATTCGAGCTGTTGTTCAGAAACGCGCGGATGTCGCTGCCCGAGGCGGATGCATGTTCCTGAAGAACCACGCCCTCCACGGCCTCGCTTATCTTCTGGTATTGTTCCAGATAGTTCGCGGGCAGATTATGCGCGATGCCCTGATGGCAGTCGATGCATGTCATGCCGGTGTCGATGGCGCGCTGGTGTTCCGACGCGGCGCGGGTTTCCTGAATGGTAAAGTCCATGTAGTCAAAGTTATGACAGTTGCGGCATTCGCGGCTGTCCGATTCCTTCATCTTCTTCCACACGGCCGAAGCCATGCTCAGGCGATGCGCCTCGTATTGCTCGGGTGTGCTGATGGTTCCGGCCAGCTCATGATAGACGTCTTTGACGGCCATGATCTTGGCTTTGATCTTGTGGCTCCATTCATCCGGCACGTGGCAGTCGGAACAGATCGCACGAACGCCGGAATGGTTGTTGTAATGGACCGTTTCGCGATATTCGCCCAGGTTCGTTTCCATCGTGTGGCACGAAGTACAGAATTCTTCGGTATTCGTCAGCTCAAGGGTCCAGTGAAATCCACCCCAGAACAGGATACCGGCCAGAAATCCGGCCAGGACCAGAAAGCCTGAACTGAACAACACCGTCGGCGTCCAGATCGCGTTCCAGAGGCGACCAAGCAAGCCGCGGTTTTCAGGGGAGTCGGCCATGTCGGTGCTCCTTTCAGTCTTGCGTTGGATCAATTGCCGGCGGAGGGCTGGAACACGTTGTCGACCAGCGGCGGGGCGTCGGCCTGCGGTACGTGGCACTGGTTGCAGAAATACCGCGTTCCGGCGATCCGATCCAGTTCGCGGCCTTCGCGGTCCAGATAATGGGTCATCGACAGCGTTGGTGCGTTGCGGTCACCGGCTTTGGTCCAGTCATGGCAGGACAGGCACTGGTTGGTACGGATGTCGATCTGGTACTGTTCGACCGAATGCGGGATCAATGGCGGTTGCTGCCGGTAATTGCGCTGCTGCCGCCCTTCGACATTGCGGTGAATCTGGTCCAGCGGCACCGGCTCATCCACGTCCGCACCACGCAGGGATTCAACCTGAGCAGATTGCGCGACGGCCCAACCGCTCAGCAATAATACGGGTAGAAGGGCAATTCCGCCTGTAACGATCGATTTTTTCATCTTGGCACTCCCCTAGATAGGTCTGGCGGCGCGCGGCTCGGGCGCGGCAACTGGATCGGAAGGTTGGACGACGTGGTCGTCAAACCGGTGAGTAAAGGTAAAGACGTCGACCGCGCAGACATCGATGCAGCGGCCACAATTCGTGCAGTCGGGTGACAGGATCAGCGGGGTACTTCCCGGTTTGCCCTTCAGCGCGGGCGAGATCACCTGATTTTCCGGGCAGACCGCGTAACAATCCATGCAGTCGTCGCAGGCGGCGCGGTTTGTGGCGCTGATCCGCAGCAGGCTTTTTGCTCCGATCAGGCCATAGAACGCGCCCACCGGGCACAGGTGTCCGCACCATCCGTGGCGCGAGACAAAAACGTCAAAGACAAAGATGGCGGCGATCAGGGCCCAGACAAAGCCCGTTCCAAAGACCAGCCCGCGATGCAGCATGGTGATCGGGTTGATCAACTCCCACGCGATCATGCCGCTCAGACCCGAAACAAGCAGGACGGTTGCCAGAATCCACAGGCGTGTGCCGCGCTTGGGTTGCCAGCCTTTCGGCAGCTCCAGCTTGCGGTGCAACCAGTTGGCCGCATCCGTCACCGGATTGATCGGGCAGACCCAGGAACAATAGACACGGCCACCAATCAGGGCATAGACCACCAGAACGATCAGCCCACCGATCAGCGCGGTCATTTCGGGCCAGTGGCCTGCAACCATGCTCTGCAACAGGATGAACGGATCGGTCAAAGGCAGCACGCCCAGCGTCAGCGACCCGGCCAGCGTTCCCTGAACAATCCAGATACCGAACCATGGGCCCAGCAGAAACAGAACCAGAAAGAACAGCTGGCTTGCCCGGCGCAGCAGCAGATAGCGATGCGCGCCGATCCAGCCCTTGCTGGCGATGGCCTCGTGACCTGTGGGCATATCTGTGCGGGCGCTCATTGTCCCACCCCCGGCAGATCATATCCCGGTGCAAATCCGCCGGGCGTGGCCAGATTGTCCGTGCCCGGTCCGGGCAAACGGTCCGGCAGGTCGATGATCCCCTCGACCACCGGCGCGCCTTTCGCGGCCTTTTCTTCCCAGCCCTTGCGGTAATGCTCTGCCGAACTGCCCCGCGCCAGCCGGGCAGGCAGCACCTTGATGGCGGCCTCGGGCAGAACACAGCTTTTCTCGCACATGCCGCAGCCGGTGCAGCGGTCGGCGTGGACGGTCGGGATGAACATCGCGTGATGGCCCGACCGCGTGTTGTGCGTGGTGTCCAGCGTGATCGCCTCGTCGATGACGGGGCAGACGCGGTAACAGACATCGCAGCGCAACCCGAGGAAGTTCAGGCAGTTCTCCTGATCGACCAGAACCGCGACCCCCATCTTCGCATCGTCGATATTGTCCAACGCGGGATCCAGTGCCCCGGTCGGACATGCGGCGACACATGGGATGTCGTCGCACATCTCGCAGGGAATATCCCGCGCGGTGAAAAAGGGTGTTCCCGTCGCCACCGCGTCCGAGCCCAACTCGGCCAGTTTCAGGGTATCGTATGGGCAATCCCGCACGCATAATCCGCAGCGGATGCAGGCCGACAGAAACTCCTTTTCCGGCAGCGCGCCGGGCGGGCGCAAAGCCTCGGCTGGCAGGGCGCGGGCGTCGCGGGCCAGATAGGCCAGCACCGTCCCGGCGACCACGCAGCCGCCCGCCGCCCGCGCCGAATCCTGCAGGAACCGGCGCCGCTGCGGCGAAAGGGGTTTGTCGGCAAAAGACATGAGGATTTACCCGTACGATCCTTGTTGCCTATGCGCGCTCGACCTTGCAGGCGCATTTCTTGAAGTCGGTCTCTTTCGACAGCGGGCAGGTCGCGTCCAGCGTCAGCTTGTTGGTCAACTGGCCTTCGTCGAACCACGGCATGAACACCAGACCGCGCGGCACCTTGTTGCGCCCACGGGTCTCGACCCGGCTGGTGACCTCGCCCCGACGGGTAGACAGAACAATCTCCTGACCCCGGCGCAGGTCCCGATCCTTGGCGTCCTGCGGATGCATGTAAACCACAGCCGCTGGGTAGGCGCGGTGCAGCTCTGGGACACGGCGCGTCATCGACCCCGAATGCCAGTGTTCCAGCACACGACCGGTGCACAGCCACAGATCATATTCCGCATCCGGTTCCTCGGCCGCAGGCTCGTAAGGCGCAAAGATGATGCTCGCCTTGCCATCCTTCTTGCCATAGAACTTCACGCCCGCGCCTTCGGGCACATAAGGGTCATAGCCTTCGCGGAAACGATACAGCGTTTCCTTGCCATCCACGACCGGCCAGCGCAGGCCACGGGCTTGGTGATAGGTTTCAAACGGTGCCAGATCGTGCGCGTGGCCGCGTCCGAAATTGGCATATTCCTCGAACAGACCCTTCTGAACGTAGAACCCGAAATGCTCGGATTCGTCGTTGTCAAAGCCCTCGGCGGTTTCCGACAGCGGGAACTTGTCGACGCTGCCATTGGCAAACAGAACCTCGTACATGGTCTTGCCGCGATGTTCCGGCATGGTGGCCAGCAACTCTTCGCCCCAGACCTCCTCAACGGTGAAGCGTTTCGAGAATTCCATCACCTGCCACACGTCCGACTTGGCCTCGCCCGGAGCCTTGACCTGCTGCCGCCAGAACTGGGTGCGGCGCTCGGCGTTGCCATAGGCGCCTTCCTTCTCGACCCACATGGCGGTGGGCAGGATCAGGTCGGCGGATACGGCCGTGACGGTCGGGTAGGGGTCTGATACGGTGATGAAGTTCTCGGGGTTGCGATACCCGGGATAGCCTTCTTCGTTGATATTCGGTGCGGCCTGCATGTTGTTGTTGCACTGCACCCAATAGGCGTTCAGATCACCATCCTTCAGCTTGCGGTGTTGCAGCACGGCGTGAAAGCCGGGCTTGGCCGGAATGGTACCCGCAGGCACATTCCAGGCGGTTTCGCAAATCTTGCGGTGCTCGTCATTCATGACAACCATGTCGGCAGGCAGACGGTGGGCAAAAGTGCCGACCTCACGCGCGGTTCCGCAGGCCGACGGCTGACCGGTCAGCGAGAAGGGCGAGTTTCCGGGCTCGGAAATCTTGCCCACCAGCAAGTGCACGTTATACATCAGCGAATTCACCCACGACCCGCGGGTATGCTGGTTGAACCCCATGGTCCACAGGCTCATGACCTTGCGGTTCGGGTCGGCATATTGCTGGGCCAGACGCTCCAGCTTGTCCGCCGGAACGCCGGACAGCTCCGAGGTGTATTCCAGCGTGTATGCCGATACCGCCTCGGCATATTCCTCAAAGCTGATCGGCTCCATCTTGCCGACATTGGGGTTCGCGGCCTCTTGTTGCAGCGGATGATTGTCGCGCAGGCCATAACCGATATCGGTGGCGGTCTTGGTGATGTTGACGTGGTTCTTGACGAACTCTTCGTTCACCGCGCCATTCTGGATGATGTAATTGGCAATGTAGTTCAGGATCGCCAGATCGGTCTGCGGGTTGAACACCATGCCATTGTCGGCCAGCTCGAACGAACGGTGCTCGAAGGTCGACAGAACATGCACTTCGCATCCCGGCTTGGTCAGGCGCGTATCGGTCAGACGCGACCACAGGATCGGGTGCATCTCGGCCATGTTCGACCCCCACAGAACAAACGTATCTGCGTGCTCAAGGTCGTCATAGCAGCCCATCGGCTCGTCGATGCCGAAGGTACGGATAAAGCCGACCACGGCCGACGCCATGCAGTGACGCGCGTTGGGGTCGATGTTGTTCGACCGGAACCCGGCCTTCATCATCTTGGCCGCCGCATAACCTTCCCAGACGGTCCACTGACCGGAACCGAACATACCCACGCTGGTCGGGCCTTTCTTGGCCAGCGCCTCTTTCCACTTGGCAGCCATGACGTCAAAGGCTTCGTCCCAGCTGACCGGCTCAAACTCGCCATTCTTGTCATATTCGCCGTTGGTTTTGCGCAAAAGCGGCGTGGTCAGGCGGTCCTTGCCATACATGATCTTGGACAGGAAATAGCCCTTGATACAGTTCAGACCCCGGTTGACCGGCGCATCCGGGTCGCCCTGCGTGGCGACTACGCGGCCATCCTTGGTGCCCACCAGAACCGAACAGCCCGTGCCGCAGAACCGGCAGGCGGCCTTGTCCCAGCGGATATCGGGCGCGGCGGCCTGGGCGCTGGCCGAACCAGCGGCCATTGGAATGCCGGCAGCCGAGGCCGTGGCAGCCGCTGCGGACGCTTTCAGAAATGTACGACGGGATTCAGAGATGGTCATTGCATGGGCCTCCTGCTGGACGGTTGGCTTGGAGCATCAGGACGCGGAGCAGCCTCCGCGGGATCTTCGAAATGGTGATAGGTCAGCGATAGCGAGATCACGCCGGGGATCTGGTGCAGATCCATGATGGTTTCCGAGGCCAGCCGGTCGGCTGTATCCTCGACAACCACGACGAACCGGCCATCCTCGGCCTCGGCATGAAGCTCGACGCCATCGGTGCCGGTCATCGCCGCGCGTGCGGCGTCGGTGTGATCGGGGGCGATGTGGACAAGACAGCCACAGATATTCATTGGGTCACCTCCGGGTGCAAAGGGGCGGGGCGGTGCATCGTGATGGCCCCGGCGGGGCAGGCGGCAGAACATGTGCCGCATCCGATGCAGGTTTCGGTTTCAAGCGCTGGTTCAGCCCGCCCGCCCAGTTGCAGGCGAAAGCGGATGGCTTCCTGTTCGCAAGTGTCCTGACACAGGCGGCAGCTTACCCCGTTCATCGACAGGCAGCTTGCAGCCTCGATCCGTGCGCGCCACGGCCACTCGGTCACACGCTCGGGCAACAACGCCGGGGTCGGGCAAACCTCGGCACATGCACCGCATAAGGTGCAGCCGCCTGCGGAAAGATCCAGAACCGGAAAGCCGCTGTTGTCGAATGTGATGATCTCTTCCGGGCAGGCCCCGGCGCAGTCTTCGCAGCCTGTGCACAGATCGGCAAAGCCTGTCACGCCCGCACCCGGCGGTCGGATCGCATCAGGATCCTCCCGTAGGATACGTGCGCTCAGAAAAGCGCGTCTGCTGGTCAACTGGCTCATGGCTGGCGACTCGAGTGTGGATAGATTGGTTCGCGTCCTTACTTCCTAACTGCGCGAAGCAGCGCACGAATTGACCTATATCATGTTTTTCGCGAATATCATGTTCTTGGTGAATTTTCCTGACCCACCTGAGATTTGCGACCATGCGTCATACATTCAGCTCGACACGGGCTCCGATAAAATATCTCAAGATTTCAGCTACTTGGCTTTCGGGCGCCGCGCATATCGCAGTAGACAGCCCATCTGCGATCACCGCGTCAGGGGCAGAAACCGAAACCGTTCTGTCCCGGTTTGCAGGCCCGTCCGGGGTGATGATGTGGCCCAAACCCTGTCCCAGCTGCGTCCCCAGCGACGATGATGTCGCGACCGCGCGGTCACGCAGCGCGACCCGTTTCAAAACCCGCTGGTCCGGCGCGACCAACCCGACTTTCCAGGGGGCGCCGTCGCCTCGCGCACCCAAGGCGGCAACCTCTCCCATATCGACCAGAACATCACGCAAACCAAAGCCACGCAGCAGCGCGGCGATCCGATCCGTGATCGCGCCTTGGGCGATACCGTTCAGCGTCAGGGCCGACTGGCCCGGCACCGGCAGCCGCACCGACGCAGCATCGAAAGACACCCGTTCCCAACCCACAGCAGCGCGGGCGGCAGCCAGATCTCCGGGGCCTGCGCCTGTTGCCAAAGCATCCCACAGGGGCTGAATGCTGGGATCGAAAGCGCCGCCGGATGCCTGATGCAGGGCGCTGCTCAGGCTCAATACCTCCAACAGCTCAGGCGCGGGTGCGGTCAAAACACCGTCGCGGTTCAGGCGGCTCAGCTGTGACTGCGGACGGTACAGGCTGAAGATATCCTCCAGCCGGGTCACCTCACCCTCAACGGCGGCAATGATCGGTGCGGCCTCGGCATCCGTCAGCCCGACCAGCCGCAGGCTGGCCGCAGCCCCAAGGGCGGTTCCGCGCCAGTACGCGTCCGAAGCCATGGCCGGAGTGGCCGCACAGGCGGCGGAAATGATCAGAAAACGGCGACGGGACAGGGCGGTCATACGGGGGTCTCCAATGTCAGATCAAGATCGACAGGGCCAAGCACTTCGGCATCGGGAATGTCGGGCAGGCGCATCGCGGTCCCGCCATAGGTCTCCGCGAAAATCTGGGCATCCGCTGGATCAGCAAAGGGCACCACTTCGCGCGCACCCATGCCGCCAGCCACATCGGCACCAACCACAAAAGTCGCATCA
Source organism: Ruegeria sp. CH2 (assembly GCF_056537065.1). NCBI lineage: Bacteria > Pseudomonadati > Pseudomonadota > Alphaproteobacteria > Rhodobacterales > Roseobacteraceae > Ruegeria > Ruegeria sp. CH2. The sequence goes on from NZ_JBQFQV010000015.1 coordinate 28,345, forward strand.
TCCGCAGCGATCCAGTTCGAAATCCCCGGCTGCCGCCAGCTTGGCGCGACGCCCATATCGCTGACATAGATGGCAGTGATATCCGCATCGCGCTCGGGGCTTTTCAGATAGGCCACCATGTCCCGCACCTGTGCAAAGAACAGCGGGGCCGGATAGCCTTTCAGATGAATCTGCCCCTTGGGCCCGCCATGCTCGGCGACATTCATCTGACAGAAATAGCTCAGCGCATCCGGTGTCAGATCGACCGGATCGGGGGCCTCGGCCAGCTCTTCCTTGCAGGCCACCAGTGCAAGCAATGCGATCAGGGCAAGACGTCTCATGGCTCGACCCTCCGGAAAGCCAGCCGGGCAAGGGCAAAGCCCAGCACCGGCCAGATCAGCAGCGACGCGGGCGCAGCCCAGACCGGCAGGGCCTGTGCGGCCCCGGTCATGCCCGAGGCCATGGCCACGCCTTCCGTCGCGGCGATGTTCCACAAACGGAACGCGTCGGCCGGGTTGGCCACCATCACCCATGGAAAGACGGATTGGGTGAATGCGCCGCCCTTGTCCATGACGACGGCCCCCAACAGGCCCAGATCATAAAGGACGACAAAAACCAGCCAAAGCCCGGCCGACAGACCCGCCGCCGCGGTGGCGCCCCTCGCCAAAGCGGACAGCAGGTATCCAAGCGCCAGAAACACGGCGCCCAGTAGGATTGATGTCAGGATAAGTCGCACCAGCGCCATCAGGCTTTCCGGCCCCGCACCACCAAAGAACGCGGCTACCGCGCCTGCGGTGCCAAAACCCACGGTCATGGCAAAGGCCAGCGCGGCCAGATGGGCGCAGAACTTGCCCAACAGGATTTCCCCGCGTCCAGCCGGATAAGACAGCAGCAGCGACAGGCTGCCCCGGTCCACATCGCCCGCGATGGCATCGAAGGAAATCATCAGCGCCAGCAAAGGCGCAAGGTAAACCGACAACGTAGTCATCGACGCGACCGAGACGGTCAGCATATCAACACCCAATGTGCCGGTGGGCGCGCTGCCCGCAAAGGTCAGCGCCAAAGCAAACAGCACCATGATCAGCGTGGCAACCAACAGCCAGCGGTTGCGGCGCAGGATCAGCATTTCAGTTCGGGTGATGGCAAGGAAGCGGGTCATGTCCTCTCCTCCTGTGCGTAGTGGCGATAAAGGTCCTCCAGCTTGGGTGGTGTCATTTCCACATCCGCCACCGCATCGCCCAATCCGGCGATCCGGCGCAGGGCCTCCATCTTGTCTTCGGGTGTGCACAGCAGCTCGACCGATGCGCCGTTGATCCGGTTGCCGCCCAGTTCAGCGGCCAGGGCATCTGCATTGGCGCTGGCGCGCACCTTCAGGCGGATCGGCAGCCCGGCCAGCGCCGACAGGTTGTTCAGCGTGTCATCGGCCACCATCCGACCCTTGCGCATGATGGCGATCCGGTCGGTGCGCGCCTCAACCTCGGTCAAGGCATGGCTGGCAATCAGCACGGCGGTACCCTGCGCGGCCAATTCGTCAATAATGGCATAGAGGTCCTGCCGCGAGATCGGGTCCAGGCCCGATGTCGGCTCATCCAGCAGCGCCACTTTCGGCTGTCCCAGCAGCACCTGCGCCAGCCCCAGTCGTTGCCGCATCCCCTTGGAATAGGCACCGATCCGGCGGTCCAATGCGTCGCTCAGGCCAACGCGCTCCAGCAGGCCGGGAACATCGGCTTTTGACCCGGACAGTTTTGCAAACAGCGTCAGCTGCTCGCGCCCGGTCAACGCCGGGTGAAACGAGACCGCCTCGGGCAGATAGGCCGTATCCCGTCGCGCCTGCGCGCTGCCGGGGGTGGCACCCCCGATCCGAATGGCTCCGTCCCGAATGGGCGTCAGGCCAAGGATGGATTTGATCAGGGTCGACTTTCCCGCGCCGTTATGGCCCAGCAGCGCCACGCGCTGACCGGGGGCAAGGGACAGGGTGATATCGTCAAGAACGCGGGTTTTCCCCCGGTTCTTGCTGACATGGTCAATTGACAGGGCCTTATCCGTCATGAGGCACCTTTTTCATAGCTGGGGGTTCAGGGGCTTGCATCAATGGGTTGCTGTCCATCACACCCCCCGGCAACAGTGCCGGGAAGGCTGATTGCGACCAGCGTACCAGCTGCACGGCAGGCGAGCCGAGCAGCAATTTGGCTGCGGGTTGGGTCCACAGCACATGGTCCATACTGTCATTGGGTCGATAGGGGACATCGGCGATGCCGTTGCCATCCACATCATAGGCGGCAAAATCGGACCAGTAGTTGCCGCGCCCGTCTTCGGACCACTCGACCCACTTGGTCGAGACATATTTCACCTGCGTCCGGTTGCCGATGAATGAATTGCCGACGATGCGGTTGCGTTCACTGCCAGCGGTAAAATGGATGCCGATGCCGCATCCCTCAAACCAGTTGTCGGTGAATTCGTTCTTGTTCGAGTTATACAGGAAGGTGCATTTTTCCTTGGCACCTTTCACCACATTGCCGGTGATGACGCTCTTGTTGGCATAGTTCAGCATCACGCCATGTTCGCGGTCTCCGATCGAGACATTGTTGGCGACCCGCACATTGGTCGTGAACATCACCGCATAGCCCAGATCGTTGCCGATCGAGACATTGTCGCTGACAACCGAGTCGTCGGCATACATGTAGTGAACGGCAAACCGCAGATCGCGGAACAGGTTGCCGGTAAAGGTGTTCTTCTTGGACGAGTTCACAAAGATCCCGTCGCGCCCATAGCGGATGTCATTGCCTTCAACCACCGCACCCGGCGCGTTCCAGACATAGACACCATTGCCGCGCGCGTTCATATGGCGATCCTGCCGCCCTTCAATCCGGTTGCCGCGCACGATGCTGTCCTTCGCACCGTGGATGTCGATGCCGTAAAGATTGCCCAGCAGCACGTTATCCTCGACCACCGGCGCGCGCGCCGTCTTGGTCAGCTGGATGCCGCTGTCGATCCCGTCATGGTCCGAGCCTGATCCGATCACAGTCAGCCCGCGCAGGGTCACGCCCGGCCCGGTCACTGTGATCACGCTGCCTTGGCCTTGGCCGTCGATGGTGGCCTGTCCCAGCCCGTCGAGGGTCACGGGCCGGTCCAGAACCAACTGCTCGACGTAAACGCCGGGGCTCAGGCGAAGGGTGTCCCCATCCGCCGCCTGCGCCAGTATCTCGTTGATGGCCCCCGCCCGGTTGGGCACATCCCAGTCCGCCGCCCAAAGGGGCGAGCCGAGCAGGAGCGGTATGAGCAGGGGCCAACGCATGTTTATGCGCTCCGCGGCTCAACAAACATCCGGCCGCGCATCTCCATGTGCAGCGCGTGACAGAACCACTGGCAATAGAACCAGTGCACGCCCGGACGGTCTGCAATGAACGTGACCGAGGCGGTGGCCTGCGGTGCAACTTCCATCGCGATACCGAAGTTCGACAGGCAGAAGCCGTGGGTCACATCATCCACGTCGTCCAGGTTGGTGACATAAACGGTCACCTCGTCACCCTGCTTGACGGTGAACTTCTCCATGCTGAACACGGGCGCGGTCGAGGTCATGTAGACCCGCACCTTGTTGCCATCCCGGATCGGTTCCTCGGCACCTTCGTCCAGATCGACACCGTCAGCGGCAGCCTGCGCACGCGCCTCTTCCCACATCGGGTCGTTGCGGTCCCAGACATTGACCGGGTTCACCTTGGACCGGTGAACAATGATCGAGTCATGCGGCTCGGCAAAGGTCGGGCCGTCATGGACCACCTTCATCTTGTCGCCGGAAATATCGATCAGCTGCTCATTCTCGGGCTTCAGAGGACCCACGTTCAGGAAGCGGTCTTTCGAGAACTTGTTCATCGAAATCAGCCACTTGCCATCAGCTTCGGCAGTTTCACCCATCGAGGTCGAGTTGTGGCCCGGCTGGTAATGCACGTCGACCTTGTCGACGATCGGGTCAACATCGGCACCCGCATAGGCCTCGATCGCCTTGGCGATGTCCCACTTCACCACCTGGCTGTCCAGGAACAGGGTGGTATAGGCGTTGCCCTTGCCGTCGAATGCCGTGTGAAGCGGGCCAAGGCCCAGCTGCGGCTCGGCGACAACAGCGGAACGCGGATCGGCGTTTTCGCTGAACAGCGCATCGACCTTTTCCACATCGATCACGGACACGGTCGGCGACAGCTTGCCGTTGATCATGATGTGTTTCTTGTCAGGCGCTGCGTTCACACCGTGTGGCGAGTTCGGGATCGGGATGTACCGGGTCAGGTTTCCACCCGCCTCTTTACGCCCGTCCACGACCTTGACGCCGTTCAGTTCCTGATAGTTCCCGGCCGCTACGGCCTCTTCGATACCTTTGAGGTTGAACACGACCACATGGTCCAGCTCGTTCTCGGTCATCTCGGCCAGGTTCATACCCATTTCCGAGTTATACGAGGTCGAGAAGGCGTATTTGCCCTGATAGTCGCAGTCGGTGTTATCGAGGTTACCCGACACCATCACCTGCCATGCAACTTCCATGGTGTCGCCGTCGATGGCAGTAAAGATGTTCACATATTGTGACGGATCATCAAGGATCTGGCCGTCATTGACCAGCGGGGCCTCGTGCTCACCGTTGGCAAAGACATAGCCGGTGCGCGGGAATTTCTGCGGACGCAGGCCGTGGATGTCATGCGCGTTCGGGATCTCGATGATCTTGTCGCATTTCATCACGTCACAGCGCACACGGGCCACGCGGGTGTTGGCCTTGTCGTTCATGAACAGATAACGGCCATCATAGGTGCCGTCGGTGAACGACATATGCGGGTGGTGCAGGTCGCCGTTGTCATAGGTGACCTTGCCGTTTGCAGCCAGGAACTCCTTGGTTTCAGGCAGCAGGCCCTCGGTCAGAACCTTCAGCGACTCGTTGGTTTGGCCCCAGCCCGTGGCCGAGCAGCGGTTGAACACAGGCACCCGCATCAGCTCGCGCATGGACGGCACGCCCAGAATGCGCAGTTCGCCGGTCTGGCCCGACGACCAGAAGCCGTAATATTCGTCCAGCTCGCCCGGCTCCAGATGCTGCTTGGCGGCAGCGCTGGCCTCTTTCGCGGTCATCAGGGTCGATCCCAGACCGGTCCCGGCGATGACGGCACCGGTGGCAGTGGCCCCCAGCATACCGCGGCGCGTGATGTTCAGTTTATTTTCTTGGTCCGACATGGTCGTTCCTCCTTTTTAGGAAACGGTTTTCGGTTTGGCGTTCGGATGGTTCGCCGGTGGTTGCCCGAGGGGGGTCTTAGGTGTGACCGACCCGGTCTTGGCCCGCCGTTTCAGTTGGCGGATAACGACGGGACATTTGTCCTCGGACTGATAGAGCACCTGACAATGCAGGCAGGTGACGCACTCGTTCGGATTGATCTCACCGGTGGGGTGGATCGCCTGAACGGGGCATTCATTGGCGCAGGTCTGACAGGGCGTGCCACAATCGTTATAGCGGCGCAGCCAGTCGAACATGCGGATACGGGCAGGGATCGCCAGCGCTCCGCCCAGCGGGCAAAGATAGCGGCAATAGAACCGCTCAACGAACAGCCCGATCCCCAGCAGGACCAGCGCAAAGACCACAAACGGCCAGTCGCGCATGAATTTCAGAATGATCGCGGTCTTGAACGGTTCGATCTCGGCATATTGCTCGGCCAGCGGGATCGACACGAAACTCAGGCCAAAAAGACCCAGAAAGATCATGTATTTCGCAGGCCAGAGACGCTCGTTCAGACCCCAGGGCAAACTCCATTGCGGCACTTTCAGCGCCCGCGCGATCTTGTTGGTCAGCTCCTGAAGCGCGCCAAACGGGCACAGCCAGCCGCAATAGGCCCCACGACCCCAGAACAACAGGGCGGCGGCCACGGCAAACCACTGGATGAAGACCAGCGGGTCCAGCAGGAACGCATCCCACGAGAACCCGGTTCGCAGACTGCCCGCCAGCGCCATCAGGTTCACCACGCTCAGCTGTGCATTGGCATACCAGCCGATGAAGAACAGGGTTATCGTCAGGTACCCGATGCGGAACCAGTAGAAGACGCGCGCATTCATCGTGGCGTGGAACTGGAAGAAGAACGTCGCCGTCAGCACCAGCAGCATGACACCAAGCCCGGCGATCTCGACAGTGCGATCCTTCCAGATGCGCTGCCACAGGGCCGCCTTGGCGGCCGCTTCGCCTGTTGCATCATCTACGACCGATGGCGCGGTGACGGGCAACAGGTACTGTTCCGGCAGTTTGTATCCCAGATCGAAGGTCAGAAAGGTCTTTTCAACCGCCCCGACGGCACGCTGCACCAGCAATTGCAGGCGGAACGGCTCGGCCGGGTCAAACTCGGCATCAGCGGGGATCTTGAAGATATCCAGTTCGGTAAAGCTGGGGGCATCTGGCGCGGCAACCTCACCCAGACGGCGCTGCTGCCTGTCGAAGAACCGAACCGAGCTGTCGCCCTGGATCAGCTGAATCCGGTCAAAGATCCCACCCCGGACATAGCCCGAGCCCTTGAAACTATAGGCCCCGCGCCCCAGTACCAGAATGGCCTGTTCGCCCTCGTCCAGCCAGTTGGTCAGGTTCTGATATTCGGCCTCACCCAGCAGCGACTTGCCGATGGACGGGACCGAAACAAGCGCCATGTGCATGTCGATGAAGGTGTCATCCGGCTCGCCCGGTTCGGGGCGCTTGATCGCGCGCTGATCCCCGGTGGCTTCAAAGGCAGCATTGACCTGCCCGACATCCAGCGTCATCCGCCGGACCGAGCCGTCTCCAGACAATGTGGTCCAGTCGTAAATGGCATCCTGCGCCATATCGACTTCGCGCTTCGGCCCGCCAGCCTGTACCGGAGACAATCCGCCCAGCCCCAGCGCGCGGGCCACTTTGATCCCTCCGCGCACAAGGCTGTCATCGATCACCATGATCGTCACGGTCGCACCCGAGATAATGTCTAGGTCATGCCCCTCACCCCCGGTCTCGGCCTCTCGTTTCAGGTCAAGGCCCGCATAGCCTTCGGTCAGTTCCACCATCCGGGAATTGGGAATACCGATCAGTACGATGGGTTCGGAATGCTTGACCAGCTGAACACCGGTCAGAACAGCGTCTGCGTCGATGGCAGCAACCACGTGAATGGGTTTGCCGGAATAGCCGGTCGTTCCGACAAAGTCCGAAGTCAGAAAAGCCCACGCGATGGTCTCGGCACCCCGAAGGACCGGGGCAACCTTCACGTCGCTGCGTACCGGGCCAAACGCGTCGGCACCCGGGGCCAGGTCAGCCGGATCAATGTCAGGAAGAAAGCTGGCAAGACTGTCGGCGCGTGCACTGATTGCAACACCGCAGGACAGAACGAGGGCCAGAAGGAAATGGATTGCGCGACTTATAACCACGGCGCACCTCCGATCAATTGGGTAGACGCCATGGACGCGCGCGGGGCGCGTTCAGATTCTTCTTGGGTCGTGAACGGGGGCCCCCGGGTTTCGGGCCACAGGTGTTTGGGGCTGTACAAAATGCACTGCCCCCCATGTTCAAAGCGTACATTTTGAACATTTACGACGCTTGCGGGCTGCAAAGCGCCCGGCATCGGTGCTGACACCGTCACCGCACAAAGCGCACAGTCCGCGCATTTCGGGCAGGGCGCGGTTGGATCGTTGTCGCCTTCTTCTTCAAGGTCAACTTGAACCCAGACCGCGCCCGCCTCCGAGCAGATCTCCACCCACATGCTCTCACCGGGACTCGCCAGAACCGGGCCAAGCATTTGCAACAACAGAAGGAAAATACCTGCCAGTCCACACGCCGCGCGTAATGCGCGAACAGGGAGGGTGTGGAAAGAGTTAAAGGCAGGCATGGAGAATCCAACTCGGTATTCTTTCCCGAGTCGTAGGCGGTTTTCCCTGTCCGATACTTGACTTTCGTCAGGCCTTTGGAATTTCCCTTCAGCCGTCCGCTTCGTCCATCAACCCACGCACCCATCGCCCCGCCAACCAGGACGCGGGTATGCCTAAAGGTATTGACCAAAGGATTGCCGGAACCGGTCCAATCACCCCGAAACCGGCGCTATGCAGGATCAGCCCGGCCAGAAACAGGTTGATGGCCACGGTCAACATGGTGGCTGGATAAAGCAGAATGGCCAGTTTCCAGACCGGCCATTTGCCCTCAGTGGCTGGTGCCTTCCGAGAAGGTGATTTTGTTCCAGACATTGTACTTCCCAGATGGTTTACGCATCGGCAGGCGGCGCACTTCTTCCAGCGTCTGCGCGTCATAAACGATCACCGCGCCGTCATCTTCCCAGATCGACACAAGCGCGTGGCGGCCATCCTTTGTGAACTCTACATGTGCCACGGTCTTGCCCGGGGCAGGGCGCAAAGTCTTTACGATTTCAAGGCTTTGCTTGTCGATCACATGCATGGCATCCTTGTTGGGACCAAAGAAGACATCGGCCCAGACGAAAGGCGAATTCTCGTGGCTCCGCATGAAGAATCCCGGCCCTTCGGTCTTGATCCGCTTGACGGTTTCCCAAGTCCCCATGTCGATCACCGACACCGTGCCGTCAGTCAGATGCGGCGTGGCCATAACGGTCGTATCGCCATGTTTCCACGTAATCCCCGAGCCTAGATGCGGCATCCCCGGCAAGTCCAGATCGGCCACCTTGTGCCCAATAACAAGGTCGATCACCTGTCCGCCCTTGCCATCGCGCGCGGCACCCATGACGTATTCATAGCTCTGATCGAAAAAGAAATCGTCCAGATAGTCGGGCGTTGTGATCTTGCGCACCGGGAAAGGATCGGGGTTCTTGAACTGCCCTTCGATGCGAAAGTCGTGACCCAGCCCGGATTGCGGCGGGTTGGCTCCGTAGAAGACCTCCCAGATCTCGGGAACATCCTTGAGCGCCAGAACAAAGCTCTCACGCGGGGGGGCCTGATACACCGCGGATACGCGGCTGGATTTTCCCGCTTTTCCTTTGATCGCAATGACTTTTGCCACCGACAAGTCTTCGGTCGACAGCAAGGTCAGACTGTTGGGCAAATAATTCGCAACAGCCAGCCACTTGCCGTCGCCGGACATTGCGATGTTACGGCTGTTAAGCCCCGCCCGTACGCGCCCCACCTGTTGCAGGGCCCAGATGTCGTATTTCTGAACCCAGCCATCCCGGGACATGATGAAAACGAAACGCCCATCCGGGCTGAACTTCGGCCCGCCGTGAACCGCAAAAGGTGTCTCGAACCTGTCCAGAACCTCAAACGTGTCACCATCCAGCACACTGACGTGATGGTCCCCGGTTTCGACCACCAGAGTGATGTTCATCGGGTCACTTGACCACACTGGCGCCTCAACGGGGATGTAACCGTCATCCAGCGTGCGGCTGTCCATGATATGGGCCTCGCCCCATTCGGGGTCGGTTTCCAGCGGTGATTTTAGCCAGCCAGCCAGCTCTTCAATCTGCAAAGCGTCAAGTTCGTGCGAGAAAGCAGGCATCTGCGTCGCCGCGCGCCCTTCGGCTATCACCGCTGCGATGCGGGGCCCGCGCATGCGCTGGAGCGTCTCTGGGATCAAGGCCGGGCCGACGCCGCCCAGACGGTTTTCACCGTGGCAGGACGCACAATGTTCAGCATAATCCGTTGGTGCGTCTGCCCAGGCTGCACCTGCGGTCAGCACGGAACACATCACCACGAGCTTCATCTTTTCAAAAATACTCCCGCCGGAGGCTCCCTTGGGTGTCTCTGGCACCCATGTCGAAGGCTCAGAGCAGACGGGATTAAAAGAATTGATGCGCCGGATCATGGCTTTTCCCCCGGAACGGCGTAACCCGCAGACGCTCGCCTGCGTCGTCAACACCGATTTCTTCGTTTGTCAGGTAACAGGCCGGATCTTCGGCCCAGGGATCACCGGTCAGTTGCAGGGCCCGGATGCGGGTGTTGCCACCGCAGACGTCCTTTAGCTCGCAGGCCCTACATCGACCCCTAAGCGGGCGCGGACGCGTGCGCAGCATGGCCAGCATCGGATCGTCGCTGGTCCAAAGCTCGGAAAACGGATTAGTCTTAACGTTGCCTACTGTATAATCGGACCAGTAGGTGTCAGGATGGACCCGGCCCAGATTGTCGATATTGGCCACACCCAAACCGCTGGAATTTCCTCCCCAAGCGGCCAGATGCTCGCGGACATGCGCAGCCTTGTCAGCGTCGAAATGCGCACGAATCCAGTTCAGAAAATACCCCGCGTCTGCATCATTGTTGCCGGTCACGATATCCAGCGGGCGACCGCCCGAGGCAGCCTCCCACGCGCGCTCCAACAGCAGATCCATTCCCTTGCGGGTGCGCTGATGCTCAGCATCCTCGCCGCGGTTCTTGTCGCCGCGCCCGGCATAAACCAGGTGCGACAGGTAAAACTTGTCGACGCCCTCGTCATCGCATAGCTGAAGCAGGTCCGGCAGGTGATGCTGCGTGCCTTCGGTCAGGCAGAACCGCAAGCCAACCTTGATGCCGCGCCTCTTGCATTCGCGCACACCGCGCAGGGCGTCGGCAAAAGCCCCTTCAACGCCGCGGAACCAGTCATTCGTGGCCCCGATCCCATCCAACGAGATACCAACGTAGTTGAATCCGACATCGGCAATCATGTCGGCGGTCTCATCATGAATGCGTGTCCCGTTGGTCGACAGCGCCAGCATCGGCACAAGGTCGCGGGCACGTTTGGCAATGTCGAAGAAATCAAATCGGTCCAGCGGTTCCCCGCCCGAGAGGATCAGGGCCGGGACGCGAAACTGGCCCAGATCCTCAAGGGTTACCATGGCTTGCTCGTGGCTGAGTTCGCCCGGGAACGCAACATCCGCCGAGACGGTGTAGCAATGACGGCACTTCAGATTGCAGCGCCGCGTTAGGTTCCAGATTACAACCGGTTTCACAGGACCGGGGCGGCGTTTTCGCACCGGGGTCGGTTTGACCAGCTGGTGCATGTATTCGGTCAGGCGGAACATCGTCTCAGCCTTTCTTTTTCAGGCGCAGCCCGGTCTTTTTCAGAATGCGCGTGGAATAGAGGATATCCTTGGCCCGGCAGGCGTCACCCAGGATCGTAGTGATCTGGGCGCGTTTTTCCTCGACTTCATCCCGATCCGATCCGTGAACCATGGCAAACAGATTGTAGGGCCAGTCGGGCAGGGCGCGCGGGCGTTCATAGCAATGGGTGACAAAGGGTAGAGCACCGATCTGAGCGCCCAATTCGGCGATGCGGTCATCTTCGACATCCCAGACAGTCATGCCGTTCGAGGTCATGCCCAGCTTGTAGTGGTTGGGGGCGGCCGCGATGCGGCGGATTACGCCACGCGCTTTGAGGGCTGACAGCCTCTCAAGCAGATCGGCTTCCTGCATCCCCAGATCATCAGCAACCTGAGCATATGGGGCAGAAACCAGAGGCAATCCGCCCTGTAGTGCTTGGATAATCTGTCTGTCTGTTGCGTCGATCATGCCGCCACCCGAAAGCCGATATAAAATTCCTGAAGTTTGGGGAAACAAAGAACCTCGATCCCCGTTTCCCGTTCGATTGCATCGGCCGCGGCCTCGATCCCTTCGGGCGTTTCCGTGGCCAGTACGAACCACATGTTCAGCCGGTGCGTGCGTTCATAATTATGGGCGACCTCGGGGTGTGTATTGACTTTGGTCAGGACGGCTTCAAATTCCCCGACCGGAACGGCCATCGCACAGAGGCAAAAAGCACCGCCCATCGCCGCGGCATCGAAAAACGGCCCAAAACGTGTGATGACGCGGGTCTCTTTCATGCGCGTCAGGCTCGCCAGCAATTCGGCCTCGGACAGGCCAAGTTCTTTGGCGACTGTTGCGTAAGGATGTGAAACCAGTGGCAGATCGTCTTGCATCCGGTTCAGGATCGCACGGTCAGTTTGGTCCAGCGTCATGCGGCGACCTCCTTGGTTTGAATCAGCGCGCCGGTCTGCTTGAAGCAGCGGGTTGAGAACAGAACCTTGTTCCGTGCACCCGTCAGTTCTGGCAGGGCCGTCGCACGGGTCAGCACGTCCAAAGCCTCGCTGCGGGATCGCGCGTGGATCATGGAATACAGGCGATATGGCCACACACCGGGCACCGGGTTGCGCTCGTAACACAAGGTCACACCGGGGAAAGCCGCCAAAGCGGGGCCGGCTGTATCGACCTGCTCCGCTGGCAGGTCCCAGACAACCATCGCATTGGCCGACCAGCCAAGCGCCCGGTGACGTACGATGACGCCCAGCCGCGAGATGATACCGGCCGAATGCAACGCGATGACTCGCGCCATCACATCATCAACGTCCCGGTTCAGTGAATGTGCCAATTCTGCATAGGGTTCAGCGACCAGAGACAGTCCCGAGCTGAGCGTTTGCAGTAGACATCGATCGCCGTCGCGCATGGCGGATGCATCCACCTGACGCGCTGTGGGCACATTTTTGATCCCTCCGATCATGCGGAACCCAAGATCAACGTTGAAAGGGCGCACCAGCCGCAAATCCAGTACCAGCAGCCCGGTGACCCGGCTGATCCGTGCGAGGGTAGCATCCACATGCGCCCGATCCGGGCCGGTAGCGACGAACCAGAGGTTCCAAGCGTCCTCGCGCTGATAATTGTGGTTTACACCCGGCTCGGCGTCGATCAGGGCGGCAACCTCTTCCAGCCGCTCCTCCGGGACGGACACTGCTGCCAGCGTACTGGCCGTCACCACGCCGGGTGTGATGGTTGCGCCAACCCGCGTGATGCGGCCTGTGGTGCGCATTCTGGTCAGGCGGTGGATGACTTCGCTTTCGTCCAGTTCAAGAGCGGTTCCAAGAACCTGAAACGGGCGTTCGGTCACCGGGAAATCACGCTGAAATTCATCCAGCAAGCGGCGGTCGATCGGGTCTGTAATGTGTTGCATAACTTACAGACCCGTTTTGTGCGCACGCGCAGTAAAGAAGATACCCGACGGGCTTTCGGCCTCGATCTCACGTAGTTTTTCGAAGCTACGCGTGTCATAAACCATGACCTTGTTCGCATCGCGCACACTGATCCAGACCTCGTGCCCGCGCGGTGTGAATTCCATGTGCAAAACGGCAGGGCCGGGCTTGAATTCGTGGATGATCTGTTTGCTGACGGTATCGATGACCTGAATGGTATCGTTCAGCGGGTGGGCAAAGTTAACCCAGACCTGCCGCCCGTCCGGGCGGGCCATGGCAAAGACCGGCTGTCCGTAGGTTTGCGTGCGTCCGGTCTCGGTCAGGGTGGTGGAGTCGATCCACAAAACCTCGTGGTGGCCAACGGCGGGCAAGGCAAATTCGGACCCTGTCAGCGCCCAACCTTCCAGATGGGGCATCTTGTAGACCGGCATTTCCTCCTGACCACGGCCATAGCCGGGTAGAACGCGGATCGGTTCCGGGTTGTCGGACCACAGATCAAGCGCGGTCAGACCATCCTCGCCAAACAGGCCGGTGATATAGGTGCGGCCATTGGCAGTGATCAGCGCGTCATAAGGGTTCTTGCCGATATCGGGGATCTTGGTGATCTCGGGCGCGCCTTGTGCGAAATCCGCGATCCATGTCTCACCCGTGTCCCACATTGTGAAAACGAAACGGCGACCCGGCGCGTCGACCAGACCAATCGTTTTGCTGCCGGTGGGAATGTCAGCCACCATCTCCAGCGTTTGCGCATCAAACACGCGCACACCGCCGGGTTCGTAATTCGATACCGCTACAAGGGCGCCATCGTCCGAGATTGCGCCGCCAATGGCGTTTCCGGACTGCACAACACGGTTCACGATCTGGCGGGTGACAATGTCAACCTTGGTCAGGCCTCCGTCACGGCCAAAGACATAGGCAAAACGTTCATCCGGTGAATAGACCAACGAGGCGTGGGACAGATCGCCCAATCCTTCTATCCGGGCCAGAGCTGCACGGTCGGACTGGTCCACCAACAGGACCGATCCGCTGGCACGTTCGATCACCAGCCCAAGGTCTCCTGTCGCCATCGGCTCGGCCTGGGCCGTGGTCATCATCAATGTCGCCGCAAGGCTGAGGATAAGGTGTTTCATTGTGCCTCCTGTTCCAGCAGGTATCGGGCAATCCATTCGGCCTCTTCTTCGCTGATCAGGGGCCGCCACGGGGGCATCGCCGTATCGGGGATGCCGTCAAGGATGACGCCGGTCAAAACCTCGGCGTCATAATGCTCCAGTGTTTTCGAGCGCAGATCAGGCCCCAGGCCGCCTTTCAGCGATAACCCGTGGCACGAGCCGCAATCCTGATGCACAAGTCTTTTCAGTGCGTTGGGATCAATGACATCGGCAGCAAAGGCGGACGTTGCGGCCAGAACCGCAGTTGTCAGAAAGGTTCGGGCGACCCACCCCTTGTGGCCGGGCACATTTCTGTTCGGCGCGGGACACGGCACACGATTTCTGCACCCTAGCTTAGCCATGAGCCCGTTCCAGAATGTTCGCCACGGGCTGTTCGGCGTAGAGTGAGACAACTTTGCCGATGATGAAAAGCGTTGGTGCCTTCAACCCGGAGGTGCGCACGTCGTTGGCCAATTGGTCCAGCCGTGACACCAGCCGGCGTTCATCAGGTGTCGTCGCATTTCCGATGGCCAGAACCGGCGTCGATCCTGGCAGGTTTTCGGTCATCAGCCCCATGGCGATCTGGCCGATATTGGCCACACCCATATAGACCACCAGTGTCGTGTCCGGGTCGGCCAGGCGTTTCCAGTCCAGGTCCAGCACTTTGTCTGCCTGCCGGTGTCCGGTAACATATTGAACCGAGGTGGCCAGACCGCGATGGGTCAGTGGCACGCCGGTCGAGCAGGACGCGCCCTGCGCCGCCGTGATCCCCGGTGCGTATTCGACTGCCACGCCATGGGCCATCAGATAAGCGGCTTCTTCCGAGCCGCGGCCAAAGATCATCGGATCGCCACCTTTCAGACGGGCGACCGTGTGACCTGCGCTGGCCTCTTCCAGAAGGATTTCGTTGATCCGGTCCTGTGGGACGGTGTGGCATTTGGGCGCTTTCCCAACAGGGATCAGCCGCGCGCCTTCGGCGTGCAGATTCAGGATATCAGCAGACACCAGCCTGTCATAGACCACCACATCTGCTTCCTGCAGCATTCGCAGGGCACGCAGCGTCATCAGTTCGGGGTCGCCGGGGCCTGCACCAATCAGAAAAACCTTACCGCTCATGTTCAAACTCGCTGGGTCTGAATGTCTTCGAAACCCGGGGTTTCCTGCGCGAATCCAATGCTTTTGCGGGACGTTGCTGGGTAGGCCGGGCGTGTCATGAGGGCAGATTGGCGCAATCGAAAACCAACCTCCTTGACATAAGTTAAGGAGCGCGGGATTTGCGCCCGCGCCCCTCTGTTCAGCCTATGAAAACACCCGGGATCAGGGCTCGACAGTGATCACCCCGATCATGTTCTGTGTCTCCCAATGGGGCCCGCAGAGATAATCCTGAGGGCCGGGTGTCAGGAAGGTCATTTCAACCGTTTCTTCCGGGAACAACCGGTCGCTTTCGGGTTCGCTGCCATCTTTCAGCAACACACTGTGGCTGGTGCGCTTGTCGACATTCACCCATCGGACAGTTGTACCTGCCTTTACGGTCAGTTCGAACGGGCAGAAATTGTAGTTGTACATCAAAACCACTTTGGCGTCCTCGACCGAGGCCGAGGGGTGGCCGAACAGCTCGACATAACGTTCTTCGGCTTCGGCGCAGATCTCGGCGGTTTCATCTGACCAGGCTGGCGCGGCAAGAAGCAGCAGCGCGGGAAGAAGGCGGTGGGGTTTCATGGTCCATGTCTCCTTTCCAAAGTAATTGGGGCCGGGAGAACCGGCCCCAAACTGTTATTGCTTGACCACGTTGATAAACGCGCTGTCGTCGTCGAGCGCTAGGCTGGTATCCAGCGTTACGTGGTGGAACCGTGCGGCGGCAAAGTCATCATGGATGGCAAAACCGACCGTATAGGTTTGACCGGCCTCCAGCGGAACATCGCCGGGTGCGCCTGAGTTCAGCGGACGTGTGAAAACAACCGTCCACATGCCACCAGACAGGTTTGCCGAGGCTGCAATCTCACCATCATTGACCACCCGCTGTTCCAGCAGATAACCATTTGTGGCACTGCCGTCCGCGTAGACACGCATCAGGTCAAGATAGGTACCGTCAGCCAGATACTGCTCGATTTGTTCGGCGGCCTGCAACTTGTCCCAACCGCCCAAAGCCTTGCCGCCTCGACCTTTGATCTCGATCTCGGTGCGGCTTTCGCTGAGGTACTTGGTCACGGTGTCCTGAGCGGTCAGGCGACCGGAAACATCCCCGATTGCGGCAATTGCATCGGCCTCAGGCGCAAAGGGCATATAGGTGTTGTCGGCGTGGCACGACGCCCAGCACCCGACCTGATCGCCCAGTTCGATACCGGTTCCAGTGATCATCATAGCGACCTTGATCTGGTTTTCAGGATCCATTTTGCCGCCATCGACAAACGGAGCAGGGTTGTGCCCCACATCCGGCCATTGCAGACGGATGTACAGGTTTTCGTCATCATGTGCCGCCTGAACGGTTGCGTCGATCACACCGCGTTTGCCGGGGATCGGAGTGGGTTCCAACTCGCCACCGGCAACGATCTTGTTACCAATCGCATCCAGTTCCTTGGCATGACAGGTCGAACATTGATCGCCACCTTTGGTCAGCGGACGGGCCCCGCCATGGGTTTTTCCGTTCTGCACCCATTCAAACGACGCCTGGCCTGGATAGAACAGTTTCAAGTCCGCACTGGCCACCGCATTCCAGTCGATGTTGGCACCGACATCGCCGCTTTCACTGCTGGCAGGTGTTGCCGAACCATCGGTTGCAGCCGCTGCCCGCTCTTCCGCGACAGCGGCGTCAACTGCTGCCGCAATCTGGGCCTGAACGGCCTCCTGCTGGGCTTTCTTTGCAGCTTTCTCAGCCTCGGCCTCGGCAGCTTCCTTGGCTTCGATCCGTTCAAGGCTGGCAAGGTATTCTGGCGGAATTGGTCGAATGAAGGCCGGATTTGGCGCTTCAAGCTCTTCCAGATATTCGTCGGATGCGCGGTCTCGGATGTTCGAGTGTGCAATGCCCTTGTGGCAGTCGATACATGTCTGACCGGTTTCCATTGCGTTCAGGTGCTGCTGACGTGCACGCGGACGCTGGAATTCAGGCATCATCGATTCAAAGTCATGGCAGTTTCGACATTCACGCGAGTCCGTTGATTTCATCCGCTCCCACTCATTCATGGCAAGATGAATGCGCTTGGCTTCGAATTTCTCTCGGGTGTTGATGGTACCGACCACCTTTCCATAAAGCTCTTTCGAGGCTTTTATTTTGCGGATGATCTTGTGGGTCCAGTCCTTGGGTACGTGACAGTCCGAGCAGACCGCACCAACGCCCGAACGGTTCACGTCGTGGATCGTGCCCTGGTATTCCGCATAAACAAAATCCCGCATCTCGTGGCACGAGACACAGAATTCCTTGGTATTTGTGGCTTCCATGGCGGTGTTGAACCCACCCCAGAAGATGATGCCGGCGGCAAAGGCCGCAGCAATGCCGGCCACGGGCATTCCCCACAGGAAATACCGGCGCCAGATCGGTTTTTTCTTATCCGGTTCGGAAGTCATATCCGGGCTCCGTTTTGGCTGTCTTGTCTGGCCTTGGGTGGCAGGCCGGTGAGTTTGGCGGATCTGTCAAACGAGGAAAGGGCGGGCGAGGGGCCCGCCCTTTCCGGTTTAGGTTGCGAACCCCTCAGGTGACGTGGTTCGACCGGTTGTGGACATTGAACTTGCCGGTTGGCGCGTAAAGTCCGTCAATCCGACCGATCTCTTCCAATGTCTTGGCGTCGAAGATCACAATCTGACCGTTGGGTTCCTTCGAGTCCGACAGGTTCCACTTGGAAACCCAAACCTCGGTACCATCGGCGTTGAATTCGAAGTGAACAGCGGCGCTGCCTTCGTCTTCGGTGATCTGAATGGTTTTCACGATCTCGCCTGTCTCTTTCGAGATGACCTGAACCGATTGTTGAATTTCCGGCTCGGGGTGTTTGGTCTGATCAGCCCAGATGTAATCCGAGTTCGGGTGGGTGCGGACAAACAGGCCGGGGCCGTCGGTTTCCACCTCGTAACAGGTTTTCCACGCCTGATCCGGGTGGCCTTCTGGGTCGTTGCCCCAGACTGTCACGGTACCGACACCCAGGTGGGTTGTGCCCGCCACAGGTCCGCAGTTCGGGTCAATCCAGTTCGCGCCCGGGCCGGGGTGCGGCAGGGCAGCGGTGTCGATCATAGCCTCAAGCTTGTGCGTTTCGGTATCGACAACGACCATCTTGTTCGATGCGTTTGCCGCGATCTGGAAGTACCGGCCTGTCGGGTCGAAGAACCCGTCATGCAGGAACTTGGCCGAGTTGATCTTGTCAATCCGCAAGTTGTCGAGGTCGGTGTAGTCAACCTGCCAAAGCTGACCCAGCTCTTTCACGGCAACGATCCAGGTGGGTTCGTTCGGCGTGGTGTAGATAGCGGCCACACGGGCTTCTTCCACATACTCACCATCTACGTTTGTGCCACGGGTCGAAACGACTTTGACCGGCTCCATGGTCTGCGCATCAACGATCGCAAAGTGAGGCGGCCAGTACCCACCACCGATGACGTATTTGCCGTCACCGGACACGGCGACATCGCGCGCGTCATAGGCGATCTTGACTTCCGATACCAGCATCTTGTCCGGCGTTTGCCAGAGGTCGATCTTGGTCATCTTGCCGTCACGGCCCATTGTGTACCAGAAACGTCCAGGTGTTTCGGGTTCGGTGATGTTGTGATGTTCCGAAGCCTTCAGGACGTGCACGGCATAGCCGGTCGGAATATGCGTCAGCACTTCTTTCGTGTCACCGTCGATGACGGCAACCTTGCCCACATCGCGTTCGATGACGACAAAGAAGTTTTCCCAGTTGCGGCCGTGCAGCGGCTCGGTCGGATAATCCGCTTCTTCGACATAAACCTTGCGGGTTGCCTTCATCTGCTCCAGCGACATTTCAGGCGGCTTTGGGGCCTCCATCATGATGTAGGTCGCCATATCCTTGATTTCCTGCTCGGACATGATGTCCGAGAAGTTGTTCATCCCGCCTTCAGTTCCCCAGGCGATAATTTTCTCTAGGCGTTCCTGACCCAGTTTCAGGGTGCCGCCTTCGGTTACGGTGCCGTCGGCTGCGGTCTTCTTCCAATGTGGTTCCAGGTTTTTTCCGGTAGCGCCTTTGCGCAAAACCCCGTGGCAGCCTGCACATTGTTCAAAGTACAGTTGTTTCGAAGCTTCAAAGGCTTCGTCGCTAAGCGTTGGCTCGTCGGCAAAAGCTGGAGCAGCGACGCTGCCCAACAACATTGCCAATCCGACCCCAAAAGCGCGGCCGGTCTTGTTGTAGCTGATTCCAAGTGACATGATCACTCTCCATTTGCGTGGTGAGGCAATGCGGAGACTGATCCATCACGGGATTGTCATCCTTGACCAAAGTCAACGGGCGCGGCGCTAACTTCGTTCTTTGGGCAAAAACCAGACGCAGATTTCAGCAATAAAACCTGTTTTTTTCGCACATGTTTTTGTCGTCTTGATTTCGGTTAAGTGCCCGAATCCCGTCGGACAGTACTGCTTGTTGAAGGACGAGATGGGCCATGGAGAGCAGGCATGTCATCTGCAATATCGCGCATTTTCAGCGAAGGCTTTCGGGTATTTTTCCTTTCTGCCGGTCTTTATGGTGTGTTTGCTGGTGTCGCCTGGGGTGTTTGGCTGGCCTCACTGGATGGGCTCTTACCCTATGCCGAGCAAAGTTATGGAATGCCCCCGGTCATGTGGCATGCCCATGAGATGATTTTTGGTTATGCAACGGCAGCACTGGGTGGGTTCTTTCTGACCGCGGTTCCGAACTGGACCGGCACGCCCGAAGTGCGGGCGCGCTTTGTCACGATCGTAGCGCTGATCTGGATGGCGGGGCGGTTGGCGGTGTGGTTTTCAGGATCGCTCTCTCCGATTACCGTCGCGATTGTTGACCTGAGCTTTGTTCCGATTCTTGTCCTGAAAATTGCCAGCCAGCTGGTACGAAGGCCCAAGCCACAGAACATGATATTTCTGTATCTTCTGAGTTTGGTGTGGGTGGCCAACCTGATGGTTCATCTGGAATGGATAGGTGTCGCCGCAGACACGTTGAATACCGGCGTGCGAGCAGGGCTGCTGACCTTGTGTTCAATGATAGCGATACTGGGGGGACGTATTACTCCGGCCTTTACGCGCAATGCAATGAAACGCGACGGTGTTCCCGAAGCCCTGTGGCCGGTTTCAAACGCGGCGCTGGAAAAGGCCGTGATGGCGCTTGCCCTTGTGCTGCCGTTGTTGGTTCTGACCTTGGGCAGTGTTTTCTTGGCGGGTATCTGCGCGTTGTTGCTGGGCGGCGCCCAGCTGATGCGCATGGCACGGTGGAGAGCGGGTTGGGCGTTGCGGCAGCCGATCCTGATTGCTTTGCACCTGGGCCTGATGATGCTGGCCCTTGGGTTGTTGCTGTGGGGGTCTGCCGTCACCGGATATGGCAATGAGATCGGCGCGCTGCACATTTTGGGGATCGGGTGCGTTGGTGGCATGACCCTTGCCGTCATGAGCCGCGCCGCCCTTGGCCACAGTGGCCGGCCCCTTGTTGCTCCGTCGCCCATGGCGGTCGGATACGGGCTTATGGCGGCGGCGGCTTTGGTCCGCTGGCTGGGGTCCGGGCTAGCAGGTGGATATATGACCGCCATGCTGACGGCTGACGGGTTATGGATTGCCGCAATCGGGTTGTATCTGTTTTCCATGTGGCCAGCGCTGACGGGTCCGCGCGCAGCAAAGCACGGCTGACACGGAACCTTAAGCGCGGATTGCAGTTCAGAATATTAAGGGGCGTTCGTTCTTTACGTGGCGGGACACGAGCGCACGAGCGCGTCTTCCGTTTTCAGGTATGTGCCGCACAGACTGAGGAACGTGCCAAGGGGTCTCTAGTTCCGGAAACAGGTCGAAGATTTCTGCCCTTGCTTCTGGGGGAACGCTGGACAGAGCCTGTGCGCCGACAAAAAGGCTTTCCGACGGGGCACCTTCTGCGAAGATGATTTCATGGCGGTCGAACAAAAGATGGTAATACGTGACTGACACAGTGTCTTCTGCAACGCTGATA
The DNA here is from genome assembly GCF_056537065.1 of Ruegeria sp. CH2. Taxonomy (NCBI): domain Bacteria; kingdom Pseudomonadati; phylum Pseudomonadota; class Alphaproteobacteria; order Rhodobacterales; family Roseobacteraceae; genus Ruegeria; species Ruegeria sp. CH2. The sequence goes on from NZ_JBQFQV010000015.1 coordinate 49,504, forward strand.
CCGGGGCTGGCAGTAAGAATGCGCGCGGGGACTAGGATTTCCTCTGCGTCAAACATTCTGACGGCGATCCGGGATCGAACCAGCATCCGGTGCTGTGGCGAAACAAGCAGGTCGCGTTTTGGCAAGTCACACCCCAAGGCCCCGGCTTTGATGAGGATTGGAAGCAGCTTGGGTTTTTTCACCAGCTCCTCATGCGATAGATTTCGCTTTCCGATCCAACGTATATGTTGCGGTCCATTGTCGGCAGTCACGACCATGTCACCCACCTTCAGATCCTCGATGGGCATCGGACCTTCTGGCGTCATGATAAGTGTTCCGGCAGTAAAGCACGGCACGTCAATGATGGCAGCCGGGTCAGTTGTGTCGGGCGCATTGGTCGGCGTGACGTTCACGATGTTCATCGAGTAGGTCGTACCGGGCACAAGAGGTTCAGAGGTAATATAGCCGCCCAATACGCCGTCAACTTCGACGCGATATACAGTAATTGTGCCCCCGCCTGGTTTGGACAGAACGTAGGATTCTTCCAGGTATATTGGGCCGCTTAGAAAGGTGGTCGAACCATCGAGGGTGGTGATAGTACCGGTCTGCGTCAGGTCATCACCGTCTTCGTTGTCAAAGCGGTCACCGTTGAAAACATCCCCTGTATCGGGGATAGGTGGTCCGCCGCCGTTTTGAATAAAACCACCGGCTGCGTCAGTCACGCTGAACAAACGACGATCCGTGTCGGGATCAAAATTGACATCCAACGTAACCGTGTCCGGCCCAATCGTATTCACCGTGATGACACCGGGTGTATAACCGATATAGGAATAGTTCGCCATTTTTGCCCATCAATCTTTGAAGCGGAATTTTCACCTTTTCTCAGGTGGTTGATTACGTCCGGTATATCAAGAAGTCGACGCGAAAGTGTTCACAATTGCCTCAGATTTCAAGGCGACCCTAAGGTCATTTCGTTATTCTCGGTGTTTGCGGATCTCTGATCTCGTTCCTGAGGATACTTTAGAAGTCTTGACTTTCGTTAAGGCAGCCCTGTGACCCGCACGTCATGTTGCCTGTACTAGCTAATCTGCGCAAAGGAGAGCGCGATGCGAGAAGTCATGACAAAGAGCATGGCTCGCAACATATTCTATGGCGGGTCACTGTTCTTCATCCTCATCTTTCTGGCTCTATCAGCCCATTCACACCTGTATATCGTCAATTCCGAAAATGCCGCGAAGCTCGACGAAAGTGTGGTTCGGGGCAAACATGTTTGGGAAAAACACGCCTGTATCAACTGCCACACGATCCTTGGCGAAGGGGCGTACTTTGCCCCTGAAGTCGGCAATGTGATGACACGTTGGGGCGTGTTGGACGACCCGGAATCGGCCTTTGAATCCCTCAAGGGCTGGATGGAGGCACAACCCACCGGCATTCCCGGTCGTCGGCAGATGCCGCAATTCAACCTCAGCGACGAAGAGATCCGGGATCTGACCAACTTCCTGATCTGGACGGACAATATCGATGCTCAGGACTGGCCGCCCAACGAGGCTGGCTGAGAAGGGGAATGGAGCAATGAAATATGAATCCCAAAAAATCGCCTATGCCTACTTTGCGGTAGCCATGGCGTTGTTCGCGATCCAGGTGATCGGCGGCCTGCTGGCCGGTCTGATCTATGTGTCGCCTAACTTCCTGAGCGAGCTTCTGCCGTTCAATATCGTGCGGATGCTGCACACCAACTCGCTGATTGTCTGGCTGATACTGGGCTTCTTCGGGGCGGCCTATTTCCTGATCCCGGAAGAGGCCGAGCGTGAAATCCATTCGCCCAAGCTGGCCTATTTGCAGCTGATCATTCTTGTGGTCGGTACGTTGGGCGTGGTTTTGACCTATGTCTTCAACCTGTTCGAAGGCAACTGGCTGCTGGGCAAAGAGGGGCGCGAGTTCCTTGAGCAACCCAAATGGGTCAAGGCCGGTATCGTCGTTGCCGCGCTGATCTTCCTTTACAACGTGTCGATGACCGTTCTGAAAGGCAAGAAGACTGCCATCACCAACATCCTGTTGTTGGGTCTGTGGGGTTTGGCGCTGCTGTTCCTGTTTGCCTTCTACAACCCGGGCAACCTGTCGCTGGACAAGCAATACTGGTGGTATGTTGTCCACCTGTGGGTCGAAGGTGTGTGGGAACTGATCATGGCGTCGATCCTGGCCTACCTGATGCTGAAGCTGACCGGTGTGGACCGTGAGGTGGTCGAAAAATGGCTTTATGTCATCGTGGCCGCTGCGCTGTTCTCGGGAATTCTTGGAACAGGTCACCACTACTATTGGATCGGCACCCCCGGTTACTGGCAGTGGATTGGGTCGATCTTCTCAAGCCTCGAGGTGATCCCGTTCTTCGCGATGATGGCCTTTGCCTTCGTCATGGTCTGGAAAGGCCGTCGTGACCATCCCAACAAGGCCGCTTTGCTGTGGTCGCTGGGCTGCGCAACGCTTGCCTTCTTCGGTGCTGGTGTCTGGGGCTTCCTGCATACGCTGCACGGGGTAAACTACTATACCCACGGCACACAGATCACTGCGGCCCACGGTCACCTGGCCTTCTACGGAGCCTATGTTTGCCTCAACCTGGCGATCTTCAGCTATGCGATGCCGATCCTCAAGAACCGTGATCCTTACAATCAGGTGCTGAACATGGGATCGTTCTGGCTGATGACCAGCGGTATGGTCTTTATGACCTTCGTGCTGACCTTCGGCGGAACCGTGCAGACGCACATGCAACGTGTGGTCGGAGATTACTTCATGGACGTACAAGACCAGATCGCAATCTTCTACTGGATGCGTCTGGGTTCCGGTATCGTCGTGGTCCTTGGCGCGCTGCTGTTCATCTACTCGATCTGGGTTCCCCGGAAAGAAGTTATTGAACCCGGCGCCGCCGAAACCCCTGCGGAGTGATGATGGATATGGATGGCTCCATAAAACTGAATGAGGGGGCGGCAAACGCCCCCTTCTACCTGCCCCAAGGCGATGAATGCGATGTGTTCACCGCGGCTTATAACAACGACTTGCCAGTTCTGCTGAAAGGTCCGACGGGCTGCGGCAAGACCCGCTTTGTGGCCCACATGGCCGCAAAACTTGGCCGCCCGCTTTATACCGTAGCCTGCCATGATGATCTGGCGGCTGCTGACCTGATTGGCCGTTATCTGCTGAAAGGCGGGGAAACCGTCTGGGTCGATGGCCCCCTGACCCGCGCAGTGCGCGAAGGCGCGATCTGCTACCTCGACGAGGTGGTCGAGGCCCGTAAGGATGTGACTGTCGTTCTGCACCCGCTGACCGATGACCGGCGCATCCTGCCAATCGACCGCACCGGCGAAGAGCTTGAGGCCGCACATGGCTTCATGCTGGTGGCGTCGTACAACCCCGGTTACCAGAATATCCTGAAAACCCTGAAACCTTCGACTCGGCAACGCTTCATCTCTTTGGAGTTTGATTTCCCGTCCGCGCAGATGGAAGCCGAAGTGGTTGCACAGGAAAGCGGTCTGCCGCTGGAACGTTGCAAGCCGCTGGTGCGGCTGGCGGGTAAGCTGCGCGGGCTCAAGGGTCAGGATCTTGAGGAAGGCGTTTCCACCCGACTGGTTGTTTATGCCGCGACACTGATCGCACAAGGAATGTCCACCGACCGCGCCATCCTTGCCGCCATGATCGAACCTCTGACAGATGACGAGGATATCAAACGCGGGCTCCTCGATCTTGTTACGGCTGTCTTTGGGTGAGGCCGGCCGATGGTCAAGATCGATTTTGAGCCATGGGAACCCGAAGAAACGATCGGGAAACTGTGGCACACCCTTGCCAGCCGCCTCGATGCACCCCAGGTGCACGATGGAGCCGCGGTCGACCTCTCTGAGGTCGCGGGGCGGCTGGCCGTCCTCTTTCGAGGGCTGGGCGGTGGTCCGGGCGTAGAATTGCGCCCGGTCTCGCCCGAGGTTTCACATCACCGCCTAAGTTGGCGTCGGCGTCTGGCGACCGAAGTGGAGCTGATGCCGCGCGCTTCGTTTGATGGCGAAGTCTTGCGCTTGCCGGACCGGTTGGCGGTTTTTCCTGCGCGCGAAGCCAATGGCGCGCTGTATGTCTGGCTGGCCGCTGCGGCTGCCCATGCGGGAACGCGAATTGATGAAGACGATCCGCTGCGCGCCGACCTGCGCGCGTTGATCGCTGCGCAGAGAATGGTTGATACGACGCTGGACGACGCCCCCGGCCTGCGCCCGCTTTACACCGAACTTTGCAAGGGCGTGCTGCATCAGCGCGATATCCCCAACCTGCCACCGATTGAAGACGCAGTTGAAGAGCTGATCCGCCATAAGTTGGGTGACCCTCAACCGCTGTCGGCGAAAGCCGAGCAGCTTCTGACACTGGACGAGGACCTGATCGCCCCTCGCGGCTATCAGCCTATGCGCCCGGTTCCCCTGTGGCCCGAACTGCGCGCAGTTGGCTTTTCCGAACATAACGAGGTGGAAAACCCCGAAACTGAAGGTCCACCCGAGGAATCCGGTGAGAAAACCCACCGCGCCCGTCGTCGCAAATCGGATCAGGCCGAGCGCAGCGACAGTTTCATTCTGCATAAGTTCGAAGCCATCCTCAGCTGGGCCGAGTTCCTGAACATCAACCGCCGCATCGACGATGATGATCCCGACAATGCCAAGAAAGCGGCCGATGACCAGGAAGAGATTGGCCTGGGTCAGATATCAAAAGCCCCGCCAACGCGGCTGAAACTGCACCTTGATCTGGCACCCGAGGATGTGAACCGGGAGCGTCTGTCCGGTCGCATCCTTTATCCCGAATGGGACGTGCGTTCGGGCCGATATCTAGCAGATCACGTCAACGTCCTGCTGTCGGATGCGGATATCCGCGACGATGCTGCCGCGTTTGGCAAGGACCCTGCCACCGCCCGCCGTATCCGCGCGGTCAAACGCCAGTTCGAGGCGCTGCGCCCTGGACGCGTGATGACACGCGGCCATCTGGACGGTGACCAGTTGGATATCGAAGCCGCCGTGCGCGCCGAAACTGACCGCATGGCCAGTGGCGAAAGCAACGACCGCATTTGGCAACAATCCCGCCCCGAGGCGCGCGATCTGGCAGTCTCGATCCTGCTGGATGTCAGCCGGTCCACTGAAAGTGCCGTAACCGGTCGCGCCGTGATCGACATTGAACGTGAAGCCCTGGCTGCTTTGGCCTGGGGCCTGAACGCCTGCGGTGACGATTTCGCCATTCATGCCTTCAGTTCGCTGAAACGTCAGCGCGTCTATATCCAGCGATGCAAACGGTTTGATGAGCCGATGGACGCCAAAGTTGAACAACGTATCGCGTCACTGCGACCCGGTCACTACACGCGGCTTGGGGCCGCGATCCGCCACTGTTCAAAGGATCTGGCAAGTCAGACCCGCAAACGCCGCCTGTTGCTGGTGATCACCGATGGCAAACCCAATGACCTTGACCATTACGAAGGGCGTCACGGTATTGAAGACACCTGCATGGCCGTGCGTGAGGCACGCCGCGCCGGGCAATCGGTTTTTGGCGTCACCATCGATAAAACCGGCAAAAGCTGGTTCCCCCGCATGTTCGGACAGGGCGGTTTCGCTGTTATCCCAGATCCGCATCGCCTGACCATGGCGTTGCCGCAAATATATCGCCAATTGGTCGGTGCATGAGCGAAACCTCCTTCATCGACGAGCTTCCGGGCGAATTGCTGATGTGGGTTCTGATTATTAGTGAGCTGCTGGTTTTTGGTGCGGGGCTGATCGCGTTCATGGGCGTTCGCCTGACCGACCCTGCAGGCTTTGCCGAGGCGCAATCGCATCTTTATCGAACAGGTGCAGCCTTTAACACTGCAATACTGGTCACATCTGGCTACCTGGCCGCGCAGGCCCTGAACTGGCGCCGCGCAGCATTCCGGTTCAAGGCCAGACTTGCCCTGACAGGGGCGGCCGTACTTGGGATCGCATTCCTGGTTGTCAAAAGCGTGGAATATGCTGGAAAGGCGGGGCAGGGCATTACCTATGAAACCCACCCGTTTTTCATGTTCTACTACCTGCTGACAGGATTTCACGCGGCGCATGTTCTGGCCGGGGTGTGTATCCTGTTGCTGGTCGCGTGGCGCGATGATCCTCGTAACATCGAGGCGGGCGCACAGTTCTGGCACATGGTCGATCTGGTTTGGATCGTGCTGTTTCCCGTGATTTATCTTCTGGGATAAACAATATGCCGGCAACTTCATCTTTTGCTAAATACTCCCGCCGGAGGCGTCCGAACTCACTCACCGGCGCGTGGCTGGCGCTTTTGGCGCTCAGTCTGGCTTCAACGCTTTTGACCCTGATGAAAACGCCTGACGCACTCATTGCAGGCGGTATCCTGCTCCTTGCCCTGATCAAAACCCGTGTGATTCTGGCCCGATATCTGGACCTGGCTGAAAGCCCGGGCTGGCTGCGTGGCTTCACCTTGGTTCTGACGGGCTTCTCTGCTGTGATCTTCGCACTTTACCTGATCTGAAAAAAGCCGCCCCTAAAAGGGACGGCAGGTTACCAAGCAAAGGGACGCTTAGGTTATTGTGCGGCCATTGGCATCCGCGCGATCTGACAGCGCTGCCACAGCGCCGACAGGGCGCCCACCAGATGATCGATATCCTCATCCGTATGAACGGGTGACGGCGTGATCCGCAGGCGCTCGGTTCCTTTTGGAACCGTGGGATAGTTGATCGGCTGAATGTAGATGCCAAACTCCTCAAGCAGGGTGTCCGAAATGAATTTACACTTCACAGGGTCGCCAACCATCACCGGGATGATATGGCTGGGGTTGGGCAAATGCGGAATGCCCTCGGCATCCAATCGGGCGCGTACCTGCGCCACGCGGGTCTTTTGCAAGTCACGCTCTGCACTTGAATGCTTCAAATGCCGGATCGATGCGGCAGCGCCGGCTGCAATCGATGGGGGTAGGGCAGTCGTGAAGATGAAGCCACTGGCAAAGCTGCGGACAAAATCACACAGCGCGGCTGAGGCCGCGATATACCCACCAACCACGCCGAACGCTTTGCCCAATGTACCTTCGATGACCGTCAGGCGATCCATCAATCCATCGCGTTCAGCAATCCCGCCACCACGCGGGCCGTAAAGGCCGACGGCATGAACCTCGTCCAGATAGGTCATCGCGCCGTATTTGTCAGCCAGATCGCAGATTTCCTTGATGGGGGCGATATCGCCATCCATGGAGTAAACCGATTCAAATGCGATCATTTTGGGTGCGTCGGGATCCGCTGCGGCCAATTTGGCGTCCAAATCCGCCAAGTCGTTATGTTTCCAAATCACCTTCTGGGCACGCGAATGCCGGATACCTTCGATCATCGAGGCGTGGTTGAGTGCATCAGAAAACACGATCAGCCCGGGAATTCGCGCGGCCAATGTCCCCAAAGCAGCCCAGTTCGACACATATCCCGAGGTGAACAGCAACGCGGCTTCTTTCCCATGCAGATCAGCCAGCTCAGCCTCAAGCAGAACGTGATCATGCGTGGTGCCCGAGATATTGCGCGTGCCGCCAGCGCCTGCTCCGCAGCGATCCAGTGCGTCGTGCATGGCAGAGATCACCGAAGGGTGCTGACCCATGCCCAGATAGTCATTTGAGCACCAGATCCGCACATCCCGCTGAACCGGCCCGTCGGTTTGACGCGCGTTCGGAAACGCGCCACGACGGCGTTGCAGGTCGATGAAAATCCGGTAGTTGCCTTCGTCTTTCAAAGTGTCGAGGCTCTGGCTGAAAAATTGCTCGAAGTCCATCTGGCGTGCTCCCCGGATAACTGAAATTTCGTTGAACCTATGCCAGTGGCGCCCGCCCTTACATGACAATAGTCAAGTTGGAGACCGAGAAAAGGGTGGCACCCCCGCGCTGGCTTTGGCATAGCATGTCTCGGGGTTGATCATCCGGGGGTGTTCCCGGAGCGGACGAATAAGGGGCTGCCTTCTTGTCACACGAGGCACAAAAGATAATTGCGCGGCAGTCACTGCTCTTGCGAAGCCTGCCAGAGCAACATGTCGATACTCTGCTGCGTCAGGCCGTCTGGCGGCAATACGACCGGGGCGAGACGATCTTTCTGCAAGAGGAAGAGGCCAAGGCCGTACATGTTGTACTGGCTGGTTGGGTCAAGCTGTTTCGCATTTCCCCGACCGGTGCCGAAGCCGTGGTGAGCGTTTTCACGCGCGGTGAAAGCTTTGGCGAAGCCGTTGCGCTGCGCAATGTGCGCTATCCCGTTTCGGCCGAGGCGGTATCCCCCTGCGAGATCATGCACATCCCAAGTCCGGTGCTGCTGTCGCTGATGAAGCAAGATCCGGAAATTTGCGTGTCCATTCTGGCGGCCACATTCACGCATCTGCATTCCCTGGTGGCGCAGCTCGAACAGCTAAAAGCCCAGACCGGTGCGCAGCGTGTCGCGGAATTCCTGCTGAACCTGTGTGATTGCGATGCCGGCCAGTGCGAAGTTGAACTGCCGTATGACAAGATGCTGATCGCCGGGCGTCTGGGGATGAAACCCGAAAGCCTGAGCCGCGCTTTTTCGAGGTTGAAACCAGTCGGGGTTAAGATCAACCGAAACCACGCGGAAATTGCAGATATGGATGTATTACGGAATTACGCGGAAAGCGACCCGAGCGAGAAATAGAGCCGCGTGGCCGTTGCTCTGTGCAGTAAACTGGCCATTCCCGGTCTGCGATCTTTCCGGCAATCACTATCCTTCCTATTCTTGCTGGACATGCCCTATCGGGCGCGATCCTGAGTGGGTGAGTTGATGGAACACAGACATGACGATTGAACAGCTACTGGTCGGTTTTCCCCGCGCGAGACTGATGACAGCTGCTACGCCGGTCGAACGGCTCGATCGTCTGTCCGACCAGCTTGGTCTGGATCTGTGGATCAAGCGGGATGATCTGACAGGGTTGAGCTTTGGCGGCAACAAGACCCGGCAGCTTGAATTCTATATGGGCGAGGCACAAAAACAGGGGGCAGATACCATTCTGATCACCGGCGCTGTGCAATCCAATTTCGTGCGCACGGCTGCCATGGCTGCATCGAAGCTTGGGATGGAGGCCGTGCTTCAATTGGAAGAGCGTGTGCCGGATATGGGAGACCATTATTATTCCTCGGGAAATGTACTTCTGGCCCGGCTTCTGGGTGCCGAGCACATGCACTACGGTACCGGAGAAGACGAGGCCGGGGCCGACAATGCCCTTCACGCGCGGGCAGATCAGCTGATCTCTGAGGGCCGAAAGCCATATGTAATTCACTTGGGCATCGATCATCCGCCCTTGGGGGCGTTAGGTTATGTGGCCGGGGCTGCCGAACTACTGGATCAGATCGCCGATTTCGACGTGGCGGTGGTGCCATCCGGCAGCGGTTCGACCCACGGCGGGTTTTTGGCCGGGCTGCGGCTGGCTGGCAACACGGCACCTGTTTATGGCATCTGCGTTCGCCGCGACCGCCACCTGCAACATGCGCGGTTGCAAAAGGTATTGGAACGGTTGGCGGGTATGATGAAGTTTGACCCGGCTCTGGTCATGAAAGACATCATCACATGGGACGGCGCATTGCCCCCTGGATACGGGCGGATAGGTCCGTCCACACAGAGGGCGCTTGAACAGATGGCGCGTGCCGAAGGTATTTTTCTGGATCCTGTCTACTCGGCCAAAACCTTTGCAGGTTTGTTGGAATTACTTGAAAACGACACAATTCAACAGGGCCAGAAAGTTGTGCTGTTGCATACGGGTGGGCAACCGGCGCTGTTCGCATATCAGGAAGAGCTGTTCCCGGCCTGAGAGCCATCCGAGAAGCCACTATAGCGGAAGTCGCGCTTGGCCAGCCAACCCGTCGTTTCGAAGCGCGCGACGCGGTTTCACGTGACCTATGTCAATGACAGTACCGCGGATGTCGTGTCGGTTGAGCGAGCCTAGCCCACCTTAGAATGGATGGAAGGCATGTTCGCAGAGTTGGAGGCTGGATATGGCTGATGGATGCGGCTGTGATCGACACGCGCATGTGTATCTGAGCGTGGATGAGGCCCTGCTCCGTGGCCTGTCCGCTGCTGATCCGATCACAGAAACGGAAACGCTGCCTTTGGCCGCTGCAATTGGGCGAGTATTGGCCTGCGACTGTTTCAGCAAGGTCGATATGCCCGCTTTCGACAATTCGGCAATGGATGGCTATGCGGTTCGAACAGCCGATCTTGGCGATACCGACCTGTTCCAGATGCCGGTGGCGGGTCGCATCGCGGCGGGGGACAGCGGATCTCATGCTGCTCCTGCGGGTAGCGCGCTGAGGATTTTTACCGGAGCGCCCGTTCCCTCTGATTACGACGCCATCGTCATGCAGGAAGATTGTGATGTTGTAGAGGGGCAAATCCGCTTCAGCCGCCGTCCAAAGCCCGGGCAACATATCCGGCGTGCCGGTGAAGACCTTCATGCCGGAGCGCCGATCCTGCGGCTCGGCTGCGAGATTGGCCCGCGTGAGGTGGCAGCCCTTGCTTCCGCCGGGTATGGCGAGGTCGTGGTCCTCCGCAAGCTGAAGGTTTCGATCTTTTCAACCGGCAGTGAGTTGCGCCAACCGGGTGAGCCCCTTGGGCCGGGGCAGATCTATAACTCGAACCGTTACATGCTGCTTGCGCTGTTGCAGAAACCCTGGATTGACCTCACGGACCGGGGGCAGGTCGAAGATGACCCCGAGCTTTTGAAACAGGTCTTGCTGGACGCGACTGAAACCTCTGACCTGATTATTACAACCGGTGGTGTTTCTGTCGGCGATGAAGATCATATGCCGCGTCTGTTCACCGAGATCGGTGGCGTGACGGATGTGATGAAAGTCGCAATGAAACCGGGCAAGCCCATCATGTTCGGTCGGCGTGGCCGTGCGCTTTACATCGGTCTGCCGGGTAACCCGGTTTCTGCTTTTTTGACCTGGCAAATTATCGGATCGCAGATGATGGCGCGCCGCGCCGGTCTGCACCACACACCGCAGGCAGCCGTGCAGGCAGTTCTGTCGGAACCTTTGTACCGTACCGCAGGCCGACAGGAATATCGCCCGGTTCAGATTGACGGTTACACACCGGACGGACGGCCCCGATTGCGTCTGATGGAGCCGTCCTACAGTGGCCGCGTTGCTTTGCTTGCACAAGCGGATGGATTGGCGATCATCCCGGCAGAGGTGACGGAATATCCCGAAGGGCAACGCCTTGAGCTATTGCGGTTTTAAGCCCTAAGCGCTTTTCCTGCGGCATCAAAGGGCGGTTCATGCAGGATTGTGGCCCTGTGTGGGCGCCCCAGAACCATAACCTCGACCTCATCACCTGGCTGGGCATTTTTCACATATCCCAAGGCCAACGACATTCCGACGGTGTAGCCATAGGTGCCTGAGGTCACCCGACCGATCCCTTCACCGTTCTTGAAGATCGGCTCGCCACCTGTTGCATCCGCGTTGGACGCTGTCACATCCGTTTCGTTAAGGTGCAGGATCACCAGGTCTTCCCGAGCTGGGTTCTGCAATACTTTCTGCGCAGCTGCCTTGTTGAGGAAGTCCTTTTCGAATTTGCAGAGGCGATCAAGATCCACTTCATGTGGCCAGTATTCCGGGCTGTATTCGCGGCTCCAAGACCCATAGCCCTTTTCGACCCGCATAGACATCAGTGCCCGACTGCCAACAGGGCCAGCCCCGAACTCTTTGCCTGCCTCAATCAAGGCATTGTACAGTCGTGCTTGATCTTGGGTGGCGCAATGCAGCTCCCACCCCAGATCGCCAGTAAAGGAGACGCGCAGGGCAAGGACCTGGACTCCCGCCAGCTCGATCTTGGCGGACCGCATGAACGGGAAATCTTCGGTTGCCAGCGATGTGTTGGTCAGACGTTGCAGGATGTCACGGGATTTGGGCCCGGCCACGTTAAAGCCGCACATCGCTTCGGTTTTGCTTTCGAAAGCGGTGCCTTCAGGCAGCGGAACCTGTTTGAAAAAGCGTTTGTGATACCGTTCTGCCATGCCCGAGCCGATCACCCAGAACTCGTCATCAGCCACGCGGGTGACGGTAAAGTCGCCTGCAATACCGCCGCGCTTTGAAATCAGTGGGGTCAGACAGGACCGACCAACGGTTTTGGGCATGGTGTTTGCAAAGACGGCATTCAGCCAGTCTGCTGCACCCGGACCCTTGCAGACATATTTGGCGAAATTCGAGATATCGATGATCCCGGCACGGTCGCGCAACATCCTGCATTCCTCGCCCACCGGTCCCCACCAGTTCTGACGGGTAAAGCCATTGGTGTCTTTGGTGCCGGGCGTTGCGGCAAACCACAGCGGATGTTCCCAACCGGCGTTCAGGCCAAAAACCGCGCCCATGGCTTTCTGCGCCTCATAGATCGGGCGAACCCGTGCCGGACGACCGGCGCTGCGTTCTTCATTGGGGAAATGGATCGCGAACCGATGACTGTACTGATCTGCCACGCGCGCTTTGGTGAATGCCTTGGTGGCCCAGCTGTCAAAACGCGCCAGATCCCAGGCGAACATGTCGTATTCCGTTTCACCCTCGATGATCCATTGCGCTGCCATCAGGCCCATGCCACCCGATTGCGAGAAGCCGGGGATGATACCATTGCAGCAGAAATAGCCGTCGACCTCGGGCACCGGCCCCATCAGAACGTTCGAATCCGGAGACCAGATCATTGGGCCGTTGATGACACGCTTGATCCCGGCTTCACCAACCGCGGGCAGGCGTTCGATGGCGTTCATCACGTTCTCTTCGATCCGTTCCAGATCATCAGGGAACAGGTCGTGGGCAAAATCCAGCGGCGTGCCTTCTTCGGCCCAGAACCTCATGTCTTTCTCATAGGCGCCGACCAGCAAGCCGTTGCCTTCCTGACGCAGGTAATACTCTCCATCCCGGTCCGACACAGACGGCAGGCGGGTGCCGTGGCTTTTCACATCCGCCATGGATTCGGTTACGAAATACTGGTGCTCTGTAGGTTGCAGCGGCAGTTCGATTCCAGCCAGTGCAGCAACCTCGCGCCCCCACAGGCCCGCTGCGTTCACCACCCAGCGTGTCCTGATGTCACCTTTTGGCGTTCTGACGATCCAACTACCATCCTCCTGCTGCTCGGTTGCGGTGACCGGAGTGAAACGGTGAATCTGCGCCCCACGTTGACGTGCGCCGACCGCATAGGCATTGGTCACGCCCGACGGGTCCACATTGCCGCCATCGGGTTCGAACATCACGCAACGGATGCCCTCGTAATTGACCAGCGGGTTCAGCTTCTGGGCTTCCTCGATGCTGATCTCATAGAAATTCATGCCATACAGCCTGGCCTTTGCGGCCTGTAGCTTCAGCTGATGTTCGCGTTCTTCTGTCTGGGCCAAGTATAACGAGCCGGGCTGGAATACTCCGCAGCTTTGACCGGTTTCAGCTTCCAGCGCTTTATACAGGCTCATCGTGTAATGTTGGATGCGGCTGATATTGGTACTGTCGTGCAATCCGTGAATGTTGGCGGCTGCGTGCCAGGTTGACCCCGAGGTCAGCTCGTCCCGCTCTAACAGAACAACATCCGACCATCCCAGTTTGGTCAAATGATACAGGATCGAGCACCCGATCACTCCCCCGCCGATGACCACGGCCTGAGCTTCGTTTCGCATTTTGGCTATCTCGCGCGTTTTCGTTCGCGCCTGTTCTTTCATGAAGACTGGCCCATCGACAATGTCGACAAAATTCGAGATCGAATGAAGTCAGCTAAACTCAAACTTTGAAAATTGCCTAGCGTCGCGGTACGCTTAAGCAAATGAGCTCGTCAGAACGTCAATCGGTGTGCGCGGCCACGTTCAAACAACTTCAGGTTCAACTCATCTGCCTCCGGCGCGCCGTATTCCAGCGCAAACACAAATGCGTGGGTCAGATAGAAGCACGCGGCTTCATGATGCTGGCGCTCTTCGGCGAGAATCGCCGCTTGGTGATACAGCCGGATCAATGCGGGTACATCTTTTTCCGCATGGGCCCGCAAGAGGTGTTTGTCGAGTTCGTCCAGATCCACTGTGACCCTTTCAGCGAATTCACCGGCTGTCCACTAGGAGACAAAAGACGCAACGCCGTCCCGTCTGCTGTTGTTACAACCGATCCGCGATCTGGTCAGAAGGGCCTGACCAGATCAACATTTTCAGGATTGCTTACACTTCAGCGCGGGCTTTTTCGATTTGCGTGGCCACCCAATGATGAAAACAATGGGTCGGGCCGTCCATCGCGGGCGAGAAACGGCCGCCATCGAATTTCACGCCGTGACGGCCTTTCTGCATGCCTTCAACCACAAAGACGTCTTCCTCGAACACTGTTTTCCACAGTTGCGCATTCTTGGCACGCAGCGCTTCGTGTTCGGGTGCGTCTTCGGGTTTTTTGGCGTAGTAGAGCTCAATCCGTTCGTTCGAACGCTCATGCGTGATCGGATCGATGAGGAAGGCAAAGCCGTGGTCACGCTGAACACCCAGCAGGGTATTCGGGTAAACGACGATATATTCCGCGCCGTCATTCCACTGCTCACTCAGATTCTCGAAATCATCCAGCTTTTCGCCATCGTGACCCTCGAACTGGCGGTAGACATAGGTGCCCTGACCCGAATATTTGCCCAGTTCGTTGATGTTGTAGTGGTCTTCCAGACGCGAATAGCTGTTCAGGCCGGGATGAACCCAGGGCAGGTGATAGCTTTCGCAGTAGTTCTCAACAGCCAGTTTCCAGTTCGAGTTCAACTCAAGATAAACCGATGCGCCAGCGCCACCGTGATACATCGGTTGATCGAATTCTTTCCAGCGTTCCATCAACTCGCCATGGACATCTTCGAATTCCGGCGCGTCGCCGCTGACATTGACAAAGACAACATCCCGCCAGACATACGAGCGGATGCGGATAAGGCCCAACTCGGCGAAGTCCAGATCCTCATGGGTGTTCTGCCCAGGGCCACCGACATGAGGGGCAGTCCGCAATTCACCATTCAGGCCGTAGCACCAGCTGTGATAGGGGCAGCGGATCGCGCCGCGGATTTTTTGCGGCTTGTCGACCAAAATCATGCCGCGATGACGACAGGTGTTCTGGAACACGCCGATCTGACCGTCGCGATCACGAACCATCAACAGCGGCACACCGAGGAAATCGATCGGATATGCATCTCCCGCCTCGGGAATGTCTTTGCCAAAGCCGATGCCGGACCAGTTCGCAAACAAGACCGCATCCCGTTCTTCGGCAAAAACTGCGGGATCAATATAATGCTCGTTCGGCAGACCCTTTGCGGTGTTTACCGGTGTCAGAACAGACGAAAGCGGTGCGTGCTTGTTCATCGGCCACTCCTGAGTGATTTTGAATGAGTTTATCGCTGCATCCATTGGCGGCTGAGGCCGCCTACGTTCAATACTAAAAAACCTAATGGCAAATTGAGGCAGGCTAAACCGAACCTTCAGACAGTTCGTTGAGCAACCAATTCTTGAGAGCCAGCGCCCCTTCCGAAAGCTGATCGTCCGGGCGACCGACAAGATAGAAGTTGTCCGGGGCGGGCAGGCTGAATTCCTCCAGCGCGACGAGTTTCCCCGAAGCCAGCATGGGCTGGACCAGACGTTTCCATCCCAGCGCAAGGCCCGCCCCTTTACGCGCCACCTGAAGGGCAAGCGCATAGCTGTTCACCCGCGATTCCACGGGAACAACTCCAGAAAACCCGAGGTCGTGGAACCAGGATGACCAGGTCGTCCAGGTGCTGTCCTGAGTTTCGAGATGGATCAGCCGCCGCTGCACGAGGTCTTCAAGGCTGGCCCCTTTAAGGTCCGCGGCCATCTGGGGGCTGCAAACGGGTGTCAGGATATCGCGATACAGTTTCGTGTGCGTGAGTTGCGCGTTGGCGTCCCGGCCATAGCGGATGAACAGGTCGATATCCGGCCGGTCCGTGAAGGCCTTGTCCTGCGCCATCTGGTTCACTTTCACGTGCGGAAAATCCTGCCAGAACCGGATGACAGACGGCGACAGCCAAAGTGCGGCGACGGCAGTGGTTGACCCAACGGTTACGTGGTTTTCGGAATCATTGCTGCGAATCTTTTCAAGCACCTTTGAAATCTGCCGGAACGAAGTGCCGAGTGCCTCAAACAGGTCTTGCCCATCCTCGGTCAGTTCCACGCCGCGGTGTTTCCGGACAAAAAGTGCCGCGCCCAGCTCGCTTTCCAGCGCCTTTATCTGATGACTGACGGCACCCGGCGTCACGGAAAGCTCGCTTGCGGCTTCTTTGAAACTGAGATGCCGAGCGGCGGCTTCAAAGGCCGATAGTGTCGTAAGTGGAGGAAGGTTGTAGTGGCGTCGAGACATGGAGATTTGTTGGCTTTCGAACTCTGGGTGAGCTCAATTCACCCGAATGTTAGAAATTTTGCAATTGAAATCTATCTTTTTTCCTGTTGTTTGCTGAACGACGCAGAATGTACGCCACGTGAGACCGAACAGGACAAGTGATGGATACTCAAGTTGCCCGCCTTGTGCGAAAAACACCACTCAGCCCCGACACCTCTGATTTCTGCTTCGAGATCGAAAGCGGGCGCTTCACCAGCCTTGAGCCCGGGGCGCATGTGGACATCCATCTTGAAGACGGTCTGATACGGCAATACTCGCTGTGGAGCTGGAGCCAGGATGGACGCCTGATCAACGTGGCCGTCAAACGCGAAGACGAAGGGCGAGGCGGGTCACTGGCGATGCATGACCTGCAAGAGGGCGTGACCGTGGAAATCGGCGGTCCCCGCAACCATTTCAAACTCGAAAGCCATGATCGACACGTCACTTTGATCGCTGGCGGTATCGGGGCCACACCATTGGTTGCAATGGCACGTGAGTTGCTGAACCGAGGGCAGGATTTTCGTGTCTACTATCTTGTTCGATCGAAAGAATACGCGGCGATGGATGCGCAATTCCGGGCGCTTGGACTGGATGAATGGTATCATTTGCATTGTGATAACACAGACGGGCTATTCGATCTGAGATCGGTCATGCAATCGATGCCGATGGGCGCAGACGTTTATACCTGCGGCCCGGAACCGATGCTGAATGCGGTACTGGAAGCGGGTGCCTTGCTGCGTGGCGGCGCGATACACTTTGAACGGTTCGCCGCCGCGTCGGACATTGAACATGCCCCGAACGCCGATTTCCAGATCGAGATCCAGTCGACCGGCGCGGTCTATCCCGTTGGAAAGGACCAATCTATTCTGGAGGTTTTGCAGGCCAATGGTGTGCAGGTTGATTTCGGCTGCTCCGAAGGGCTTTGCGGAACCTGTATCGTTGATGTCGTTTCCGGCGAAGTTGATCATCGCGACGGTATACTTACTCCGCAAGAGCAGGAAACGCATGAGTTCCTGTGCACATGCGTTTCGCGGGCCAAGTCGGATAAATTGGTATTGAAACTGTAGAAGGAACCACAATCACGCCCTTTACTTGTTCTCGCTAACACATGTTTCGAGTAACCGAGTGCGTCGTTTCGAGTAGCATAAGGGTCGGATTCTTGGGTGAGCTGCCCTAACCTCTGTCATAGGTTTTCCCGAATTGAAGGGCGCAACCACTTCTTGCGAAGCTGCTACCAGGTTCAACGGCAGACAGACTTGCCACAACGAACCAACAGCTTTTGCAAGCGAACACAATCTGGGAGGAAAAGAGCGGTGGGCGATCCCACATGGTGTGTGGTCTTCCCCGTAAGTCTCAGCTGAGTTGCAGTCAACTCGCTGATCGTTTGGTGCATTGGGCATGTTTGTTTACGCCGTCCCGCGCGGTGCACCCCAAGCAGAAATCAAAAGAACAAGAAACGGCGAACACACGGAGGAAAACGCAATATGTCGATACCCGATCCATTCACGGACGTTGAGATAAAGACGGCGGATGCCGGTTTTTATGAAAACTACAGCGTCCCAATTGCCCTGATCAGCAAGGCCATCATGGTTGCGCTGGTTTTGTGGGCACTAGTATTCCCTGCAAATGCAAACGGCACGCTTGGCAGCCTGAACGGGCGGCTGCTCGAGCTTTTCAACAGCTTCTACATTGTCATTGTCGGGTTGTTCCTCGTTTTTCTGGCCGTTGTCGCCGCTATTCCGTCCACGGGTCGCCGTGTGATGGGAACACCCGGTGAAAAGCCCGAGTTTTCGAACTTCTCATGGTTCTCCATGATGTTCGGCGCCGGCCTGGGTGTTGGTCTGATGGTTTTTGCAACCGCAGAACCGTTGGGGCTGTGGGGTTCGAACCCCGAAATCGTATCCGAGGCGGTCGTTGGAAATACACCCGAAGCACTGCAGTCGGCTTACCGCTATACCTTCTTGCACTACGGGTTTCACGCTTGGGCCATCTATGTGGTGACCGGTTTGTCGCTGGCATATTACGCTTATACCCGCGACATGCCTCTCACCATCCGTTCGGCGCTGACGCCTCTGTTTGGCCGCTTCGTCAATGGTTTCTTCGGCCATGTGGTTGACGTACTTGGCGTTGTTGCAACGATCCTCGGTGTTTCCGTCACCATCGGCTATGGTGTCAGCCAGTTCATCGACGGGCTTTATGCCATCACCGGTATGGAGTGGGTCATGGATCTGGGTGGTGAAGTTCCAACCCCCAGCAAAGTGGGTCTGATCACCGGTCTGGTCGTCATCATGTGCCTGTCGATTATTTCGGCCGTATCAGGCGTTGGTCGTGGTGTTAAATACCTGTCGAACCTGAACCTCGTATTGTCGATCATCCTGTTGGGCACGTTTGTTGTTTTCGGCTCGTTCGTCTTTGCTATGACCACTTATGGCACTGCAATGGTCGACTATATCCTGCATATCCTGTCGCTCAGCTTTAACGCCTATGGTCCACTGTCAGTTGAAGCCTTCGCTGCGGCTTTGCCTGCCGAAGCACAAGCCCATGCCAATGATCTGATGGGCGGAGCTACCAATGCGTGGGGCAGCTTTGACGGTTTCAAGAGTGGCCTGGAAGGGGCAGCAGCAGAGTTGGATGAAGCAACCCTGGCAGCCGTTTATGCGGCGGGTGAGCAGGGGCGTCAGTTCGGCTGGCAGTCGGGTTGGACCACGTTCTACTGGGCCTGGTGGATCGCGTTCTCGCCCTTCGTGGGCCTGTTCCTCGCGCGCATATCGAAAGGACGCTCTGTCCGCGAGTTCATCGTAGGCTGTGTGTTCGCCCCGGCTTTGGTGTGCTTTGCATGGATGACTGTTCTGGGAGGAACTGCGATTGATCTGGAACTGGCAGGCGCCGCAGAAGGTGCAATCATCGGTGCATCGAACACCAACAAGCTGTTCGTGACACTATCTTACATGATTGACGGTGGTCTGCTGTCAATGCTGAACGTGATGTGCGTGATCCTGATCATGACATTCCTCGTCACGTCGGCAGACTCGGGCATTCTGGTGATGAACACCATCATGTCGGGTGGCAGCCAGGAGACGGGCATCAAGCACCGCATCATCTGGGGTGTCATCCTGACGGCTGTGATCGGCGCGCTGATCCTCGCAGCCGGTGAAAACAACCCGATGGATGCGCTGCGAAACGCGATGATCATCGGTGCATTGCCCTTTACTGCTGTGATGGGTCTGATGTGTATTGCTCTGGCCAAAGCTTTGTTCCGCGACAGCCAGCGTGACAAACACGCCGCTACAGGTGCACAAGCCGCCGAATAAAGCGAAAGCTTAGTTTATGACTTGATCAGGCCGCCCGGAAATGGGCGGCCTGATTTCATTTTGCGCAGACACTGGCCACGACCCTCAAACAACGGAAAAGTGCTGGCCAGCCCGACCTTGGTGAGACACCCAAACCATATCTCAACGAAAAAGCCCCGGTAAAAACCGGGACTTTTGAGCATCTTGTCGTGAAATGCCTACATGCAGGCTTCAACGGCGCGTTTGGTCATGACCGACACAAGATGCGCCCGGTATTCCTTGCTGCCATGTAAATCAGCGATCATGTTGGCGGGGTTAATCCGAAGGTCCATCAAGGCGTCCGGGCGAAACTCCTTGTTCAGCGCCTGCTCGGCTTCGCTCCAACGGAAGACGCCATCCTCACTTGCCCCGGTCACCGCCACGCGCACGCCGTCCGTGAAACGGGCCAAATATACCCCAACAAGTGCAAACCGCGATGCTGGTTGCAGGAATTTTTGATAGCTTGCCGCCTGCGGAACCGGAAAGCGGATCGAGGTGATGATCTCTCCTTCACCCAGGGCTGTGGTGAACATGCCTTGAAAAAAGTCATCTGCCGCAATTTGACGCGCGTTGGTCACCACGGTTGCGCCCGATCCCAGCACACCCGCCGGATAACAGGCAGCCGGGTCATTGTTCGCAACCGAACCACCGATGGTTCCACGATTGCGCACTGCCGGGTCGCCAATTTGTCCAGCCAATGCCGCCAGCGCGGGATAAGATCCTGCAGCGTCGCGAGCAACGACAGCGTGAGGTGTTGCACCCCCAACAGAGACTGAGCCGTCATCATCAACGCAGACGCCTTGCATCTCGGCAATGCCGCTCACCGACACCAGTTTGGACGGTGCCGCCAACCGTTGCTTCAATGTCGGGATCAGCGTTTGTCCGCCTCCCAACGCCTGCACATCCTCTGCTGCCAATGCTGCAACCGCGTCAGCAATGGTCGAGGGCTTCTCAAACTCGAAATTGTACATTTCGTTCTTCCTTTCCGAAAGGCGCTGATCCGCCCTTCATCTGGCTATAAATATCCCGGGGAGCGCGAGGGGCTGGCCCCTCGCACCCCAACCTCTCAACCATGCATCGCCGTCCAAACGCGTGACGGGCTCATCGGCATGTCGATATGATCAACAGCCCTTCCACCCGAGTTCAACGCATCCAGCACCGCGTTGACCACCGCAGGCGGTGAGCCGATCGCTCCGGCCTCGCCGCAACCCTTCACGCCCAGCGGATTGTGCGTACAGGGCGTCTGGCTGGAATGATCCACGCCGTAGAACGGGACGTCATCAGCGCGTGGCATCGCGTAATCCATGAAGGACGCGCTCAGCAATTGGCCGTTCTCATCATAGGCACAGTTCTCCAGCAAGGCCTGACCGATGCCCTGGCCGATACCGCCATGCACTTGTCCGTCAACGATCATTGGATTGACGATATTGCCAAAGTCATCCGCAGCCGTGAACTTCTCGATACTGACCTGACCTGTGTCTGGATCAACCTCGACCTCACAGGCATAAGCCCCTGCCGGGAAAGTAAAGTTGGCCGGGTCATAGAACGCGGTTTCCTCCAGTCCAGGTTCAACTTCCAGCGGATAGTTGTGCGGGACATAAGCCGTGAGGGTCACATCTCCCCAAGCTACAGACTTGTCGGTCCCCGCAACGCTGAACTGACCGTCCTTAAGTTCGATATCCGCCTCGGACGCTTCCAGCAAATGGGCTGCGATCTTTTTGGCCTTGTCGATCACCTTTTCGGTGGCCTTGACCATAGCCGAGCCGCAAACCGCCAGCGAGCGTGAGCCATAGGTGCCCATGCCAAACGGGATCTTCGAGGTATCCCCGTGCACAATCTCGACCATCGACTCATCGATACCGATCATGTCGGCCACGACCTGCGGGAAGGCTGTTTCATGGCCTTGCCCGTGGCTGTGTGCGCCAACCATCACACTGATCGAACCGGTGGCGTTCACCCGGACAGTTGCCGCATCATAAAGACCCGCCCGGGCCCCCAACATGCCAACGATATTCGAGGGTGCGATGCCGCAGGCCTCGATATAGCAGTTGACGCCGAGACCGCGCAGCTTGCCTTTGGCCTCACTCTGCGCGCGTCGTGCGGCAAAGCCCGCAAGATCAGCAGCGGCCTCCAGCTTGTCCATGGTCCCGTTATAATCCCCGGTGTCGTAAGTCAGCGCCACCGGCGTGTCATAGGGGAACTGCGTGACAAAGTTCTGGCGACGCAGGGCGATCGGATCGACACCCAGCTCGCGCGCGGCCTTGTCTATAACGCGCTCCAGCTGGAAGGTTGCTTCGGGTCGACCAGCACCGCGATAGGCATCCACGGGCACCGTATTTGTGAACATCGCTTTCACATTCACCTGAATGACCGGGGTCTTATAGTTGCCAGCCATCAGCGTCCCGTGCAGCCATGTCGGAACCGAGCTGGAGAAAGTCGACAGGTAAGCGCCCAGATTGGCATAGGTGTTGGTCCGCAGGCCGATGAAGTTGTTATCCGCATCCAGAGCCAGCTCAATCGTGCTGACATGGTCACGACCCTGCGCATCCGACATGAACGCCTCGGACCGGCTGGCCGTCCACTTGACGGGGCGGTTGCAGGCCTTGGCGGCAAAGGTGCAGAACGCTTCTTCTGCGTAATGGAAAATCTTGGTGCCAAAACCACCCCCCACATCCGGGGCTACGACGCGGACTTTATGTTCCGGCAGACCCAGAACGAACGCGCACATCAACAAGCGGATGACATGCGGGTTCTGCGACGTGGTGTAGAGCGTATATTCATCCGTGCCCCGGCTGTACTCGGCCACAGCCACGCGCGGCTCCATCGGGTTGGCGACCAGCCGGTTGTTCACCAGATCCAAAGTGGTGACATGCGCCGCATTGGCAAAGACGTTATTCACCTTGGCGTCGTCGGCCTCACCCAGCTGCCAGTCATAGCAGATGTTGTTTTTCAGATCGTCATGAACCAGCGTCGCGCCCTCCTGCGCGGCGGATTTCATGTCGATCACGGCGGGCAGTTCCTCGATATCCAGATCAATAGCCTCGGCCGCGTCACGGGCCTGTTCCAGGCTGTCAGCCACCACGGCAGCGATCGGATCACCCACGTGGCGCACCTTGCCCTGTGCCAGAATTGGGTGTGGTGGTTCCTGCATCGGCGCGCCGTGCTTGTCGGTCACTTCCCACCCACAGGGCATTCCGCCCACGCCTTCAAAGTCTTTGCCGGTGAATACTCTGACCACACCGGGCATACCTTCGGCGGTTGATGTATCTACAGAATTGATCCGACCATGCGCGATGTCGGACCGCAGGAAATATACGTAAGCCTGACCACGTACGTTGATGTCGTCGGTATAGTTGCCTGCTCCGGTCAGAAAGCGGACGTCCTCGCGCCGCTTGGAACTGGCTCCGATGCCACTGTCTTTGGGCATTGCTTGTTCTCCTCCCATAAACGGATGCTGCTGCACCCTTCACTTGTCCCACGGGCGCAATGTTTACGCCCGCAGCGGCATCATTCCGCAGCGATACTGCCGACGTCCTGGCCTGAGGCGGCCATGATCGCCTTGACGATATTGTGGTACCCGGTGCAGCGGCACAGGTTGCCTTCCAGGTACTTTCGGATTTCGGCCTCAGATGGGCGTGGGTTGTCTTTCAGCAGCGCTGCGGCGCTCATCACCATACCCGGTGTACAGAACCCGCATTGAAGGCCGTGATGATCCTGAAAGGCTTGCTGGATCACGTTCAGCGAACCGTCCGCATTTGCCTGACTTTCGATGGTGCCAACGTCAGCACCGTCGGCTTCGACCGCCAGCATATTGCACGACTTCACGGCCTGACCGTTCACATGTACAACGCAGGCGCCGCACTGGGCCGTATCACAGCCGACATGCGTGCCCGTCAATGACAGTTGCTCGCGCAGAAAGCCGGACAGTAACGTCCGGCCCTCAACCTCGCCGCTAACGGCCTTGCCGTTCACGGTCATGGAAATTTTCATGACTTTCTCCTCCCTGAATTCCAACGGTTCAACCGCCCGATACGCGCTTGAACCAACCTTTTTTTGCTTCGCCGCCTTCACCCTCGGCAGAAGGTTCAGCTTGAACCTGATCCGAGGTTTCCGGATCGGGTGTTTTTTCGGGTTCGACCGCGTTCTGAAAATTTTCAAAGAACCGGTCGGCCATTTTTCTGGCGACGCCATCGATGACCCGGCTGCCCAGCTGGGCCAGCTTGCCACCGACACGTGCGTCGACGGTATAGGTCAGCAGAGTACCTTCGGGCACATCAGACAAACTGACATCGGCCGCACCCTTGGCAAAACCAGCAGCCCCACCCTTACCTTCACCCGAGAGCTTCACGCTTTCAAGCGTTACGATATCAGAAAGGGTAACGGCCCCTTTGAAGGTCGCTTTTACGGGGCCGACTTTCTGCACCACCGTCGCTTCGAATCCGTCATCGACCGAGCCCGTCATTTCCTGACATCCCGGAACGCATTCTTTCAGAACCTCAGCCGACAAAAGCGCGTCCCAGACCTTGGATCGCGGCGCGGCAATGACGCGGCTGTCACTAAGCTCCATTTCTCTTCTCCAGGTGTTTTTTCTTACGCTACGTGGTGTTTTTCGCCCTGCCTATTAGACCTTGGGTGTAGGTGTCGCCGAGCCGATCTTATGTACGACTTTGGGCCAGTAGGCGCAGATTACTTTCGTTGTTAGGATTGGGTAAGCTGGGGACAACCTGATTGAAAAAGGCAATACCAAATGCTTGCTGACTCCGTTGTAAGGTCTGGCTTCGAGAAAGTGCTGATCGTCGATGACCACCCCCTGTTTTGCGACGCGCTGTCGATGACCTTGCAAAGCGTGGCGCAGATCGGCGAAATCCATACCGCAGACCGATTGGAAGGCGCGATGGAACTTCTGTCAGGGGGGCTGAAACCGGACGCGGTCATGCTGGACCTCAACCTGCCGGATGTGGAAGGGCTGGACGGCCTTGTCCGTCTGAAGGCTGCTGCGAATGCCCCGGTTATTGTGGTGTCCTCGATGACGGATAATCGCGTTGTCAGTCAGGTGATTCAGGCGGGCGCATCGGGTTATGTGCCCAAGCATAGCCAACGCGATGTGTTTCGCCTGGCATTCGAGACAGTGCATTCCGGCAAAGTTTTCGTGCCCGAAGGGTGCGTTCTGATCAATGTCGAAGAGGATGAACACGCCGACGCGGTCAATCGGCTTGCGACGCTGACAAATCAGCAGGCCCGCATTCTGCAACTGATCTGTGAGGGCAAGCTGAACAAACAGATTGCCTATGACCTGTCCATTGCGGAACCCACGGTCAAAGCGCATGTCACGGCAATCATGCGGAAACTGGGTGTGCAAAGCCGGACGCAAGCCGTTCTGATTGCAAAGAAAGCGTCGTTTGCCAGCGTCTTGCAAGACCAAGGCTAAGCGTCATACTCTCACCACATCGTCGCGCTTTAGGGAGGAGGCTCGATGGACCAAGCAGTCGGGTGGGCGACAGCCCGGACCGGTGCAACAGGCATCGTCAAAACGGCTTTCGTGCGTTACGACACCGGGCAGGCGCTTGGGGTGCTCGAACGTCAATTCGGAGCTGAACCACTTGCGCTGGTGATATTGTTTGTTAGTCCGAACGCGGACGCGGCTGCGGTCATTGCCAAAGCCGAGCAGGTGTTTGCGCCTACGCCGGTGGTTGGCTGCACCACCGCCGGAGAACTTGCGGACAGCGGTTATTGCGAAGACCAGATCGTCGCAATCGGCCTTCCGCAATCCCATTTCGACACGCGTACGGTCCTGGTTTCCGATCTGAACGATTTTGAGGCGGAAAGCATCATCAACGAGATGATCCACAACCGAAATGCCATGATGGTCACGGCGCCCGACTGGAGCCATGAATTTACATTCCTGATGATCGACGGATTGTCGACCAAAGAGGATGCGTTGACCTCCGAGTTGGCCGTCGGTTTGGGGCCGGTGCCATTGTTTGGCGGATCGGCCGGTGATGGAACCCGGTTCCGGCGTACCTATGTGCTGCATCAGGGCAAGGCGCTGAGCAATGCTGCCATACTGACTCAGGTTCGTACGCGGTGCCCGATCAAGGTGTTCAAAACCGATCATCTGGTACCAACGACCCGGCGTATGGTCGTAACCAAGGCGGATCCGGCAAAGCGCATCGTTCAGGAGATCAACGCTGAGCCCGCCGCCCGCGAATACGCCCGTATCCTTGGCAAGGATCCGGAACAACTGACGACATTCACCTTTGCGGCGCACCCCGTTGTTGTACAGATTGGCGGGCAGCATCACGTCCGCGCCATTCAGCAGGTGGCGGGCAACGGGGACCTCGTCTTTTTCTCGGCCATTGATGAAGGGCTTGTGCTGACGCTGGCCGAACCAAGGGACATGGTCGAGCACCTTGAGGAAGAAATAGGCCTTCTGACCGAGAAACGGCAACCCGACACCATTCTGGGCTGTGATTGCATTCTCCGCCGACTGGAAGCGCAGGAAAAGCAAAAGACCCGCGAAATCTCGGACATTCTGGCCCGCAACCACGTTGTCGGATTCTCAACTTACGGAGAGCAGTACAACTCAATCCATGTGAACCAAACTCTGACGGGTGTTGCGATTTATCCACCCGAGAAAGAGTAACGTATGATCGAGCATCTTACAGATCCCACGGACTCGGTTGACCGCCAGAACGAGAAACTTCGCAAGATTGCCGAAGCGCTAATGCGCCGGGTAGAAGAATCCACCGATGCGTCAGGCGCAGCTTATGCGCAATTTCAGCGCGCGGCCGTGCTTGAACAAGAGGTCCGCGCCCGGACGAATGATCTGGAACGTGCCCTTGAATTGCTGAACGATTCCAATGCCAGACTGGCACAGGCGAACAAGGACACAGAAGCCGCACGCGCTGACCTGGCCAATGCAATCGAAACGGTGCAGGAGGGGTTCGCCCTTTTCAATCGCGACGAAAAACTGGTGCTGTGCAACAGCCGCTTTGGTCTGCATATGCCTGACATTCAGGAGCGGCTGAGCCCGGGGCTGAGCTTTGCCGAATATGTTGAACTGGTCAGCCGATCCGGGTTTCTGTCCCTGCCTGAAACGATGACACCGACAGACTGGGCCAAAAGCCGTTTGGACCGGCATACGGACGATCATGTGGTGTTCAACGTCCGGCTTGTTGGCAATCGGTGGTCGCAAGTATCCGAACACCGCACGCCGGATGGCGGCACTGTTATCCTGCAAACCGATGTGACCGATATCATGCGGATCGAACGGCAGGAGCGTGACCGGATACTGGATGACAAGGCCAGGCTGATCCGCGCGACGCTGGAACATATCGAACAGGGCGTTTGCATTTTTGACAACAAACACCGTCTGATCGGGTGGAACAACCGCGCCAGCGAGTTGCTGGCCATTCCGATCGCACAGTTTCAGATGGGGACCCGGTTTGAATCGCTGTCCAATCGCCTTGGCACGAACATCAAGTTCCAGAAGGGGGTAACGGAAGCCGATCTGCTGGATTGGGTGACGCGGCAAACTTATCGCCGTCCTCTGCAATTTCAGATGCACCGCGGAAGGTCAAAAATTCTTTCGGTGTTTGCGCAGGAGATGCCGGACCGGGGCTTTGTGATATCCTTCACCGATGTAACCGCAGAACGAAAGTCCGCTCAGGCCTTATACGAAGCCAAAGAGCTGTTGGAACAACGCGTAACATCTCGCACAATGGAACTGGCTGACGCGTTGAACGAGGCCGAGCGTGCAAATGCATCCAAGTCGCGATTCGTGGCAGCTGCCAGTCACGACCTGTTGCAACCTCTTTCCGCGGCAAAGCTTTATGTTGCATCGCTGGGCAGCGGCCTGGATAAAGACGACGCAAAGACCGTTGCAGGCAAGGCTGAAAGTGCGCTGAACAGCGTTGAACACATTCTGGAAGCGCTGCTGGATATCTCGAAGCTGGATTCAGGACGGGCCACCGCGCATTTGTCGACCATATCTGTGAGCACGCTGTTTTCGCAGATGGAAGACGCATTTCGCCCGGTGGCGCAGGCAAAAGGGCTTGAGCTCTCATTTGTTGACACGAACGCGCGTGTGACCAGCGACGCCAGCTATTTGCGTCGGATTTTGCAGAACCTGCTGTCGAACGCGATCAGATATACCGAGACCGGAAAGGTTCTGGTCGGTGTGCGGCGTCGCAAAGGCGCAATTGCCTTGCAAGTCTGGGATACAGGTATCGGTATCGCGTCAGACCAAAGAGACATCGTCTTTCAGGAATTTCAGCGCCTGCATTCTGATGCCAGCGCCGCAGAGGGTATGGGATTGGGCCTTGCAATCGTGGAGCGCGCCTGTGGGCTGTTGCAACATCCAATCCAGCTGTTTTCCGAAGTAGGCAAAGGCACTGGATTCTCGGTCGAAGTGCCGTTGGCGCAGGAAGAGCAGACCACATCCAGCAGCGCCCCTGCGGCCCACGATCCGGGCTCCAAGGTACTTGGTAACACGGTCGTATTGTTGATTGAGAATGATGAAAACCTTCGTAGCGCACTGACCATGACCATCGAATCCTGGGGGGTCGAGGTTTTGGAGAGCGAAAGCGAAGACGAAGCAATCAATCTTCTTCGTGAAATTGACATTCTGCCCGATGCAATAGTTGCCGATTTTCAGTTGAATCACGATAGAACCGGTGTCGACGCGATACATGCCCTGACGAACGAGTTTGGACCTCTGCCCGGCTGCGTTATTTCGGCCAACCGATCATCTGAACTGGCCAGGCGCTGCAAGCGCGCCAATCTGCCTTTGCTCTACAAACCGCTTGATGCGCAACTTTTGCGGTCAACGCTGGAGTCATCAATTGAACAACGCAACTGAGCAGCACTGGAAACGTGTATGTTTTCAGGCGATTTCTGTCTGTGGGTTGGCACCTGTTCGATGCAGCATCGACAAAACCTCAGCCTTCCAGCCGGCTTTGATCTGCAACGCTAGCTGGGACGGAGGCCGGTGGTTCGGTGACAGGATCGCATATTCATACCTCAACGGTTCACTGAAGGGCAAAAACACGACACGGTCGTTTGAAATGTTCAACTCCCGCTCGGTAACGACTGTCAACGGATCGACAATCGTGCAGCATTGGCCCGATCCGACAAAAGGGATAAGCGGCAGAAAATATTGGCAGGTCACGGTTGGCGTATAATTCGCCGAGACCATCTGAAACGCTTGTCGCACTTTTTCCTGAAACGGATGCGTGTCATGCAGCCCGCCCATTGGAACTCCGTCAAGATCGGATATCGTAACGGCGCTTTCTTTCGCCAGAGGGTTGTCTCTGTCCAGCGCGCAAAAACAGTCGCCGCTTATGATCTCGGCTGAGAACTGTGGTTGCTTACCTGTCGGATGCTCAAAATCCGCAAACCCGAAATCGATGTTCTGAGTACCCGCCAGTTCCATAATCTGCGGAGAGCTGCGGGTTGAAAGTGTAATTTGTATATCGGGGTTTCCACCAACTGAACGGCTGATGAAATTCGGAAAGGCAAAAGTGGAAGGGCCTGGCATCGCTGCAATATTCAAGCTACCGGAACTCCCTTTCAGAAGCCCGTGCATCGTATTGGAAATCGTAGATAATCTGTCCAGAATACCAGTGGTTTCTGACAATAGGTAGTGCGCTTCCGGTACTGGAATCAAACGGCGCCCTCTTCGTTCGAACAGGATCAGCCCCAAACTTTTTTCTAGGTTCTTGAGCGCAAGGCTGATGGCCGGCTGTGTCCGGTTCAGCTTTTTTGCGGTTTGAGAGATAGAGCCGCTTTCCATCACCTCACGAAAAACAGTCAATTGAGTAAGGTTCATTCCACATCCATAAGCCAAACTTCAGTTTAGTTAAATATAACAAATTTGTATTTATGGTAAATCTCCATAGGCTGATTGGATCAGAGTTCGGACAAACCGAATCCAATGATCCAAAACTGGGAGCTTACGATGAGACTGATGAAATGCCTGACAGGTCTGGCTTTGGCAGGCGCTATGGCCGCGCCTGCACTTGCACAGGACCCAACTTTTTTCCGTATTGGCACCGGTGGTGCAGGCGGCACTTATTTTCCGATTGGCGGAACTATCGCAAATGGGATCTCGGCCCCTCCGGGCTCGCGCCCCTGCGAAGAGGGTGGTCAGTGCGGCGTACCCGGCCTGATCGCGATTGCACAATCAACAACTGCGTCAGTCTTTAACAACGCGGCAGTGGAGAATGGCGAGCTTGAGGCCGGTCTGGCCGCCGCTGATGTCACCCGTTCGATGTATCTGGGCGAAGGCAAGTTCGAAGGCAAGCCGCATCCCAAGCTGCGCATTGTAGCAAACCTGTTCCCAGAGGATCTGCATCTGGTTCTGCCCGCAGGTCAGACCATTGGTGACCTGAGCGATCTCAAAGGCAAGCGCGTGGGTATCGCACAGGCGGGTTCAGGCACACAGGTGGCCGTGCTGCAGATGTTGGATGCATGGGGCGTAAACCGCGATAACATGGACGAAGCAGAGCTGAACAACAGTCAGAGCGCCGAGCGTCTGGCCGATGGGCAGCTGGACGCGTATTTCTACGCAGCTGGCTGGCCGGTCGCCGCTATGGTGCAGTTGTCATCGACAAAAGGCATGAACCTGCACTCGTTCAGTGACGAAGACCTTGCCAAGATTAACGAGATCATTCCGGCCTATATCCCTTCCGCCATACCGGGCGGTGTGTATGAAGGGATTGACTCCGAAACCAAGACCCCAGCGGTCAGCGCTATGCTGGTTGTGTCGTCGGATCTGTCCGAAGAACTGGTCTATCAGCTGACCAAAGCACTGTGGAACGACAACACCCGAAAACTGCTGGACAACGGTCACGCCAAAGGCAAGCAGATCACAGCTGACACAGCTTTGGACGGGGTCGAAGCACTGGGTGTCCCGCTGCATCCTGGTGCAGAGAAGTTCTATAAAGAAGCAGGCCTTCTGCAGTAATCGAACCTCATTGAAGCCTGTCGTCGGTGCCCCTGTGCGGGGCACCGCACTCTCCTTACACGCGCAATCAGAGGGCCATCATGTCCGAGACCGAAACACGCGATGACCACGACCTGACAGCCGAAGAACTGGCAGCCATCGAAGAACAGTTCGACGAAGGCGCCGCAGTACGTCAGGTTACACCGAACACGGCCAAGGTTCTGCGGGTTGTTGCCCTGTTATTCGCGTCCTATGAATTCTTCACCGCAGGTTTCGGCTTGCCGGCGGACCACTGGCACATGGGCATTTATCTGGCCCTGTTATTCATACTGGTTTACGCGACCATTCCGATTGTCGGGGCCAAAAACCTATATGCGCTCAAAATCAGCAGGTTTCGTATCGGGAACGTCCCGCTTTATGACCTGGTATTCATGGCATTTGGCATCGTTGCGGCGCTTTACGTTGGATTTGCCTGGCGCGGTATTCCCTTTCTCGGGATCGAGGAACAGACTTTTCGTATGGGTAATCCCAACA
The DNA here is from genome assembly GCF_056537065.1 of Ruegeria sp. CH2. Classification (NCBI taxonomy): domain Bacteria; kingdom Pseudomonadati; phylum Pseudomonadota; class Alphaproteobacteria; order Rhodobacterales; family Roseobacteraceae; genus Ruegeria; species Ruegeria sp. CH2. The sequence continues at coordinate 80,680 of NZ_JBQFQV010000015.1, forward strand.
ATTACGATGTCTTTCTTGGCGTGGTTATCATTCTGCTGGTACTTGACATCGCCCGTCGCACGCTGGGTTGGGTGCTGCCGCTGATTATCTGCGTATTCATCTCTTACGCTCTGCTTGGTCCTTATTTTCCCGGTTTGTTGCAGCATCCCGGTGTAAATTTCAAAACCTTCGTGTCGTCGATGTACTTTCCGCAGGAAGGCATCTATGGCGTCACGCTTTGGGTCGTTTCGACCATAGTCTTCCATTTTGTTTTGTTTGGTGTGATCGCGCAGCGCACCGGGTTGGGACAGTTGTTTATCGACAATGCCACCATTCTGGCGGGTCGCTATACAGGTGGCCCGGCCAAGGTGTCGGTCGTTTCATCGGCATTCTTTGGAACGATCTCGGGGTCTTCGGTCGCCAACACGGTTTCAACCGGAGCGCTAACCATCCCGAACATGAAACGCCTGGGTTATCCGGGCCATTTCGCGGGCGGGGTCGAGGCCGCTTCCTCGGCGGGCGGCCAGATCACCCCGCCCATCATGGGAGCCGCGGCCTTTATCATGGCCGAGTTCCTGGAGGTGCCTTACACCACTATTGTCATTGCCGCGATCTTCCCGGCGCTTCTTCACTACGTCGGTGTCTTTGCAGTTGTGCATCTGATGGCGCGCAAGCTGAACCTGAAGGGTCTGACGAAAGAGCAATTACCGCAGCTTAAAGCTGTCTGGGCTGAAGGTTGGGCCAATATCGTGCCCCTGATTGGCCTGCTGGTGGTGCTGTTTACCGGTTACACGCCATTCATGTCGGCCTTCTGCGGCATATCGCTGGCGGTGATCGCGGGTATGTCGCGTATCAAGCAGCCACCAACGCTGATTTACGCGGCGGCGTTTCTGGCCTTTGTGTTGTGGAAATTCTCGGATGGCGGGTTCGACCTGACAATGACCGCGATACTCTGCGCGCTGTCTGTGACAGCCACACTGAACCCACAAAAACGTATCGAAGTACCCGAGATGCTGGCTGCTGTCGAACTGGGCGTAAAATACTCGCTGGCGGTGGGTGCCGCTGCCGCCGCTGTCGGTATTGTTGTGGGTGTGATCAACACCACCGGTATCGGCTTTCGTATCGGATTTATGGTCACGCAAGGGGCAGGCAATCTGGCGACGGATCTTTATAATATGATCTCGTTCGGCAGCTTCCAGCTGTTTGCAATTGAAGACCTGCAACTGTTCATCTCCCTGATCTTCATCGCTGTCGTCTGCATTTTGATGGGGGCGGGTATTCCGACCACCGCGCTTTACATCATGCTGGTTTCTGTCGCGCAGCCCGCGCTGGCCCAGTTGGGTGTTCCGCCCATCGCAAGCCACCTGTTCGTGCTTTACTACGGTGTGGTATCCGAAATTACACCTCCGGTCTGTACCTCGGCTTATGCGGCAGCTGCGATCGCCAACTCAAATCCGTTCCGCACCGGGCTGTCCGCGTTTACGCTCGGGTTGGGCAAGGTGATAGCGCCGATGGCATTCGTCTATGCGCCGGTTTTGTTGTTCGTGTCCTCCACAGGGTTTGATTTTTGGGAATTCACATATACTGCGGCAAGCTGCATAGCGGGGGTCATCGCTCTGTCCGCGGCGGTCGTCGGCTATTGGCTGCAACCGCTCAACGTGTTTTCTCGTATTCTGATGGCCTTTGCCGGGATCATCTTCGTGGCACCCACGTTAACGGCTGACCTGATCGCGCTGGCAGTGGCGTCACCCGTGATCGTTGCGCAGTTGATCGCCCGTACCCGAACTCAAGCAACGGCCTGACATGTCTGAACGTGTTACCATAATTGGCGCCGGGATCGTCGGCATCTGCTGCGCGCTGTCATTGCAGGAACGTGGCAAAACCGTGCGGTTGATTGACCGGGGAGAGCCCGGGCAGGAGACCTCATTCGGTAATGCCGGTGTCGTCTCGCCATGGTCAGTGATCCCCCAAGCGGTTCCCGGTATCTGGAAGGCAATCCCCCGGATGCTGCTGGACCCCAAAAGCGCCCTGTCCGTCAGGGCCTCGTTCTGGCCGAGGATGGTCCCTTGGGGCATGAGGTTTTTGAGGGCATCTGATGAACGATCGGTCCGCCGAATCTCGGATGCGATGGAGCTTCTTTGCAGACCGTCGATAGAGTTGTATCGACGTCACTTGCAGAACACTGGTTATGAAGACCTGATTGTCGATTCCAACTACATCCATGCTTTCCGCCACCCGAATCAAGCTGACCTGAAGGCGCTGGGATATCTGATCCGACAGGAGAAAGGTGGGCAACTCGAGAGGATCGACGGCCCAGAGTTGCGCCGAATTGAACCCGCTCTATCCGAGGATTTCGAAGCAGCGATCCTTATCAAAGGTCAGGCACGGATTACATCACCCGGTCAGGTTGGCGCGGTTCTGGCAGAAAAAGCGCGCCAACAAGGCGCTGAGTTTATTCGGGCCGAAGTTCGAAAACTGAACCGTACCGACGAGGGGCGGTGGCACCTGACAACCCAGACCGATACGCTTCAGGCTGATACAGTCATATTGGCTGCAGGTGTGTGGTCTGCCGAGCTTTTGAAACCTTTGGGTCTGTCTGTGCCGCTGGCTGCTGAACGCGGGTACCATGTTCAGTTCCCCGCACCTTTGGCGAGCCTTCAGAATTCGGTCATGGATGTGGATGCCAAAGTGGTTGCCAGTTCGATGCAGGGCGGGCTGCGTGTGGCAGGCACCGCCGAGTTTGCGCGTGTAGATGCCCCGCCCGATCCACGAAAACAGGCGTTACTGACGCGACAAGCCAAGGCAATGATACCGGATCTTAATACCGCCGACACGCAATTCTGGATGGGGCGCCGCCCATCGTTTCCAGACAGCTTGCCTGCCATCGGGCCGATTGACGGACATCAGGGGTTGTTCAGCGCTTTCGGTCATTCCCACTATGGCCTGATGATGGCGCCTAAAACTGGAGAGCTTGTGGCCGATCTGGTAGCTGGACAGCGTCTGAACATCAGTCTGGACCCATTTGCCTTGTCGCGGTTTTGAAACACGCGAAGCGACTTCTCGAGAAGGATCACAACGTCATGCCGATCTACCCAGGTGGACAGAATATCTGCGGGGCATCCATCGGGGTTTTGTGCCTGGAAAGCTATTTCCCCAAACCTCCGGGCCATATCAAAAACCCATCGAGTCTTCCGTTCCCGGTGCTGTATGAGATGATTGAAGGCGTCACAGTACCAAAGCTGCTGAACAACCCGACACCAGAGTTGCTGGAGCCCTTCATCAAAGGCGCGCAGAGGCTTGAATCCGAAGGTGTGCGGGCCATCACTGGCAGTTGCGGGTTTCTTGCATTGTTCCAGAAAGAGCTGGCCGAAGCCGTGTCCGTGCCCGTTTTTGCCTCAAGCCTGATTCAGGTGCCGCTGGCTTATTACATGACCGGTGCCAGTGCACCGGTAGGAGTGATAACCGCCGATTCCTCGGCGCTGACGCAACGCCATTTCGATGGAGTTGGGGCAGGGGATATCCCCGTAGCTGTGCAGGGTCTTGAGAACACGACCGAGTTCGCCGAAGTCATCCTGCGCAATACGCGCACCCGAATGGATACCGATCTGATTGAGGCTGAAGTTCTGAATGCTGTACGCAAACTGAAACGCGATACACCGGAAATCCGTTCGCTGGTACTGGAATGCACCGATCTACCGCCTTACGCGGCCTCAATTCAGAAGGAATTGAGCCTGCCGGTTTATGATCTGGTGACCTTGGCACATATGGCCCATTCGGTAAGCACGCGTAGCCCGTATCGCGGACTTATGCCGTGGGTTTGATGTGGACACTGCCTGGCGTGCTGACTTGATGAACAGCCAAACTGAAACGGCCTGACTGCGGAGTGAACCAAGGGTCTTCCCCTTGCCGAAACGGCTGGTTAAGAAGTTCTTCCACCGTCGCTTCAGGAGGCACCATTGGACCGTATCGCCCGCACTATCGCCACCGAGATTAAGGCACGTTCCGAGCAGGTCGGTGCCGCGATCAAGCTATTGGACGAAGGTGCAACCGTGCCTTTTGTCGCCCGATACCGGAAAGAAGCAACCGGAGGATTGGACGACACCCAATTGCGCCTGCTGTCTGAGCGGCTGACTTATCTGCGCGAGCTTGAAGCGCGGCGTGAAACCATCCTGAACTCGATCAAGGATCAGGGCAAACTGACCGACGATCTGAGTAAATCCATTGCGCGCGCGGAAACCAAAGCGCAGTTGGAAGACATTTATCTGCCGTATAAGCCAAAACGGCGCACCAAGGCGATGATTGCACGCGAAAATGGGCTTGAACCTTTGGTTGACGCTATTCTGGCGGACCGCAACTGCGACCCTGAAATATTAGCCGCGGCGTACCTCACCGAGGCGGTAACAACGACCCGGGATGCTTTGAACGGTGCGCGGGATATTTTGACCGAGCGGTTGACAGAAAACGCCGCTCTGCTGGGCGAATTGCGCAGTTTCATGCAGCACGAGGCTCTGCTCAGCGCAAAGGTCATAGAAGGCAAGGAAAAGGACGGTACCAAGTTCAGTGACTACTTTGACCATTCCGAATTGTGGGCGGACGTGCCGTCACATCGGGCATTGGCGATGCTGCGGGCATCCAAAGAGGGCATCGTCACGCTGGATATCGCGCCTGAACCGGAGTTTGGTGCCGCGCGGGCCGAGACGATTGTCGCCGCCCATCTACAGACACGTGGCACTGGGCTAGCAGACGTGTGGTTGCGCAAAGTCGCGGGCTGGACTTGGCGGGTGAAACTTTCGCTCTCAATGATGGTCGAACTGATGGCTGATCTGCGCAGCCGGGCGCAGGACGAAGCCATTCAGGTCTTCTCGCGAAACCTCAAGGATCTGCTGTTTGCCGCACCGGCAGGTGCCAAGGCGACCTTGGGCCTGGATCCGGGCATTCGTACGGGCGTAAAGGCTGCTGTTGTTGATGCAACCGGCAAGGTTGTCGCCACCGACACCTTGTACCCGTTTCAGCCGAAGAATGATCTGCGAGGTGCACAGGCCAGTATCCTCAATCTGATATCAGCTCATCGGATCGAACTGATCGCAATCGGGAACGGGACGGCCAGCCGTGAAACCGAAAGATTGGTTGCAGACACTCTTGCACTTCTACCCAAGACGGTGAAAGCACCAACAAAAGTTGTGGTGTCAGAAGCTGGCGCTTCGGTCTATTCCGCATCTGAACTGGCTGCGCGCGAATTTCCGGATCTGGATGTCTCGCTACGTGGAGCGGTCTCGATTGCGCGCCGATTGCAGGACCCTTTGGCCGAGCTGGTTAAAATCGAACCGAAATCCATCGGTGTTGGCCAGTATCAGCATGATGTGGATCAGCATCGCCTGTCACAGTCGCTGGATTCCGCGATCGAGGATGTGGTGAATGCTGTCGGGGTTGATCTGAACACCGCATCTGCCCCTTTGCTGTCACGCGTGTCTGGTCTGGGTCCGGCGCAGGCCGAAGCGATTGTCACCCACCGTGATCTGAATGGGCCCTTCCTATCGCGGAAGGATTTGCTGTCAGTCGCCCGCCTTGGACCACGTGCGTTCGAACAATGCGCCGGTTTCCTGCGCATCAGGGACGGTTCCGAGCCTTTAGATGCGTCTTCAGTGCACCCTGAAGCCTATGACATTGCGCGCCGGGTCGTTGCCGCTTGCGGTCGCGACATCCGAAACATCATGGGCCATGATGGCGCGTTAAAGGGGTTGCGGGCGGAACAATTTGTAACTCAGGATTTCGGCCTGCCGACAGTTCGGGACATCTTTGCCGAACTGGAAAAGCCCGGTCGCGACCCCCGCCCCAGTTTCGTCACCGCATCTTTCACCGATGGCATCGAAGAAATCACCGATCTGAAGCCCGGAATGGTTTTGGAAGGCACAGTCACCAACGTCGCCGCCTTCGGCGCTTTTGTGGATATCGGCGTGCATCAGGATGGGCTGGTTCATGTCAGCCAGCTGGCGGACCGGTTTGTCAAAGATCCGCATGACGTGGTTAAAACCGGGCAGGTGGTTAAAGTACGTGTCGTCGATGTTGATGTCGCGAGAAAGCGCATTGGGTTGACCATGCGAAAACAAGGGGGTGGAGGAAACCGTCGCGGAGGATGAAGTGAACTGTGCTTCGGAACCCGTGTTTGACAGCGTCAGCTTAGTGCCTTGCACGTGTTCCAATCCATGATTACGACTAGGTTGGCAGGAATGAAGGTGTTGTTGGCACCCCGGAAAAATTGGGCTGAACGATCTTTTCTTCCATGGAGATTTGCAAAAACCGGGGTTCGTAGCGGTTGGCTGGCTCGTAGTCTTGGGTAATGTCTTAAACTCAACCTTGTACCAGAGCGGATCAGTAAACCTTAGGAACTTCACCTTTTCGCAAACCAGAGGATATGCATGACACATGTCGTGACACTGAATGCCGGATCGTCTTCGATGAAGTTCGGCCTGTTCGAACTGACAGAAGACGATCCAGTCATGGTGTGCACCGGTGTGGTCGAACGGATCGGTGAGCCTGAGCCAATCGTCAAGGCGCGGTCATCTGGCGGTGGAGTTCTGGCGAATGGCACGGCAGGAGATATTCACGATCACGCCGCCGCCCTGGACTGGGTACTGAACCTGTTGTCACGGGCCTTCCCCAGTTGCGAGGTCACCGCGGTTGGGCATCGTATTGTTCACGGCGGACCTGAGATCGATACGCCTTTGCCGTTGACCGCCGCTGCTTTGGAGGAGTTGGACAAGCTCTCTCCGTATGCACCTCTGCACCAGCCGCACAACCTGGCTGGCGTCAAGGCAGCTATGGAACGTTTTCCGAATGCCGCCCAGATTGCCTGTTTCGACACGGCCTTTCATCGCAACCACCCCTGGGAGAACGACGTATTCGCCCTGCCGCGCGAGTATTACGACAAAGGCGTCCGACGCTATGGTTTTCACGGGCTTAGTTATGAATACATCTCAGACCATTTGGCCAAAACCGCGCCGCTTTTGCACGCGGGGCGGGTTGTGGTTGCGCATCTGGGCAACGGTGCGTCGATGTGTGCCATGATCGGGGGGCGATCCGTCGGTTCGACCATGGGGTTTTCGTCGTTGGACGGTCTGCCGATGGGATCCCGTTGCGGTCAGCTTGATCCCGGTGTTTTGTTGTATCTGATGGATCAGGAAGGGTTGAGCGCCTCAGAGATTTCCGACCTTCTGTTTCGCAAATCAGGGTTGCTGGGTCTTTCGGGACTTTCAAGCGACATGCGCACTCTTGAAAAAGCAGATACCCGCGAAAGCCGACAGGCCATTAGCTATTTCACGTTCCGCATCCGCCGCGAACTTGGGGCAATGGCCGCAATATTGGGCGGTATTGATGCCTTGATCTTCACAGGTGGTATCGGAGAAAACTCGCGCCTTGTACGCGACAGGGTATGTTCCGGAATGGGCTGGCTGGGGATTGAACTGGATCCCGATGCCAACGCGGACAATGATCGGATCATCTCGACAGACCTGTCCCGAGTGGTCGCCATGGTTATCCCGACAAATGAAGAGCTGGTTATTGCCCGTGCGGCCGCCGATCTGTTGGCAAATCGATCCCATCGGAAAAGCGCTTAACCCGGCTGGTACGTCCAGCGATATGAGGGTGGGGTCGGCCCTTTGTTGCGACCACCTTGCTGCATCTGCTCCCAGGCATGTGCCAGAATACCCACTGATCGGGTCAGGCAGAAAAGGCCGCGCGCCAATGGTGGCGCAAACCCAAGCTCGGCATAAATAACTGCGGTTGCGCCATCGATGTTCATCGGGACGGGTTTACCCTTACGCCGCGCAATTTCTGCCTCGATCTGCTGCGCAATGCGCATGAATTGCCCATCGCAAGCACCGGTTTTCACCGCTTCGGCGACCAAGTCCATCAGGCGCGGCGCGCGGGGGTCTGTGGGCGTGTGAAACCTGTGTCCAAAACCCGGAAGTATCTTTCCGTGGCTTTCGATCCACGCATCGATTGCCTGCGCCAAAGTGCCAGGGTAATGGCCCACAAAGTGGTAGAGTTCCACGGCCTGCTCGCCAGCCCCTCCATGAATGTCGCCCAACATGTTCACAGCGCTCGCCATCGCGTTGTTGAGAGGCAGGCCACAGGTAACCGCCATGCGCGCGGTTGCAATCGACGGTGCCTGAGGACCGTGGTCGACTGCCGCGACCAGCGCGGCTTCGAACAATTGGGCCTGCGCTTTTGATGGGCGGTCGCCGCGTACCATAAACCAGATCATCTCCGCAAAACCAAAGCGTCCGATCAGGTTTTGAATCGGCTCCCCGCGCAGGTCTATCCGGCCAGGTTCCATATCGATGATGGATGTTGCCCACCAATCTGACACATCGCTCATATGATCCCCTCTCTGCTCAGCGCGTCGACTTCCGCGTCGGTCAATCCGATTTCGGACCACACCGCCTTGTTGTCGGCCCCAAGTTTTGGTGGCGCGATTTGCGGCATTCGCCGGGCGCCATCCATTACGACGGGACTGCCTGCAAGTTGCATTTGTTCGCCGTGAACCAACAAAGAGCCAATCAGACCGCGATCGGAAAGTTGCGGGTCTGCAAGGGCCTCGGGCACGGTCAGAACTTGTCCTGTCGGTACCCCCAATGCGTTTAGTTCACTCGCCCACTCGGACGCGGCCTTCGTCTTTAGGGTGCGTTCCAGTTCTGTACGTAAGGCGTGGCGGTTTGTTTTGCGATCTTCACGCGTTGCGTAGTCGGGGTTGTCCAGCAGGTCATCCCGCCCGAGACAGCGGGCAAGTGCCTGCCATTGCTCGTCCCGATTGGCCGCGATGTTGATAGGGCTGTCCCGCGTGGCAAATGTACCTGAGGGGGCCGAGGTTGTGTTCTCATTCCCATGCGCTCCGGGCGTTACGCCACCCACCAGATAATTTGAAACAACCCAACCCATTGTCGAAATAACGGCTTCGGACATCGCAACATCCAGATAGGTGCCGCGTGGGTTGGCGTTCAATGCCGCCGCGACTGCAAAGGCGGCCGTCATCCCCCCGACCGTGTCCGCCAACGGATAGCCGACGCGATACGGTGCCGTGTCGGGGGCGCCGGTGATTGACATCACGCCGCTGATACCCTGCACAATCTGGTCATAAGCTGGATCGCCGCGCCGGGGGCCATCCTGCCCGAACCCGCTGATGGCGCAATAGATCAGGTTGGGATTAACGTTGCGCAGAACTTCATAACCAAGACCAAGACGATCCATTACTCCGGGCCGGAAGTTTTCCACCAGAACTTCAGCTGACTGGACAAGGCGTTTCAGCAGCGCCTTGCCCTTTTCCGATTTCATGTCCAGCGTGACAGACTTTTTTCCGGCGTTCTGCGCCAGAAAACTGATCCCCATCCCCGCCTTGTTTCTGGCGGGATCTGCACCCAGAACGCGAGCAAGGTCGCCACCATCGGGGCGTTCGACCTTGATCACGTCGGCACCCATCAATGCCAGTTGGTAGCAGCAATACGGACCCGCGAGGACATTGGTCAGATCGAGAACCCGTATTCCCGCCAGCGGGTCAGTCACCTTCGGCAACCCCTTCCGCCCGGGCCTGTGCACGGCGCGCGCGGTAGCTGGGTAGGAGCACCAGAAGCGCCGCAATAACCAGCAGACCCAGCGTCATCGGGCGTTCCCAGATAAAGGCGATACCATCGTACAACTGCATGGACCGTGAGAAGTTGTCTTCCATCATACCGCCGAGGATGAAACCGATCAGCAGTGGTGCCAGTGGGTAATCAGCAAATTTCAACGCCGTTGCACATACCCCAAAACCCACCAGTATCAGCAGTTCGGTTGCATTGTTCTGTCCGATATAGGCCCCCATCAGAGTAAAGAACAAAATAAAGGGGATCAGATAGTTACGCGGCACCGAGAGAACTTTGGCAATATAGGGGATCAGCGGCAGATTCAGGATCAGAAGTACCAGATTGCCAATGAACATGGACATGATGACCGCCCAAAAGATCTGCGGTTCGTCCAGCATAAGGCGTGGGCCCGGCGTCACGTTCAGGGCAATCAATGCGCCAAGCAGGATCGCCGTCGTTCCCGATCCGGGAATGCCAAGCGTCAGAAGCGGCACGAACGAGCCTGTACAGGCGGCGTTGTTTGCTGTTTCAGGCGCGGCCAGCCCTTTGATTGACCCTTTGCCGAATTCGTCCTGCTCGGCCTTTGGAGCGATGTTACGTTCGACTGCGTAGCCCAGAAAACTGGCAATCGTTGCGCCTGCACCGGGCAGAACGCCGATGAAAAACCCTTGGATAGACTGGCGGCCAATCACCGGAGCAATGGCTTTGGCTTCCTCCCTGCTTATGCGCAGGTCCTTGATTTCACCTTCTTCGCCCTTAAGGTCCTTGGGTTTGAGAACAAGAAACAGCGCCTCGGGTAACGCGAACATGGCCATTGCAAGTGTGATAAAGCCAAAGCCCGACTGCAAATCCATGATGCCCATGGTGAAACGAGGCATATTGAACAGTGCGCCTTCGCCAACGGTGGCCATGATCAATCCAAGGATTGTCATTATGATAGCCTTGGCAACCTGACCTGTTCCCGCAAAGGCGGCAATGGCCGACAAGCCGACAACCATTAGCGCGAAATACTCGGCTGAATGGAAAAGCAACGCAACAGACGACAGGGCAGGGGCGAAAATCATCAAAAGCAATGCGCCTAGCGTACCGCCTGCAAAACTCGCGATTGCTGCAATGGTCAGGGCTTTGCCCGCTTTGCCCTGACGTGCCATTGGGTAGCCGTCAAAGCTTGAGGCGACGGTACCCGCGACCCCCGGCGCATTCAGCAGAATAGAAGAGGTCGAACCACCAAAAATGGCGCCATAATACACACCGGCCAGCAAGATCAGCGCAGCGGACGGGTCGCCCATGGAAATAGCTACCGGGATCATGATGGCGATGATCGACATCGGGCCCAGACCCGGCAGCATTCCGATGAATGTGCCAATCAGACAGCCCGCCACGACCATCAGCAGATTTTGCAGTGAGAATGCCGTTTGCAGGCCAATCAGAAGTCCTTCAAGCATGTCAGCCTCCGAAAATGCCGGGCAAAGGGCGCATGTATATGCCAAGGACTTCCTGAACCAGATACCAGACCGTACCGGTGGCGATCAGGGCGACGGGCAGCATGATATGCCATTTTCGTTCACCCAGGATAAAAGACCCAAAGATCAGGAAGGCTGAAGTTGAGATCAGGAACCCGACGGGACGCAGGCACAACGCGTAGACAACCATCAGAACCAGCAGCATGATCGCCTGACCAAGATGGTAATCGCCCAACCGCCGGTAATCGATTTCAGGTTCGCTGGGTTCAGCCTTTTCAAAGCCCAGCAGAATGATCGTGGCCGTGATGATCCCCAGAATTGACAAGACTTTTGGGAAAGTGCTTGGCCATATGGGGTTTCTTTGCATGAAAGGGGGAAGACTACTGTCCATCGTGAACCAAGCGGCGTAGCCATATGTTAAACAAACACCCAGAAGAATGAGCGCGATCCAGCGATCCAGCGCCATGAGACCCCCTCCTTTTTTTCGTCGTCAGGGATGGCAGAGCGGGTTACCGCTCTGCCCAAATTGTATTCAGAGGAAGCCCAGCTTCTTCATCAGATCACCGATCTGTTGTTCCTGCTGCTCAAGAAATGACCGGAAATCATCGCCCGAGTTGTGGATGTTCACCCAACCGTTGCGTGCACGAACCTCTTCCCATTCCGGGGTGTCGTACATCTTGGCAATCGCGGCCTGGTAGGCTGCAAGCTTGTCCTCGGGCAGACCCGGGGCCGCAAAGAAGCCACGCCAGTTCACAAAGGTGGTGTCGATGCCCTGTTCTTTCATGGTCATCGCGTCTGGGGCGGCATCTACGCGATCTGCCGATGTGACGCCGATGATCTTAACTTCACCTGCGTTGGCCAGATCGACGGCTTCAGAGAAACCTGTAGACAGCGCTGCGATCTCACCGGACAGAAGGGCAGCCATGGCTTTGCCACCCGCATCATATGGAATGTACTTCACGCCAAGCGCATCTTTTCCGGCCGCTTCCATCACCATGGCTGCGACCAGGTGGTCCATACCACCAGGAACCGAGCCACCGCCGATGGCCGTGTTGCCGGGGTCGGCGTCGAAAGCTGCCAGCAGATCACTCATAGAATTGATGGGGCTGTCTTTACCGACAACAATGGCTGCGTAATCACCGATCGTACCCGACACCAGCGTCAGGTCGCGGAAGTTGTGAGGGAACACGCCAGTCAACGAACGGATCACGATTGGCGTGGAGTTTACCATCAATGTCCCGTGGTTGCTGTCGGCGTTTTCAATCAGATAGCCGATGGCTTTGCCGCCACCACCGCCTGACATGTTTTCATAAGACGCGGTGCCCACAAGACCGGCGTTCGTCAGCGCTTCGCCGGTGCCGCGGGCGGTACCGTCCCAACCACCACCGGCGCCGCCGGGGATCAGAAAGTGGATGCTGTCCACTACCTGGTCTTCAGCCAGAACAGGTCCTGCAAGACCTACTGCAGCAACAGCTGCGATAAGGGCGCGACGGCCCAGTGCGAATGTTGTCATGATGTCCTCCCATTTGACAACGGGCCGCATGGCGGCTCAGATTGGGAAGAACAAAAACACACCAACCTGACATCAACCTGTCACGCGCGAGAATAGTATTATAGTCCGATGAAATTTCTGCTTGTCGAAGACAATCTAGACCTCGCAAACGCGATCAGTTCCCGCATGAGGTTAGACGGGCATGTGGTTGATAACGCGTCTACATTAGGTGATGCTACTGCCTTCGTTGAAACTCAGGAATACGATCTGATCCTGCTGGATATCATGCTGCCGGATGGGGACGGTCGCGATTTCCTCAAGCGGCATCGCGCGAGCCATTTGGACACGCCGGTGATCGTTTTGACGGCCCGCAGTCAGGTTTCGGATCGAATCGGCTCGCTTGATCTTGGTGCTGACGATTATGTCACCAAACCGTTTGATCATGCCGAGCTTGAAGCGCGCTGCCGCGCAGTTCTGCGTCGTAAATCCGGGAATACGAAGACAACGATAGAAGTCGGCGGCATCGTATTCGATCCCCTGGCTGGCCATCTGACCGTGGGTGACGAGACCGTGTCGCTGCGCAATCGTGAACTGCGCCTGCTGGAATTGTTCATCAGCGCACCTGGTCAGGTTTTTTCGAAACAAAAACTAACGGACCGGCTGTTTTCTTATGATGATGATGTCTCTGATAACGCGATCGAAGTTTATGTGGGCCGTTTGCGCAAGCATCTGGAACCCTCGGACCTGAAGATCACCACGCTTCGTGGGCTGGGATACAGACTTGACCATGCCTCCTGATCCCAATGTGTCAGGATCGCTGCGGAACAGGCTGGTTCTGACACTGATCGGCGGCGCGGCCATACTTGCGTTCCTGCTGTTTGTCGCAGTCCGAAACTATGCTGCGCAGGTCGCGCAACAGGGGCAAGACAACATACTTGGTGCATCAGTGGCCTCAATCCTCGATGCGGCCGCTTTGCGGGAAGGGGAGCTGGAGGTCGATATCCCATATGCCGCCTTCGCGATGCTAAGCACCCCTGCGGACGACCGGATCTTCTATTCTATTTTTCAGGACGGCACGTTTCTTTCCGGATACGAGGATTTTCCACCGACCATTGGACCGCGTGACGGAAAGTCGCTTTTCAGTTCCAGTCAGATTCGCGGTGAAACCATTCGTCAGGTCAGCGCCAGCCGGACTTTGGTGGGATTGGACAAACAAACCGAACTGGTGGTCGCGCTGGGGCAGACACAAGACGCGTTGGCCGAAACTCTGGACCAGATTTCGCGCAATGCAGCGATTCTGGGCGTAGGGTTCTTTGCCCTTGCTGCCGCTCTTTCCTTCTGGGCGACGTCCTCGACCATCGGGCAGTTGAATAGATTGACAACCTCTGTCACCCGCCGTGGGCCGCAGGATCTGAGCCCGTTCAAAAAGCCGGTACCCCGCGAAATGGCCCCGTTGGTTGCTTCACTGAACTCATTGATGGGTCGGCTTGATCAGTCACTCAGCCAGTCAGAAGACTTTATTGCCGAGGCGGCCCACCGTGTTCGCACCCCTCTTGCTACGGTCAGGTCCTATGCTGACGCCACTTTGCAAAGGGTTGAAAAAGAAGAAAACCGCGAGGCGCTGCGCTCGATGGTGCGCGCCATTGACGAAAGCTCTCGTGCAGCCGGACAGCTGTTGGATCATGCGATGATCACGTTCCGGGCTGACCACCTTGAGCGGGAAGACATTGACCTGAACGCTTTGGTCAGTGACCTTGTGCAGCGCCTGACACCAATTGCCGAGATGAAGGACTTGTCGTTGTCGCTTTGTGGCGACCCACAGGTCATGTATTCAGGTGACCCCATCCTCATTCAAAACGCCGTGCGCAACATGATTGACAACGCACTTAAATATGCTCCGGCCGACAGTTCTGTTCGCATCGAAGTCACGTCGGAGCCATGGGCTCAAATCCGGGTAAAAGACCGTGGCCCGGGGTTTCCCTTAAACGAAATTGACACTCTCACGCGTCGGTTTGAACGGGGTAAGAACGCAAGTGGTACCATTGGGTCCGGTTTGGGCCTGACCATCGCGCAGGACGTTGCAACAGCGCATGGTGGAGCGCTTGCCTTGTCCAACAGACAGGGAGGCGGCGCATGCGTTACATTATCGCTTTAGTCTTCCTTTGGTTTCCCGCTGTCACACAGGCGCAAGTCTGGGAGGATTGGCAAGTATTCAACGCCGAAGCAGACGAGGCACATATTCGGGTCATCTCAAGCACCGATACGTTTTTGTTTGAGCCTATGATTTCCAGCTTTATCAAGGAAAACCCTGACATTTCTGTCGAGTATTTGGTGACGGGTACTGCCGACATCGATCGGATCGTGCGCACCGCACCGGAAGATTTCGATATTGTCATTTCCAGCGCCATGGACCTGCAACTGAAACTGGCCAATGACGGTTATGGACGCGTGATTGATGACATATCGCTGCCATCCTGGGCGCAGTGGCATCGCAGTCTTTTCGCCTTCACGTTCGAGCCCGCGACCATCGTGATCAACCGTGCCGCCTTTTCCGGCGCGCCTGTCCCAGAGACCCGACAGCAACTGATTGAAGCTCTTCGAATGCGACCGGACAGCTTTCGGGGCCGGGTGGGAACTTATGACATCCGTCAGTCCGGTCTAGGGTATCTGTTTGCGACGCAGGATGCCCGTGCGTCAGAAACGTTCTGGCGCCTGATGGAAGTCATGGGCGGGTTGGATGTGCGTCTGTACTGCTGTTCCGGCGACATGATTGATGATCTTGTTAAAGGTGAGATCGCCGTAGCCTATAATGTACTTGGCAGCTATGCGGATGCGCGCGCCGGGCACAAGGATACGCTTGAGGTTATCCTGCCGTCGGATTTTCAGACGACCATGATGCGCACGGTGATGGTTCTTGAAGGTACACCCGTACCCGAATTTGCCGCGTCTTTTGTTCGTCACCTTGTATCAAAGCAATCCACGCAGTCAGGTGGGGGCCACACCCTCCCGCCTTTGGCACCTTTTGACACGGACGAAGAACGTGAAACGATTGGGCTTGATCCAGCGCTGATGACGTTTTTGGACAGATTAAAACGCCGCCGTTTTCTGGCCGAATGGGAAAGCGCAGTTATCCAGAGATAGCCCTGCCGTCATTCCCTAAATGCACGATTGAAGTAATCGGCCATCGGCTTGACCAGATAGGACAACGGGGTGCGTTCATCGGTTTTGATCAGTGTCTCAACAGGCATACCCGGCAAAAGCTCCTGACCGTTGAGACGGTCCAGCTCGCCATCATTCATAACCACTTCGGCGCGGTAGAATGTAAAGCCGGACTTTTCATCCGTGAATGTATCGGCTGACACGTTTTTGACCTGCCCGTCCAATTCAGGCGTTTCACGCTGATTGAAGGCCGGAAACCGCAGGGCGACAGGTTGACCTACATGCAGCTGATCCACATGGATCGCGTCAACGCGCGCGGCGACAAGCAATGGCGTATCCTGT
The DNA here is from genome assembly GCF_056537065.1 of Ruegeria sp. CH2. Classification (NCBI taxonomy): domain Bacteria; kingdom Pseudomonadati; phylum Pseudomonadota; class Alphaproteobacteria; order Rhodobacterales; family Roseobacteraceae; genus Ruegeria; species Ruegeria sp. CH2. The sequence goes on from NZ_JBQFQV010000015.1 coordinate 96,732, forward strand.
GGAACAACATACATCATGGGTTCACCCGGCTGAACGACAGACTGAAGGGCAAAGACCTGACTTCCATATACTGTTCCGCTGACCGGTGCGCGGATGTCCAATCGTGTCAGCCGCTCGGACAGGGACAGTCGGCGTTCCGATAGTTCAGCAACTTGTGCCTGTACGTCCCGCAACGTGGTAATCGCCTCTTCGCGGCGGGTAGCAGTCAGTTCAACAATCTGGATCTCGGTTGAAGCGATCTGCCCTTTGAGGCGGGCGACTGCGGCTTCCAGTCGGCCTATTTCACCTGTCAGGCTGGCTTCTTCCCGTTGCAGGGCCAGTACACGACTGGTTTGCGTCAATCCTCGTTTCAACAGGCTTTGCTGGTCTTCCAGCTCATCCTCGATCAATTCAACCTGACGGCGCAGCGAAACGAGTTGGGCCTGCGTGCCTTCAATCTCGCTCTCGATCTGAACCAGCTGCTTGTTCAGCTGTTCTTGCTGTTTGGATAGGGTTTCCACCCGGGCGTCGAACAGGTTTTGCTGACCTTCGATCAGGTCCAGATCAATGCTGTATTCCGTCTGAATCTCGTGCAACCGCGCCGCCAACTCTTGCGACGAAAGCCCGTCGCGTTCGGCCTGAAGCCGGACACGCCGTGTCAGAAGCTCAAAAAGCTGCGCTTCCACAATCGTCTGTTCGGACGATAGGAAAGTATCATCCAGCCGCAACAGCATCTCGCCCGAGGCGACCACATCACCATCGCGTACAAATATCTCGCCAACAACGCCGCCATCAGGGTGTTCGACCACCTGACGGTTGCTTTGTACCTCGATCACTCCTGAGGATACGATCGCACCTGCGAGGCGCGTCTTCACTGCCCAAAGACCCAATCCGCCAACCAAAATGGCAAGTGCGGCGAATCCCACCAAGGCAGGAATTTTCATACTCCAGGCCTGCGCCTGCTTCTTGGTCGTCTTTTTTGCCATTATTCACCTACGGGGCTAAGCTTGCGCTTAATCGCGCCGGCATTCTGCACCATTGCGCTGAGAACCTCGTCACGGCTGCCGAACCTGACCACTTGTCCTTTTTCGACAACGGCCAGATCGTCACATTCCGAAATGGCCTGCGGGCGGTGTGTCATGATGATCGCGGCTTTGCCGGCCGCCTTGAGCCCCCTCACGGCTGCGTTCAAGGCTTCGGTGCCATCCGCGTCCAGTGCCGAGTTTGGTTCGTCGAGAATAAGCAGAACAGGGTCGCCATAGAGGGCGCGGGCCAGCGCGATGCGCTGTTTCTGCCCGCCTGACAACTGGCTGTCATTGCCTTCAAGGAAGGTACCATAACCCTTTTCCAAAGACAGGATCAGGTCGTGCGCATTGGCTTTCTTGGCTGCGGCCACCACTGCTTCGGAATCCGGGTTTTCTGACATCCGGGCGATGTTCTCGGCCACAGTCCCGTTAAACAGGGTAACCTGCTGCGGCAAATATCCGATATGGCTGCCCAGATCGTTGGAGTCATATTGATCCAGAGTGGCACCACCCAGCCGAATTTCACCGGCTGCCGGATTCCAAAGCCCCAGCAACGCCTTGGCCAGTGTCGTCTTTCCCGATCCGCTTTTGCCGATGACACCCAGCGCCTTGCCCGGTTGCAACTTCAGATTCACGTTCCGCAACGTTGGCGTTGTTGCCCCGGGGGGAATGACAGTCAGCGATTTGGCTTCCAACTGTGCCTTCGGGATGGGCAAGCGAATCCGCTGCTCTTCGGGCGGGGTCTGATCCAAAAACCGGCTTAGGGAAGTCCAGGCCGTTCGCGCACGTTCGATCATGCCCCATTGGCCGACCGCTTGTTCGACCGGGGCGAGGGCTCGACCCAAAAGGATTGAACCCGCGATCATCGCGCCCGGTGTCATTTCGTTTTGCAAAACCAGCCACGCGCCCAAGGCAAGCATTGCAGATTGAAGAAACAGTCGTAACGACTTGGTCAAAGACGTAAAACTGCCTGTCCAGTCGCTGGCCGAAATGGTTTGGCGCAAGGCATTCGAACGCTGGTCCAACCACCGCTTTGTCACGTCCGCCTGCATACCCTGTGAGCGCACAACCTCTGCCGCTTGTCTCGCATGTTCCGCAAAGGCGTTTGCCCGCGCTGCTGCAGTTTGTGCTTCAGCGACTTTTCTGCTGGTCAGAGCCTGATTGAGCAGTGCAATCACGACAAGCAGAACACCGCTTGCCACGGCCAGCCAGCCCAGCAAGGGATGAAACAGGAAAATCGCACCCAGAAAAACAGGCGTCCATGGAATATCCATCACCGCCAGCAGAACGGGGGATGAGCACAGGTTTCGAATGGATTCCAAATCACGCAAGGCCGTTGCCGGGGCAGATCGTATTTGCGGCAAAAGTGAACGCCGCAGCGTTGCTTCGAAGACGCGCTCATCCAACTGTGACTGGAACCGTGCGCCGAACCGGGCCACGATGCGTCCGCGGGCAAAATCCAGCATCGCCATCAGCGCATAAAGCAACGCCACCAACAAAAACAGCGCTGTCAGTGTTTCCACTGCACGCGAGCCCAATACCCGGTCATACACCTGCAACATGAACAATGGGCCAGTCAGCATAAGCAGGTTCACAAAAATGCTGAACAAGAACGCCAAAGCAAGGAACGCGATCCCCTGATTGCGCACATTGCGCAGTTCATGCCGGGGGGCCGCAGATACGCGGTGTTCAGGTTTCAATGTTTTAAATCCATATTATCCGGAGATGCGCCCCCGCATTTAAAAAGTTAGATCAGCCTTGCCAAGTTTGCACATCTTTTTTTGGGCAAGAAACCGCGGGTCCCTAGCGTAAAGAAGCACTATTCAGCCGTAGCTGACAAAAATCTAACGGCAATTACAGGCGCCGCTGGGCGGGCGTTTCAGGATTACGGCAAATCGGGCGGAATACAGCAAATAGACGGACGCGCGAAGACCGCAGCCCGCCAACAAGCCGCAGGCGATTATGGTTGCATTGATCCCGCCGCGAAATGACCGAGACCGGATTTTTCGACTTCAACTGTAAGGATGACAAGCGTTTTTTAATGTCGGACATTATTGTTTATTTTGTCCTACATTAAATGTAAAAGTGAATGAAATACGAATCGGAGAAGCCGCGCGTGGTCAAAAGAACGCCCCCAAAAGAAAAAGCTGAGAGTGTCGGCAACACCTTGAAGGTGCTACCGGCTGGCAGCAGCGGCCGGGACGTTCTGGAGGCTCTCTCTGGAATGATCGAACTGGAAGGATTGAAGGTAGGCGATCGCCTGCCGCCAGAGATCGAAATTGCAAATCAGCTTGGGATCGGAAGGGCGAAGGTTCGGGAGGCTCTGACAAGCTGGCAGAACATGGGCATCGTTGTGCGGAACAAGAAAGCCGGGACGCGATTGGCGGCCGAGGTATCTGCCAACACGATCCACCTTCCATTCACGCTGAAGCTCGAAGCCGAAAGCCTTTTGCGGACGCACGCCGTGCGTCGGCCACTGGAAATTGAGGCAGCAAGGTTGGCAGCACTGAATTGCTCAGACGCGCAGCGGCTTTTGATTTCGGCCCGCGTTGCAGAACTCATAGCTGTTCATTCTGCCGGTGAGGACTGGCGTCAGGCAGACTACCGGTTTCACGCTTCACTGCACGAAGCGTGCGGAAACCCATTGTTCGGGCAGCTAATCCGGCAGATTCAAGAAGCCTTTAACGAAGTATACGAAGCACCATTCGGCCAACCGCACTTGGGTCAGGCCTCAATTCCAATGCACACGCAACTTGCCGAAGCAGTCGTCGCTGGCAGAGCAGAAGAAGCCGCAAGGATTGTCGGCGAGATCATGGACATGGTCGAAGCAGAAGTCCTGGAAATCATGGAAAGTCAGAATGTCTGATTACAAAGACCTTGCAACGCGTCTTGCAGCAATCTTCCCGGACGCGGCAGGTTCGGTCACGCCGCCTATTGTTCAAACCTCACTATTCACTTTCGACAATTATCAGAGTTTTGAAGACCGGATGGCGGGAAGATCAGAAACAGCCATCTACACGCGCGTGGAAAACCCGACCGTCGCCGCGTTTGAAACGCTCATGGCTGAAGCCGAACAAGGTCAGACAGCCGTTGCATTTGCTTCCGGGATGGCCGCAATATCTTCGACGCTGCTGGCATTTGTCAAACCCGGTGACCGGATTGCCTGCGTCGAACATGTCTATCCGGACACATTCCGGTTTATGGAGCGCATCCTGCGCCCGTTCGGGGTGCATATCGACTATCACGCGCCGGAGCGTTTCGAAAACGACCCCGAACTGCTTGCCGATGTAACGCTTGCCTATCTGGAGAGTCCCGGTTCCGTCGTTTTTGAGGCGATGGATCTGCGCCGCGTCGCAGAGCATGCCAGACGCCACAATGTGCTGACGATGATCGATAATTCATGGGCAAGCCCGGTATTCCAACGCCCCCTCACACTGGGCATCGATATCGTCATCCACTCAGCCTCGAAATATATCTCGGGGCACTCGGACACGGTTGCGGGCGTGGCGGTTGCCTCCAAAAACCATATCGCCCGCATCCGTGATCTGACACTTCCTTTGCTTGGTGCTAAACTGGCACCTTTTGAAGCGTTCCTGTTGACGCGCGGCCTGCGTACTTTGCATGCGCGCATGATGCAGCATCAGGCGACTGCCAACATCTTCGTCGATCACCTGGCCACTGTTCCGCAGGTGAGGCGAGTCAACTCACCCGGGGCCAACGACGTTCCCGGGTTGACGGGGCGGTCCGGACTTATGTCGGTTGAGTTTGATGACAGTGTCGACATCGCAAAGTTTTCTGATGCTTTGAACCTATTCCGCCTCGGCGTGAGCTGGGGCGGCTTCGAAAGTCTGATCCTGCCTGCACGCGTTGGGCTTGCTCAGGCTGGCGAACAGAACTCAATGCAGAAATTTGGGGTCTCACCCAATCTGGTGCGCCTGAGTTTGGGGCTCGAGTCGGCAGAAGACTTGTGGGCCGATTTTGCTTCGGCTCTCGCCGAAAGCACGGCTTAGAACTGTTCGCTCAATAAAATCAACAGGAGGAAAACATGAAAAAACTACTATCAGGAATGACGGCTGCGGCCGTGTTCATGGGTTCGGCATCTTATGCCGAGACCACACTGAAACTGGTCGAGGTTATTACGAGCCCCGAGCGTACAGAGGTGCTTCAGGGGCTGGTTGATGAATTTGAAGCCAATAATCCCGACGTCACTGTCGAGATTGTATCGCTGCCGTGGGGCAACGCGTTCGAAAAGCTGGCGACAATGGTGGCAGGTGGCGACATCCCGGATGTGGTTGAAATGCCTGATACCTGGCAGGCTCTTTATGCCGGGTCCGACCAGCTGGTCAGTCTCAAGGACCATGTCGCTGGATGGGAACACGGGGCAACGCTGACAGACAAGACCGTTGCCATGGGCAGCCAGGCGGGTGATCTCTATATGATCCCGTACGGCTTCTACCTGCGGGCGATGTTCTACAACAAAAAACTGCTGGCCGAAGCCGGTATCGACACCCCTCCGACTACGATGGAGGAGTTCAAGGCTGCCTCTGCCGCGGTGTCCGAGCTTGAAGGCAAGTACGGATACTGTCTGCGCGGTGGTCCCGGTGGAACAAATGGCTGGATCATGTTCGCCGCAGCCATGAACGGCACCAACGAGTTTTTCACAGAAGACGGCACCAGCCGCATCAACGAGCCCGGCTCGGTCGAAGGCATCCAGTTCATGATCGACATGTATCAGAACGGATATGCGCCCAAGGATGCCGTCAGTTGGGGCTTTAACGAGATTGTGGCTGGTTTCTATTCCGGCACCTGTGCATTCCTCGATCAGGACCCGGACGCACTGATCGCTATTGCCGAGCGGATGCCTGCCGAAGATTTCGCGGTCATTCCGATGCCTGTTGGGCCTTCGGGCAAAGCTTTCCCGACCATTGGGTTCGCAGGCTGGTCGATCTTCAGTGCAACTGAACATGAAGCCGAAGCCTTTGATCTGGTCGCAGCCCTGTCGACGCCCGAAGCCAACGCCACGTGGGCAAAGCGTGTTGGCGTCATTCCGATCCACAAAGGCGCCGACCAGGATCCTCATTTCCAGACCGAGCAATTCAAAGGCTGGTTCGAAGAACTGAACGGTGAGCAATATGTGCCGACAACAATGCCAACCAACCTGGAGCAGTGGGGCTACTTCGGCAGCACACTTCTGCTGGAAACCAGTCAGGAAGCCCTGTTGGGGCAGCGCAGCGCGCAGGACGTCGCGGATGAGTGGGCAGAGTTCCTCACCGACGAGCATGCCAAGTGGAAGGCAAAACAGTGATTTCGCGTACTCAGAAAACTGTCAGGCCCGGGGAAACCCGGGCACGACGCTCGCTCTACCTGCAATACATGGTCGAGCCTTTTTTCTATTTGTCGCCCGCAATTCTTTTGATCGGTGCGGTGATCATGGTTCCGCTAATCATCGGAATCTCATATTCGTTCCAATCCATTGAGCTGTTAAAGCCTTTTGCTTCTGGTTGGATCGGGTTTGAAAACTACGTTGACCTGTGGCGAGACCGCAAGTTCTGGATCGCGATGGAGAACACGCTGTTCTGGACCTTTTGGTCGATAACATTCCAGTTTCTGCTTGGCCTTGGCCTTGCCATGCTTTTGAACACGCAGTTCTTTGGAAAGAAACTTTTTCAGGCGCTTGTTTTCCTACCCTGGGCTGTCCCGACCTTCCTTTCCGCGCTGACTTGGGCGTGGCTTTTTAACCCTGTCATCGGCCCGCTGCCGCATTGGCTGGCCGCGCTTGGCATTCTGTCAGAGCCCTACAATATCCTTGGCGACCCCAAGCTTGCCATGTGGGGTCCGATCACAGCAAATATCTGGTTTGGCGTGCCGTTCTTTGCGATCACGCTGCTGGCGGCTTTGCAATCAATACCCGATGAGCTTTATGAGGCCGCAGAAGTCGATGGCGCGACCCCCTGGCAGACCTTCACCAAGATCACGTTGCCGTTTCTTGCTCCGATGATCGCGATCACCGTGATGCTGAGGACGATCTGGATCGCCAATTTCGCCGACCTGATCTATGTGATGACCGGCGGCGGGCCTGCCAATTCGACGCAAATCCTGTCGACCTACATATTCACCACCGCTTTTCGCAAATTGGACTTCGGCTACGCGTCAACCATTGCTGTGGCGCTGTTGCTGATCCTTCTGATTTACGCCGTTATCCTGCTCTGGCTTCGCAAGAAGCTGGTCAAGATTTGAGGAGTTGACCATGTCAGCTGTCAGGAAACCCAACCCCCTGCTGGTTGTGGGTAAATACGCGGCACTTGCGTTCTATCTGATCTTTGCGTTGTTCCCGCTTTATTGGTTGCTCAAGATCGGGTTGACGCCGGACGCACTGATCTTTTCAGAGGGCACCCGCCTGTTTCCAAGCGAGGTGACCTTTTCAAACTTCAAAACGGTTATCTTTCAGACCGATTTTGTGGTCTATTTCCGGAACTCTCTTGTGGTGTCGCTGGGCGCGGCGTTCTTTACGACCTTGTTCGCGGCTGGGGCGGGTTATGCCTTTTCCCGCTTCGTCTTTGCGGGCAAACGCATCATCATCGCCTTGATGCTAGTCACCCAGATGTTCCCCCTGCTGATGATCATCGCACCCATCTACAAGATCATCGCGGACCTGGGGCTGCTGAATTCGCTGACAAGCCTTATCGTGGTCTACACTGCGTTCAACATCCCCTTTGCAACATTCCTGATGCAGTCATTTTTTGATGGCATACCCAAAGATCTGGAAGATGCGGCGATGATGGATGGCTGTACACGGTTTCAGGCGCTGCGCAAAGTGGTGTTCCCGCTGACATTGCCCGGGTTAGGGGCGACGCTTGGGTTTGTCTTTACTGCCGCGTGGTCCGAGCTGTTGTTTGCGTTGATGCTGATCTCGAAGAACGACGCGATGACATTCCCGGTTGGCTTGTTGACGTTTGTTTCCAAATTCTCGGTCGATTGGGGGCAAATGATGGCAGCCGGCGTGCTGGCGCTGATCCCAAGTTGCCTCTTCTTCATCTTCATTCAACGCTATCTCGTGCAGGGCCTCACGTCCGGCGCGGTCAAAGGATAGGAGGCCAGATCATGGCACGTATCGAACTTCGTGACGTTGCAAAACGCTATGGATCCGTCGAGGTCCTGCGCAACATCAACCTTGAAATTCAGGATGGTGAGTTCATCGTTCTGGTCGGCCCGTCAGGCTGCGGCAAATCCACTTTGCTGCGCATGGTTGCTGGTCTTGAACCGATATCAAGCGGCGACTTTCTGATCGATGGCGAGCGTATGAACGATGTGAGACCAAGGGACCGGGACATCGCGATGGTGTTCCAATCCTACGCTCTCTATCCGCATATGGATGTCGCGCGAAACATGGGTTTCTCAATGGAAATCCGCAAAGCTCCGGTGGCTGAACGCATATCAAAGGTCGCCCAGGCGGCAGAGACGCTGGGATTGACCAAATTGACGGATCGCTTGCCCAAAGCCCTTTCAGGTGGTCAACGTCAGCGGGTTGCTATGGGACGGGCCATCATCCGAGACCCGCGCGCATTTCTGTTTGACGAGCCATTGTCAAACCTTGACGCCGCTTTGCGTGTCGAGATGCGGCTGGAGATTGCGCGGCTGCATCAAAAGCTCAGCGCGACCATGATCTATGTGACCCATGATCAGGTCGAAGCGTTGACGCTGGCAGATCGGATCGTTGTTCTGAACGCAGGCGACATCCAGCAAGTCGGCAGCCCGCTTGAGCTTTATGAAAGACCGGCCAACAAGTTTGTTGCGCAGTTTATCGGCTCACCCACCATGAATGTTGTGCCTGTATTGGGAACTGAAACTGGTGTGAATGTCGGGAATGGGGTTGAAATAAAAATCCTCGATCAACCCCTTACCGCTCAGGCCAAAGAACTGGGTGTAAGGCCGGAACACATCGATGTCGTGGACAACGGTGCCGGTGATCTGTCGGCCGTTGCGGATGTTGTTGAACATCTGGGGTCGGACACGAACATCTACGTCAATGCCGAGGGGATCGGCCCCATGATGGTGCGCAAGCATGGCAATATCCCCGTGAAATCCGGGGATCGCCTCGGTTTGCGCATTCAAGCACAGAATGCACATCTGTTTGCCTCGGATGGTACAGCGTTGCGACGGGCTTGCTGAGATGATGGGCAATTTGGAAGATCGGGCCAAGTCGCGCACGACAGGACTCCATCCGCGGGATATTTAGATGAACGACAATCAGTTATTGCTTCCGGGGTCACAGTCCGAGACCGGGTTTTGGATTGAAACGCCAAGACACCGCGATTGGTTGATGAACCAGGCCAAGCGGCAACTTACGTTCTTCAGCGCGAGTTGCCGGGATGAGCCCGGGTTCTATACACTTGGTCACGATGGTCGCCCGCTGCCCGGCAAGCTGCAGGAGCTGCACACGACAACCCGGTTGATTCATTCTTATGCATTAGGACATCTGTCTGGTTTTCAAGGTGCTGAACGGATCATTGATCACGGTATGGCATTTCTTGAAAGCCATCACCGAGATCGCGACCACGGCGGATATCTTTGGGCGCTGGAAGGGGATCAGATCAAGGATGACCGCAAGCTTGCTTATGGGCACGTCTTTGTCCTTCTTGCCTCGGCAAGTGCGAAAATGGCGGGTCACCCGGATGCAGACAAACTAATGACAGATGTCCGAAATGTTCTGGAAAAACACTTCTGGGACGAAGAAGCGGGCCTGTTTCGCGATGAATGGAACAGGGATTGGACGCCGTTTTCCGCATATCGTGGAATGAATGCCAATATGCACGGCGTTGAGGCGATGCTGGCTGCCTTTGAGGCAACAGGGGACGAAACCTACCTGTCCCGCGCCGGTCGCATTCTGGACTTTTTCATTGGCAAAATTGCACCCGGTGAAAACTGGCGGCTTCCCGAACACTATTCGTCTGATTGGCAAATTAACCGAGATTATGCGGGCGATCCGATGTTCAGGCCTTCCGGAACAACGCCGGGGCATTCGTTCGAATTGGGTCGGCTTCAGCTTCAGCATTGGGATTTGTCAGGCCGAACGAGCCCTAATACTCCGAACACGGCGCGCCACCTGATTGCGCAGGCTTTGAAAGATGCGTGGCTGCCTGATGGCGGGTTGGCCTACACACTTGATTTTGATGGCCGCGTTGCCAACGCTTCGCGGTTCTGGTGGCCCATCACCGAAGCCATCGGGGCGGTTGCCGCTCTGATCGTGCTTGACAGAAGGCCAGAAGACGAGGAGTGGTACAGAAAGCTCTGGACCTATGCGAATGAAACATTTGTCGATCATCAGCATGGCGGCTGGTATCCAGCAGTAGATGGGGCAGGGGCTGTTGTGACATCCATCTTTGACGGCAAGCCGGACATCTATCACTCGTTGCAAGCCTGTCTGTTTCCACTGTCACAACGTCTATCGAGGTTGATGCCGCTTTAGGTTTGGAAAATCCGCAGTTGCGGCTTGTTTTACCCGAGTCAGAATCCGGTGCAGGATCTTGTCGAATACCCGCTGACTACAAATCGTAGCCTGCGGCGGTGTCCGAAAGTCCCGGGCGCGCTCGGTTGCCCTTGCATTCCAGCGCTATGCATTCCAAACAACCTCGAACTCCTCGCGAAACGCAAAGCGTTTCAGGTGGTCCTCTATAACACCCATCCAAAAGTTCAAATCCTCACGTGGGCCGACTGAAGCAACTATTTCCAGCCCTTCGTCCGTCGCTTTCATCGCAACCGCGCGCCGGTTTTCAAACGAAACGTTTCCTTCAGTTGCGCCAAATTCGACTTGCCCTTTGTGGGACCAGTGCTTGCATAACTGCTGAAGATACTTGCTGGCCATTTCTGTTCGCGCATTTCCAGACGCGCACTGGTCTGGCAACATTTCCAACGCAGTTTCGGCCGCCCCTCGCATAGACTTGGCAAAAAGTGTTACGTCGATATTCGTGGCCAGGAACGTAACCCCAAGATCCAGACACTTGCGCTGCATCACGGGGTCCAACGTTAGGATGCCCGCTGCCTTGCCCGCTGCCACGATCCTTGACAACGCGTCCAAAACCGCTTCGACCACGTCGGGGTGGCCAGCATTGCCGATGTGCCCCATATCCGCGGCCAAATCTGACGGACCGATAAATACGCCGTCGACATCTGTCGTCAGAATGTCATCCAGTGCATCCAGGCCAAGGCGGTTTTCCACCTGAACCAACAGGCAAATCTGGTCGCCTGCCGTTGTCAGGTAATCCGGGATCGCCGCGAAACGCGAAGCACGCGCCAGAGCAGACCCAACGCCTCGAACTCCATGTGGTGGATATTGCACCGCGCGCACCAATTCCCGCGCTTGATCGCCGCTTTCAACCATTGGCACCAATACGCTTTGGACGCCAGCATCGAGATATTGCTTGATCATCCAGGTCTCGCCAATTGGCAGGCGCGCTACCGGTTGGCTACCTGTGCCTTCGATGACCCTCACTTGCTCAAGGATAGACCGCAGATCGTTCGGGGCATGTTCCCCGTCAACAAGCAGCCAGTCAAATCTGGATGTGGCGGCGATTTCGGCGGCATGTGCATTGGCCATCCCAATCCAACATCCGATCTGGGGTTTTCCGGCTTTCAGTGCGGCCTTGAAGGGGTTTGTTGGCGCGGGCATTAAGGTGCTCCTTCAATCAAATTTGATATCGACCGAGCCGAAGGGTCCGAAATCGGCGTGAATTTCCGTGCTTGGCGGGCATTCGACGGGGCGAATGAAGCTGCCCGACAGGATCACTTGTCCGGGTTCAATACTTTGTCCGTATTGCGCCATGCGCCGGGCCAGCCAGACAACACTTTCAACAGGATCATTCAATACGCCGGCCCCAAGGCCGGTTTCCTCAATCTCACCGTTGCGGAAGGTCAAGGCACCAACCCAGCGCAGGTCGAATTCGTCAATCGCGTGGCGCTCTGTACCCAGCACAATCCCTGCATTGGCGGCATTGTCGCTGATCGTGTCAAAGACGGTTCTGGCCTTGCCGGTCTCGGGGTCCTGACGCTGAATACGTGTGTCCAGAATTTCAATCGCCGGTGAGACGTAGTCCGTGGCGGATACGATGTCGTCGCGGCTGACATTCTCGCCACCGACTGCGGATTTCATGATAAAGGCGATTTCAGCCTCGATCCGGGGCTGGATGAACCGGCCCGCAGGGACCATACCACCGTTTTCAAACGCCATATCATCAAACAGGATGCCGCTGTCGGGAATATCGATGTTCAGCGCATATTGCATCGCTTTCGATGTCAGACCGATTTTCCACCCGATGACCTTGCGCCCCTCGGCCAGCTTCTGGCGATAGATGGCGTTCTGCACCTCATAAGCGTCGTCCATACCCATCTGGGGGTGGCGCAGGCTCAGCAGACCGATCTGGTCGCCGGTGCGTTCGGCCTGAAGCAGGTCGGCTGCTGCGCGGGCATGCTCTTCGGGTGTCATGCCTTCTCATCCTCGACTGTGTTGCGCAGGGTGCCGATACCTTCGACAGAAACCTCGACCACGTCACCCGGTGCAAGATATTTTGGCGGGTCAAAGCGCGCGCCCGCACCGGTGGGGGTGCCGGTTACGATAATGTCACCCGGTTTCAGGGTCATGAAGGTCGAGATATACTCGATCTCGCGCCGGATCGGGAACATCATGCGGTCGAGGGTGTCGTCCTGACGCAACTCACCATTGACGCGGGTTTGAATGCGGGCGTCATCCAATTGCGCCGGGTCGGTGAAGGGCACCAGCCAAGGGCCGATCGACCCTGAATTATCCCAGTTCTTGCCCTGAGTTACGTTGAACTTGGCATGGCGCACCCAATCGCGGATCGTGCCTTCGTTGCACAGCGTCAACGCGGCGATGTGCTCATAGGCTTCGTCCTGCGATATCCGGCGACCCGCCTTGCCGATTACAATGGCCACTTCGCCCTCGTAGTCCAGCGTGTGGTTTTCCGGCGGACGGATCAGCGGGCGGTTGTGGCCGGTAAAACCGCTGGCAAAGCGGGGGAACAGCGACATATATTCCGGTTGCGCGCTGCCATCCTTGTATTCCGCATTTCTGTCCGGAAAGTTCACGCCGACGCACAGAATGCGACGTGCATCCGGCATCACCATTTCATAGGTGAAATCGGAATGGGTCACAGGCTTACCCTCGGCCGCCGCAGCCAACCGGCTAAACTCACCCGCAGCGATGACCTCATACAGGCTGGAAAACTCGGGGAAATCACCGTTCAGGGCAATCGCACCATCATCGGTAATCGCGCCAAAAAAGGTATCCCCTTCGGTGGTAAAAGTAGCAAAGCGCATTAAGCCTCCTCGGCGGTGTCGATGCCGCCCATGCACAGGTATTTGAGTTCCATGAAGTCATCCAGCCCATGGCGCGAGCCTTCACGGCCCAGACCAGACATCTTAACCCCGCCAAACGGAGCTTCCGCAGTCGAGATCAGGCCGGTGTTGATTCCGACCATGCCATATTCCAGCTTCTCGGAAACTCGCCAAACGCGAGCCAGGTCGCGGGAATAGAAATATGAGGCAAGGCCGAACTCGGTGTTATTTGCCGCAGCGACGACTTCGCTTTCGGTGTTGAACTTAAAAAGGGGTGCGACCGGGCCAAACGTCTCTTCGGTCGCGACCGCCATCTCCGAAGTAACACCGGTCAAAATGGTTGGCTCAAAGAATGTGCCACCCAGATCGTGCGACTTGCCGCCCAGAGTGACTTCGGCACCTTTCGAGGTCGCATCAGCGATGTGCTCAGCAACCTTGTCGACTGCCGCCTGATCGATCAGCGGACCAAATATGATACCTTCGTCAAAGCCATTACCAGTGGGCAAAGTCGCTACTTTGTCGCGCAGCTTGGCGGCAAAGGAATCGTAGACACCGGCCTGCACGTAAATGCGGTTGGCACAAACGCAGGTCTGACCATTATTTCGAAACTTGGCGATCACCGCTCCTTCCACAGCAGCGTCCAGATCAGCATCATCGAAAACAATGAAGGGCGCATTGCCACCCAGCTCCAACCCCAGTTTTTTGATCGTTGGTGCGCATTGCGCATATAGAAGCGTTCCGATCTCGGTCGAACCGGTAAAGGTCAGTTTCTGTACTGTCGGGTTCCCGGTCATCTCGCCGCCAATGCCACGGGCTGAGCCGGTGACGACCGAGAACAGCCCCGCAGGCAGGCCCGCTCTTTCGGCCAGAACCGCCAACGCGATAGCTGAGAATGGAGTCTGGCTGGCCGGTTTCAGAACCATGGAGCAGCCCGCCGCCAGAGCAGGGCCAGCCTTGCGCGTGATCATAGCGTTTGGGAAATTCCACGGCGTAATCGCGGCTACAACCCCGATGGGTTGTTTGATCGTCAGGATGCGTTTGTCTGGCGCGTGGCCTGGGGTGACATCACCATAGGCGCGGCGGGCCTCTTCTGCGAACCACTCAATGAAGCTGGCACCATAGGCGATCTCACCTTTGGCTTCGGCCAGTGGCTTGCCCTGCTCAGCTGTCAGGATGGCACCCAGATCGTCCTGGTTCTCCATCATCAGTTCGTACCAGCGACGCAGAATTTGACTACGCGTTTTGGCGGTGCGTTTAGCCCACCCGTGGCGCGCGGTCTCGGCGGCAGCAATAGCTTCGGCGGTTTCGGCGGCGCCCAGATTGGGAACATGACCAATAACTTCACCGGTGGCAGGGTTGGTGACGGCAAGGCCGTTGGCCGGGTCAGCTTCATTCCAGCGTGTACCTACAAGGGCAGCCTCTCGCAGCAAACCGGGGTCTTTCAAAGGAAACATTTGGGGACCTGCATCAGTTCGAATTAGATAGATCAACGGCTTGCCCCGCCAAAAGGCACCAGGGGCAAGCAATCGGTATGGGAACCGCGACCCTCAGACCGGGAATATGACGTTAGTCTGACCGGTGCCAGAGGACGGGAAATACTCGGTCACAACCTCGCATTTCTTGTCGTAAGCGTCCCAGCCGAGTGCGCCGTATAGCATCGCGGTATCATGCATCGAACCTTCACCGCAGCAGAAGTTGGCATAGTCACCCAGCATCTTGAGGAACGTAGCGTGATCGCCGTTTTTCCACATTTCCAGCACGTGCAGATCCATCTGGCGATTGAATTCTGAGCTGATTGTGAAAGTGCCGTTATTGGCGGCATAGTCCTTGTTGGCCCAGATCTTGTGCGACAGCGAACCCGACGCAACCAGCAGCACCTTTTCGTCGCTGGCCTCGACTGCTTCGCGGATTGCCTCGCCGACGATACGGCTTTCGTCATGAGCGTGCACAGTGCACCACGCACCGATCGACACCACTTTCATTTCGTGTTCACGGCTCATGAACCGCATCGGCACCAGCGTGCCGTATTCCACCTCAAGGCTGTCCAGGTGATGGGCCAACGTATAAGCACCCTTTTCGGTCGCAATCCGCGCAATCGCATCACCCAATTCGGGATTGCCCTCATATTTATAGGGCAGGTCCTGAATGAACTGGGGGAATTCATTCGATGTAAATAGACCCTCAAAATGGTCGTTGGCGTTTATGTGAAAGCCCGCGTTCAACACCCAATGCGTATCACAGATGACAACAGTTGTTGCGCCCAGTTCCTTGGCGCTACGAGCAATCTCCCGGTGGCCATCAATAGCCGGTTGACGCTTGCCTTTGATCGGTCCTTCCTGCTCGGACATGAGCAGGGTAGGCACGTGAGTCATTTTGGCGGCAAGTACGATTTCTCCCATGGTCTCCTCCTGGAGTTAGAGTTTCTTAGCGCGTATTTCGAGTGCAGTCGTTTTCACTTCCCCAGCTGCATGATGTTGTGATTTCCGGTTGCGAAGCCGACGTGTTTTTGTTCCATGTAGAACTCGAAGCTCCAGTTGCCGCC
>NZ_JBQFQV010000016.1:0-68465 GCF_056537065.1 Ruegeria sp. CH2
GAACCGGCATCTCCCACCCGGCAAAATCAACCATCTTGCCGCCCAACTCAACGTGAAGCCCAAAAAGCGGCGTGCGTCTAATCTCGGTCATCTTGGATACCTTTTCGTATCTTTCGGTTTGGAACGCATTCCCGTCAGTCTGCCTCAAGTAGTCAATATTGCAACGATTCCGGTCAACTTGCGAACCGGCGCGCCGCCTGTGGGGCAAGTCTGTATACGGGCGTATGCATCCATTGCGTTCCTATAGGAAACTTTTTTCCGTTAGGCAACATTTGTCATTTGGCCTCTGCAAGGGTTTGCCGATCAAAGCTTTGAACGCGACGATAACACCAGGCAAGCCGACTGCAATGGCCTGAAAAAACGGTATTTTGCCTGCACCTTATCGCGCCTGTCCGTCAAGTGACTGCACTGCGAGATCCAGCACCCTCAGCCCGGCGACAAGATCGCTTTCGGCGGTATCTTCGGCAAAATCGTGGCTGATACCGTTGATTGAGGGCACGAACAGCATCGCAACGGGCATCAGGCGCGACACGTTTGTGGCATCGTGCAACGCGCCCGACGGCATCCTGCGCCATTTGCCGGGGGCCACCTGTTCGGCCCCATGTTCCAGCGCCGCGCGCAGCGTCTGATCCATCGTGACGGGTTCCAACCCGAGCAAAGGGCCGTAGGTCAGCACCAAGTCCTGTTCGCTGGCTATTTCCTGCGCTGTGGTACGGATAATCTCCTCCATCCGCGACAGCCGATCCGGATCGCCATCGCGCCACTGCATCGAGAACCGCGCCCGACCCGGCACGATGGACGACGCATTGGGGTGAAGATCGACCCGCCCGATGGTCCAGACGGTTTGTGGTGTCACCACGTTGCGAAACCGTTCGTTGAGGCGCGTGTTGAACAGTGACAACGCCTGAAACGCATCCTGGCGCAAATGCATCGGTGTGGTGCCCGCGTGATTCTGCTGCCCTTCGAAAGTGACTGACATGTCCCGGATGCCGACGATATCGGTCACGACGCCGATCTGCTCGTTCGCTGCGTCCAGTGAGGGGCCCTGTTCGATATGCATCTCGACAAAGCCGCTGAACCGCGCGGGATCGACAAAACCCTGCGACAGATCCGCCAAGGAAGATCGGGCCTCGCCAAAGCTGACGCCAGAACCGTCGGTCAACACATCGGCCTTGTCCAGCGGCAGACCGCCGGACCAGACCGCCGAGCCCGTGGTCACACCGAACCGGCCTTCTTCGTCCTGAAAACTGACGACCGAGATCGGCTGGTCGCTGGACCGCGCGATTTCCAGCGCGGCAATCACGCCGAGCGCACCGTCCAGCCAGCCGCCTTCGGGCTGGCTGTCGGAATGCGACCCCATGAGCAGAGAGCGGCCAGGCGCCAGCCCGAAGAGGTTGCCGACCGGGTCGAAAAGCGGTGTCAGACCCGCATCGGCCATACGGTCCGCCAGCCATTGGCGCGCCGCGATATCCGCTTGGGAATAGGCCGGGCGGATGACCCCTTTGCCCACACCTGAGGCACCGAATTCACGCAGCTTGTGCAGATCCTCCAGAAAACGCGTGTGGTCGACGGCCATGAATCCCTCCGGGCGTGGTTGGTCAGGGCGACCATAGCCAGAAACCGGACAGCTGCGAATGTTTTTCCGGTGAGATCAAGAAACCCCTCTGGTCCCGGCAGGGAACCTGCCCTAAGACTTCGGCGCAAGAGGGAGCGACATGTCACATATCACATTGGTGCGGCACGGGCAGGCAAACACGACGGCGCGCGACGAAGCAAGCTATGACAAGCTGAGCGATCTGGGCCATCAGCAGGCCCGCTGGCTGGGCGCGCATCTGCGTGACACCCGCAGCCACTATACACGCGTCTATTGTGGCACCCTGACCCGCCACACCGAGACGGTCACCAGCATGGGATTGGCTGATCCTGTCTGCGACGCACGGCTGAACGAGATCGAGTATTTTACCCTTGCACAGTTGTTCGAAGAACAGCACGGCGTCGAAATCCCGACCGATCGCGAGGGATTTGTCGAACACCTGCCCAAAACCTTCGCGGCCTGGGCCAGCGGAAAGATCGAGAACGCGCCGGAATCCTTCGACGCGTTTGAAGCCCGCGTCCGCGATGCATTGCACGAGATCGGGACCGAGGGCGGACCGGCCATCGTCGTGACCTCGGGCGGGTTGATCTCGATGGTGGTGCGGCAGGCGATGGGGTTGGACATCCCGTCGATGGCGCGGGTGGCCCTTGCCATCATGAACACGTCGATGCATCGTCTGCACCCGATTGGCGCACAGCTGAGCCCGGTCCTGTTCAATGCGGTGCCGCATCTGGAAGCACCCGACCGGCAGTTCGCGCAAACCCACCTCTAACCAGATCGGAGATCCCTGATGCAGCTTTATTATGCACCCCGAACCATCTCGGTCGCTGTTGCGATTGCTCTGGAAGAGGCCGGGCTGGACTATGAAGCAATCAAGCTGGACTTTGCCGATGGGGAACAGACAAAACCGGCCTACAAGCAGATCAATCCCAAGGGGCGCGTTCCGGCACTGGTGGTCGATGGCGGCATCCTGACCGAGACCGGCGCGTTGCTGGAATATATTGCGACCAAGGCACCCGAGGCCGAATTGGTGCCAGCTGATCCGGTCATGGCCGCCCGCATGCGCGAGGTGATGTTCTATCTGGCCTCGACCATGCATGTGAACCACGCCCACAAGCTGCGCGGGCATCGCTGGGCCGACAAGAAATCCAGCTGGAAAGACATGACGGACAAGGTGGCGCAAACGATGACCGCATCTTGCGACTATATCTCGTCAAACGGGTTGCGCGGGCCGTTTGTTCTGGGGGACGCGTTCTCTCTGGCCGATGCCTATCTTTATGTGGTTTGCAGCTGGCTGGAAGGCGACGGCGTCGATGTCTCGGCCTTTCCCAGGATCATCGCCTTCCGCGAGGCGATGGAGGCACGGCCTTCGGTTCAGGCGGTGCGCGCTGCCGGGATGCTCTGACAAAAGGAACTAAGATGACACATCTCTGGGTCAGGGCGGAACAGCGCCCGAACGAGGAACGGGTGGGGCTGACACCCGAAGGAGCCGCAGCACTGATCGCCGCAGGTATCCGCGTGACGGTTGAGGAAAGCTATGTCCGCGCCATTCCGATTGATGGCTACAAGGACGCTGGCTGTGCAATCGCGGCTGAGAATTCGTGGCCCGAGGCCCCGCTGGACGCGATCATCTTTGGCCTCAAGGAACTGCCCGAAGATGGCACCCCC
This sequence comes from Ruegeria sp. CH2, assembly GCF_056537065.1. NCBI lineage: Bacteria > Pseudomonadati > Pseudomonadota > Alphaproteobacteria > Rhodobacterales > Roseobacteraceae > Ruegeria > Ruegeria sp. CH2. Next base: position 3,263 of record NZ_JBQFQV010000016.1, read on the forward strand.
CTGCCCCATCGCCACATCATGTTCGGCCATGCCTATAAGGGCCAGCATTCGGGTCGTGCGCTGCTGGAGCGGTTCAAGGCCGGGGGCGGCACGCTTTATGATCTGGAATATCTGGTGAGCGAAGATGGCCGCCGCGTTGCCGCCTTTGGTTACTGGGCCGGGTATGCCGGTGCTGCGGTAACGCTCAAGACGTGGGCGGCACAGCAACGGGGCGACGCATGCCCGCCGGTTGGAGTATATGCAGGCAAAGACGTTCTGAACGCTGAATTGCTGGCCGAGTTGGACGCCACCGGAGCCCCACGCCCCCGCGCCATCGTGATCGGTGCACTGGGTCGCGTGGGTACGGGGGCCGCAGACCTGTGCGACGCGATGGGCGTCGACGTCACCAAATGGGACATGGCGGAAACCGCCAGCGGCGGACCGTTTCCGGAAATTCTGGACCACGACCTGTTCCTGAACTGCATCTTCGCGCGCCCCGGAACCCCGGTCTTTGTTCCGCGTGAGGCGTTGACTGCCCCGCGCACCCTGACCGCTATCGGCGATGTCGCCTGCGACCCGGACAGTGATTACAACCCGGTGCCGGTCTATGACCGTGCAACCACATGGGACGCGCCCGCTTTGCGCGTGGCAACCGATCCGGTGATGGACGTGATGGCCATCGATAACCTGCCGTCGATGCTGCCGGTCGAAAGTTCGGAAGATTATGCGGCACAGCTTTTGCCGTCGCTTCTGACCCTGACCCATCTGGACAGCGGCGTCTGGGGTCGGGCAGAAGCGATTTACAAAACACATATCGAAGGGATCTGAGCGATGACGATTCACTGGTGTGGCACCGGCCTGTCGGCCATCCCCGGCCTGCGCCGTCTGATCGAAGGTGGCCACAAGGTCACCGTCTGGAACCGGACGATCGAAAAAGCCAAGGCCGAGGTCGGAGACCTGACCGACGACATACGGGCGTTCGACATCGACGCTCTGGGTGATGTGCTTGGAAAGGGCGACGTGATCGTGTCCATGTTGCCGGGCGACTGGCACGTACCACTGGCGGAACTGGCGATTGCCAAGCAGGCCAATTTCGTGTCGTCGTCTTACATCGCGCCCGAAATGCGCGCACTGGACGACAAGGCGCGCGAGGCCGGTGTGGCGCTGGTCAACGAAGTTGGTCTGGATCCGGGCATCGACCACCTGATGGCGCATGCGCTGGTCGATGACTATCGCGCCTCGGATGTGTTCGATCCGCAAAACCACCTGAGCTTTATTTCGTATTGCGGTGGCATTCCCAAAATCCCGAACCCGTTCCGCTACAAGTTCAGCTGGTCGCCGTTGGGTGTGCTCAAGGCGCTTCGGTCGCCTTCAAAGTCGATCCGAGACTATGCCCCGCTGGACGTTGCGCGCCCGTGGTATGCGATCAGCAGCTATATCGCGCCGCTGCCAACGCCGGAAAGTTTCGAGGTCTACCCCAACCGCGACTCGATCCCGTTCAAGGCGCAGTACCAGTTCGAGGATCACTGGCCGGTCAGGGAATTTGTCCGCGGCACCCTGCGCCTGAACGGCTGGGCGGATGCGTGGTCGGATGTGTTCCGTGAAATCGAAACCCTGTCGGGCCCGGAAGGGGATGCGCGTCTGAAAGAGATGTCCGACCAGTTCTGGAGCGAAAACGCCTATGATGAGGGTGAGCCCGACCGCGTTGTGCTGTGTGTTGGATTGAAAGCCGAGAAAGACGGCGTTCCTGTCTGGCACAAGACCTATGTCATGGACGCCTGGGGCGACGAGCGCGGTACAGCGATGGCGCGTTTGGTATCGATCCCGGTTTCACTTGCCGTCGAGGCCGTTATGAACCGCGCCATCCCGGCAGGTGTTCACGCAGCCCCAAGCGACCCAAAACTGGTACAAGGCTGGATGGCCGAGATCGACCGACTGGCCCAGCACTTACAGATCGTGGATCATACGGCCTGATCGCACCCAAAAAGCCATTCCAGAGTTTCTGGAATGGCTTTTTGAACAACATGATCGAGTGGGATCACAGGTTTTCAAACAGCGGGTGCGGAACTACCGATGTTGCCCTGCTCGCCACTTACCTGGGCCAGTTAACGGCGGGCAGGATTTGCCCGACGCAATCGCCAAAGCCGATCTGGAAGCCTTCGCCCTTGGCCGCACCGCGCAGGGTCAGGGTGTCTCCGTCTTCGATGAAAGTCCGGGTTTCGCCGGTATCGAGCGTGAAGGGCTCGCGACCAGCCCAGCTCATCTCCATCAGAGAACCGTATTCCGTCTTGGTTGGGCCTGAGATCGTGCCAGACCCCAGAAGGTCGCCCACATTCATCGCACAGCCGCCGATGGCGTGGTGGCAGAGCTGTTCGGCGGCCGAGTAATACATGCGGGAGTAGTTGGTTTCGCCAACGACGCTCGCCTTCTCGGCTCCATCAGGCTGCATCAGCACCTGAAGCTCAATGTCGTAAAGGCCGTCCTTTGAGCCGTCGAGGTAGGGCAGAAGCTTTCTCTCGCGTTCGGGCGTTGGCACACGGAACGTTTCCAACGCGGCGGCGGTCACGATCCAGGGGCTGATCGAGGTGCCAAACGCCTTGCCCTGAAACGGTCCAAGCGGCTGGTATTCCCAGCCTTGGATGTCACGCGCGGACCAGTCGTTCAGCAGCACATAGCCGAAGATCATGTCGTCGGCTTCATCCACGGTGATCGGCTGGCCTAACTCGGACGGTTTGCCAACAATGGCGCCCATTTCCAGCTCGATATCCAGACGCATCGAGGGGCCAAAGCTGGGCATCTCGGCGTCGGGCGCTTTGCGCTGACCGTTCGGGCGGTGAATCGGCGTACCCGAGATCACAACCGAGGACGCGCGACCATTATAACCGATCGGAATGTGCAGCCAGTTGGCCGGCAGTTCGGGCGAGCCGCGCAGGATCGCGCCCATGTTCGCGGCGTGCTGACGACCGGCATAAAAGTCGGTGTATTCGGACACAAGGAACGGCATGTGCAGCTCGGCATCGGCTTGGGCGACCAACAGAGGCTCAACAGTGTCACGTTCGGTCGAAGCCTCGCCCAGCAGCTGTTCCAGACGGGCGCGCAGGGCGGCCCATGCGTCCGATCCCTGCTCCATCAATTCATTCCAGAAGGGCACGTCGAAAACGGGTTCATCACCAATCTCGATCAGGCCAGCTTCTTCGGCAGCGTGCATATCAAGGATCATATCCCCGATGGCCACGCCACAGCGCGGTGCGCTGTCTGAGGTCGAAAACACACCATAAGGCAGGTTGTTCAGGGGAAAGGGGGTCTCGGCAGAGTTCGCGCTGTCCACCCATGACTTTTTCAGTTGGCTCATGTGATCCTCACTCGGCATCCGGCTGTACCTCGGGTCGCGCATCGGCGAAGGCGGACAGGGCCAGACAGGTTTCTTCGATTTCGGTCAGACGCGCAAAGGGCGTCATGTCCACACCCCAGCGATGCCCGTTGTAAAGCTGCGATACAAGGCAGATATCCGCAAGCGATGGCATGTCGCCAAAGGCAAAGCGGGTGCCTTGGGGCAGCATAGCCTGAAACGCGGTCAGACCTTCGTTCATCCAGTGGACCATCCAGTCCACACTTTCCGCTTTGCTGTGCCCCATCCCGTCCAAATGTTGAACAACGCGCAGGTTGTTCACCGGATGGATGTCCAGCGCAATCACATGCGCCGCCGCCATCACCTTGGCCCGCGCAATCGGGTCGTCCGGCAGAAGCGCCGGGTCGGGATAGGCGCGGTCAAGATAATCAAGGATAGCCAGAGATTGGGTCAACTTGGTGCCATCCTCAAGCTCTAACACAGGGACGCCCTTGCCGGGGTTCATCGCTTGATAGGCTGCGCTTCTTTGCTCGCCTTTCACCAGATTGACCGGGCAGCTTTCGAACGGCACACCCTTCAGGTTTAATGCAATACGCACCCGATAGGATGTGGTCGATCTCCAATAGGTATATAACTTAAGACCCATCATTTCTTACCCGGAGTCCCGTCGAACTTCTTCTCAAGGCTGTCCCAGCAGTCGCTCTGTCCGTCGTCAGGGTTTTTGGGACCAAAGGCTGCCTAAACTAGAGGAGGGTTTGGCTCATCTGGTTGGTTTGATTATGCGGCCTGTTTGCGATGATGCAAGCGCCGGGCTTCGAATGTGTTTTGTTTGATCCTTTCGCTTTTTTAGAGAATGGCTTTGTCTCGGCCGAAGTAGACGTCGGCGGGCGTGACGTTGTTGATACTCTCGTGGAAGCGCTGATGATTGTAGTGATCGACGAAGGCCGTGATCTGGGCTTCAAGATCACCGGGTAGGAAGTAGTTTTCCAGCAAGATGCGGTTCTTGAGGGTCTGGTGCCAGCGTTCGATCTTGCCTTGAGTCTGCGGATGATACGGCGCACCGCGAGAGTGCTTCATCCCTTTGTCCTGCAACCATTCAGCCAAGTCACCGGACACTTAACTTGAGCCGTTGTCGCTGAGCAGACGTGGCTTGTGAACGACATGAACTTGATCGCAACCCGAAGCCTGCAACGCCAGATCCAGAGTATCCGTCACATCCTGCGCCCGCATGTTCGTGCAAAGCTTCCAAGAGACGATATAGCGGCTGTAATCATCCAGAACCGTGCTGAGATAAAACCAGCCTCATCCCAGCACCTTGATGTAAGTGAAGTCCGTCTGCCAGAGTTGGTTGATGGCCGTCGTCTTATGCTGGAACTCATCTGCTGCCTTGAGCACGATGAACGCCGGGCTGGTGATCAGGTCATGCGCCTTGAGCGTGCGATAGACCGTGGATTCCGACACAAAATAGCGTTCCTGATCGGTGAAGGTCACCGCCAACTCGCGTGGCGACAGCTCTGTCTCCTTTAGCGCAAGATCCACAACCTTACGCTTCACGTCGGTGGGAACGCGGTTCCAGACGTGCTTTGGCTTGGGAGATTGATCCGCGAGACCAGCTTCGCCACGTTGCAGGTACCGGTCATACCAGCGGTAAAATGTGGTGCGGGGAATGCTCAGTTTGGCCAGTGTCCGACGCGCCGACAGATGACTTTCTTCCACCAGCCTAATGATCTCCAACTTCTCTGATGCGGCATACCTCATTCGTGGTCGTCCCCATCCCCGAGCATGCTTTTTTTGAGAAGACGCAGCTCAAGCGTCTGTTCAGCGACCACTTCCTTGAGGTCTTTTACCTCACGGCGCAACTCTTTGACCTCGTCCGTGTTCGCAGCCCGGGCTGTATCGCCAGCCAAGCGCTTCTTCCCGGCCTCCATGAAGTCCTTGGACCATTTGTAATACAGGCCCTGGGATATACCCTCGCGACGGCACAGCTCCGCGATACTGTCCTCGCCACGCAGCCCATCAAGCACGATCCTGATCTTCTCTTCGCTGGAATACTGCTTGCGTGTTGCCCGCTTGATATCTTTGACGATCTTCTCGCCAGGGCTCCTCGTTGTCTTTCTCATCGTCCACTCCTTGGTGGTTACGATGACCCAGAAACTCTCTCTTATCAAATTGGCCTAAATGGTCCCATATGCGCTGACGTTAGACACATGGCCCCGACGGTTGTAACGGGGGTTCACCCCACCGATCGGCTGGCAACGGATGAAGTGTTTGGCCCGGTTCTTGCAGTCATTCCCTTTGACACCGAAGAAGAGGCAATCAAAATTGCCAATGGAACCGATTACGGTCTGGCATCCGCAGTATGGACGTCGAACTTGTCGCGCGCCCATCGCATGATCCGGGCCATTCAGGCAGGGGTTGTCCATGTAAACACCTATGGAGGGGCCGACACAACGGTTCCATTGGGTGGCGTCAAGCAGTCTGGCAACGGTCATGACAAATCGCTGCACGCCTTTGACAAGTATTTCGAGCTGAAAACAGCTTGGATCAAACTTTGAACCTGAAAGGCGGCCTATGACCAATCGAACTATTCTTGTCGTTGGGACCTATGACACCAAAGATGATGAACTGAACTTCATCTCTGATGTGATCCGTGAACAGGGTGGATTGGTGAAAACCATGGACATCAGTGTGCTTGGCGACCCCAGTCACCCCACTGATTACTCCAAGCATCAGGTGGCAGAGGAGGGTGGCCACACAATACAGGAAGCCATTGATGGCGGTGACGAAAACCTTGCGATGCAGATCATGGCCAAAGGTGCAGCCCTGCTGGTTGCACGGCTGCACCATGAGGGCGTGTTCGATGGCGTTTTGGTTTTGGGCGGTTCAATGGGGACCGATCTGGCCCTTGATCTGTGCTGTGCCTTGCCCATTGGTGTACCTAAATACATCGTCTCAACTGTCTCTTTCTCGCCGATGATCCCGCCCGAGCGGCTGCCGGCAGACGTTCAGATGATCCTTTGGGCTGGTGGTCTTTACGGGCTTAACTCGGTCTGCGAAGCCTCTCTCCGTCAAGCCGCTGGCGCGGTTCTGGGGGCCGCACGCGCTGCCCGTCCGATGAAGAAAGACCGCCCTATAATCGGGATGACATCCTTCGGCAAAACAGTCTTGCGCTATATGGTGCACCTGAAGCCCGCCCTTGAGGCGCGCGGGTTTGAACTGGCCGTTTTCCATGCTACGGGCATGGGAGGGCGCGCATTTGAAAGCCTTGCTTCAAAAGGTGAATTCGCCGCCGTTTTGGACTTTGCACCGCAAGAAGTCGGCAACCACATGTTGGGATCAGCCATCAGCGCCGGCGAAGATCGCATGACCAATGCGGGCAAGGCTGGTGTGCCGCAGATTGTTTCGATTGGGTGTTATGATCTAGTCGATTTGGTAGGCTGGCATCCCGTTCCTCCAGCGTTGGCGGATCATGACCTTCATGACCACAACCGACTAATTACTGCGGTCAGCATGAGCGCCGAGCAAAGGCGCGAGATGGCACGCACCATGTGCGCAAAACTTTCTGAAGCAACCGGCCCGACTGTTCTGCTTGTGCCGCTCAGAGGCGGTAACGAATGGGACAGGGCCGGGGCGATTTTGGAAGATGCAGAGGGACTTGCAGGATTCATCGAAGAGCTGAGAAAAAACTGTCCGGAAAACGTAACACTTGTGGAAATTGACAGCCATATCAACGATGTCGAGTTTTCAGACAAGACCTTGGAGATTCTGGATACCTAGCGCTCTGATCATGTGATCTGATTGGGTTGCCCGACTATTCAACGTGAACGTCACAATCTGAACGAGCGCCCCAGCAAAAGCTGCGATATCCGCGCTCGGAGAGAGTTCGTTGTTTTGAAGGGTCGCGGCAAGATTTGCGTGAAACCGCTCTTCAACTTGCTCGACAAAGCTGCGCGCAATGTTACACGCCGCCCCAAACGCTGTTTTAGTCACACCGACAATTGAAAGGACCGCATGACTTTGCCTTGCCCGCCTGCCATTAGACTGGCGATTGCGCCGTCACGAACTTCCAGTTCAACCTGAATCAAACTGGGCGAAGGGGTTTCCATGAACATGCCCTGTTCAATCAGAAACCCGTGCTGACGGCGGTGACCCAGGTCGTGCAGGACACAGGCCAGCGGCCCTGCGGCCATTCCCGTCGCGGCCTCTTCATCAATGGCATATCGGGGGGCGAACATGCGTGCAGTAGCGTCGCGCCCGTCCGAGCATTGGGCCGTTGTGAACACATAATATCCTATCAGGTCCAGACGGTCGCTGATCGTTTTGATCTGCTCGAAATCGGGTTTGATCGAAGCCAGAGTTTCCCTGTCAGCTACTCCGATCACGACAAAACTGTTGCCGGTATTGACCAGAACGGGCGGCATTTCGTGATCCAGATTGCTCGGGGACAACCCCAAAGAGCCCAAAACGTCCTGCAAACTGACACCCTGAGAGGTCCAATCTTCTGGCGTTTCATATCTAGGGGCCAACTGTTCCATAAACGCGGCACCATCCTTGATCAGAATCCGGCGCGGGCCGTCCACAGTTTCTTTTGAAGTTTCAGGATCAGGAATACGGCCAAGTGCATCCAGATGGGAAAAAGCGGCAATGGTCGCATGGCCGCAATGCGCGATCCTGCGGTTCGGGGTGAAAAAGTCCAGTTTGAAACCCTCGGTCGCGGATTGCGAGACAAAAGCGGTTTCGGACAGGCCAACCTGTGACGCGATCTTCAGCATCTGCGCCTCGGTTAACCCGTCGGCATCCAGAACAACCCCAGCAGGGTTGCCCCCTAGCCCGTTGTCCACAAAACCGTGCACGATCTGGACAGTCACGTTTTGGCCGATGGCTTGGCTTACATTCACGGCATTTCTCCCATTTCCTGCGGGCGCTTTTGCCTTAGCGGAGTGATTGTGTCTTTGCCTGAGACATAGTGTGTTTCAATTGTTGGCAGAATAATATTAAGCTTGAATTTATTATTCACTATTTTGGAATAATTACATGGACAAGTTTCGCGCGCTTCTGGTCTTTTCGAAGGTGGCCGACCTGGGTGGCTTTGCTGCTGCTGCGCGCAACCTGAACATGTCGCCACCGGCTGTGACGCGCACCATTTCGATACTGGAGGGCGAGTTGGGCGTCCGTTTATTCGTAAGAACGACACGATCTGTCATGTTGACCGAGAGCGGGCGCAGATTTCTGGAAGATGCCAAGCGGATTCTCGTTGATCTGGAACAGGCAGAAAACGCTGCGGTCGGGACCTATGCGGAACCCAAAGGGTTGCTCAACCTCACTTCGTCTGTGTTGTTTGGCAGATTGTTCATCACACCAATTCTTGCTGATTTTCTGGGGCACTATCCCAAAATCGAGGCGCGAACGCTGTACGTGGACCGGATCGTGAATTTAATAGACGAAGGTGTGGATGTTGGCGTCAGGATAGGTCCGCTTGCGGATTCCAGCCTTATGGCGATGCGTTGCGGTTCTGTCAGACAGGTTGTTTTTGCAGCACCCGAATACCTTGAACAAGCAGGCGAACCCGAAAGCCCGGATGACCTGAACAGACATGTCCTGATCAATTCCCTAGCCCTGTCGCCGTCAGGCCAGTGGCAGTTTGACCACCTGGGCAACCCGAAGCTTGTGCGTGTTCATCCACGGATCAGCATGAATACCAACGATGCTGTAATCGAAATGGCACTTCGCGGTCAGGGTCTGGCCCGGCTTTTGTCCTATCAAGTCGCACCATATCTGGCGGACGGACGGCTAAAGGCAGTGTTATCTGATTTTGAACCGGCTCCTGCACCGGTTCACATCGTGCACCACGAAGGGCGGATGGTGTCCGCAAAGATTCGCGCATTTGTCGATTTTGCCGCAAGCCGCCTGAAACGTGAGGCAGCACTGGAATACTGAAGCGTCGAACTTCGACCTGCCACTCTTACTGCAGCTTGGGGAGGTTTCTGTGTCGGCAGGCGGCCGAGGGCGTCGCACTTTTCCTAAGACGTATATGCAATCGTAGGAACGACTTAGGAATAACAGCGAGAGGAACTGAGGAGTTGGTGTCTGACGCCTAAAAACTCGAACTACTCAAATACAAGCCGGTGAGTTTCGATTGAAAGCTGGAATGGCGAAATCATTCCGGCCGGTGAACGCTATCCCAACAACACAATGCAAACGAAACGAACAAAAGGCACGTATGTCCTTGCTCTGGTGGTTTGAGCTTCATTTGCCCACGCAGGATCACGTCAAATCACCCAGTGGGGCCAAAACTTTCGGTGTGAATATGTTCCGGAGAGATGCCGCGGCGTTCCAGATCGGCCTGGATCTCGGCCATGAAACTGACAGGGCCGCACAGAAAGTAATGCGCGCTGGCATCGTTGATCAGTTGCGCCAGAAGCGCCCCATCGACACGGCCATGCGAGTCATAGTCCATTCCGAACTCATCCTCTGGCGTTGGTTGGCTATAGGCCACATGCGTCGTGATCCCCGGCCGCCTAGAGGCCAGATCGTGAACTTCACCGGCCATTGGATGGTGCTGACCGTCCCGAGCACCGTGGATGAACCAGACAGGGCGGTTGCCGCGCTCGTCTGCGACCTTATTCAGAATGCTCAACATCGGTGTGATACCAACACCTGCGCTGACCAGAACCAATGGGCACCGGTCGCAAGTCATTGTGAAATCACCCGCTGGCCGACGGCTGTTGATGATTGCGCCCAGTTCCAGATGATCGTGCAGAAACTGCGATGCGATCCCTTTTGGCTCACGCTTGACCGTAATCCGATAGCGATGATTGTTCGGTCCGTTACTGAGCGAATAGGTCCGGCGCACCGGTTCGGCGATCCCTGGAATTTCAAGCTCGATTGGCAGGTATTGCCCGGGCTCGAACCCAGCCAAGTGGCCACCGTCGCGAGCTTCGAAAACAAACGAGGCGACATCGACGCTTTCACGGATCTTTTCGATCAGGCGGAGCGATCGGACAGAATCTGCATCCGAAGTCCATCTGAGGCTGACTGCCGCGCGGATTTCCACGACCTCGTCAATCTCCAGTGTCACCAGCCGCCGCGCCCCCGGGAAATTTGTGATCTCATCGCTGGCCCAGTCGATCGAGGCGACGCCGGTCAGTTGCAGCAAGCTGCCGCTTTCGAAATCGACGAACAGAAATCCCGCCCTTGGGTCGAGCAACAGGTTGCCGATAGTGTTGAAGTGGTTATTGCCGGCATAGTCGGGAAACCGCAGCCGCCGGTTGTCCAGAACCTGCACGAAACCACGGTCGCCACCGCGATGGGACGCATCCATCCCGTAAGTCGGGCTTTCGCCCTCTTCGCGATAGCCGCTGGCGATAAAGAAAGTATCGGCTGTTTCGATCCACCGGACCTGATCCGGCGTCAAGTATTGGCCGAGTGTTGTCGGTCCGGGCCTCGAGTCATCAACCCGGTGCCACGCGCGTTCACGGATATACTGCGGGCAGTTGCCAAAGGTCTGGTCAACGTGAAAATCAAAACCGGTCGGAGTGACGCGTCCGGCGCGGCCATTGATACGGTTGCGCCGACGCGTGGCCAGTTCAATACCAAGGATGCCAACATCGCTTTTGGGGTGAAGGGCACCGTGCAATGCATCGCCTTGGGCTGGCAAGGCAGTAATGGAAAGCGTTTTGTTATCTGGTGCAGAGACGAACCCGTCTGGCCCTTCCAATAACGTAACCCAGGGCCGACCTTGCGCATCGCGCGCGGCCATCACAAGAAACGGCAGGGCGGTATGAAAATCCCGATGCTGTTCGGGCATGTGGTCGCGGACAACTTTCCGTGCCCAGTGTTCAATGTCGCGGACACCCAGCCGCGCCTGCGCCATGTGTTCACCCCGATGAAAAGGGGAAGTGCTGCTGTCGCTGGGTTCGATGGAAATCATGGGGTCTCTCCTGGGGCGGCAAAGTTTGGACGCATGCGCCCGGTCCTGACGGCCGGGCGCGCTCTGGTGTCAGGCGGCGAGGCCGACCTTGGTGCTTTGCATGGCCACAAAGCCGGGCAACGCCTCAACCCGGGCCAGCAGGGCGCGGATATTGGGATAATCATCCAGTGAAACGTTTCCCTCAGGCGCATGGGCCGTATAGCTGTAGATCGCGACATCAGCGATGGATGGGCTGGTTCCGACCAGCCAGTCGCGTCCGTTCAAATGCGCCTCAAGCCGGTCAAAGGCGGATTTGGCGATGGCCTTGGCACGTTCTGCATCCAGTTGAGCGCCAAAAACGGTGATCAATCGTGCTGCCGCAGGGCCGTGGGCGATGTCGCCGGCGGCCAGCGACAAGAACTTCTGAACTTCCGCCTCGCGCACCGGATCAGTCGGCAGCCAATCAGGCGCGTATTTCCGCGCAAGGTACACGAGGATAGAGTTGGAGTCGGCGATCGCGATTTCACCGTCCTCAATCACCGGCACCTGCCCGGCAGGGTTCAGGGAAAGAAACGGCTCTTTCTTGTGTTCGCCAGACAGCAGGTCGACATCGATCAGCTCGTGATTGATGCCGCCAAGCTTGGCGAATAGTTCCACCCGGTGTGAATGCCCGGACAAGGGATGACGGTGGATACGGATTGCGTTTGGCATGTCTGTTTCCTTTCGGAGGAGTTTCTTGGGAGCGAGCTGGCGATGTTCGTCAGCGGTCACTGGCTAGAACATGGCAAAACCTTTCTTAGTTATAATCCTGCGTTTTATTCAGTAACTATGAACAAATTGGGTATAATTGACCAAACACCAACCTGACGAAGGAGCGCTGCGTTGGATACAATTGACACGATGCGGGCATTTATGGCGGTTGCTCATGAGGGATCGTTCACTGCCGCGGGGCGGCGGCTGGGCCTGTCTACCAAACTGGTCAGCAAGTATGTTGCCCAGTTGGAGGCCAAGCTATCGACGCAGCTGTTCAACCGGACAACCAGAAGCGTTTCGTTGACGGACGTCGGCATCGCGTACCTTGAACGCTGCCGCCCGATCGTGGAACAAATCGACGAGCTGGAAGACCTTGTTCAGGAGCGGCAATCGGCACTGGCCGGGCCAATCCGATTAACCGCACCAACCGGGTTCGGCAGCATCAACCTGACTCAGGCTTTGGCTTCGTTTCTGCGGGCGCATCCGAAGGTCGATATCGACCTTAAACTGTCGGACTCGCGCGTGGCGCTTGTTGAAGAGGGGTTCGATCTTGCCATACGGATCGGGGTGTTGCGGGATTCGACCCTGATTGCGCGGAAGCTGTCCGATATGCCGCTGATCGTCTGCGCGTCGCCTGATTATCTAGCGGAAAGGGGGCGTCCGGGTGATCCGATGGCACTGGCCACACATAACTGCCTGATTGACGAAAATCCGGCCGACGCAACAGCATGGAGGTTTCGAGCCGGGACAAGGGATATTGTGGTCAAGGTGGCGGGAATGTTTCATGCCAATGCCCCGGCGGCGATTGCCAACATGGCGATCGCCGGGCTGGGTATTGCGCGTTGCCCGCACTATGTGATTGCCCGCAGTCTGGAAGAGGGTACCCTAGAGCACCTGTTTCAGGACTATGAAACGGAAAACTTCGGCCTCTATGCGCTCTATCCACCCAATCGTCACCTGACGACCCGGGTGCGCGCGTTGATTGATTTTCTGGCGCAGCATTTTCGATCAGGCTGACATCCAGCAACTGAAACGGATCCACAGTCCAGCCACAACCGTGGCGGTTGTTCCGCAAATTCTTGAGAACGTTAGGCAGAACTTTCGTTTTGGTGCATGAGATGAAGAGTATTTCCCGCTTTGTCGAAAGCGCGGTAGAGATACATCCACTTTCCATGGACATGCACACGGACCTATATGGCGTCCATGCGCCAAGAATTCAGTGTAGGACGCTTCATCGATTGCGCGCGGTACGATCACCGGTGAAAACCGCTTGACCCACATGTTCTATGTAGCATGGTCCACGCGCAATCCCCGTTCAGCAATGATTTCCTCAAGGCCGCGACAGAAAACTGTCTACCTCAGTAGAAATACACGGCTTACAAAGCCGCACCTTTGGGAAAGTGGCGGCTTTTCAAGAAGATCACATAGAAACCTATTCGCAGCGGCTTCGAAGGCAAAGAGAAACCGAATACAGACTTTCACCAACCTCGCTCGAAAGCTTGACACCCCCGTCGCTGTTAGTCTGCCTTGGCGGGCAATATCCGGCGCCGCCAGACGCAGGCACCGGGCAGCGATGATGTCGCGCGGTCTACATCAGATCGTTTTCCACGTCTTCCGCAGATATCCCCAGTGCGTCCAGACCATTCTCAAGGTGGTCAGACATGTGCGGTGTTCCGATCAGGTAGTCTGCACAAGGGGTCGATGCCTCAGACTTGGCGGTGGCGATGGCCTCGGCCAGATCTTCCGCAAAAAAGCTCTCGCGCCCGATCCACATGATGGCGACCAGTTCGGCCTGCTCGTCTTCGCTCATGCGGTCGATGAACGCCCGCAATTCGCCCTCGGCCCGGTTCAGCTCGCGGCCCATCATGGCGACCTGGGCGACTTTTCTTGCCGAGATTTCCAACATCTCTTCGACTCCTCGTGTTCGCGGTTGTTACGCCATCACAACCACTGGCAGGCGCCTGCGTCTTTGATCTTGAACAAACAGGCTGGTCACTGCCCCACACGCGATACTGGATGATCAGGCACAGGTTCCTTGCGAAACGGACGGAAGGCAGCTTTTTTCAGCCACAACCTGAAGGCCTGCCATAAGATCAGCGCAAAAGTGCGCCGCGAACCGAATGGGCGACGCAGAGAAGACCAAAGGATCACCCGGCTGGTCAATGGCTGGCGCGGTCCGGTCAGTGTCGCGATCAACCCGCCACCCGCGCGCGTGTAGTCGATCCACACACCAACCCGATCCGGGCTGTAGTCGAAGCGGAACGTATAGCTGCCTTCAATCTTCTGGAAGGGCGAGACATGCATCACCTTTTCGGCCGCCAATCGGTCGGTTGGTTCGATGGTTGAAAAATCCGGCTTATGGCACAGATAACTGTGGCGCGTTCCAAAGGTGTTCGTCACCTCGGCCACCACGGCGTAAAGCTGATCATCGCGGTCAAAGCAAAACCAAAAACTGACGGGATTAAAAACGTGGCCCAGCACCCTTGGCTGGGTCAGCAGCATGACCTGCGCGGGTTGCGGAATATCCATCTCGGTAAATCGCGCGCGCAGCCAGGCGGCACCATGGCCTTGACCCGGCTTTCCTCCGTGATCGCGGGTTCGCCAGTTGGTGACATTCGTCCGGTCCATTGAAAACAGAAAAGGCGTGGTCAACCGGGCTTCGGGATCAAACAGGATGTAATCGACAGAATACCGGAAGGCGTTGTCGATTGCCCCCTTGCGGCCGTGATAGGTGTGGCCTGCAACATGATCTATCGTTTTTACCATCCGATATCTTCTGGTCCTTGCACAACCGCCAGAGCAGTCGTGATTTCTTTTTTGCCGCTGGTGTTCATATTACGAGACTTGGCCGGGAGCGGATCAAAATGTTCCGATAAAGTGATCCGGCTTGGGACATGCGCCGTAATATGGTTATGTTTACCGAGACCAACACAGCGACCTTGGACGGACCAGCGGTTGAAACACCCGCCCCTCAACCTTGGCGCGTCCACAAACGCATCAAGGGTAGGCGGGTGAACGAAATCAACAGCAAGCGCGAGACCAGGGCCGAATGGGTGGACCACGTCAGACGCATCCGGGATGCGCAGGATCAGGCGGCATTTGCCGAGCTGTTCCAGCACTTCGCGCCGCGTATCAAGGCGTTCCTGATGAAGTCAGGGGCTGATGCCACCATGGCAGAAGAATGCGCGCAAGAAGTGATGGCGACCTTGTGGCACAAGGCCCACCTGTTCGACCCGACGCGTGCCACCGTGGCCACATGGGTGTTCACCATCGCTCGGAACAAGCGCATTGACGTGCTGCGCAAGCAACGCCGCCCTGAACCCGAAGATCTGGGTTGGGGGCCCGAGGCTGAGCCTGATCAGGATGACGTCATCGCGCTGCAACAGGAAACTGCGCAACTGCGCACTGCCTTGAAAGCGTTGCCGGATGCACAGCGGGACCTGATTGAGAAGGCATATTTCGGCGACCTGAGTCACCGGGAAATTGCGTCACAAACCGGGTTGCCGCTGGGAACGATCAAATCACGCATACGGCTGGCGCTGGACCGCTTGCGCCACGCGATGAACTGAGATGAGTAAGATGAGCAAGTTGATCAAACATCACCTGACAGATGACCTGCTGATGGCCTATGCCGCAGGCGGTCTGCCCGAAGCCTTCGATCTGATGGTCGCCACGCATCTGTCCCTGTGCGACCACTGCCGCGCGCGCGCAGAAAGCTATGACGCCGTTGGCGGGCATGTTCTGGACGAGCAGAGTGAGGGTGTCAGCATGAGTGAAACTTCACTGGCGGCCACGATGGCTTTGATCTCCCAAGGTGCTCCGGCGCCCAAGCCCGTTCGCCCGGGATGTGCAGTTCTGCCGGCCCCGTTGCAGGATTACGTGGGCGGAACAGTCAAGGACATCCGCTGGAGGTCGATAGGTATGGGCGTCAAACAGGCGATCCTGCCGACCACCAAAGACGCCACCGCCCGCTTGCTTTTCATTCCGGCCGGTGCTGCCGTGCCGGATCATGGCCACAACGGCATGGAGCTGACAATGGTTCTGCAAGGGGCTTTCACGGACGAGGTTGACCGTTTTGCCCGTGGCGATGTTGAAATCGCTGACGAGGATCTGGAACACACACCCGTCGCGGATATCTCGGAAGACTGCATATGCCTGGCGGTTACGGACGCGCCGCTGAAATTCAACAAGCTGATGCCGCGCCTGTTCCAGCCCTTTCTGCGTATCTGAACCCTTGCAGGCGCTGGCCCATCAGAACCGGCCCGGTGCCGGTTCAGTTCTTCAACAGGATGTTCAGCCTTCGTGACGTGCCAGCGGCACAACCTCTGTTTCAGTATCGGGCGCGATTTCTTCGAAGTCGAAATTATCCAGCCGCTGCGCCCGGCGGCCAGCCTTTTCGGCACTGATCTTGATTTCCGAGATATCCTTGGCCGCCTGCCCGAAGTGACGGTCGAGGTTTGAAACGCGGTCGCCCAGACGGTCCACGTCCTTGTGCAGCAATCCCAGTTCTTTGCGGATCGCACCGGCCTGTTCACGCATGCGCGCATCTTTCAGGATCGCCCGCATCGTGTTCAGCGTGGCCATACAGGTGGTGGGCGAGACGATCCAGACCCTTGCGGCAAACCCTTCGCGCACCACATCGGGCAGGCGGGCGTGCAGCTCGGCATAGATCGCTTCGGACGGGACGAACATCAGGGCACCGTCAGCGGTTTCCCCGTCGAGGATGTATTTCTCGGAAATCGCCTTGATATGCACTTTCACGGCAGCGCCAAAAGCCCGCAGGCATCTTTCAACATCCGCCTTGGTCTGCGCGGCGGCAAGTGCCTCGAAATCCTCAAGCGGGAATTTCGCGTCAATCACGATCGGGCCGGGCGGGTTCGGCAGATGCACCAGGCAATCCGCGCGCCTGCCGTTCGACAAGGTGGCTTGCAGCGAATAGCTGTCCGCGGGCAGCGCCTTGGACACGATATCGTTCAGCTGAATCTCACCAAACATCCCGCGCCGCTGCTTGTTCGACAGGATATCCTGAAGGCTGAGAACATCGCCCGACAGTTTCGTGATATTGTCCTGCGCCTTGTCGATGGCGGCCAGACGTTCCTGCAGCTGCGTCAGTGATGTCGCCGTCTGTTTTGACGAACCGTGCAGGGTTTCCTTCATCCGTTCCTGCATCTCGGCCAGCGCGCGAGCCGATTTCATCGCGTTATCCGCCAGCCGGTCATTCATCTGCTGCTGAACCGAGGACAAGCGTGCCTCGACCGTCTGGATCACCTGCACCTGCGCGTTGGCCTGTGTGTCCGAAACATGCTGCAAGCCGCCGCGCAACTGTTCCTGCCCCTGCCCCAACTGCTGCACATGCTGACCCAGAAGCGCCATCTGCCGCGCCAGCGGTTCCGCCATCCGGGCCGAGCGATTGGCGGCGCGCAACGACAGGAACAGCAGCAGCAGGATCAGCGCGACTGTTCCGCCCGCAACCAGAATCACGGGATCATTCAGCGCTATTTCAATACCTGCAATCTGGATCATGGGGTTCAGTATGTTCTCGTTTTGTTTCTGTCTTCTTAAGGCCTGTTTGACACCAAATCAACTGCGCCCGAACAGGCGTTCGATATCGCTTAGCTTCAGTTCCACATATGTGGGTCGCCCGTGATTGCACTGGCCGGAATGCGGCGTCGCCTCCATCTCGCGCAGCAGGGCGTTCATTTCCTCGGCCCGCATCCGGCGGCCGGACCGGACCGAGCCGTGGCAGGCAACCCGGCTGAGGATCGCCTCGATCCTTGCCTGCACCATCTGTGTTTCGCCCTGATCGGCCAGTTCGTCGAGGATATCCAGGATCATCGCGCGCGCATCGACCTCGCCCAGAATGGCCGGGGTTTCGCGCACGGCAATTGCGCCTCCGCCAAAGGGTTCGATGGTCAGCCCCAAACGGGACAGATCATCACAGACCGCCATCAGACGGGCGCAGTCGCCTTCGGACAACTCAACAATCTCAGGGATCAAAAGTGCCTGCGCCGCGACGCCTGTCTCGGCCATCTGTGTTTTCAGCTTTTCATAGACCAGCCGTTCATGCGCGGCGTGCTGATCAACGATCACCATTCCATCGGCAGTCTGGGCGATGATGTAGTTTTCATGCACCTGCCCGCGCGCAGCGCCCAGCGGAAGGTTTTGCGCATCAGGCTCCTGACCCTGTGATACGGGTGCAACCGGGGTCGGATCGACAATGCTGCCGCTGTAATCATGCGCCAGTTCCGCAAAACCCGGAGCCTGCGCCCGGTACGCGGCCTGGCGCGCTGCGGGCGACGGGCGATCCATCTGATAGACCCGCGCTGGTGCAGACTGCGCAGGCTCCGGTCTCATTGCACCCAGGGTCGCATTGGCCACGGTCGATGACGCACGATGCCCTGCCTCGGCCAAAGCGTGGCGCAGGCTGGACACGATAAGCCCGCGCGCAACGCCGGGATCGCGGAACCGGACCTCGGACTTGGCAGGGTGAACGTTCACGTCAACCAATGTCGGGTCGCAGTCGATGAACAATGCCGCGGCCGGGTGACGGTCCCGGCTGAGGAAATCGAAATAGGCCGCCCGCAAAGCGCCGGTCAGCATCTTGTCGCGCACGGGACGCCCGTTGACGAAAAGGTACTGCGCCACCGCAGCGCCACGGGAATAGGTCGGCAGGGCCGCATAACCAAAAAGCCTGAGACCGTCGCGCGTGGCATCGATCCGCAGCGCATTCTCGGCAAACTCGCGCCCTATCACACGGGCAAGACGGGCGTGCAGGGCATCAAACAGGTCGCCATTCTCGCGATCCGCGCGGAAGATAACACGGCCTTCGCCACCGCCCGAGACATCGCGCAGGGTAAATGTGACGGATGGTTCGGCCATCGCCAGCCGTTTCACCATGTCCGTGATCGCCTGCGCCTCGGCCCGGTCGGTGCGCATGAATTTCAGCCGTGCGGGGGTGGCGAAAAACAGATCGCGCAGCTCGACCACCGTGCCCGCGCGCAGGGCGGCAGGCTTGACCGAACCCATCTTGCCACCCGCAACATGGATCTGCGCCGCGTCCGCACCGGGCACGCGACTGGTTATGGTCAGGCGTCCGACAGCCCCCAACGAGGGCAAAGCTTCGCCTCGAAACCCGAAGGTGTGGATATTCAGCAGGTCCGATCCGTCGATCTTTGATGTGGCATGGCGCGACAGGGCAAGCGGCAAATCTTGGGCCGGGATACCGCAGCCATCGTCGGTCACGCGGATCAGTGTCTTTCCCCCGTCGGCGATTTCGACGGCTACACGCGCGGCCCCGGCATCAAGTGCATTCTCGACCAGTTCCTTGACCGCCGAGGCCGGGCGTTCCACCACTTCACCCGCCGCAATACGGTTGATGGCAGCATCGTCAAGCTGTCTGATCACGGGGCGATTTTCGCTGATATTGGGGTTTGTTTGCGCCATACCCCTAGACCTAGCACAACCGCGCACGATTCTGCCACCGGTTTGAGCATGTCTTCTGATCGGAAAGTGGCGCCCGGATGGCCGTGAATGAATCCCCATTCCGTACCATCCGGGCGTACCAAAGTGAGTGGTGTGTTCAGCTAATCAATGGGCAGCCCTCTAGCACGAGACTTCCCAAAAATCTGCTTAAGATTAACCTTAACGGCATCTGGGCAGAGTTTGGCCGATGACGCATAGGCATCTGCGGCAGGAAAATGCCGTCTCAGGCTGACGTCTGAACACCAACGCGTGTGCGGCATGGGCCAAACATGGCCGCCAGCGCCAGGATCAGCCCGGACATCGTTGCGATCATCCCTGCCGCACTGACCGCATCCGCCGCGCCCAGCCACAGGGGCCCGTAGCCTGCCAGCACATACCCCGTCACGGCAGAGGTTACGGCGATCACGACACTCCAGCCAATCTGCGCCTCAAGCCGGTTGGTCAGCATCCGCGCAGCTGCCGGAGGGCAGATAAACATCGCGATCACGATGATCGAGCCCACAGCGTCAAAAGCGGCAACCGCCGCGATAGCCGCAGTAATGACGAGCGCCATGCCCAGAAGCCCCGTGCGAATACCAATCGTGCGGGCGAAACCTTCGTCAAAGGTGGAAATTTTCAGCGGCCGCCAGAACAGCCATGTAAACAGCATCACACCCACCAGTGTCAGCGCAATACGGGGCAGTTCCGGGGGCAATCCGGCAAGGGCCTGAGCGTCCAGCAACGAAGACCACCCGGTCGCGTCCAGCCAGATCAGGCTTTCGAGATTGCCGTAAAGCGCATGTTCCACATCCAGATGCACGGTTGACGTATCCGTCTGCTCAAGCAGCAGGACGCCTGCCGCGAACATGGTGGTAAAGACCACGCCCATGGCAGCCCCGGGTTCGATCTGCCCCAGCCGGCGAATGGCCTCGATCAGGACCACGGCCAGAACCGCGGCCCCTGCCGCACCCAACATCATCGGCCAGGTGGATATGGCCCTGGTCAACAGAAACGCAACAACGATACCCGGCAGCACCACATGGCTGATCGCATCGCCGATCAGCGCCTGTTTTCGCAACACAAGAAAGTTGCCGGGCAAGGCACAGGCGATGGCCGCACATGTTCCGATCAGCAGCGGCGTCAGAGACAGCGGAACGAATTCTTCACCACTCATGCCGGTATCCCCTGCGGTCCGCCAATCTGGCGGTCGATCTCATCAATCTGGTCGCGTGTCAGAACGGTTTCGATATCGCGCAATCCGTCATATAGCGCAGCTGTCGCCTCGTGCGCCTGATCGGCGCGCACGATTTCCCATCGCTTTTCATCCCGCAGGGCCTTGGCCGCGCGGGCCTTGCCGGTGTCCGTCGCCACGCCATCCGCCCGGACCAGCCCGGCACGCCGCAGCAAACGCAGAGTCAGGGGTTCATAGATCTTCTGCCCTTGTGCCAGCGCCAGAAGTCCCTGACGAATATGCACCCGGCGCTGAAACCGCAGATGCCGCAGCACCGCCGCCAGAACGCCACGCATCGGGGCGAAGAAGAGGGATGCAAGGAAAAAGGCAAAGCTGACCAGCACGATAATCGGGCCGGTTGGAAGATTGGGCGCGGATGCGGATATGGCAGCGCCGATATATCCGGCCAGCCCACCGGCCAACCCGGCCAACAGAACAACGCGTTCCGAGCGGTCAGACCAAAACCGGGCGGTCACTGCCGGAATGATCAGCAAAGCCACGATCAGGATCAGGCCGACGATTTTCAGGCCGACCACGGTCACGGCCATGACCAGCCCCATCATGGCCAGGTCGATACGATGCACTGGCAACCCGCGCGCCGCTGCGTATTCGGGGTCGAATGCGACAAGGGTCATCGGACGACGGATGATCAGCACCAGAGCCAAGGTCAAGGCGCCACCAAGTGCGATGATCACCGCATCGGCCCACAGCATTCCAGCGGTCGAACCCAACAGGAAACCTTCCAGCCCGGCCCGACGGCCAACCCCCATGGTTTGGATGACCGTCAGCAGCACGATCCCAAAGCCGAAGAACACAGACAGGACCGCACCGATCGCGGCGTCCTCGGCCAGTCGGGTGCGCCGTGTCAGCCAGTTCATGCACAACAGACCAACCCAGGCTGAAATGGCGGACCCCACCAACAGGCCCGGCAGGTTGCGCCCGTCCCCACCCAGCGCGACCAGCACCATGAAAGCGATACAGACGCCCGGCAGGGTTGCATGGCTGATTGCGTCGCTGACAAGGGCGCGCTTGCGCAGAAACAGGAAGGTCCCTGTCACGCCCGCCGACACGCCAAGCAATGTCGCACCGATGGCAACCAGCGTGGCGTTATAGCCAAGCTGAAGGGTCAGAGCATCCCAAAGCATGAACTATCCCAGCGCGCGTGAAATCTGATCGATCTGGGCCGTTGCCAACCTGCCACCATAGGCCGATTGCAGCGTTTCCGCCGTGAAGGCCTCGGCCACCGGCCCCTCGGCCACCTTGCGGGTATTGATCAGGAAAACGTGGTCGAAATAGTCGGTCACGGTGGCCAGATCGTGATGCACGACAACAACTGTCTTACCGGCCTCTTTCAGGGATTTCAGCACCGCGATGATGGCTTTTTCGGTGGCGGCGTCGACACCGGCAAACGGCTCGTCCAGCAGGTACAGATCAGCATCCTGAGCCAGAGCACGCGCCAGAAACACACGCTGTTGCTGGCCACCGGACAACTGGCCTATCTGGCGATCCGCGAAATCGCGCATTCCGACACGGTTCAGGCAATCCATCGCACGGGCCTTGTGGCGCGCGCGCAAGCGGCCCAACAGGCCCAGTTCACGCGACAGACCCATCAGAACCACGTCGATCACACGTGTCGGGAAATCCCAGTCCACGCTGGCACGCTGGGGAACATAGGCAACACGTGCGCGTTGCGAATTCAGCGGCTGACCAAATACGGTCACCTGCCCCGACAATGGCGTAACGATGCCCAGCGCCGCCTTGAGCAGCGTTGACTTTCCAGCACCGTTCGGCCCGATAATGGCGGTCATCGCGCCGGGCGTTACCGTCATATCAACCGAAAAGACCGCTGGCTTCTGCCCGTAGGAAACCGTCAGACCCCGCACAGCCAGAGGGCTGTCATCCAGATTATGTTCCTGGATCGTCACACCTTCGTTGCTGATCAGCCCCAGCATCTTTCAGAACCCCGCTGACAGTTTGCCGTCCATGCCGCGATCGGGAACTTCTCCGCCCAATGCGCCTGCGATGACGGTGATATTGTGATCCAACATCCCGATGTAAGTGCCTTCGTAGGTGCCATCCTCGCCCATGGCGTCCGAGAACAACTCGCCCCCGACCTTCACCTCGTGCCCTTTGGCTTCGGCCCCTTCGATCAGCGCGCGGATCGACCGGTCAGAAACCGAGCTTTCGACGAAGACCGCCGTGATCCGGCGATCAACCAACAGGTCAACCAACTCTCCGATCCGGTTCAGGCCCGCCTCGGATTGGGTCGAGATGCCCTGAATGCCCAGAACCTCGAACCCGAAACTTTCACCGAAATAGCCAAAGGCGTCGTGGGCGGTGACCAGAACCTTGTTGTGATCCGGTACCGAAGACAGGGTTTCCTCGGCATAGGCCGTCAGACGATCTATGTCCGCCAGATGGGCTTGTGCGTTCGCGGCAAAAACCTCTGCTGCTTCGGGGCGTGCCTCCGTCAGCGCACGCTGCACTTCCAGAACAACCTCGCGCCACAGCGCGGGTGTCATCCAGACATGCGGATCATACTTGTCGGCATAATCATCATGCGCACGCAGCATGGACTTATCTACGCCCTCTGCAACCGCAATGACGGTCCGTTTCCGCTCGAGATCATGAAAGAAGTCTTCCATTTGCGCTTCGAGATACAGGCCGTGCCACAGAACCAGATCTGTCCGAGTCATCGCCACGATATCGCTGCGCGTCTGGCGATAGGCATGGGGATCAACGCCGGGGCCCATAAGCCCTCTGACCTCAACCAGATCACCGCCGACCTGACGCGCTGCATCTGCAATCATGCCCGTCGTGGCCACCACTTTCAGCGGTGCACCGGCAAACGCCATAGCTGGCACCGAAAGGGCCAGAGCCAAAAATGCAAGGCAATGCCGACGAATCATTTCCAACCTCGATTTGGATACGTGTTGGATCAAATATGAGAGCCATTCGCAACTAAGTCAACGCTAATGAGAATTATTCGCAAGAAAACCTCTGTTATTTGTCCAAATGGTCAAAAATATTCGATCATTGCGCCGGAACACCTTCCATTCCCGGGCCACCCGTGCGATTTTGTCGCAAACCTCCCAAAGGACGTAACCATGGATACGCAGAGCTCAGAAAGCCCCGTGCGCACCGCGCATCTGCCGCAAGTGACCGAACCCCGGAACCCCGGAATGGAACTGGATCTGGACTGGGTGCGCGCCGTTCAGGCCAATACTTCCGCGATTGAACGCCGTGCGGCCACATTGCCGGGCCGCCGTTCGGTCAAGAAGGAATATCAGGCTGCGTGGCTGCTGAAAGCCATCACGATGATCGACCTAACCACGCTGTCGGGCGATGATACGGTGGGCCGTGTGCGCCGCCTGTGTGCAAAGGCCCGTCAGCCGGTTGCGCCTTCGGTTCTTCAGGCGCTGGACATGCCGCCGATCACAACCGGGGCGGTTTGTGTCTATCACGACATGATCGAAACCGCCGTAGACGCTCTGAAAGGCACTGGCATTCCGGTCGCTGCCGTGTCCACCGGCTTTCCCGCAGGCCTGTCCCCGTTCCATCTGCGCGTGGCTGAGATCGAGGAAAGCGTGAAGGCCGGGGCCGAGGAAATCGACATCGTAATCTCGCGCCGTCACGTGCTGTCGGGGGACTGGCAGGCCCTGTATGATGAGATGAAGGCGTTCCGCGTGGCTTGTGGCGATGCCCATGTCAAAGCCATTCTTGCGACCGGAGAATTGGGTAGCCTGCGCAATGTCGCGCGCGCCTCGCTGGTGTGCATGATGGCCGGGGCGGATTTCATCAAGACCTCGACCGGCAAGGAAAGCGTCAACGCCACCCTGCCCGTGTCGTTGGTGATGATCCGCGCGATCCGCGACTATTATGACCGCACCGGATATCGGGTCGGCTACAAGCCTGCGGGTGGTATTTCGAAAGCCAAGGACGCGCTGGTTTATCTGTCGCTGATCAAGGACGAGCTGGGTGATCGCTGGCTGGAACCGGATCTGTTCCGCTTTGGCGCCTCATCGTTGCTGGGCGATATCGAGCGGCAGTTGGAACACTATGTCACCGGGGCTTACTCGGCTGGTTACAGACACTCGATGGGCTGAGCCCGTGGGTATGTCTGGACAGTGAGTATTTGGGAAAAGATGAAGTCATGACAGTCAAAGAGATTTTTGAGACCATGGAATACGGCCCCGCCCCCGAAAGCGCCGCCGAGGCACTGGCCTGGCTGGTCGATCAGGGCGACAAGTTCGGACACTATATCGATGGTGCTTTCACCAAGCCGGGCAAAGGGTTTGACAGCCGCAACCCGGCGACCGGGGAGGTTCTGGCCAAGCTGACGCAGGCCAAGCAGGCCGACGTGGACGCCGCTGTTGCCGCCGCGCGCAAGGCTCAGCCGAAATGGGAGAAACTGGGCGGCGCGGGCCGTGCGCGGTATCTGTATGCAATTGCGCGACTGCTGCAAAAGCATTCGCGTCTGTTTGCGGTGCTGGAAAGCCTCGACAACGGCAAACCGATCCGGGAATCGCGTGACATCGATATTCCGCTGGCGCAGCGGCATTTCTATTACCACGCCGGTATGGCGCAGCTGATGGAAAGCGAGCTGCCCGACGCTGAAGCGTTGGGTGTGTGCGGTCAGATCATTCCGTGGAACTTCCCCCTGCTGATGTTGGCGTGGAAGATCGCGCCTGCGCTGGCAATGGGAAATACGGTGGTTATGAAACCCGCTGAATATACCTCGCTGACGGCGCTGTTATTTGCCGATATCTGCACACAGGCCGGTCTGCCGAAAGGTGTCGTCAACATCGTCACCGGAGACGGTACCGTGGGCGAGATGATCGTGGCCTCGGACGTGGACAAGATTGCCTTTACCGGCTCGACTGTTGTGGGCCGCCGCATCCGTGGGGCCACTGCCGGATCTGGCAAGGAACTGACATTGGAGTTGGGCGGCAAATCCGCGTACATCGTCTTTGATGACGCCGATATCGACTCGGCCATCGAAGGGCTGGTGGATGCGATCTGGTTCAATCAGGGTCAGGTCTGCTGTGCAGGTTCGCGCCTGCTGGTGCAGGAAGGCATCGCCGACCGTTTCCACGACAAGCTGCGCGCCCGGATGGACACGCTGCGTGTCGGCAATCCGCTGGACAAATGTATCGACGTGGGCGCGGTTGTGGACCCGGTTCAGTTGCAGACCATCAAAGGAATGGTCGAAAGCAACACAGCGGGCCATGTGCATCAAGCTGCCTGCGATCTTCCCGCAAACGGCTGCTATTACCCGCCGACACTGATCTCGGGGCTCGAGACCTCGGACCCGTTGATGCAGGAAGAGATCTTTGGCCCGGTGCTGGTGTCTTCGACCTTCCGCACACCGGAAGAGGCCGTCGAGCTGGCCAACAACACCCGGTATGGTCTGGCAGCGACCGTCTGGACCGAGAATGTGAACCTTGCGCTGGATATCGCGCCCAAGCTGGTTGCGGGCGTCGTCTGGGTGAATGCCACCAATCTGTTTGACGCCGCTGCCGGGTTCGGTGGGGTCCGCGAAAGCGGCTTTGGCCGCGAAGGTGGTTGGGAAGGGCTGACCGCCTATACCAGACCCAAGGGTAAGGCCAAGCCGCTGGCAAAGGTCGAGGCAGCCATGGGCGAAGGGGCCCCGGTCGATCCGATCGACCGCACTGCCAAGTTGTATGTCGGCGGCAAGCAGGCGCGGCCCGATGGTGGATATTCGAAACCGGTTTGGGGCAAGTCCGGCCTGCTGGGCCATGTGGGTCTTGCCAACCGCAAGGACGTGCGCAACGCGGTCGAGGCCGCGGCAGGTGCAAAAGGCTGGTCCAGGGCCACCGGCCATCTGCGGGCCCAGATCCTGTATTACATCGGCGAAAACCTCTCGGCCCGCGCCGGTGAATTCGCGGCGCGGATCGACGCCATGACCGGCAGGAAAGACGGCGCGAAAGAAGTTGAGGCTTCGATCCAGCGCCTGTTCACTGCCGCCGCCTGGGCCGACAAGTATGACGGCCAGGTCCATGGTGTTCCGATCCGGGGCGTGGCCATCGCCATGAAGGAACCCGTTGGCGTGATCGGTGCGCTTTGCGCGGATGAGGCACCGCTGCTGGGTCTGGTCTCGGCCATGGCGCCTGCGATTGCCATGGGTAACCGGACGGTTCTGGTGGCTTCTGAGCCCTTCCCGCTGGGGGCGACGGATTTCTACCAGATCCTTGAGACTTCGGACGTCCCTGCCGGTGTGGTCAACATCCTGACCGGCAGCCATGCTGAACTGGCGAAACCCCTGGCCTCGCATCTGAATGTCGACGCGGTCTGGTCGTTCTCGTCCACCGACCTGTCGAAAGAGATAGAGGTCGTTTCAGCCGGGAACCTGAAACGGACCTGGGTCAATAACGCGACGGCATTTGATTGGAGCATGGACCATTCTCGCCGCTTCCTTCAGGCTGCAACCGAAGTGAAAAACATCTGGGTGCCCTACGGCGAGTAGGGCTCCCTGCCAACGGAGCGTTTACTTTGGTACTACCGACTGAGAAAACCAATCGGACTTCTATCGCTCGTTTGGTGATTCTTTCTTTGGTCGGCGCATTTGCGTGCTTGGTATTCTTACTCGCAAATCGCGAAACTCTTGTGCTTCCGATGATTGAGGAGATGCGCAACGAACTCAGTCAAGAGAATGGCGCTCACCCAGTAGATCAAAGATAAAGGGCGTTACATGGATTTTTCAGGACACACCGTCATCGTGATTGGCGGAACCAGCGGTATCAATCGAGGCATTGCCGAGGCTTTTGCAGCCTCGGGCGCCAAACTGGCCGTGGCCAGCCGGTCGCAGGAAAAGGTCGATGACACCATCGCCGCGCTGAAAGCCGCAGGCGCACAGGATGCGATTGGGGTTGCGTTTGATGTGCGCGATGCAGGCGCCGTGGCGGCGGGACTGAAGCAGTTCCATGACGCCTTCGGGGATTTCGATGTGCTGATCTCGGGCGCGGCGGGCAACTTCCCGGCGCTGGCGTCCGAGATGTCGGTCAATGCTTTTAAAACAGTGATCGACATTGACCTGATGGGCACGATCCACGTGATGAAGGGGGCGTATCCGTTCCTCAAACGCCCCGGTGCCAGCATCATTAATATCTCGGCCCCGCAGTCCTACCTGCCGTACGAAGGCCAGTCGCATGTTTGCGCCGCCAAGGCGGGGGTGGATCAGATCACCCGCACGCTGTCGATGGAATGGGGTGTCGAAGGGATCAGGGTGAATTCGGTTGTGCCGGGGTTCATCGAAGGCACCGAAGGTGCGAAACGCCTAGCGCCCACCAAAAACGCCCACGAAGAACTGCGCCGCGACGTGCCGTTGGGCCGTTGGGGTCAGCCGCAGGACGTGGCCAATGCCTGCCTGTTCCTCAGCTCGGATCTGGCCAGCTATATCAGCGGCACGGTTCTGGCCGTGGATGGGGCACTTTATCAGCGCGGATCGGGCAAGTTCGGCCAGATGATGGGCGATATGCTGCGGAGTATGAAAAAGGGGTGAGTCGCATCTCACCCCTTGCAGTTCAGTTGGTAGTTTCCAGCCCAACCGGCTTTCCAACGACAGTGAAATGCAGGCCGTCCGGGTCCAAAAGTTCGGATGCAACGCGGTTCACGTCTTCCAGTGTGACCGCGTTCACCTTGTCATTGCGGGTGGCGATATAATCGATGGGCAATCCTTCCATCTGCATCCCCACCATGATCCCGGCAATCTGCCCGTTGCCATCAAAGCGCAGCGGATAAGCGCCAGTCAGATAGGTCTTGGCATCGTCCAGTTCCTTCTGCGTCACCCCTTCGGTGGCGGCATGCGCCCATTCGTTGCGAATAACCTCTATCGCCTCGGCAATGCGGTCATTGGCCGATGACACCGACCCCAGGTAAACCGAGGCCAGATCCTTGGGCACAAGATAGGTTCCAACCCCATAGGTCAGGCCACGCTTTTCACGCACCTCTTGCATCAGACGGCTTTCGAACCCGCCACCGCCAAGGATGTGGTTCAGGATATAGGCGGCAAAGAAATCAGGATCGTCCCGATCTATTCCGGCATGGCCAAACAGCGCCACGGATTGCGGGGTGTCAAACTCGACAACACTGATCCCGCCGGAGATGGTCACGTTGGCCTTGCCCGGGATGGGCTTGCCCGTTTCCGGCAGGTCGGCGAGCAATGTGTCAAGCAATGCGCCCAGTTCTTCGGCCGTGATATCGCCGACGGCCCCCACATAAAGTCGATCCTTGGCAAAAACGCTTTCATACGCCGCTACCACATCATCCCGTGTCAGCGCCGAGACGCTTTCGATCGTGCCCTTGCCTTCGGAACCATAAGGGTGATCGCCATAGGCCATCTGGGCAAAGCTGCGGCCTGCAATCTCGTTCGGGTCGGTTTGATCTGATCGCAGCCCGGACAGGATTTGTGCGCGCACACGGTCAACCGCGTCCTGATCAAAGCGTGGTTCGTGAATCGTCTCACGCAGCAGGTCGGCAACCTCATCCCGGTTTTCGGTCAGAAAACGTGCGGAAATCGAAACCGTGTCGTCACCGGCGTTATAGCGGAACGATGCGGCCAGAGCCTCAAGCTCGCGCGCATAGGTCCGCGCGTCCATTTCGCCGGACCCTTCCTCGATCAGCCCGCTCATCAGATAGACGGCGCCGCGCTTGTCCGGGTCGTCCAGCGACGTACCGCCACGAAAGCGCAGCTCGAGCGCGGTGAAAGGGATCGAGTGATCCTCGACCAGCCATGCGGTGATCCCGCCGGGCGAGGTCACTTCTTCAATCTCGATCTCGGCCAAGGCAGGAAGAGCAACCAGACAGGCAATCAGCGTTGCGAGAAACCGTTTCATTGCGTCACCTCATCATCGCGCATCAGCCAGCCGGTGACCGACGCCTCGGGTTGCAGAACATCGCGGGCGGCGGCGATGATTTCGTCGCCGGTCACAGCCTGAAGAATATCAGGCCATGCCTGCACGTCCTGTATTGTCAGGCCGCTGGTCAGGGCGCGCCCATAGCGGTTGCCGATCCCGTCCACATTGTCGCGCGCATAGGTCTGCGCGGCCCGCAACTGCATCTTGATGCGGTTCAGATCGTCCTCGTCGACACCTTCGGCAATGAAATCGGCCACGGCCTGGTCCATGGCATCTTCGGCCTCTTGCAGGGAAACCCCTTCGGCGGGAACGACCAGCAGATCGAATGTTGTGTCATCCAGCGACACGTCACGGTAGAACGCCCCGGTATAAACAGCCATTTTCTGATCAAATTGCAGCTTTTCGTTCAGGTAAGAGGTCGTGCTGCCCCCTAGAAGTTCCGCCAACAGAAACAGGGCTGCCGCCTTTTCCTGATCGCCCGGATCGCGTTCCGGCGCCAGGTAACTGCGCTGGATGTAGGGCTGCGCCACGCGAGGGTCCTTGAAAGTCAGACGACGTTCGGCGGTTTGCGGGGGTTCCTGCGACCGGACCCGTTCCGGCAAATCCGCATTGGCGGGAATCACACCGTAATACTGATCGGCCAGAGTGCGAACCTCGGCGGGATCAACGTCTCCGGTGACAACCAGAATGGCGTTATTGGGCGCGTAGTGGGTCTGGTAGAAAGACAGCGCGTCTTCCAGTTCCAGTTCTTCCATCTCGTGCTTCCAGCCGATGATCGGCACGCCATAACGGTGATTGAGGTATTGTGCCGCGCTCATCTGTTCGCCGAACAGGGCGCGCGGGTTGTTTTCGGTGCGCTGGTTGCGTTCCTCAAGGATCACATCGCGCTCGGTCACGATATCCTCATCGCTCAGGCGTATGTTCCGCATACGGTCCGATTCCATGCGCATCATCAACTCAAGCCGGTCGGCGGCGACGCGCTGGAAATAGGCAGTGTAATCATACGAGGTGAACGCGTTATCGTTGCCGCCATTGGCCGCGACGGTAGCCGAGAACTCACCTGGCGCCAAAGTATCTGTGCCCTTGAACAACAGGTGTTCAAGAAAATGCGCGACACCCGACGATCCGATCGGCTCATCCGCCGATCCGGCGCGGTACCAGACCATGTGCTGCACGACAGGCGCGCGATGGTCTTCGACCACGACGACATTCATGCCGTTGTCCAAAGTGAATGTGGTGACCGCTTCTTTCCCGCCCCCGGCAAAAGCCGGGGTGGTGGCGATCAGGGCAGCCGACAAGGCCAGGGCCCGAACCATGGGGCATCCTCCGTTTCGTTTTATAGTATTCAAACTACGGTGGTGCGGCCCGGGTTCAAGCCCGATGACGGAAAGTTAAGAATTATTCATTCGGGGGCGAGGTCGGGGTTTCGACCCCGGCCCGGCGGGCGGCATCGGTTTCCGAATACGGATCGATCGACTGGCGTTCGTAGACCTGATTATAGCGGTCGACGGGGAACAGGCGCAGACCGGTCCAGCGGCCCCGGCGTTTGCGGAACGCGGCATCCTCGGCTTCGACCACTTGCCGTGCATCGGCTGGCACGCCATAACGGCTGGACGCCGTCACAAGCGCTGCATCCGACGACGGCACACCGGCATTGGGGTTCAGGGCGGCGGCATTACCGCCCAGCGCGATCACCGCATCGGCCTGAGGGGTCGGGTCTGTCAGATTTCCACCACCCGGCGTCGGTGCCGGCAGGAACGCGTAATCCTGAGGCTGGGTCAGCGGCTTGACCGGCAATACCGAAAACTCATCCGGACCCTGTCCCGGAGGCGCCAGATCCCGCAGTCCGGGATTCGAACATGCCGCAACCGCAGCGGCAACTGTCAGAACAAATATGGCGCGCGGCATCCGCATTGGTGTCTCCAGCCTGTTTCAGGCGCTTTTATCGCATATCATTCCGCGCGTCACGAGGGCTTTTTGCCGTCAAACAAAACCAGCCCCAGCGCTCCGGCGAATATGAACACATCCGCCAAGTTGAACACAAACGGGTTGTTGATGCCACAGCAGGACATGTTCAGGAAATCCAGAACAAACCCATAAAGAAGCCGGTCGACCACATTCCCAAGCGCTCCGCCGATCAGCATGCCGCCACAGAACAACATGAATTTCGAACGCGTCGAACGACCAAGCCAGACAAGCACACCGATGCAGATCACCACGGACACACCGATCAAAAACCAGCGCGCAGCCTCAGAGTCGCCCTGAAACAGGCCGAAATTGATGCCCCGATTCTCGCCGTATTTGAACACCAGCAGCGGTGGCAGAACATCGATACCGTCGGGCCGTTCAGCCACGCGCAGGACGTGAACGACCAGATATTTGCTGATCTGGTCGATCGCGAAGGCGGCCAAGGCCGCCCAGAGAAGCAGGCGTGACCGCATCAGTGACGGAAATGACGCATACCGGTGAAGACCATCGCCAGACCAGCCTCATCCGCTGCGGCGATCACTTCATCGTCGCGCATGGACCCTCCCGGCTGAATGACGCAGGTCGCGCCCGCTTCGGCGGCTTCCATCAACCCGTCGGGGAAGGGGAAAAACGCATCCGATGCCACGGCGGAACCGATGGTCAGCGGTTGCGGCAAGCCCAGCGTTTCGGCCATACGTTCGGCTTTCTTGGCCGCGATCAGGGCCGAATCCACTCGGCTCATCTGCCCCGCGCCAACACCTACGGTTGCGCCATCCTTGACGTAGACGATGGCGTTGGATTTGACGTGTTTGGCCACTTTCCACGCGAACAACAGGTCACGCATCTGCGCGTCGGTCGGGGCTTTCTTGGTCACGACCTTGAGGTCGTCCATGCCGATAAACCCGTTATCCTTGTCCTGCACCAACAGCCCGCCGGCCACCTGACGGACGGTTTTGCCACCTTCGGTTACATCCGGCAGCGCCTCGGTTGTCAGCAGGCGCAGGTTTTTCTTGGCGGCAAAAATCGCCTTGGCCTCGTCCGAGGCACCGGGGGCAATTACAACCTCGGTGAAGATGCCGGTAATCTCTTGCGCTGTTTCTGCATCCAGCGGCTGGTTCAGCGCAACAATGCCACCAAAAGCCGAGGTGCGGTCGCAGTCAAATGCCGCCTTGTACGCCTCGAGAAGGGTTGAACCTGTGGCTACACCGCAAGGGTTGGCGTGCTTGATGATGGCGCAAGCCGCGCCTTTCGCCGGATCAAACTCGGCCACCAGCTCAAAGGCCGCGTCCGTGTCGTTGATGTTGTTATAGCTCAGTTCCTTGCCCTGATGCTGTACGGCGGTGGCGACGCCGGGGCGGTTGGTGCCGTCCGTGTAGAACGCTGCCTGCTGGTGGCTGTTTTCACCATACCGCAGGGTCTGCTTCAACTCGCCAGCAAATGCGCGGCGCGTTGGGGCGTCCAGTTGCAGCGCATCGGCCATCCAGTTCGACACGGCGGCGTCATAGGCCGCTGTTCGGGCATAGGCCTTTTGCGCCAGCCACTGGCGGAAGCCATAGGATGTCTTGCCATAGTTTTCTTCCAGCTGATCCAGCAAGGAGGAATAATCCTCGACATCCACCACCACGTTCACAAAGGTATGGTTTTTTGAGGCCGCGCGGATCATCGCCGGGCCGCCGATGTCGATATTCTCGATACATTCGTCATAGCCCGCGCCCTTGGCGACGGTTGCCTCGAAGGGGTAGAGGTTTACGACCAGCAGGTCAATGGCGCCGATGCCATGTTCCTCCATCGCCGCAACATGGGTGTCATTGTCACGCAGCGCCAGCAACCCGCCATGCACCATCGGGTGCAGCGTTTTGACCCGGCCATCCATCATCTCGGGGAAGCCGGTGATTTCGCTGACATCGCGAACCTCAAGCCCTGCATCGCGCAGCGCCTTGGCGGTGCCGCCGGTCGACAACAGTTCGATCCCGCGCTCGGACAGCGCCTTGCCCAGCTCGATCAGCCCGGTCTTGTCGGAAACGGAAAGCAACGCGCGGCGCACGGGGTGAAGGTCAGTCATGGGTCCAAAGGTCCTTTTGGCGTCAGTCAAACTTGGGCTCGTCCCGGTGCGTATCGCGCACGGCATAGGCTGTATCCTGCGCCTTGCTCAGCGTCCACCGGATGCGCGTCGCATACTCCATTGCGCGGCCAGATAGAACGATCTGTTTTGTCGCGCGTGGCTTTAAACGTCCTTTTTCAAGGTAAACACTTGGTTCGACAGATAATTTTCCCACACCATCATGGCGGAAAACCCAGATCTCGCCGCTTTTAAGCGCCATCGACACTGCCGCCCCGCCCAGATCCAGCGCAGCATCAACGTCAGGATGCAGATGAAAACGGATGTCATAGCCAACGCCCTTGAGGCCCGAGGCGTCCATCGCCCTGTCGAACTGACGCTTGGCCTTGTCGGTTGCGGTCAGCAGAATATCCTCGACCGTCAGCTCACGCCCGTCAAAGCGCAATTCGAATGTGCGCGCGTGGGTCAGCCCGAAGACTTTGACATACCCATCATGCCCGGCCATGAAACGGATGCCTTCGAACGCATCTTCAAAATCGACCGGAACGTCCCGCGGCGCGTCGACCAGCGCCTGACTTTCGCGGCCCGGCAACGGGTTGGCCAATCGCGCGCTCGAGAACCCGTCCAGACACAGGGTTGAGTGAGAAGGCGTCGCACGCCCGGCACGGCGCCAATCCAGCCCAAAACTGGCCCCCGATCCACAATTCACGATCAAAGGGCGCCGCCCCGAGGTCAGCTCGAACGCCAGCGTGGATGCGTGCGCGTTGAATGAAGCCGCTCCGGACGGCGGCGCGCTGGCATCCACGATCACTGTGGTGCGCGCTGCGGACAGGCAGGCATAGCCCATTGGCAATTCGGTCGCCGCCTTGTGCTTGACGCCACTTTGCGCAAGCGCCTGTTCCAGCCGCCCTTCGACCCCGCGCCCGCCACCGTGAAACCGCGCCAGCACGCCATCCGCATGGCGCAGACTGCGCAAGGTCGGTGCGATCCGCTTGATCGCATTGGCCTGCGCAACGGGTGTGCCGCGTCCAAGGTCGCTGAGCGCCGCCGACGTCCAGCTGAGCAGCATGAACACTTCAAGCAGCTCTTCCGGGTTGCGTGTTGGAATACCGCCCTGTGCGTCCACCTGCCGGTCACACTCGCCAGCCAAAGCCCGCAGGGCCGGATCGGCCATCTGCTCCAACCCCTCCAGCGCCAATCCGGCTTGCACAAGACCGGCCAGCGCCTCGAAACGCGGCAACCCGGGCGTCGCGGCCTGCCAGCGTTTGGACAGGAACCATGTTTGCTGCGCCAAAGATCGAAAGAACAGTTTGCTTTGCTTTTCATCTGCCCCGCGCAGCAGAAAAAGCGCATGGTTGATCCAGCGCATCACCCGCCGCCCGGTCAGGTCAGGTACCCAGCCGGGGCCCTGCCCGCGGCCATGCGCCTCGATCCAGCCCCAGACCCAGCGCTGCGCTTTTTCTCGTGCGCGCATATCACCGACAGCGGCCAGATCATCCAGCCATGCAAAACCATGGCGTTCCTCGTCAAAGCCAGCGCTGGGGGCAATGACATCCCACAACGCTGTATCGTCTGCCTCGACCAAATAGCCGGCGAACAAGAGATTCCCCGCAACCAGCTGCCGCCCGCGCGCAAACGAACCAACGGTGCGCGGCTGAGGCTGCGCAACAAACCCCGTGGCGGCCTTTTGCCGTTGGCTGAGACGCGCGTAGAAACGGTTCTGCAACCGCATCCACCGACTGGCCATGGTGTCCGAATTTGACATGCGCGTGTTACTCTGCCCCTTGCGCTCTGCTGGCGCTTGAGACCCAACGATAGACCGCGCCGATCGTCAAGTCATCGAAAAGCGTGCACTCAGGCGGATTTGTTCAGGCAGGCGATATAGAACCCGTCCATACCCCCGCGATCGGGCCAGTAGTTGGGCCGTAGACGCAGGCCGCCTTCCTCGGTGATCCAGCTGTCTTCGATGCCGGAGAGCTTCAGTGCCTCGCGATCAACACGCATGTCCGGATACATGCCCAGCGCGTCTTCGATCTGAACCTCGCCCTCATCCGGCAAAAGCGAACAGGTGCAATAGACCAGCCGCCCGCCAGGTTTCAGCAGCGTCCATGCGTGGGCCAGCATCTGCGTCTGCAATTCGATCAATCCGCCAAATTCCGAGCCATCCTTGGCAAAGGGCAAGTCAGGATGCCTGCGGATCGTACCCGTGGCCGAGCAGGGCGCGTCCAGCAAAATCGCGTCGTACCGACCCTGATGGTCCAGCGCGTCACCCACGATGACTTCTGCCGTCAATCCGGTTCGTTCTAGGTTTTCGCGCACGCGTTCCGTGCGCGCCGCGGATACATCCAGCGCCGTCACATCCGAGCCCGCCGCAGCCAGTTGCATGGTTTTACCGCCCGGTGCCGCGCAAAGGTCCAACACCTTTTCACCCGCCTTCGGTGCCAGAACACGTACCGGCAGCGCGGCTGCCGCGTCCTGCACCCACCAATCCCCAGCCTTGTATCCCGGCAAGGCCGAGACCTGACCCGCATCCAGAATACGCACAGACCCGGTAGGCAGCTTTTCGCCCGAAGGGCTTTCCGCCCCCGGCTTCAGTGTAAGGTCCAGTGGTGCGCCCGCGAAATGCGCCTGTTCCATTCCGGCCACCGCTTCGGCACCCCACGCCGCGATCAGCGGGTCTCGCAACCACTCCGGCAGACGCGGGACACGCATTTTCGGCCATGCTTCGGGACCCTCGGACGCGACCTTGCGCAAAACGGCATTCACCAAGCCTTTCAGACGCCCGTGCTTGCGCGAGCGGCTGATGATTTCAACCATGGAGTTCACCACCCCATGCGCAGCTTCCCCGTTGCACAGTTCGACCGCGCCCAGCCGCAGCGCGTTGTGTACGGTCAGGGCGGGTGTTCGGTTCAGGTGGTTGTCCAGCAGACGGTCGGCGCGCTCCAGCCCGCGCAGGGTTTCCGACGCCAACCGCTGCGCGCGCGCGCGATCCTCTGGCCCCAACCGATCCAAAGCGCCCGCGGCCAGGCATTCAGACAACAGGCGGCCTTCGCCCAGAACCTGATCCAACAGATAGATTGCGCTGCGCCGTGCTGCTGTCGCGCTGTTTGTCATGATACCGCCTTCATGTGACCTGTGCCCGCATTGCCATTGGCGGACGCGGGCGTATATCAAGGCTATGCACGGAAAGGAACCCGATGTCATGAGTGACGACCGCAAAGACCTGCCCCCCGCCGCCCAACGCGCACTGGCCGAAGCGGAAGAACGCCGCCAAAAAGCCCGGGCCGAGGCCAGGGAAATGCCCAAGGAACTGGGCGGGCGCGATGGGCTGGACCCCGCCCGTTACGGTGATTGGGAAAAGAAAGGCATCGCCATCGATTTCTAGGCCCTCAGCCGCGCAGCGCCTTCAGAAAATCATCGATCAGGGCGCGCTGTTTTCTGGACTGCGCCCGATCTTCGGGCCATGTCAGCCAATACCCGTCCTTGGTCTGCAGCTCTGGCAGCTCTAACCTGCGCAACCGGCCATCCTTTAGATCACCGGACGCCAGCGGAACCGAGCCCAGCACAATCCCCATTCCGCGCCTTGCCGCCGAAACAGCATGTTCCATCGAATCGAAACTGACATGTGATGGCGCGACGTCCCCGTGCCCGTATTTCCGGTTCCACTCGCGCCAGCCCGGACGCTCGCCGCGCAGATCGATCAGGGGGGCACCCCATTCAACGCCCGGCGCGGCCATCGGCACCAGCACCTCATGCGCGATCAATGCCGCGTCGCGCCCGGCCCACACGCCGCGACCATAGCGGATTTGCAGCCAGGTGCGTTCCTCATCCAGCGACGACCGGCGCGCAACCGAGTCGGTCATCACCCGAACCTCGGGGCGCAGATTTCGGAACACAGGCAGGGCCGGCAAAACAAGGGCGTGAATGTTTGATGACAACCCGGCGACCCTGAGTTCGCGTGGCGATTTTCCAAACAGATCCTCAGTGTTGCGTTCCAACGCCAGCAGGCTGTCCTGCACCAGCGGCAGATAGCTTTCGCCTTCGACCGTCAGCGACACGCCGCGCGCCTCGCGCACAAACAGGGACCGGCCCAGCCACGCCTCAAGATTGCCGATCCTTTGGCTGACGGCGGCCTGCGTCAACCCGAACTCTTTCGCAGCCGCCGAGAACCCGCCAAGCCGCCCAGCGGCTTCGAACACGCGCAACCAATCCAGCGGCGGTAATCCGGTCTTATTCTTAGCCATTAGTTTTTCCAAGCCTCAGCCGAAATAAGGATTAATTGTCGTAATGCCACGAACGGCGTATCTGCTCAACCAAAGCTCGCGCCGAACAGGAGACCCCCAATGCTGCGCACCGCCACCCACGACACCTCGATTGTTACAGTCGCGTTTGACACCGGGGCCAAGGCCCGTTTCCACGCCATCTGGCTGCGCGACAACGCGCTGGACGCTGATACCCGAGCGCCGGGCAACGGTCAGCGCCTGATCACCATCGGCGATATTCCTGCCGACATCTCGGTCAGTTCAGCCGAGGTGGTCGCGGGCGACCTGCAAGTCACGTTCCAGCCTGAGGGCAAAACCGTCACCTTCCCGGCGGACTGGTTGGCCGAAAACAGCTACGACCGCGATCATGACATTGCGCTGGGTCGCATCGCCCCCGGCATCACGACCTGGGAAAGTGGCATCGCCGCGCCCAGCGGCGATTGGAACGAGGTCCATGCCAGCCCGGCGGCCAAGCGCAATTGGCTGGCCGCTGTGGCCGAGTTCGGCTTTGCCAAGCTGACCGGCGGCCCGACCGAGCCTGAATCATTGCTGAAGGTCGCTGACCTGTTCGGCTATGTCCGCGAAACCAATTATGGCCCCTATTTCGAGGTGCGGACCGAGGTGAACCCGACCAACCTTGCCTATACCGGGCTTGGCCTTCAGGCGCATACCGACAACCCCTATCGCGACCCGGTGCCGACCTTGCAAATCCTCTATTGTCTGGAAAACTCGGCTGAAGGTGGAGAGTCCATCGTTGTTGACGGCTTCCGCGCCATCGAAAAACTGCGTGACGCAAACCCCGAAGGCTTTGCCCTGCTGGCTGGATATCCGGCGCGGTTCGAGTACAAGGGCTCGGACGGGGTCTGCCTGCGGTCGCGCCGCCCGATGATCGAGTTGTCGCCGGATGGCGAGTTGATCGGCATCCGCTTCAACAACCGCTCTTCCGCCCCCTTTGTGGATGTGCCGTTTGACAAGATGGAGGCTTATTACGCCGCCTATCGCCAACTGGGAGATATCATCGACGATCCGGCGATGGGCGTGTCGTTCAA
Source organism: Ruegeria sp. CH2 (assembly GCF_056537065.1). Classification (NCBI taxonomy): domain Bacteria; kingdom Pseudomonadati; phylum Pseudomonadota; class Alphaproteobacteria; order Rhodobacterales; family Roseobacteraceae; genus Ruegeria; species Ruegeria sp. CH2. The sequence goes on from NZ_JBQFQV010000016.1 coordinate 42,159, forward strand.
ACTGGAACCGGGGGAAAGCTTTATCGTCGACAACACCCGCGTCCTGCACGCGCGGCTTGGCTATTCCGGGGCCGGATCGCGCTGGTTGCAGGGATGTTACGCCGACAAGGACGGGTTGCTGTCCACACTGGCGGCGATGGAGATGGCGCAACCGGAGGCGGCGGAATGAAACCTGATTTCTCGACCCTGAACCGGGACAATATCGTCGCCTTCATCGGCGACATCTTTGCGCGCCGCGGCGGTGAAGAATATCTGGGCGAGCCTGTCACCATGGCCCAGCACATGCTGCAAGGTGCAACCATTGCCGAGCAGAACGGGTTGCCCGAGGAAATTATCGTGGGCGCCTTGCTGCACGACATCGGCCATTTCACATCCGAGTTCGGCACCTACCACCCCGACGACACCGAAGACCGTCATCATGAGGACGCGGGCGCCGAGGTGCTGGAGCAGTTCTTCCCCTCGGTCATCACCGATTGCTGCCGCTATCACGTGGCAGCCAAGCGGTATCTTTGTGCCACCAAACCCGAGTATTTCAATCGCCTGTCCGCGGCGTCGGTTCACACGTTGGAACTGCAAGGTGGTCCGATGAGCGCCGAAGAAGTTGCCGCGTTCGAAGCCAACCCGAACCTGAAAGAGATCATTCAGGTCCGCTATCTGGATGAGGCCGGCAAACGCGCGGATATGGAAACCCCGGACTTTGCACATTTTGCGCCGATGGTGCAGCGTATGGTCGACAAGCACATGGAGGCCGCATGAACGCCCCGGAATACATCTTTGAAGCCAGCACCAAACCCTCGCTGCCCTGGCACGAGGTTCCCCTGATCCGCGCGACGGACGCCTCGGTCAAAGGCTATGGGTGTCTGGTCGATGATCCCGAAGGGTTCGAGATCGAGATCACCCGCTGGCCACAACAGGGGTGGCGGCCGATCGATGAAGGCACCGGCGACGAAGGCGGCTGGGTCGAAGGCACCTTTCGCGGTGAGTGGAAGGGCGACGTGCTTTATGGCGAGAACGAAGCGGTCAATGGCCACTATGTCCTCGGCTGGTCCACCGATCCGCAGCAGGCACAGACAAGCCGCCAAACAGCGCCCCGCGATCAGGTGCTGCTGTGGCACATGAACTACCACCCGGATGGCGGGCAGATGTTCTGGCCGCTCGACAACAAGCCCTTCATCATTCCTGCCGCGTTGCCCGGCGACAACCTGACACCAGAAAAGGTGGTGGCGTTCTGGTGCGACGGTTCGCGCGGGCTGTATATCCATCCCGGTATCTGGCACGAGGGGATATTCCCGGTTGAAGACAACCAGCGGTTCCTCGATCGGCAGGGTGCGGTGCACGCCCGCGTCAGCGCTGATATCGGTCAGGAATTTGGCGTCTACCTCGCCTGCCCGCTGCGCGCCGACAAGATCAGGGATTTGTGATCAGAGCCCCCCGATGAGCAGATCGGCAACGCGCGATCCAAATCTGCGTAGCCAGCAGGTATGGTACGAAGAACGCGAAGTTCTGAACCTGATCGAAAGGGCCCGAGAAATCAGGCTCTGACCCCAACCCGCCGGTCAACAGATACCAAACCGTATAATGCACACGGTAGAGCCACGACCCCAGCGCCAGCCAGAACAGACGCAGACCCCATGCCCAATGGCCAGCACGATCCGCGAATATAGCCATGCGCGCCACCATCAGAGCTGCAGTGAACAGGCAGAGCCCATACAAGAAAAACGCTGCAGACATCATCGGTCCACCGATCGTTCCCCGCAGGGGGATATAGGTCATTCCTGCCAGTCCGGTGATCAAAGCCGACGCAATCAGAGCCACACCCAAGCCGCGGTGAAACCGATTGTATTTCAGCCGAAGCCCTTTCAGCAGCTGCAGCGGCACAAGAGCCACCAACACCGTTCCGGCAAGGATATGCAACATCATCGCCGCATTAGCGACACTCTGGTCATAGGCAAACAAGTAGCTTTTCTGTGCCGCGCTCTCAGACAGCCCGACGCCGATCATGTCAAACCCCTGCGCGACGAAGGGCAGCAGGGTCAGATAGAACAGGACCAGCACCAATCCGGTCATCACACGTGATGTCAGGTTCCCCATACGCCCGAGTGTAACGCCGTCGAGCGGCCCGTCTATGGCTTACAGCCCAAGCACATCCACCATGTCATATTGACCGGGGGATTTGCCCTGCCCCCACAGCGCCGCTTTCAACGCGCCGCGGGCAAAGATGGCGCGGTCGGTGGCCAGATGGCGCAGGACGATGCGTTCTCCAGGGGCGGCGAACAGGACATCATGTTCCCCCACGATGTCGCCGCCGCGAATAGCGTGAAAACCGATATCTCCACGCTTGCGCGCACCGGTGATGCCGTCCCGACCCCGGTCGGACACGTCCGACAACTCAACGCCACGCCCTTCGGCTGCGGCCTCTCCCAGCATCAAGGCGGTGCCCGAAGGTGCATCTACCTTGTGATGGTGGTGACCTTCGATGATCTCGATATCGAAATCCTCATCCAGCGCAGCTGCGACCTTTTTGGTCAATTGCACCAGAAGGTTGACGCCAAGGCTCATGTTTCCGGCTCGTACGATCACCGCATGGCGCGACGCGGGTTCCAGTGCTGCGATCTGTTCGTCGGACATGCCGGTGGTGCCGATCACATGCACACAGCGCGCCTGCGCGGCCAGCGCGGCGAAGTCCAGTGTCGCCTCGGGCGCGGTGAAGTCGATCACTGCCTGCGCCTGCGCAAAGGCCTCCAGCGGGTCGTCGGTGACGGTAACGCCCAGCGCCTGCCCGCCCATGACCGTGCCCACATCCTGACCGATCCAGTCATGGCCCTTGCGTTCGACCACGCCGACCAGACGCGCCTGATCGCTGTCCGACACGGTCTTGATCAGCATCTGCCCCATACGGCCCGAAGCCCCTGTGATGACGATCCCCGGAATATGGGTCATTGCGCTGGTCCTTTTCGTTAAGTCGGCTCAAAGCCTCCTACCCGGTTCGCGCCCGCTTGGCAAAGCCCCGCTTTGCGCTTAGATCGGGGATTATGGCAAAGAACAAATTCCATGATGGCCCCGGCCCGTCCCAACGGCAGCTGCGTGTCGGCGAACTGATCCGCCGCACCCTGTCCGAAGTTCTGGCGCGCGGAGATGTCCACGACCCCGACCTGAATCGCATGTCGATCACCGTGGGTGAGGTGCGTACCTCGCCCGATCTGAAGATCGCCACCGCCTATGTGCTGCCCCTTGGCGGCAGAGGGCAGGAGGACGTGATCGAACTTCTGGCCCGCAACAAGGGTGAGCTGCGGCGCATGGTCGGCAAGAAAGTCGGCCTGAAATTCGCGCCCGATCTGCGCTTTCGGCTGGATGACACGTTCGACCGTCTGGACGACACCCGCCGCATGTTCGAACAGGACGCGGTGCGCCGCGATCTGGACGAGTGATCCGCACGTTTGTCACATTGGCGACGCTTCTTTGGGCCGCGCAGGCAGGCGCGGTCACTTGTGAAAAGCTGACCCATGAGGACAAACGTTATACGGTTTGCAACGTCGATGCCGCCAATGAAGATCTGCGGCTGTTTCTGAACGGTGAAGACGGTCAGGTATTGGGGCATTTTTCGGCGGTCAACGAAGTGCTGGCCCCGGAAGGCGAACGGCTGACCTTTGCGATGAACGCGGGCATGTACCACGACGACCGTTCACCCGTTGGCCATTATGTCGAGGACGGCCAGGAGCAGATGCGTGTGATCACCAACCCCGGCCCCGGCAACTTCGGTTTGCTGCCCAATGGCGTGTTCTGCATCCGCGAAGGCCGGGCAGATGTGTTTGAAACGCTTGAATACGTGGATCAGGCGCCCACCTGCCGCTTTGCCACCCAATCCGGTCCCATGCTGGTGATCGACGGAGAACTGCACCCGCGCTTCCTGCCTGATTCGACCTCGCTTTATGTTCGAAATGGGGTCGGCACCAGTTCCGATGGTACACGGGCGGTGTTTGCGATCTCGGAAGATTATGTCACCTTCCACGAGTTCGGACGTTTGTTCCGCGATGTGCTTGGCACGCCAAACGCGCTGTTTTTCGACGGCAACATCTCGCGAATGTATGAGCGGGCCAGCAACCGCTCGGATCTGGGATTCTCGCTGGGGCCGATTGTCGGCGTCGTCGAAGAAACGCCCGCAAATTGACAGCGGCAGAGTGATCCGTTAACTCGCGCGCCTTAGCAAGATTCAAGGTGCATGATGGGACGCAAACGCAAGGGTCGCGACATTTCCGGCTGGCTGGTGGTGGACAAGCCCGCGGGCATGACCTCGACCGCCGTGGTCAACAAGGTGCGTTGGGCGATGGATGCCAAAAAGGCGGGCCATGCGGGCACGCTGGATCCTGAGGCGACCGGCGTTCTGGCAATTGCCTTGGGCGAGGCAACCAAGACCGTTCCCTATATCACCGACGCCTTGAAAGCCTATACTTTTACCGTGCGACTGGGGCAGGCCACCAACACGGACGATGCCGAGGGCGAAGTGATCGCGCAAAGCGATGCGCGCCCCTCGGATGATGACATCAAACAGGCGCTGACCCCGTTTCTGGGCGATATCATGCAGGTGCCGCCCAAATTCTCGGCGGTGAAGATCGACGGCCAACGCGCCTATAAACTGGCCCGCGACGGGGAGGATGTGGAACTGACCGCCCGCCCCCTCTGGGTCGAGGAACTGATCCTTGTCGACCGCCCCGACGAAGATCACGTGGTGCTGGAAATGACCTGCGGCAAAGGCGGCTATGTCCGCTCGATTGCCCGCGATCTGGGCGAGGCGCTGGGGTGCCACGGCCACGTCAAGGAACTGCGCCGCATCTGGTCCGGCCCCTTCGAGGCCGAGGACGGGTTAAGCATCGAGCAGATCGACGAGATGGCGAAAACAACCGCGCTGGACGAATATCTGCACCCACTGGAAACCGGCCTGTCCGACCTGCCCGAGCTGAAATGCACCGCCGAGGGGGCAACCCGTCTGCGCAATGGCAATCCGGGCATGGTGCTGGCCTCAGACATTGAATACGGCGACGAGGCCTGGGCATCATTCGACGGCAAGGCCGTGGCCGTTGGCATCTATAAATCCGGTGAATTGCACCCCAGCCGGGTGTTCGTCGACTGAGAGCCGTGTTATGCGAAGGGCATGATCACCCGTTCCCACACCAAGGGCGACGCGCCCTCGACCGCCATATACTCCGATTGCGAGAAATACCGCTATAGCCTGACCCGCATCTGGGACCCTGAAGGGCGCAAGGCATTATTTGTGATGCTGAACCCGTCAACCGCGACCGAGGTGCAGAACGATCCGACGGTTGAACGCTGTGAACGGCGCGCACGCGCGTTGGGGTTCGGGGCGTTTCAGGTCACGAACATCTTTGCGTGGCGCGATACCGACCCGCGCAAGATGCGGGCTGCCGCCGATCCGGTCGGGCCCGAGAATGACGCGGCCATTCTGGACGGCGTGCAATGGGCCGATCAGGTCATCGCGGCCTGGGGCACGCATGGCGCGCATCTGGAGCGTGGCCCTGCGGTGGAAACCCTGTTGCGCGGCACCGGCCAATCGCTGTTCCATCTGGGCCTGACCAAGGACGGCCACCCCAAACATCCGCTTTATATCGCCTATACGCAGCAGCCTGAGCTCTGGTGACAAGGGTTAACCATTTCAAAGGTTTACCTTTGACCCTGTGACGGGCGATATGGGATATTCCACCCTCGGAGCATCATGCTTTCGGAGGGGTTCCATGTTTCTGGCCGGATTGCTTGGACTGGCCGCCATCGGCGGCGCTGCTTACGCGATGAGCGATTTTCTGATCGAAGAGGACGACACGCCGGATGAAAACCCCGAAGGTGAACCATCAGCCGAGGTTGATACTGGTGAGTTTCTGGTCATCGGCGAGGGTGTCGAAGATCCGGAAAGCACCGACACCGAACCTTCGCCGGACAGTGACGAGGCACCCTCCACCGGGACTGTGATCTCGGAGTTTGAAGGCGATCTCGTGATTGCCGGTGACGATGGTTCGGACGTGATTACCGGGCAGGACGGTGTCGATCAGATCAACGGCTATGGCGGGGACGACACGATAAGCGGTGCCAAGGGCAACGACGTTCTGCACGGGGGCGACGGCGCGGATGAGATATCGGGCGGGCAGGGAAATGACATCCTGCACGGTGAGGCGGATGACGACCTCTTGTTCGGAGATGACGGGGAGGACGCCCTTTACGGTCACTTTGGTGACGACACACTGGATGGCGGTGCGGGTGAGGACGAACTGTTTGGCGGTCAGGGCGACGACAGGCTGGACGGTGGCGCAGGGGATGATGCGTTGCAGGGCGGGTTCGGGGACGATGTTCTGAACGGGGGCGAAGGTGAGGATACCGTCTTTGGCGGGGATGGAGACGACTTTGTTTTCGGGATCGAAGAGGGGGCCGCCGAAAGGGATTTCCTGAACGGCGGTGCGGGTGACGATACCATTCTGGCAGGCGGCAAAGACGTGGTAACGGGCGGAGACGGGGCCGATGATATCGTGTTGAACCCAGGCGACGATCAGGTGACCGTGATGGGGTTTCAACCCGGCGAAGACAAGCTGCTGGTGACGTGGGAGGATGAGACCGACCCGGCAATCGAGGTTGAGGTCGACGCCGAAAACGCCAACCTGACAAGGGTTTTCATAGATGGCCAAGAAGTTGCGCAGGTATATGGTGCCGAAGGGATGACAGCGGCCGACATTCAGCTGATCACCGAAGCCCAGTTGGCGCAATACGGGCAGATGGCCTGAGCCCGCAGAAACCCTTTGCCATTTGGGTCAATTGCGCTTATACGCGCCCATCCGCATCGGAATCGGTGCGGTTTTCTCCATGGGCCTGTGCTGGACGACATCCCGGCCTGCGCCATCAACTCTAACCTTTTAAAGGAGACCCCGATGTCGATCACTGCCGCTGAAAAAGCACGCGTCATGCAAGAATTCGCAACCAAAGAAGGCGACACCGGTTCGCCTGAAGTACAGGTTGCTATCCTGACCTCGCGCATCAACACCCTGACCGAGCACTTCAAGACCCACAAGAAAGACAACCACGGTCGTCGTGGTCTGCTGAAAATGGTTGCTCAGCGCCGTAAGCTGCTGGACTACCTGAAGGGCAAGGAAGAGGCGCGTTACCAGGACCTGATCAAAAAGCTGGGCATCCGCCGCTAAACGTATTTGTTACGTTTTGTACCGGTTCTGAACCCCGGTCTGTAAGATTTGTACGCCCGCCCAAATGGCGGGCGTCTTTGATTTCGGGTCAGATCGCCTGCCACTTTTTGTAGGTATCGACCGCCAAGGCGGTGTCGATCACGAACATCGCAACTGCGGTTACCATCGCCAGCATCGACACCCAGAACGACCCGCTTGCCGAGGCGACGGCCAGAGTCATGCCGCCGACGCAGGTGGCAATCGCGGCGGCTTTTTCCAGGCCGCTCATGTCGGTCAGAACGATGCCCGCAAGTTTGGTGAACCCGACAGACGCCTTGGCGACGCCCAGCATGGCCTTCATCATGGCCAGATCGCTGCCCGCCGTTCCGGCCTTGGCGATTGCACCGGCGTGGCGGCTGATCGGACCGCTGCATTTGACAGCAATCCCGGCCCCTGCGCGCGTGACCGTCTTGGTTCCGAGCGCCTGATAAACCCCCAGCGCGGCCATGGCCATCGTGATGATATCGGCAAACGCCTTGGCGGCGGCCCCGATAAACGTGTTCAGCGCGGCTTTCTTGCGCTTTTTCCTGCTGGTGCCCAGCGGTGCCCCCAAAAGCGGCGTGTCCCCTTGCATCAGGATCAGGCTGTCCGCGGTTTCCTGCACTGAAAACGGCGCGGCATCGACGGGAACCGTGGCGGCTTCGGCCTCGGGTATCGGGTCGGGGGACAGGAACCGCGCCTTGATCTGCGCCTGTTGGTCGGCCGGAAGCGCCCGGATATCGGCCCCTTCGTCTGAGGCATAAAGCTCTTCCCATGCGCTTTCCATGATCGCGGCCACGTCCGCCGCGCTTGGTTCGGTGGCCGGGGCTGTCATCAGTGGCATCTTGGGGCCTGCATCAAGGTCGATGTCCTCGACCGCGTCCTCGGGGAGGTTGTCAAGCATCTCGATAAATGACTCGTCGAACACATCAGGGTTGAATGAAATGCCAGAGGCGGAATGGAGCTTCATGGGTAAACCTACTTTCATTAACTTTGACACAATAAGCCTGCACAATAGACGAGTTTTGAAATCTCTCTGTGGTGAACATCACACTTGAACAACCGGTCGCCGCCAACCGGGGGGCGCGGCGTTTCGTGGCCGCAGCAGAACGCGTGTCTGTAGATCAGCCGTTATTCGGGAAGACCGGCCTTTTTCCACCCTTCGCGCCAGCTTTCCGCACAGGCCGGAACGGTAAAGATTGGCAAACTGGTCTGATCCGAGGAAGCGGTGATATCGGGGCGCAATGCTTGCAGGTCGCTTATCGCCGCCTGCGCCGCTGCGGCATCCGACATCTGGCCCAAGGCGGCAATAAGCATCAGGTGGCTCATGACAAATCCTGACCGAACGGCCAGAGCGTCACGCGCTGCGGCGGCGGCCTCGTCATACCGGCGCAGTTGAAAAAGCGCACTTGCCCGGGCGATATGCGCCGCATGGCGCATCGGGTCTTTCGGGCTGAGTTCAATGGCATGTGTTGCGTGTTCCAATGCCTCGTCCGACCGGTTCAACATGCACAGGTTGATGGAGGCGAGCATGTGAACACTTGCAGCATTAGGGTTTTCGGCCAGAGCCTGTTTGAACGCCGCCCGCGCGCGCGGCAAGTCGCGGGCCAGCATCGAGATTGAATGCGCCGCATAAGCCATGGCAATGCCGTCGGCGCGGTCGCTCATGAGAACGCGTTCTGCCGCGCTGATGGCGGCCCTGGGCCCTTCGCCGATGGGATCGAGCCCCTGAACAAGCCGCTGAATGTGCAGCCAGGCCAGCAGCCCTGCGGCAGCGGCGTAATCCGGGTCGCGGTCCAGCGCCAGCGTCGTCAGCCGGATGGCTTCGCGATTGGCGTCATCTGTCAGCAGATGAAAATGCGACTGCGCCTGAAGATAGAGTTCATATGCTTCGAGGTTTTCGGTCGGCTTGGCGCGGGACCGGTTCGTTTCAGCGTGGCGCAGCGAAGGCTCGATCGCCGTGACGACCTCTTGCGTGACCTTGTCCTGAAGGTCGAAGATATCGTCCAGCACCCCGTCAAAGCGATCGGCCCACAGGTGGCTGCCATTTTCCGCATCGATCAACTGCCCGGTGATCCGGACACGCTGTCCCGCGCGGCGGACGGACCCTTCCAGCACATACCGAACCCCGAGCGTCAGGCCGACCTGGCGGATATCCGTCGTTTTTCCCTTGAAGATGAAGGACGAGTTGCGGGCCACGACCATCAGCCAGCGAAAGCGCGACAGTTCCGTGATGATGTCTTCGGTTATACCGTCGGCAAAGAACTCTTGCTCGGGGTCGCCGGACATGTTGTCGAAGGGCAGGACGGCGATCCCCGGGCGGGTGTCGGCGGGTGTTGCAAGATTGGCGGTTGAGCCCTTTGGCCAGCACCAGACACCAACGCGGCGCGTGATGTTCTTTAGCTCGGCCTGCCCGCCGCCGCCGAACAGACCCGCATCACCCCGGTCAAGGCTGTGATGCGCCGTGTCCGAGATCAGGATCTGGTCGGGTTTGGCCAGAGCCTCGAGCCGGGCAGCGACATTGATGCCATCACCGAAGATGTCCTCGCCTTCCGTGATGACCTCACCCGTGTGAATACCGATGCGCAGCCGCAGCCCTTCGGGCTTGTCGCAGGATTGCAGGGCAATCGCAAAATCCGACGCGTCTGACGTTGACTGGAATTCGGCGATCCAGCCATCCCCCATGCTTTTGATCAATGTGCCGTTGTGGGATTCCAGCAGGGCGGTGAGCGTGTCGTCACGGAACGATTTCAGCGCTGCAAGTGTACCCTGCCGGTCCTGATCCATAAGCGCCGAGTACCCGACAACGTCAGCCGCCAGCACTGTCGTAAGCCGTCTTTTCATTCGCACCCCCGATGAAAGTGAGGTTAGCGCAGTGATCCGGTTCTGTCAGGCCATTTCCCGGACGGGGGCAATGGCACGCAGCGCGCCATCATGCGGCCCCTGTGCCTTGCGACGCGCTGCGAGAGGTCAGAGCCTGCCTCAGCATGATCCGGCCAGCTTTTTCGGTTTCGCTTTCCTTCCAACGCATTCTCATGTATGCGCGCGGTATCTGAGACGTTGTGCCCTGACCCCGGCACTCGAACGGAAGATAAATGGGGTCGGCGGCAATGGGGCCGCCATGCAAAACCGGAGACCCGCAGGGGCGGGAGTGCTCCGTTCTAGGATACGCATATGTTTGATGTAACGAAGAAATCGATGCAGTGGGGCGAGGAGACGCTGACACTGGAAACTGGCAAGGTTGCCCGTCAGGCCGACGGCACCGTGATTGCCACGCTGGGCGAAACCAGCGTTATGGCCAACGTGACCTTTGCCAAGAGCCAAAAACCTGGTCAGGACTTTTTCCCGCTGACCGTACATTACCAAGAGAAATATTACGCCGCCGGTAAGGTTCCGGGTGGCTTCTTCAAGCGCGAAGCGCGCCCGACCGAGAAAGAGACGCTGACCGCGCGTCTGATCGACCGTCCGATCCGCCCGCTGTTCGTTGACGGTTTCAAAAACGAAGTGCTGGTGATGTGCACCGTGCTGAGCCACGATCTGGTCAATGATCCCGACATCGTTGCAATGATCGCCGCGTCGGCTGCGCTGACCATTTCCGGCGCGCCGTTCATGGGCCCGATCGCCGGTGCCCGCGTTGGTTTCGTGGATGGCGAATACGTCCTGAACCCGACCGTGGATGACATGCAGGACCTGCGCCTGAACCCTGAACAGCGTCTGGATCTGGTTGTTGCCGGCACCAAAGACGCCGTGATGATGGTGGAATCGGAAGCCTATGAGCTGTCCGAGGCCGAAATGCTGGGTGCCGTGACCTTTGCGCATGCACAGATCCAGCCGGTCATCGACCTGATCATTTCGCTGGCCGAAGACGCCGCGAAAGAGCCGTTTGAATTCGTCGCACCCGATTACTCGGAGCTTTACGCCGCTGTTTCGGCTGCCGGTGAAGAGCAGATGCGCGCCGCGTTCGCGATCACCGACAAGCAGGAGCGCACCGCCGCTGTTGCCGCTGCCCGTGAAGCGATCAAGGAAGCGCTGACCGAGGAACAGCTGGAAGACGCCAATCTTGGCTCGGCGATGAAAAAGCTGGAAGCCGGTATTCTGCGCGGTGACGTCGTCAAGGGCGGCAAGCGCATCGACGGTCGTTCGACCACCGATGTGCGTGCCATCGAAGCCGAAACCTCGCTGCTGCCGCGCACACACGGCTCTGCCCTGTTCACCCGCGGTGAAACTCAGGCGCTGGCCGTGACCACGCTGGGCACCGGCGACGATGAGCAGTTCATCGATGCGCTGCACGGCAACTTCAAATCGAACTTCCTGCTGCATTACAACTTCCCTCCGTACTCGGTGGGTGAAGTGGGCCGAGTGGGTTCGCCCGGCCGTCGCGAAATCGGTCACGGTAAGCTGGCATGGCGCGCGCTTCAGGCGGTTCTGCCTGCGCCGACCGACTTCCCCTATACCATCCGCGTGGTGTCCGAGATCACTGAATCCAACGGCTCCAGCTCGATGGCGTCTGTCTGCGGCGGGTCGCTGTCGATGATGGATGCGGGTGTTCCGCTGAAAGCTCCGGTTGCCGGTGTGGCCATGGGCCTGATCCTGGAAGATGACGGGTCTTACGCGGTTCTGACCGACATTCTGGGTGACGAAGACCACCTGGGCGATATGGACTTTAAGGTTGCGGGTACTGCAAACGGCATCACCTCGCTTCAGATGGACATCAAGGTCGCGGGCATCACGCCTCAGATCATGGAAACCGCCCTAGCACAGGCCAAGGACGGCCGGATGCACATCCTGGGCGAGATGGGCAAAGCCCTGTCCGAGACCAACGAGTTCTCGGTCCACGCGCCGCGCATCGAGACCATGAACATCCCGACCGACAAGATCCGTGAAGTGATCGGTTCGGGCGGCAAGGTCATCCGCGAGATCGTCGAGGTTTCGGGTGCCAAGGTCGACATCAACGACGATGGCGTCATCAAGATCGCATCGCCCGATGGGGAATCGATCAAGAAAGCCTATGACATGATCTGGTCGATCGTGGCCGAGCCGGAAGAAGGTCAGGTCTATACCGGCAAGGTGGTCAAGATCGTCGATTTCGGTGCCTTCGTGAACTTCTTTGGCAAGCGCGACGGTCTGGTCCACGTGTCCCAGATCGAAAACCGCCGCCTGAACCATCCGTCGGATGTTCTGAAGGAAGGTCAGGAAGTGAAGGTCAAGCTGCTGGGCTTTGACGATCGCGGCAAGGTTCGCCTGTCGATGAAAGTGGTCGATCAGGAAACCGGCGAAGAGATCGTTCCCGAGAAGAAAGAAAAGAAAGAGGAAAGCGCAGAGTAATCTGCCCACCCTCTGATTGAATGCGAAAGGCCCCGGTTTCGACCGGGGCTTTTTTTGTCCGCGCGGTCAGGAGTGTCGGGCGTCCCGTGGCTTGGTAAATCAATTATTAACACTTCATGCGTGTATTTACTCAACCATAAGGATGATCATGTTGCATTCAGGGATGCTTTTCGACCGTGGCCTCGATAACCGTTTTCGAAATCAGCGCAGACCCCTACAGCAATAAAAGCGTCGATATTACTGCCGCTTATTCCGTTGATATCACCGACAATGACGCCCTGTTGCAGGATCCCGACCCTGACAGCGCGCAGCTTGATCTGTCGGCCCTGCCCGGTTTTTCCGGGACAAGCCAGAATTTCAGCACCTTCGAAAGCTATTCGGGAACGGTGAACGGGGCGCCTGTCACCTTCATTCTGGTTCAGTTCTCGAACCCGCGCTACATCATCGTCACCTCGGGTCAGGCGCAGCTGAACGATACGATCACGGGGACCAGCTTTGGCGGGACGGCAGCGCCAAGCACCTATCAGACCTTGCCGTCTTTCGTGTGTTTTACCGCCGGGTCCCTGATCCGGACGCCCACCGGGCTGCGCCGTGTCGAAACGCTGAACCCCGGCGACCCGGTTCTTACGGCCAAGGGCCATATCCGCCCGGTGCGCTGGATCGGCAGGCGTCGCTTGTCAGCGCAGGAGTTGCAGCAGGACCCTCATCTTTGCCCTGTCCGGATCATCGCGGGGTGTTTCGGGCCGAACAGCCCAAACCGTGATCTGGTCGTCTCACCACAGCACCGGATCGCCGTCACCTCGGCGATGATGGAGCTGATGCATTGCGAGACCGCGATGCTGGCCCCGGCCAAGGGGTTGATCAACGGGCGGACAATCGTTCAAGAGCTGCCCGCGCAAGGGGTCGAGTATGTCCATATCCTCTTTGACCGGCATGAACTGGTAAACGTCGAAGGCATCTGGTCCGAATCCTTCTATCCCGGTGACACGACACTGGGCGCGATGGCACCTGCCACACGGCGCGAGCTGTTCACCCTGTTCCCGGATCTGGCCTGCGGTGCCGATGGCTATGGATCAACCGCGTTGCCGGTGCTGAAACCCTTCGAGGTTCGGGTGCTGAAGGCGGATCTGACGCTGCCCTGCTGGTCATCGGTCCCGAACACATCTGCGCACGCCGCCTGACAGGGGTGCCGATCAGTGAGCAACCCCGCCGGGCCCATGTTTCAGAAGATGCCACTGGCCATAGCTGTCCTTCAGGTCCAGCTTTATCGCGGCATCAGAGCGGGTCGAGGCGCTGCCAATCTCGGCAATGGAAAACTCGATCCCGCCGGGGATATCGATGCGCACCCGATGCGCGCCGCCGCCATGCGGGGCCTGAATCGGCTGTCCGGTGGATTTCAGAACATCACCAACGGTAACGCTGGCCGTGCGCTCTTCTAGGTCCATCTCGAATTCGATCGGCAGGTAAAGCGTGTCATGAACCGTCTCGCACATTGCCCTGAACACATACCAATGCGTCGCCATCTCTTCGGTTTCTTCACCGTGAAAGACCTTTTCCAGCGCGTCGCGCTGTGCCGGGGTTGCTGCGGGATCAACGATCACCTGCATCTCGCCGCCGCCCTCAAAGATCGGCCCCGGCCAGGCATAGATCAGCGCGGCTTTGGTCCCGCTGAGGTCGGTGTCACCGAAATGCCCTTTGGTCACCTCCAGCACTTCGAACCCCCGGCAATCGCCATGGGTCGGCAACTCTTCGAACTGGCAGGGGCAGGCATAGCCGCAGTTGCAGTTCCCGAAACTCTCTCCTTCAACATACCAATCTGTAAAAGCCATGGTCTTCTCCTGCTTTGAACAGTCCGAAAGCCCGAGGTGATTGGTCGCATGCCTGAGTTTTGCCCCTAAGCACCCTATCACAATTCGGCGCGAACCAGAACCTGAGGGGCCCGAAGAAGCCGATGAACAGCGCTGCCCCAGCCCCGGATCTATTCACTCACGCGCGTCCAAAAACCTGTGAAACGAAGTGATAACCCCGCGCCTTTCCTTTCCGTCAAACCCGCCCACATCGAGGCCAAGCAGAGTTTTGGAGCAACGGAGACAATCATGTTCAAGCACATTTTACTTACCTCAACGGCCCTCGCCGCCAGCGCGACGGCTCTTGCCGCGCAGAGCCTGGGCGACGGCACCTATGTTCAGGGTTTTGTCGGGTACAGCCAGCTGCAGGACAGCGATTTCGCAGGCACGATCGGCGGCACGCCCCAATCCGTCGACACGGAGTTCGACGCGGGATTCGGCCTGGGCGTGGCCATCGGCAAGGAAATCCCGCAATGGTCAAATGACAGGTTCGGCACGCGGATTGAGCTGGAGCTGTCTTACCGCGACAGCGACGTGGATGGTGTGAACTTCTCGGGCAACGGGCCGGGGGCCGAGGGCAATATCTCGGGCGATGTCACGCAGACCTCATTGTTTGCCAATGTGCTGTTCGATTTCAAACAGGCGGGTGCGCTGACGCCCTATGCCGGGTTTGGTCTGGGGGCCACCTATTCGGATCTGGATTTTGCCTATGGGCCCGGTGTGGCGCTGGATGACAGCGACACCACCTTTGCCGCGCAGCTGATCGCCGGTGTGGCTTACGAGATCAACCCGTCAACCGCCTTTACCGTCGACGCCCGCTATGCCCGCGCCTTTGACGTCTCGTCCCGGCGACTGGCCCCGAACGGCGCATTGACCGGCACCGTCGAAGACGATCTGGATACGTTCAGTGTCAATTTCGGGCTTCGGTACAAGTTCTGAGGTCCAGGGGCAGGTCTCCCTTCGGTTACCCTGCCCCCGCCTGCTTCATCTGGCCCCAAATATCCTCGGGGGGAAATCGTGCCGGCAGGCACGATGGGGGGCAGACAGCCCCCCTGACCCGGTAACCGCCTCAGGACGGCGCTTTGGTCTTGCGCAGATAGGGAAAGATCGTCTCGAACGCGCCGAATTTGGCCTTGGCGTCTTCGTTCGACACAGAGGGCGGGATGATCACGTCTTCACCCGGCACCCAGTTGGCAGGTGTTGCGACACCTTTTGACGACATCTGCAACCCGTCCAGCGCGCGCAGGATTTCCGCAAAGTTGCGGCCCACGGTCATCGGATAGGTCATCGACAGTTTCAGCTGCTTGTCAGGGCCGATGATAAAGACCGACCGCACGGTGGCGCTGTCAGCCGGGGTGCGGCCATCGGGCAGGTAGGCTTCGGCAGGCAGCATGTCGAAGGCTTTCGACACCGCCAGACCCTCATCAGCGATGATCGGGAACCCGGGATTGGCCTTGCCGTATTCCTCGATGTCCTTCTTCCACTTCTTGTGGTCTTCAACTCCGTCAACCGATACGCCGATCACCTTGGTGTTGCGCGCGGCCCATTCGTCACTCAGCTGAGCGACGGCCGAGAATTCGGTGGTGCAGACAGGTGTGAAATCCTTGGGGTGCGAGAACAGAATGGCCCAGCTGTCGCCAATCCAGTCGTGAAACTGAATGGTGCCCTGATCTGTTTCTGCGGTGAAGTTCGGGACCGAATCGTTGATGCGCAAACCCATGGGGTATCTCCTTTCCAGTATTAACCTGAGTCGATTGCCCGCAACCTAATCACTTTGCCCATGGGTTAAAACTTGCATCGTGGTCGCGGCCCGGAAATTCACCGGTTTCACAGGAAAAATAATTTGATCAAATCACCTATTGCCCCCTGTTCGCTTGGGTGACAGAGTGTCGGCGAACAGCCGGATTCTAGCTGGACCGACAGGAGGGCTCAGGATGATCGAAAAGCGGAATTTCTTTATCAATGGTCAATGGGTCGCGCCGTCGCAACCCAATGATTTCGAGGTCATCAACCCCTCGACCGAGGAGCCGTGCGCGGTGATCTCACTGGGTGGGCAGGCCGACACGGATGCGGCAGTTGCCGCCGCCAAGGCCGCCCTGCCGGGCTGGATGGCAACGCCGGTAGAGGCCCGCATCGCGCTGGTCGAGAAGCTGATCGACATCTACCAGACCCGCGCGGAAGATCTGGCGCAGGCCATGTCGCTGGAAATGGGCGCGCCGATTGACATGTCGCGCAGCCAGCAGGTTGGTGCAGGCACATGGCATTTGCAGAACTTCATCCGCGCGGCCAAGGCGTTTCAGTTTGAACGCCCTCTGGGGGATCACGCCCCGAATGACCGGATCATCTATGAGGCGGTTGGCGTGGCCGCATTGATCACGCCCTGGAACTGGCCGATGAACCAGGTCACGCTCAAGGTCGGCGCAGCGGCGATTGCGGGCTGCACGATGGTTCTGAAACCCTCCGAGCAAAGCCCGCTGAACGCGATGATCTTTGCCGAGATGATGGACGAGGCAGGGTTCCCGCCCGGTGTCTTCAATCTGGTAAACGGCGATGGCGCGGGCGTCGGCTCGCAGCTGTCGGGTCATCCCGACGTGGATATGGTCAGCTTTACCGGCTCGACCCGTGCGGGTACGGCGATTTCGAAGAACGCGGCGGAAACGCTCAAGAAAGTGCATCTGGAGCTGGGTGGCAAAGGCGCCAATGTGGTCTTTGCCGATGCCGATGAAAAGGCTGTCAAACGCGGCGTGCTGCATATGATGAACAACACCGGCCAAAGCTGTAACGCCCCCAGCCGGATGCTGGTGCAGCGACCGATCTATGATCAGGCTGTTGAGATCGCCGCCGAGGTCGCCAGCAAGGTCACGGTGGGCAGTGCCGCAGAAGAGGGCCGCCATATCGGACCCGTCGTGAATGAGGTTCAGTGGACCAAGATTCAGGACCTGATCCAGAAAGGTATCGACGAAGGGGCGCGGCTGGTCGCGGGCGGCACCGGACGCCCCGAGGGGCTGAACAAGGGCTATTATGTCCGCCCGACGGTCTTTGCCGATGCCAACAACCAGATGACCATCGCGCGCGAGGAAATCTTTGGCCCGGTTCTGACCATGATCCCCTTCGACACCGAGGAAGAGGCTGTCGAGATCGCCAATGACACACCTTATGGCCTGACCAATTATGTGCAGACGCAGGACAAGGCGCGCGCCAACCGCATGGCGCGGGTTCTGCGGTCGGGCATGGTCGAGATGAACGGCCAGTCGCGCAGCGCGGGCTCTCCGTTTGGTGGGATGAAGCAATCCGGCAACGGGCGCGAAGGTGGCGTTTGGGGGCTGGAGGACTTTCTGGAAGTCAAATCCGTCGGCGGCTGGGCGGCTGAATAATACACCCGGCGCAATGCGAGATGAGAGGGCGAGGCAACGCGGTTGCCTCGCCCGTGTTATGTCAGACAGGCCGCACCACTAGCTGGGGTTCCCCGTCGGACGTATGGCGACGGGAACGACCGTCCCAACCAATCTCGCCGGTCACGCGCTGGCGATAGGCCGAGAAACTGTCGAACCGGACCACATCGACAGGCGTGTCGAACTGTAGGGTCACCCGGCGGTGCGCACCGTCCCCCAGCATGGTCAGACCACGAATTTCCGCCGTGAACGGCTGGCCCAGGTAGCGACCTTCGACCCGGTCCCCCACACGCAAGCGCATCCGGTTGCCCGCCATCGCGTGCAATGTGTTCCAGTCGCGCACCCCATGTTGATGCGCCACCAGTTCCAGGGCCTGACCGTGCGACAGCTGAACGCCGGTGTCGCGCAGTTTCCGTCGCAGGCGTTTGGCCTGCTCTTTCAGCTCCTCCAGCGGAGCGATGTGTTGTGACAGTGTCATGATTTGCCTCGTTTCCTTGAACGGGCGCGAGTTTAGGACGGGGTTCGCATTACCATCCGCGCGCAGGGAAAGGGCAACAGATGTTTGTTCAACCGGGTTTCACCAAAGCCAATGGCCGCGAACGGCAGGGGACCCGAACCTGCGGTGCTTTTTGGCAGCGGTCGGGCCTGCTGTCAATCAGGCGTCGGCCTGTGCCGCCTCATAGGCCAGCATGGCCCGTTTGACCGGCAGACCCCAGTGATAGCCGCCCAACCCCCCGGATTTGCGCAGGGCGCGGTGACACGGGATCAGCCAGCTGACTGGGTTGCGCCCGACCGCCGTGCCCACGGCGCGCACGGCCTGTGGTGAACCCACGCGCAGCGCGATTTCGGAATAGGTCGTCACCTGCCCCGACGGGATGTGCATCAGTGCTTCCCACACTTTGATCTGCAAGGGCGAGCCGATCAGGTAGAGCGGTGTCGGCTCTGACCGGTCGCTGGCCGTGCCGAATGCGCTGAGAACCCAGGGTCGCAGGCGCATCGGATCTTCGACATAATCCGCGTTGGGCCAGCGCGAGACCATATCCTCCATCGCCGCCTTCTCTCCGGTTTCAGCCCCGAAGGCGATACCGCAGATGCCCTTGTCGGTGCCCATGACCAGCGCGGGGCCAAAGGGGCATTCGAACCAGCCCCAGTAGATCGTCAGACCCGCGCCCCTGCGGGCATATTCGCCGGGGCTCATGGATTCCCATTTCAGGAACAGATCATGCAGGCGGCCACTGCCGGACAGGCCTACGTTATGGGCGGTTTCAAGCGTGGTGAACCGTTCGCGCAGCAGCGCCTTGGCATGGCCCAGCGTCAGGTATTGCTGATACCGTTTTGGCGACACTCCGGTCCAACGCGAGAACAGGCGCTGGAAATGGGCCGGGCTCATATCCATCTGGCGGGCCAACTCATCAAGGCTCAGGCCCTCGCCGCCCTGATCGATCAGCTCGATTGCCCGGCGCATGACGTTGTAGTGGTATCCGCTTTCGGGGGTCTGAACGTTCATGGTTGCACCTCGTTGTCTGGCACAAACCATAGCGCGCGCGACACGCTGCCGCGACCCGGAACTTGCGCATTGGCTTTGGGCTTGTGTCGCGGCCCCTCGGGCGGCATTAAGGCCCGGATGGCAAAGCAACTCGACTATCATACGATCCGCGAGATCTTTACGCGCTTTCAGGAAGCCGACCCCGAACCCAAGGGCGAGCTTGAGCATGTGAATGTCTACACGCTGGTCGTGGCCGTGGCGCTGTCGGCGCAGGCAACCGATGCGGGGGTCAACAAGGCGACGCGCGACTTGTTCAAGATCGCCGATACGCCGCAAAAGATGCTGGATCTGGGCGAAGAGGGCCTGATCGAGCATATCAAGACCATCGGCCTGTTCCGCCAGAAGGCCAAGAACGTCATCAAGCTGAGCCGTATTCTGGTCGAAGACTATGGCGGTGAAGTTCCAAATTCCCGTGCAGCGCTGCAATCGCTGCCGGGTGTCGGGCGCAAGACCGCCAACGTTGTGCTGAACATGTGGTGGCGGCAGCCGGCGCAGGCTGTGGACACGCATATCTTTCGCGTCGGCAACCGCACCGGCATCTGCCCCGGCAAGGACGTGGACGCGGTCGAGCGCGCCATCGAAGACAATATCCCCGCCGATTTTCAACTCCATGCGCATCACTGGCTGATCCTGCATGGCCGGTACCATTGCAAGGCGCGCAAGCCGCAATGCCCGACCTGTATCATCCGTGATCTCTGTCAATTCGAGGACAAGACATTATGAAAACCTACCAGCTGACCGGTATCGGAAATGCCGTTGTGGACGTGATCTCGCAGGCCGATGACAGTTTCCTGGAACTGATGGGCATTGAAAAAGGCATCATGCAACTGATCGAGCAGGAGCGCGGCGAGCTTCTGTATGCCTCGATGGAGCGCCGGGTGCAGACGCCGGGCGGGTCCGTTGCCAACACGATTGCGGGCGCAGGTGCGCTGGGGTTGGATGCCGCCTTTATCGGGCGGGTGCATGACGACGCGCTGGGCCGGTTCTATGCGGATGCGATGAACGAAGATGGCGTCGATTTCGTGAACCCGCCGGTTCCGGGCGGGGAATTGCCAACCTCGCGCTCGATGATCTTTGTCTCGCCCGATGGCGAGCGGTCGATGAACACCTATCTGGGCATCTCTTCGGAACTGTCGTCGCATGACGTGCCCGATGAGGTCGCCGGAAGCAGCCAGATCATGTTCCTTGAGGGCTATCTGTTTGACAAGGAAAAGGGAAAGGCCGCGTTTCTTGAGGCCGCGCGCGCCTGCCACAAGGGTGGCGGCAAGACCGGGATCGCCATTTCCGACCCGTTTTGCGTGGAACGGCACCGGGTCGATTTCCTGCTGCTGATCGAGAATGAGCTGGATTTCGTCATCGGCAACGAGGCTGAAATCAAATCGCTGTTTGAAACCGACGATCTGGAAGAGGCGCTGATCAAGACCGCCGAAATTTGCCCGCTGGTGGTTTGCACCCGCTCGGGTGATGGCGTGACCGTCCTGAACGGAGGCGCGCGCATCGACGTGCCGGTCAAGAGGATCGTGCCAGTAGACGCAACAGGTGCCGGTGACCAGTTCGCTGCGGGGTTCCTGTATGGAATGGCCACAGGGCGCGATTACGAGACATGCGCCAGGATCGGCAACGTCTGCGCCCGCGAGGTCATCAGCCATATCGGCCCAAGACCCGAGGCTGATATGCTGGAATTGTTGCGGGAAGAAGGGCTGCTTTGAGCCCATTTTGTTGAAAGACTCCTCCTTTATCGAAGGCTGAACGGCCAATCCGCATGTTGCGGGCTGGGTATTGCGTTGTGATCCGGTCCGCGCGGTGGTTTTGTGAAGAGGCGCAACTGGCTTGAAGTCATTCGGACTATGGTTGCCCACTCATAGAAGCGTGCTGCCTTTTTGAGCGTCCAATCATTCTCACCCTTAAGGGTGTTTGTTTGCTTTAACCTCTGTCTACGCGCAAGTGCCTTGGATTTTGGTCTTCGTTGCCCCAAGTTTGCGCCGGAGCACACAACGCGGACCCAGAAACACGTGCGGCGTGCCAGTGTCGATTGGCGCGTGGACGAGAGGCATATCCTGGTCGGTGGCAAAAGCGGGACCCATCAACGCATGCAACAGTCCCGCAATGCCGGTGTATCCGTAGAAGTCTGAACGTCAATGAACGCTTTGTTTTTTTAGCCGAGTTGTTTGGTCCACAAAACAACGCGTTCGATCTCTTGGATCAGGCAATCCTGAAAATCCCTGTCTATATGTGAAGCGTTGATGCCAATTGGTTCAACGACCGCAAACCGATAGAGAGGAAGGTCCTCTACGATCCGCGGCCGTCCTTTGTTCCCTTGCAACCAATGAAAAGCCGTAAATGCATCCACGAGAGGCAACCCACCGCAGGATTTGCTAAGAGAAAGTGCAGCTAAAGATGTTTCGACAGTCACCGGTGGGCGCTCACCCTCTAGCAAGTCACTTAGCGACAAAGCACTCTCAACTTCGTTGCGCAGCCCGATGATCTGATAGGGCGCCATCTGTTCCAGTGTCAGCGCCCCCTGACCTGCGGCTAAAGGGTGACCTTCGGGAACAAAACAAATATGTGGTAAGCTTCCCTCAAACAGGACGTTCATTTGCTTCAGAGAGCGCGAAACATAGGCGAAGCCTGTTCTCATCGCGCCGAAACGGGCATAGTCCAGTATCCAGTTTGAAGATCGTACCCGCCAATCGATCCGGATGTTCTTTTCCGCTATGTTCAGCCGTCTCAGGGCCTGAGGCACGAGGTCTAATGAGGCGGCGGTTATTGTGGCAATTGACAAGGACCCGCGATCCTTCCGAGCGATCTGAGAGGCGATCTCGTCCAAGTTCGCAAGGGCCGAAAAATTGCGTTTAACCTCTTGATAGAATTCTTCCGCTTCGGGGAGCGGTGTCACACCCTTACTCCGGCGACGAAACAAAGGAACGCCAAACTCCCGCTCCAGATCCGACAAAAGCCGGCTGACGCTGGGTTGTGACAGATTCAACCTGCGACCAGCAGCGGAAACCGACCCGGTTTGCATGATCGCAGAGAAGACGTTGAGTTGGTTATGGGTGAACATAGGTATTCGATTAACAAATATCAGTCGAAACAGATAGTATTATTTCAAATGTAAGCGCTGTGGTACTGTCCCGTTGTTTCGGAGGGCAGCGCCAAGAATGAAGAAAAATGTCATTTTGATTATGACGGACCAGCAACGCGCGAACAGTCTGGGCTGCACCGGAAACAAGCATGTCAGGACACCGAATATAGACGCACTGGCCCAGCGGGGCGCCGTCTTTACCAAGCATTTCACACCGCACCAGATCTGCTCTCCAAGCCGGTCCACTTTGTTCAGCGGTCAGTATGCAAGGTCGCACGGCCTGACGCGCAACGGGGTTGCCCTGCCTGAGGATCTGAAACTGATCACCCATGACTTTCAGGCCATGGGGTACAAGACCCATGGGGTTGGGAAATTCCACTTCCAACCTATTCTGGCCGGGCCAGAGCATCTTATGCCGGATTCAAACGCCTTTTGGGACTTACCGGAAAGTGAGGGATGGTGCGGCCCCTTTTACGGGTTCGACGCGGTCGACATTCTGATTGGAGAATCCGTTAGTGCCACAAAGGGTGGGCATTATGCCCGTTGGCTGGAATCTGTCGCGCCGGGAGCGGCCGAGCTCTATCTCCCGGAAAACGCGCTTGAACCGCAATGTGGGGATATTGACGAAGTTTGGAAATCGGCCATCCCTTTCGACTTGCATTACAACTCTTGGATCACAGATCGGGCCTGCGAGTTCCTGACCGAAAATGACGGGTCAGACCCGTTCTTTCTGTTTGTTTCCTTTCCCGATCCGCACCATCCTTTTTCCCCCCCTGCGCCATGGTGCGACATGTACGATCCGGCGGACATGCCAATGCCCTCATATGTGCCTGATGAGCTGTCAGCGATGCCGTCTTTCCTGCGCGACGGCGATGATGAGGAAAAAGGTAAAAGCTATGTGGACTTCCTGCGCGATCCGGGACCACCGCGAGAACAGGGTTTTTTGCAGACAACATCGAACTTCTCGGACGATTCAATTCGCCGTGCGATCGCGTATACCAATGGAATGATTTCGATGATTGACGCTTGCGTCGGCCGGATCATGGCACAGGCGGAGCATCAGGGTCTCCTTGAAGACACCGTTGTCATTTTCACCTCGGATCATGGCGAGTTGTTGGGTGATCACGGGCTTATCCGAAAAGGCCCCAGCCCCTACAGATCGCTTTTGCACGTACCGCTGATCGCTGCAGGTCCGGGGATCGAGCCTGGCGAACGTCACGGGACAACAAGTCATCTGGATCTGCGCGCGACCCTGCAGGATTTTTTGGAGCTGGAGTATCAGCCGACCGAAGGGGTCTCTTTCGCTCACCTGATGACGCAGGCAGATGGCCCGGGGCGTCGGGCGTTTTTTGCCGAATATCACCCACGTACGCGCATGGACACTTACAACCAGACGGTAATGACAGACGAATGGCGTGTCACAATCTATCCTCAAAACGCAGACTGGGGAGAGATGTTCGATCTTCGCAACGATCCGGGTGAACACGTCAATCTCTTCTTCAAAGAAGAATACCGCAGCACGCGTGACGAGATCATTGAAAAATTGTCACGACACTTTCCGCCAGCTGCGGATGCAGGCGGAGTGTCACTTGCAACCTACTAATCAAATCTGAGCTCTCAAACGACAACGGGGAAGTCACCATGAACGAACATATCAAATATCTGGCAAAACAGGCAGCGCTTGGCAAAATGCCCCGCCGTGAATTTCTTGGGAAGGCATCCGCCTTGGGGCTGGCTGCTGCAACAGCCAATCTGGCGATGTCGTCAGCGGTCAAAGCCGCTGGTCCACAAAAAGGTGGCACCATTCGCGTTGGCATCCAAGGCGGCGGCACAACTGACAGCCTTGATCCTGCGACCGCCGCAAACTCAACCGCTAATATGGTCGCCCGCCTTTGGGGTGAGACGCTCTTGACGCTTGCACCTGATGGCGGCCTTGAGCCCAAGGTCGCAGAAAGCTTTGAGGCTTCTGCCGACGCAAAAACGTGGACGTTCAAGATACGAGACGGCATCACCTTCTCAAACGGTCAGCCCGTCACTGCCGAGGATGTTCTACAGACCATTGACCGACACTCGAACGAAGAGACCAAATCCGGGGCGTTGGGCTTGTTGCGTGGTATCGCAAATATGCGAACGGATGGCGACCTGTTCATCGTCGAGCTGGAAGCGCCCAATGCGGACCTTCCATATCTGCTTTCGGATTATCACCTCGTCATTCAGCCTGGTGGCGGTAAAGAGGACCCAGCTGCTGCAATTGGCACCGGTCCTTATGTTTTGAAAGCCGCCGATATGGGTGTGCGTTTCGTGGCTGAACACAACCCCAACCATTGGGATGACACGATTGGTCATGCCGGCACGATCGAAGTGATTGTCATCAACGACAACACCGCACGAGTCGCGGCGCTGCAATCTGGTCAGGTCGATATGATTGACCGTGTGCCGCCCCGTACTGCACGTCTTGTTGACCGCGCGCCCGGTATCGCGGTGCGCTCTACGTCTGACGCAGGTCATTACGTGTTTATCATGCACGTCAATACCGCGCCGTTCGACAACCATGATCTGCGTATGGCCTTGAAATACGCCATCAATCGTCAGGAAATGGTGGACAAGATCCTCTTCGGCTACGGCTCTGTGGGCAATGACACACCCATCAACAGCTCTTATCCCCTCGCAACTGAGTTCGAACAGCGCGAATACGACCCGGACAAGGCGGCGTTCCACTTCAAGAAATCGGGTCATAGCGGGCCGGTCACGCTTCGGTCGTCCGAGAATTCGTTCCCCGGCGCATTGGATGCGGCTGCGTTGTTCCAGCAGTCCGCAGCTGCCGCGGGCATAACGCTGGATGTGAAGCGCGAGCCCAATGACGGCTACTGGTCTGAAGTTTGGAACAAGCAACCTTTCTGCACCAGTTACTGGGGTGGCCGTCCGGTTCAGGACCAAATGCTGTCCACAGCATATTTGTCCACAGCGGATTGGAACGACACCCGGTTCTTCAACGAGCGTTTCGATCAAATCGTCATCGCAGCGCGCGCCGAACTCGATGATGCGAAGCGCAAGGAAATGTACGCAGAAGCCTCAGCGTTGATCCGTGATGATGGTGGTCTGATCTGTCCGATGTTCAACGACTTTGTCGGTGCGACTTCAGATCGGATCAGCGGTTGGGTTGACGATCACAAGGGCTTTGACCTGATGGATTTCCGCGCACCGTTGAAGATGTGGGTCGCCGCTTAAACGCGCGGTTTTCGGGTTTGACCATGAACAGGCGCAGTTCTTATCCCGAACTGCGCCTGTTCAATTGCGACTCGAACCAGCGTTTCAAAAGAAATGGCACGTGTCGGGCATTGATTGGCATCCCATGCCCTGGCGAGAGGAACTACGACTTGAATAGAGCCGCTGCGGGTCTGATCCGATCCGTGCTGGTAAGGAGGGCTCAAGGATCACTTACTGTGAGTGCCAACCCGCAGCGACTGAGCGCATGTAAGAGTTGCAAACTGACACGTAAGGGGGAAGAAAACGCCGTCTGACGTCACTTTTTGAGCGATTAGTCGAAAAATCAAATCGCTGCTTACGTTTGCGTAAACTTCTTAATGGCCACAACAACTGAATCGACGTTGCGTCAATAAAACGATACGCGAAAAGCGCGAGAAGATACTCACCGCGACAACTGTTTATCACGAAGTCAGGCCAACTCCTGCTCGGTTGGTTTGGCACTGCTGCGCCGCTCATATTTCTCCACTGCCAACGGTTGTCTTTGGCATCTTTCTCGCCGTGGCTCCGCTTGGCTCCGGGTTTCTGTCTCATCTCCACGCCTTGGTGGACCTGTCCCGTTTTTGTGCCGCCCCAAGTGCTCGTTTAAGCCACTTTCCTTTCGAATGCGACAGGGCTTTTCCAGCCCAATGCTGAG